>CAZUGA010000048.1:0-32768 GCA_964619885.1 uncultured Methylococcaceae bacterium
ACGCCGCCTTGCCGACATATTTTCTTTCGAGTCGGGCAAAGTCACGGATTCAGGTTTAATTTCGACACCCCATGCAATGTGATTGCATTGTCTGAAGGAAGGTTTAAACGGGGCCGCCGGAGTTTACAATTTTTGGACATGGACGGTCGAATTATTCAAAAAATATCCCTCACTGATTCAAGCAATCATATTGCATTTATGAACTTCATAAATCGGTTCGGAAGGAAATTTCAGAATGAGTCGATAGCGAAGAATGAAGCTATTGACCGCGGGAACGAGCAATCTGATGGCGTGGATGTAAATGTGCTGCGCAGGGATTGGGTCGGCATGAATGAAGCTGCTGATTTAGATTTTCTGCTGCAACGACATGGGTTATCGCGATTATTAAGTTTTAAATTGATCGGCAAAATTTGGGCAGCGCCAGTATCTCTAGAGATCTTTAATAGTCTAATCGCGATTATGGCGCAATTGGGATTGTCCTGTAGTTACGGTGTGGATACCGGAATAGGGCTGCACACGTATTTAGCTAAGGTTGAGCGATTTTCCCTGAACTTTAGGAAATTGGAACTTGTCGGTGGCGGTGTCAAGTATTGTGTGGATGAGGATGGCATCGGTTCGATTTGGGTGGTCAATATTCCTCGTGGCGAAGGCTTAACCGTACTGGAGTTGTTTGACAGAAATGGTGGTCGGGTTGGTCAAATAAAAAGTGATAACGATTCAAACACTCAAAAAGTCTGGCAGGACATTGTCGGAACCTTTCCTATTACTGCGTAGGTCACTAATACTGGTCGTTCAGGTGCGGGCAGAATTATAGCTGCCTTGAGGCTTCCCTGCCTGACAGCTTTCACCATTCCGTTATTGGTGCATTGGATCTCTGACTGTATGCTTGTAGTAAATTTTGGTTTACTATATCCCCTTTTTGGTCGAAACGTTTAAACACTTCTGTTCTAACGATGTTTGATGTTGGTGAGAGAAATTGGTGTTTGTCTGCGTCTGGTATTCAATCTAAAGACCGATACTGGATGAACTTTCGGCTGTTCTACAATTCTAGACACTAAGGAGACGATGAATGAGCGTTTTAGTTGGTAAACCAGCCCCTGATTTCACAGTTGCGGCAGTACTGGGTGACGGACAGATCGTTGATGAGTTTACTTTTTCTGAGGCTACTAAAGGTAAATACGCTGTAATCGTTTTCTATCCGCTGGATTTCACTTTTGTATGCCCTACGGAATTGATAGCGCTAGATCATAGACTTGAAGAATTCACACGCCGTGGGGTTGAAGTAGTTGCTGTTTCTGTAGATTCGCAATTCACCCATAATGCGTGGCGCAATACGGCTGCAGAGAACGGTGGTATTGGTCCTGTGAGGTATACCATGGCGGCCGATGTGGGCCACACGATTGTACGCGATTACGATGTTGAAGTTGACGGTGGCGCTGTGGCATATCGTGGAAGCTTTCTAATCGATAAAAGCGGTACGGTTAGGCATCAAGTTGTTAACGATTTGCCTCTAGGTCGTAACATGGACGAATTGATTCGTATGGTCGATGCGCTGCAGTTTTTCGAAGAACATGGCGAAGTGTGTCCTGCGGGTTGGAACAAAGGCGATTCAGGAATGGATGCTAGTCCAAATGGTGTAGCTTCTTATTTGGATCAAAATGCGGCGAATTTATAAATCCTAAATTTTGTTTAAGCTGTTGTTATGCGTGAACTGCGGTTTGAATTAATCCCGATTTAACTAAGGCTCGATTAACAATTGAATTGCCGATGGCTTAATTGTAAATGATCACTTAGATCTTAAAAAGTTTGTAAATTTCTGCGGTCGGTTTGGTTGCCGGCAAAAATCGCGTCGGGGAGAAGTTGGTCTACCCGGCGCTTTTTTTTGCGCGCGGTCTGCGGGTTTGAATGCAAGTTTTATTGTGACTATTGTTATTAGTCGGGCAGGTGTTGAATGGAGATTTGGCGATTTGGGTCATATATTCCGTGATCCGCCTATACAAGCTTTCCTAGATTGACTTTTTGGAATACTTTATACTTCATGTGTAGATTTGTTTTTTAAAAGATTTTTCGATTTTTTTACTTGAGGATTAGCCTATGGCGAGAGTTACCGTTGAAGATTGCCTTAAAAATGTAGATAACCGTTTTGAATTGGTCTTGTTGGCAACCAGGCGTGCTAGAGACCTAGAGCGTGGGGCCGACGCATTTGTCAAATGGGAGAACGATAAACCAACCGTGGTTGCCTTGCGTGAAATAGCCGAGGGAATATTAAAACAAGGCTATTACGATTCCCTACCCACTGCGGAACAGGAGCTTGCCGATGATGTTGAAGGTATTTCTGCCGCAGCGGATACGGAGCAATCTGATAAGTAGACCATGTTTTTTATCGGTTTCGAATTAATCGTTTTGGTGTTATGTATAGCGTTGACACGCGAGCGTTTCACCAATTCGATCGATAAGAATTGAATGTGGGCTTTACTAAGTCTGTGTCATGAATGAACTTGCCGCCAATATTGATACGGAATTACTGCAAGAGAAGCTTATCCGGCAGCTGACATCTAGCGTCAGCAAATATCTAGATGCAGACCAAGTCGCAGACGTTAGGCGGGCATACCGCTTTGGCGCTAAGGCCCATGAAGGTCAATTTCGTTTGAGCGGTGAAGCCTATATTTGTCATCCGTTATCCGTTGCGATAATTCTGGCAGATATGAGGATGGACGCCAATGGCATCATGGCGGCAATTCTCCATGACGTAATTGAAGATACCGAAATTAGTAAATTAGCCCTGATCGACGAATTCGACGAAGCTGTGGCAGAATTGGTCGACGGGGTCAGCAAGCTTACACAACTGGACTGTAAATCGCGTGCAGAGGCTCAAGCTGAGAACGTCAGGAAGATGTTTCTTGCCATGGCCCGCGACCTTCGAGTGATTATGGTTAAATTGGCCGATCGCGTACACAACATGCGTACGTTGGGCGTGATGCCGGCTAACAAAAAAAGGCGGATTGCTAGGGAGACGCTGGAAATATATGCGCCGTTGGCAAGTCGTTTGGGTATGAACCAAATTCGGATTGAGTTGGAGAATCATGGTTTTTCAGCCATGTATCCGATGCGCTATCGTATATTGGAAGAGGCGGTAAGAAAAGCGCGAGGTAATAGAAAAGAGATTATCGCGACCACTGAAGCGGCGATCAAAAAGCGGTTGATTGATGCGTTGATCAGTTGTGATGTGACGGGTAGAGAGAAGCATACCTATAGTATTTACAATAAAATGCTGAATAAGGGGGTTTCGTTTTCGGAAGTATTCGATGTCTATGGATTTAGAATCATCGCCGAAGAACCCGACGATTGTTATCGGGTATTGGGTGTAATGCATACCTTATACAAACCGGTTCCAGGTCGGTTCAAAGATTATATTGCCCTACCCAAAGCCAACGGCTACCAATCATTGCATACCGTATTGATTGGCCCTTATGGGTTGCTGCTCGAAATTCAAATACGAACAGGGGAAATGCACCGAATGGCGGAGTCGGGAATCGCTGCGCATTGGCTATACAAAGGTGACGATGATAGCGATACGACAAATACCCAGGTGCACGCAAATGAATGGCTGCGGGATTTGTTGGAGATTCAGAAAACAGCCGGTGACTCTCTGGAATTTATAGATAATCTGAAGGTTGATCTTTTTCCGCAACAAGTTTACGTGTTTACGCCCAAGGGAAGCATTGTTAAGTTGCCTCGGGGCGCCGCGATCGTCGATTTCGCTTACGCCGTCCATACCGATATCGGCAATTCTTGTGTATCGGCGCGAGTTGACAAATGTCTTGCCCCGCTGCAGACGAAACTTGAAAATGGTCAGGCCGTAGAAATCATCACTGCGGAATGGGCTAGACCTAACCCGGTGTGGTTGAAATTTGTTGTCACTGCTAAAGCGCGGGCGGCGATTAGAGCCTACTTGCGCAATTTTAAGCGTAAAGAGGCGATTGGTTTGGGTCACAGGTTACTCGACAAAGAGCTAGGGGCGAAAGGGTTGAGGTTGGATGATATTCCACAGGAACGTATTTTCAACGCATTGGAAATTATGGAATATTCGTCTTTGGACGAGCTATGCGAAAGTATCGGTTTGGGTAACCGCATGCCGTTTTTGGTTGCGAAACGTTTGTACGATGATGGTGCCTCTGATTCTACCGATAGTGAGCGGGCTTCGTTTTCACCGCTAGTAATTAAGGGTACCGAGGATATGGTGGTGAATCTTGCCAAATGTTGTCGCCCTTTGCCCGGAGATCCTATTATAGGTTTTTTTAACCCTGGCAAAGGCATTGTAATTCATCTCAGTGAGTGCAAGAACGGTCGGTTAAATGGCCGGAAAAATACCAGTTGGTTGGATGTTGAATGGGATGAGAATGTGGCCGGTGAATTTTCTGTGGAAGTTCGCTTAGAGGTTAAAAATCAGCGTGGCACCTTGGCTACCGTTGCTTCTACAATATCCGGATTGGATTCGAACATCGAAACGGTCTCGATACGAGAGCAAGATGACCAAATATCATTAGATTTTATTACGTTTACGGTTAAGAATCGGGTGCACTTAGCCAACATCATGCGTGAATTGCGTAAATTGTCGACTGTATTGAAGCTTTCTCGGGTTAGAGCTTAGAAACGTATACATTTATTTCAGGTGGAGTCGATCCATCCGAATTCGGTATTTTGTCTTCGAACAGAGTCTGCAGAGTTTTCATTAAATTGATATCCCAATTTTATAGATGGCGATTATCCTTTACCGGGGTTGAAGTTAAATTGCACGCAGTCGAAATTCGGTCGAGAAAATCGTGGAACTAATTGATATCGAGAGTGACTCATGAAAAAAGAAATAATATCTACCGCTGCGGCGCCGCAAGCGATTGGCACATATTCTCAAGCGGTTAAAGTTGGTAAAACAGTTTATTTGTCTGGACAGATTCCACTAGAACCACAAACGATGACTATCGTTGCTGGAAGTATCGATCAACATATACGCCGCGTGTTTGATAATTTAGCTGCTGTGGCAAACGCTGCAGGCGGGTCACTTGCTGATATCGCTAAACTCAATGTATATTTAAAAGACTTGTCAGATTTTCCAGTGGTCAACGAAATCATGGGTGAATATTTTGATCAACCCTATCCTGCACGTGCTGCAGTGGGTGTAGCCGCATTGCCAAAAGATGCGGATGTGGAAATGGATGCAATAATGGAATTGGATGCAATAATGGAATTGGATCCGTAATAACTCATAGATCCGATTTTTAGTTGTTGAATCTTACCGACCAAGATCTAGAAACAGTACCAGTTGAATCCCTCAAAGGAGTTGGGGCTCAAACCGCTACGCGTCTGCAACGGTTAGGTGTGAGATCAATTGCTGACCTATTATTTCATTTGCCAATTCGTTACGAAGATAAGACTAAAGTCTATCCTATAGGACGGTTACAGCCCGGTCATCGAGCATTGGTGCAGGGTCGCATTGACGCGGTAGATATATTGCAGCGAAATCGGCGGTCGTTGTATTGTCGGATAAGCGATGGAAGTGGTGTGTTGACGGTAAGGTTGTTCCATTTCAATGCTATGCAACGTAATAACCTTCGCGTTGGTGAATTTTTGAGGTGTTTCGGTGAAGTGCGGATTGGTTATGATGGTAGGGAGATGATTCACCCCGAATACCAGATTGTGCGGGGGGCGGAAGATGGAGGTATGGAGACGTCTTTGACCCCAGTCTATCGTTTGACGGAAGGTATTCGACAAAGTGCAATTCGCCGCCTTATTAGACAGGTACTTGAAGGCAATGGTGGTAATCAGTTGTCTTTGACATTGCGCGATTGGATTCCGTTGTCGGTATTGGAAAAATTCGGATTACCCAGCTTGGGTGAAGCGCTAATTATGTTGCATGCCCCTTCGCCGGAAGTCGACGATAGTTTTTTCGATTGGAGTCACCCGGCACAGAAGCGCTTAGCTTTGGAAGAACTTGTTGCGCATCATCTTAGCCTTTGCCAGAACAGGGTTAGAATCCGCCAACAGAAAGCGCCAATATTTTATCAGCAAAACGCGAGCATCGATGCATTTCTATCGGCTTTACCTTTCGAATTGACCCAGGCGCAACAGCGTGTTGTTAGTGAGATTCATAAGGATATTGCGCGCGATAGCCCAATGATGAGATTGATTCACGGAGACGTGGGGTCGGGTAAAACTGCGGTCGCTGCTTGTTGTTCCTTAGCCGTGTTGAATGCTGGTTTTCAGGTTGCATTGATGGTGCCGACAGAATTGCTTGCAGAGCAACATTATCGTACTTTTAGTGATTGGTTTTCTCCGATGAATATCCAAACAGTTTGTTTGGTCGGAAATTTAAGCGAAGCAAGGCGCAGGGAGATAAATGCTGAAATAGTGACTGGGCAGGTTGGCGTTGTGATTGGTACACACTCGTTGTACCAAGATGCAGTCGATTTTCATCATCTGGGATTGGTTATTATTGACGAGCAACACCGGTTTGGGGTTCACCAGCGCATGGCATTGCGCGAAAAAGGACGTAAAGACGGTTTGTACCCGCACCAATTAATCATGACAGCGACGCCGATACCCAGAACGTTGGCGATGCTTAGATTTGCTGATCTTGATATTTCTGTTATCGATGAACTGCCGGTTGGTAGAATTCCGGTCGTGACATCTGTAATTCCGGCTGTCCGCCGACAAGAGGTGGTCGATCGCATTGCCAAATGGATCGCGAATGGTCGCCAGGCTTATTGGGTTTGCACGTTGATTGCGGAGTCAGAGCAGCTGCAGTATGAGGCGGTCGAGGAGACCCATTTATTTCTGACTGAGGCCTTGGGAAATGTTCGCATTGGTTTGATTCACGGCAGATTGAGACAAGAACTGAAAGACAAGGTAATGATGGAATTTGTTGAGAAGGAAATCGATGTGTTGGTTGCAACAACGGTAATAGAAGTCGGTGTAGACGTGCCTAACGCGGGTCTAATGATTATCGAAAATCCGGAACGGTTGGGGTTGGCGCAATTGCACCAGCTGCGTGGTCGGGTTGGCCGAGGTGAGGGGCAAAGTTTTTGTGTATTGATGTACCAAACGCCTCTGTCTAGGATTGCGCGTGAACGATTGGCTGTTTTGCGGGAAACCAATGATGGTTTTAAGATCGCAGAGAAAGATCTTGAATTAAGAGGTTCTGGTGAGGTCATGGGAATTCGCCAAACGGGTCAAATCCAATTCCGAATTGCTGATTTAGCCCGCGATAAGGATTTGTTGCCGTGGGTGGTGAGCACTGCGGAATGTATTCGGCGAGAATCACCAACCCATATTCAACCCCTTATCTACCGCTGGGTTGGCGATGCAACACAATATGCGGAAGTGTAAGGCAATTCGGTTTATCTAACAAAAATGGTGGAGGGCACGTTAGCGCCTGCAAAATAGCGTAATTTTCGATGTGTTTCGTCGAGATGACCGGTAACTTGATCGTTTCGGGGTATTTGTGGTTGATATTATCAGTTCCAGGGCAGCCCATTCGCTGTTGTCCACTATTGCTAATTGAGTGCGTTTTTTTATCTTTAGTGATTAGCTTTGTAGTTTTGATAGGGAAGATTACAGAGTATGAACGAGTCGTAGAAAACTTCTCTTATTCGATTTAGGGGGGATAAATTTGCAAAAGCGCAGTGTTTTATTTAATCGTCAGCTTCGTTGGTTGCAAAACCATAAGATGGTTCCCCGGGGAATTCCTAATGAGGCCAAGTTGTGGATTTTTGAAGATTTCTCCTTAACCCAGCGGATTAAACAGAAATGTGCTAATGAATTCGAGGTAAAGGTTTTGCGCCAGCGGCGGAATAAACCGTTTCCGGATGAAGCAAGAGTTTTGAATATCGCGAGATATCAGCATGCTCTTGTTAGAGAGGTTGTGCTTCACTGCGGTGAATTGCCGTTGATTGCTGCGCGCACAATCTTACCGCGGGCTACCTTGCAGGGCGCGCAACGTCGATTGTCTTGTTTGGGTAGTCGTCCTTTGGGGGAAGTGATTTTTGCGGATCCTGAATTAAAAAGACTAAACTTAGAAATTGCCAAGGTCGAACTGAAGGATTGGTGTGAATTTTGGGTCGAAAACTGGAATATTAGGGATCCAGTCTGGGGTAGAAGGACCGTTTATTCCATTGCGGGGGGTAATTTATTGGTTTGTGAGATATTTTTACCCTCGGTTTTATCATTGAAGTAGAGTCGCCGTGCAAGATAATTTACGTTTTAGCGAGTTCATATACGATCGTATATACCAGTATTGGCATTTGATGCGGTTTGATCGTCCGATTGGTATATTTCTGTTACTTTGGCCCGCATTGTGGGCATTATGGATCGCTGGAAAGGGGGCCCCGGATCTATTAATTATTTTAGTCATAGTTAGTGGTGTAGTAGTTATGAGGGGTGCCGGGTGCGTCATAAACGATTACGCTGATCGCGGATTTGATCCTTTGGTGTCCCGTACGCGTCATCGCCCAATCGCGGCAGGTCGGGTCACGGCCAGCGAAGCACTAATTTTGTTCTCAGTATTGGTAGGTAGTGCGTTTAGTCTAGTTTTTTTGTTGAATTGGATGACTATTAAATTATCGTTTGTCGGGGCATTTCTGGCGACATCGTATCCGTTTATGAAACGATACACCTATTTTCCCCAGGTTTATCTGGGAGTTGCGTTTGGTTGGGCGGTGCCCATGGTCTTTGCGGCGCAAACAGAATCGGTACCGAAAACTGCGTGGTTACTCTATATTGCGACGATACTTTGGGCGCTGGCCTACGATACGATGTACGCGATGGTCGATCGTGATGACGACCTTAAAATAGGAGTTAAATCTACCGCGATTTTATTTGGTGATCTGGATCGAATGTTTGTCGGGATAATACAGGTATTGGTATTGTTGACGTTGTTTGCTGTTGGAAAGCAAGAAACATTAGGCCTCCCATTTAATCTGGCATTGTTGATTGCTGCGCTATTGGTAGTTTACCAGCAGAGACTGATCTTTGATCGTAGTCAGGAAGGATGTTTCAAAGCTTTTTTGAATAACAGTTGGTTTGGGGCCGTGATATTCGGTGGGGTAGCTGCACACTATTGGTTGAATTAATGTGCTAATTGATCTGAACGTCTATCGTTTGACCGATAGATTCTTAGACCAATTTTCGGACGCTCATTCTAGTAGGGGTAGCGAAAGGTTGACAATATTTGGTCAAAAAATCCGAGTATTACGCTTGAGCTTGTTGTCATATAGGCATAATAGAAGAGTTCTGTCTGTGAAATTTTACTGTGTGAATCAGTAAATCTTCGATTGATAAACAACAATCTGTATTCTATTCTTTATTTATGCCTGTTCGGTGATAGATTTAGCATTAGATCTAACGAAATCTGGTTGATAATGGATATTCATATAGGGAGCGTGTAATTCGGTTAACTCGATTTGCTTGGATCTTTTGGCATAGATGTGGATACATAATACAGCGAAGCGATTCGAAAGCGAATATGAAAAGATCAAAGCAAATCAGTCAACTTTTGTCGGAAGTGCCGGGGATTACTCAACTAAAAAATGTATCCGCGTGGGAGCGATTGGCGCCGGATAATGACCGTTGGTTTTTGAATAGGGCAACCGCGTTATTTCACCTTTGTGCAGTGTGTGTTTTTTTTGTTCTGAGTGCTTGTATACCAACAGCGCATCCACCCGGTAGTGCGGTGATTTCAGCACAGCTTGAGCAAAACGCTTTCTTTGCCGAAGATGGTACTAGATTGTCGGTACGTAGTTGGTTTCCGGAAAAACAACCCCTAAAAGCTGTGGTAATCGCATTGCATGGTTTTAACGATTACAGCAAATTCTTTGATGCGCCTGGTGAATATCTGAGCACTTTGGGTATTGGCAGCTATGCCTTCGATCAACGTGGGTTTGGTGAATCGCCAAATCCGGGATTATGGCCTGGTATTTCTGCGTACATTGACGATTTAGTACAGTTCACCCACGAGGTAAAGCATCGTCATCCCTCCGTGCCGGTTTATTTGCTTGGTGAAAGCATGGGCGGGGCGGTTGTAATAGTGACCATGGAAAAAACACGATTGCCGGAGGTGGATGGTGTAATCTTGTCTGCTCCTGCGATATGGGGGCGCGAAGTTATGCCTTGGTACCAACGCAGTTTACTATGGTTGACCGCGCATACGGTTCCGTGGATGACCTTTACCGGGGAATCTTTGAAAATTATGCCCTCGGACAATATTGAAATGTTGAGAGGACTGAGTCTTGATCCATTAGTGATCAAAGAAACGAGAGTGGAAACCATTTATGGCTTGGTTGATTTGATGGACGAAGCACTGGATAAATCGGCGTTGTTGGGTGAGAACGCGTTGTTGTTGTACGGTGAAAAGGACGAAGTGATACCCAAGGCGCCAACCTTTGCCATGCTAAAAACCTTGCCTAGACTGCATCCCATGGGCCGCAGTGCGGCGCGGGTTGCCTTCTACGAAAACGGATATCACATGTTGTTGCGGGATCTTCAGGCTAATCTAATATTGAACGATATCGCAGCTTGGATTGAATCACCCAAAGAACCGCTCCCATCGGGTGCTGATACCAGAGCAGTAATGGCGTTAAACCATATAGATCTCGCCCAACTTTAGCGATTTTAAGTTTTGATTTTCTACTGGAATAATTCTAGAAATAACGAAAATTTCAATGGACGATCGGATAAATAAGGGGCCGCTATTTCAATCGTTTTGTTGGCGAATACGTTGATTAACATTTAGCACGGAAAGTCACAGTCGGTATTACAAGTCCAAGAGCTACTGGTTAATCCCTATATTGATAATCAGTTCATTCGGCAGGGCTTACAATTGCTAGATACTAGATATTGCTATAGTGGATCGGCCTTTTTATACGTTAAAATTCCCTCCGAATGCTTCTATACAAATGCTGTTGAACCCGGTGCGATTACGTGACGAAGGAATTCGCAGCGGTTGGTCAACCAAATTTAGTTATCTATTTGGTCGGGGTGAGAGGATTTGAACCTCGGGCCCCTGCCTCCCGAATCCAAATGTCTTTTTTAACGTATTTATTTATCAATAACTTATACGCATCCCGCGCGCATTTCGTGACCTAAAGTGCCTTGTTTGAGGCTGGAATGACTAGAGTGTGTCACGATTTGGTCACGTTAAATATTTACACAATTCGATGAATTGAAGTGTCTATTACATAAGGGCGCGATCTGTTCAAAAGGTTTTGACGACGTACAGTAAAGAAGAGCGCTGGCAAAACAAAAAGTATGGTTTAGTGTTGATTGTTATTGCCTTACTATGATGTAAGGGGTATAATTATTGGTAAGTTACCCGAGGATACGTTATGCCGGCAGCAACTATTACCAGTAAAGGTCAGATCACCATTCCGAAGGACATTAGAGTGTTGCTTGACCTGCAAGCAGGAGACAAAATTAATTTTATTATAGATGATGAAGGCGGAGTTAATTTTGTGCCCGTTACCCAAAAAATAACCACACTGAAGGGAATAGTCGATAGGCCGAGTAAGCCGGTTTCAATTGATGAAATGAACGCGACTGTCAAAACTAGGCGGGGCCGAATTTGAGAGGATTGGACACAAATGTATTGGTCCGTTATCTCGTGCAAGATGACACCCAGCAGGCTTTGCTGGCTACGAAATTTATAGAAACTCAATGCACTGACGAATCCCCATGTTTTATAGGGCAAATAGTGTTGTGTGAACTCGCGTGGGTATTGGAAAGCAATTATCACCAGAGCCGAGAACAAATTGCCTCAATCATTGAGCAGTTGTTACAGGTAGGATCGTTAGAAGTAATGGAGCCAGAAGTCGTATGGAGGGCATTAGATGATTATAAAAAATCTAATGCCGACTTCCCTGACCATCTTCTGGCTAGAATAAATCAGTCGCGAGGGTGTGAAGCTACTATAACTTTCGATAAGAAGGCGGCAAAGCAGCCTGCCTTCGAAATGCTTAAATAGGGGCCACAACATAGAACCACAAAAAACTTGCGCCCATCCATACAAACCATTGCAGATTAACGTTCTCTAGAATCCGGACGTCGTTTTTAACGTCTTTATTTATCAATAACCTATGTGCATCCCCTCGCGCATTTCGTGACTTGATTGAGGCCAGAATGACTGGAGTGTGTCACGATTTTCGTCACGTTGATTATTTACTGAAGCGTATCTTCAATAAGAAATAAGGGCACGAATTGTCCAAAACGATTTGACGACGTACAGTTTAAAATTCGGTTTGCAATTGAAAAAGGGATCGCGAAGCCCCCCTAAATACTACTCGAAAGATTTTACATATTTCATTCGTTGCTCGTCTAAATGATCCGCAACATCCCGTATATCTGCAACACGATTCTTTCCCAACTTAAATGTTCGTACCGGACACTTCCATGCTGAAATCGCATTCAGCAGAACCCTGGTATTTGGATAGTGCAACACTTCGCATAACGGTTTGGTGTTGAGGGTTAAACTACCGTATTTTTCATACAACAATGTTGCTGTCTCTGATAGGTTCATAACAAGTTTCCCAGTCATGACACAAGACAACGCTGTTTGAGTTGCCCAGCTTGAGAATCGACGCACAGTATCCGTTAACGGATTATGCGTGTCATAGACAGTTCTGTTCTCCCCAGGTTGACCATAAATGAGATTCTCAACACTTTAACTTTTAAAGTTATAGTGTGTTGTTCTCATACAGGAACACTTAGTATACCGTAATGGATTAGCAAACTGTCGAGGGCAACCATCGCCAAAGCGGAAGGATTTGCGTGGGGTGGCGGCCATGAGTTGACGCCAGCATGTGAATGCGACTCGCGGCGCGATGTGAAAGAAGTTCATGCAGATGGAAGTCGGAATGGGAATGTTACCCTGCGGTGGTGGTGCAGCAAAAATGGGCCTAATCCCATAAAGCTACCAAATGTTCTGTAGCACTTTACTTAAGCATTTAATCGTAATGAAAAATCGTTGGTTTTTTGGACTCCCAAAAACAAGGGCGATTTTAGGTCTTAAAGTTGGGGGGTAAAAAAGTAGAAAAATTGTTTATTATTAATATCCTAGGCGATTTCCTGCGGAACATTTGGTATCTTTATGTAGTTCAACCCGATTGGCTAATACTCTTCAGCTAAGAATTTTTCGGGACCGTTAATTGGCAATAATTCAATCCTGATTGAAATCTGCATAGCCGAGACCGATCAAGAAGTCGCGTTGGAATTTGATACCCGTTTGATTGTCAAATGCAGAACCAGTCCTTGGTATAGGTACTACGCATGTCTGAAGACGTCTGTTTAAACAAGATTGACTCCATGGGCACCGCGACTATTTTGCTTAACAGACCAGATTATCATAACGCGTTGGATGAAAATATGGTTCACCTGCTACAGAAACATTTCCAAGCGAATGAAGAGAATCATTCAGTACGCGTTGTGATTCTTAGGGGGCGCGGCGAAAGTTTTTGCTCTGGGATTGATCTTCATTGGATGAAAGTTCGTAGACACGACGATTCGTCCGGTAACAATACTGCTGCAGATGAACTGGCTAAATTACTCTGGGTTATGCATCATTTAAATAAACCGATTGTTGCGATTGTGAATGGACCTGTATTCGGTGGTGGTATCGGATTGATTGCGTGTTGCGATATTGTGCTCGGAACTCGGTCCGCGAGATTTTGTTTCTCTGAGGTTCGGTTGGGCCTGATTCCCGGCGTAATTAGCCCTTACGTGATCAATGCGATTGGTCCGCGAGTTGCTTTGCGATACTTTCTGACTGCTGAATGTTTTGATGCGGTTGAAGCGCATCGTATCGGTCTTATTCATGAAGTACTCTCTGGCCAGTCAATGGGTCGCCATACCGGAGAAATTACCAAGGCGCTGGTTGCCGGCGGCCCAGGTGCATTGACTAGGACAAAACAGCTTGTTGATCGAGTCGCCAATCAACCGTTAAACAACTTATTGGTTGATACCACCATTGAGTGGATGTCAGAAGTTCGTATAACTGCTGAGGCGCAAGAAGGTGTGAATGCTTTCTTTGATAAGCGTCCGGCATCGTGGACAGCGCCAGGATGAGGAGAGCGATTGAGCATCAGTCCGATTCATCATCGAAATTTTCTTGAATCACTATCCGTACCGCAGCAAGTAAAAATTGTCGAGGTTGGTCCACGTGATGGGCTACAGAATTATCCCGAATGCCTTTCTGTGGAACTCAAAGTGAAGTTGGTCAATCGCCTGTCAAAGTGTGGTTTTTCGGCAATTGAGGTCGGCAGCCTAGTGTCACCGAAAGCCGTTCCACAGATGGCGGACAGTGAAAAAGTTTTTCGACGAATCGTCAAAAATCCCGGGACAGATTACATCTTGTTGGTGGCAAACAATATTGGTTTGCAGCGAGCTCTTAACTGTGAAGTCAAGCATATAGCGGTTTTCTGCTCAGCGAGCGATGCTTTTTCTCAAAAAAACGTTAGGGCTTCTGTTGATGAAAGTTTGAATCGAATCCAAATGATCTGTCGGCGAGCTATTTCTGAAGGTCTAGTCGTTCGCGGCTATGTTTCCTGTGTTCTCGGATGTCCATACCAGGGGGTGGTACCGCTGGCTCAGGTTGTCCGGGTCGCATCCTTTCTCTACGAGTTTGGGTGTAGCGAAGTTTCCTTGGGCGACACCACTGGTGGCGGTACAGCGGGAATGGTACAGGAGCTCATCGGCGCTGTTTCAGAGCAAGTCCCTTTAAGTCGACTTGCAGTTCACTTCCACGATACCTATGGTCAAGCGCTGGCGAATACCATCGTTGCACTGCAATCTGGTATCCGGGTCATTGACAGTTCGTTAGGGGGCCTAGGGGGATGCCCGTTCGCACCTGGCGCGAAAGGCAACTTAGCGAGTGAAGATGTGCTTTTTATGCTCAATGGCATCGGTATCAATAGCGGTGTCGGATTACCGGAGCTACTGGACACCTATCGATTTCTTGAGGATAGATTGAACTACAAATTACCCACCCGAGCCTCGCGAGCATCCGGAGTTTTTTCGGATTAACGATCTCGGCAAAGCCTCCCATCGATGGCGGCACGCGTATGACCGTACGTACAATACGAAGACGCGACAAACTATTACGGTCGACGAGTTTGATCGACTCAACAATAAGCAACAAGAAACCGACTCATGGCCTCCCCTTACGACTGAGCAGTTTCAGCCTCTCATGGGAACGGCCGTGGAACTGGACGGAGAGCAATCGCACCTTCTCAGGAGAGACGGTGGTTGACGTTAACTCTGCTTGGCGTCGTTCTGGTAGCTGTCTTAGGCGCATAACATACTATCTCATAACATCAGTATGACCACTGCCTGTCAATAAAAAAAACAAATTTTTAATTTGAATAACCAAGTTTTTGAATGATTCTGGTTGTAACGATTGCGTACCGGAAAAACGCAAACAAATGGCGATACTAATGCGTGTGTGTCTGATTGACGATCCTCAACACGGTAGAGGGTGTGGAAGAGATCGCAATCTCATACGGGGAAACCGAAGAGCAACTAAAGGAATGGAAGCAAGACCCAAAGCACATTGCCGCACAAAAGTGCGCTCGTTTGATGCAGGTCGGCAGGTAGCGTGTGTCTTTTGAAAATTTGAGTCCCTTAGAAAAATGTTACTGCTGCTTGCCCATGGATTGTCTGAATTATTGCCGACCGATTCTGTCGAATTATTATTCGCCACGACAGGCAAAAGATATGCATACAGTGAGATCATCCAAGATTGTTTCTTTCACTGAAAGTAGCGCTACGAATAGTATTTTTGGCCAAGCCGACGGGCTCGGAGGCGTCGATCTCCATTTCAGAAGTGACCCTCGTTTGGGTTTGAGGGCCATTATCGCGATTCACAATACCAGATTGGGCCGGGCATTGGGTGGAACGCGCTGCCGTCGATACCTGAGTGAAATACAAGCGATCGATGATGTAATGCGCTTGGCACAAGGAATGAGCTACAAAAGCGCTTTCGCAAGTTTGCCCTATGGTGGAGGCAAAGCGGTATTGATTCGTCCGGAGACGCTAGCCGATCGCGAGGCCTATTTTGAAGGTTTTGGCGAATTTGTTGACAGTCTGAATGGGCATTTTGTTACCGCTGTCGATGTGGGTACTGACGTATCCGATATGGATGTAATCGCCCGTAAGACTGAGTTTGTTATGAGTACGTCCGCGAATTCCGGTGACCCTTCATTGCATACCGCCCAAGGAGTGTTGAACGGTATTTTGGCGGCTGTATACGTTCGTTTAAAACGGCATGATTTAGAGTCGGTTTCAGTCGCAATTCAGGGGCTTGGAAAAGTAGGACTGTCTTTGGCCCGCTTATTACACAAAAGAGGTGCGAATCTTTTAGTTAACGATCTCGACAGAAATCTTATGCAGCGGTGCGTTGATGAATTCGGTGCGACTCCCGTTGCTACCAATGAAATCATTACTAAAAATTGTGATGTTCTTGCACCGTGTGCCCTCGGCGGGATAATCGATAACCGTTCACTAACCTCTATTCGTGCAAAAATCATCTGCGGTTCGGCCAATAACCAATTGGCGCAGGAACAACATGGCGATTGGTTGTTCTCGAAAAATATTTATTATGTTCCCGACTACGTTGTGAATGCAGGAGGACTCATTCATCTTTGCTTCGGTTCAAGCACTGAAACGGAAAAGCGGATTGCGGCAATTTACGATTCGGTTGCTGATTTATTTGAGCGGTCGCAAGCATGCCACCGACCAAGCCACCGGATCGCGAATGAACTCGCTGAACAGCGGCTTAGCAATTCAGGATCCGCTCATGTCACCGCGTAGAAAATTTTCTATCTTTAGAAAGTAAAAATTGTCTGAAGAAAAGGAGGCAGTTTTATGGCTTCTCAAGCAATCGACATCAAAAATAAAAAGGATTCGCAGTCCGTAGCGCGATCGCCCGATATGGTCGCCAATTTTGAAATCAATTTTTATCAATATCTTAATGCAGAAGGAAAAATTGTCGCGCCTATACCGGTCGTTATACAAGATCCAGAAAAACTGCAGCATTTCTACAAAGCAATTACCCAAACGCGCATGTTTGACAAGAAGGCGGTTTCGCTGCAGCGCCGTGGTCAGCTGGGTACTTACGCCTCCTGTTTAGGCCAGGAAGCTATTGGTGTGGCGGTCGGTAGCGCGATGCAAAAACAAGATGTTTTGCTGCCTGCCTATCGTGAATACGGTGCACAATTCCTGCGCGGCGTGACCATGGCTGAAATTTTGTTGTATTGGGGTGGTAACGAAGTGGGAATGAATTTTCAACAAGCCCGCAAAGATTTTCCAATATGCGTACCGATAGCAAGTCAAGTGCCTCATGCCGTGGGTGTCGCTTTTGCAATGAAACTCCGCGGCGAAAAGCGTGTTGCGGTTTGTGTACTTGGCGACGGCGCAACCTCCAAGGGTGATTTTTATGAAGCCATCAACGCCGCGGGGACCTGGTCGTTACCTGTTATTTTTATTGTCAATAATAACGGTTGGGCAATCTCACAACCGCGGCACCAACAAAGCCGGGCAACAACATTGGCACAAAAAGCGATTGCGGCTGGATTTGCTGGAGAGCAAGTGGATGGTAACGATGTTTTAGCGCTCTATGATCGCATTACACAGGCGCTCAATAAAGCACGGGATGGGGGCGGGCCCACGTTAATTGAGGCTTTAACGTATCGACTTTGTGATCACACAACTGCCGATGACGCCACCCGATATCGCAGCGATGACGAATTAAAACTGCAGTGGAACAACGAACCTTTGCGACGTTTGCAAAACTATCTTATCGATCGGGGCTATTGGTCGGAACAGGACCAAACACGGATGTTGGACGAGTGCCGCGAACGAATCGAGAATGCCGTCGGTGAATATCTTAGTACACCGTCGCAAGGGGCGGGAAGCATGTTTGATTATTTGTATCATTCCCTCCCGGAAAGTCTCCAAGAACAGCGGCGGGACGCGATCAAGGGGAGTCATAAACATGACTGATATCACACTCATTGATGCGGTCAATATGGGACTTGCCACGGAAATGGCGACGGATCCCAGTATCGTTGTTCTAGGCGAAGACGTTGGAGTTAACGGCGGTGTTTTTAGGGCGACCGCTGGGTTACAGAAACGATTCGGTCAGCACCGAGTCGTTGATACACCATTGTCGGAAACACTGATTGCCGGAATGTCGATTGGAATGGCGGCAGAAGGTCTGAAACCGGTCGCGGAAATTCAATTTATGGGATTTATTTATTCAGTCATCGAGCAAATTCTTAACCATGCTACGCGGTTGCGTAACAGAACCCGTGGCAGGCTTAGCTGCCCGATGGTTCTGCGGGCACCATTCGGCGGTGGTATTCACGCACCAGAGCACCACTCTGAGAGTACTGAAGCGCTTTTCGCCCATATCCCCGGGTTACGCCTGGTGATTCCGTCATCGCCGAGCCGCGCTTATGGCTTACTCCTGGCATCAATCCGCGATCCAGATCCAGTTATCTTTTTGGAACCCAAACGGGTCTACCGGTTGATTAAACAGGACGTCCAGGATAACGGCGAAGCCCTGCCGCTCGATGTCTGTTTTGTGCTTCGCGAGGGCACTGATATAACGCTAGTTTCTTGGGGGGCGATGATTCATGAAACCCTATTGGCCGCCGAGTTGCTTGCTAAATCCGGTGTCATTGCCGAAGTGATTGATGTGGCGACTCTTAAACCATTGGATATCGACACTATTCTTGAATCTGTTTCTAAAACCGGGCGTTGCGTAATCATTCATGAAGCAGCAAGAACCTGTGGTATCGGTGCGGAAATCGCCGCGCAGATCGCCGAAAAAGGATTGCTCAACCTGTTGGCTCCATTAGAGCGGGTTACTGGATACGATACCATCATGCCGCTGTTTAAGTTGGAAAACCATTATCTGCCAGACGTCGATCGAATTGTTGCGGCGGCTAACAGAACTTTGGAGTCCTGATGAGTTTTTTCAACCTCCCGGATCTTGGCGAAGGTTTGCATGAGATTGAAATTATCAAATGGCATATCTCCGTCAATGATCCTGTCGAACAGGATCAAGTCCTGGCTTCCGTGGAAACTGCCAAAGCAATTGTCGAGATCCAGAGTCCGCAAACGGGAACGATCCGGCAGCTTTTTGGCGTGCCTGGCGATACGATTCAAGTCGGCGAACCGTTTGTTGAGTTCACGAACGAGGGCGACAATCATTCTGAACCGGATCAGGGATCCGTTGTTGGCAAGATCGAAGTCGGCGATATCGTCGTTGCGGAAACTCCGCTCGCGGTTACCCACCCAAATGCCATGGGTTCCAAGGCAACGCCCGCTGTTCGTGCAATGGCCAGAACGCTCAATGTTGACTTGGCGCTTGTGAAACCCAGTGGAAAAAATAACGCGGTGACGGCCGGAGATGTTCAGCGCGTGGCCAACCTTATTCGTGAAGCTGGAGAAATGATACCGTTAAAAGGCGCGCGCAGAACAATGGCGATTGCGATGAGCCAGGCGAATAGCGAAGTCGTGCCGGTGACCATCTGCGATGACGCAGATATCCAGGGATGGCGAGAAACCGAAGATACCACGACGCGACTAATTCGAGCGATCGCCCAAAGTTGTAAGGCGGAACCGGCACTCAATGCATGGTTTGATAATCATGCCATTGCGCGAATATTGCATGACAAAGTGGATCTCGGAATTGCGGTGGATAGCGAGCATGGTTTATTCGTTCCGGTTTTGCGCAATGTCGAAAAAAGGGATGTGAAGGATTTAAGAAGGGGGCTGAAGGCAATAAAGGAGGCGGTTAGAGGACGCTCAATCCCGGTGGAGAGTATGCGCGGCTATACAATTACCTTATCCAACTTTGGCATGTTCGCTGGCCGTTACGCCGATCCGATCGTAATCCCTCCGTCGGTCGCTATCGTTGGCGCCGGAAAGATTAGAAACGAGGTGGTCGCGGCAAACGGCCAATTCGAATCCCACGCGACATTGCCGTTGTCGTTGACCTTTGATCATCGGGCAGCAACCGGCGGTGAAGCGGCCAGATTTATGGCCGCATTGATTGCCGATCTCGAAGGTGCGGAATAATCAGGGCGATGCAGAAGGACGTCGACCAAAGTGAGTGCTTCCAGCGATATATGTTCGGTGATGTCTGTTTTGGCTGCGGGCAAGATAATCCCCTAGGGCTCAAGATACGCAGTTATTGGGAAAATGATGAAAGTGTCTGCACTTGGACAGCTGATGAGCCTCATCAAGGCTGGCCCGGTATAACATGCGGTGGAATTATAGCCACATTGATCGATTGCCATTGTATGGCGACAGCGATGGCGACCGCTGTAAAAATGAGCATCGCGAGTTGGGTTCGGAGCCACTTTACCGCTTCGCTACTGGGAGTTTGCGGATCAAATATTTGAAGCCGACACCAACGGCTATGCCGATAACGCTCAAAGCCCGAGTTACCAATATTAAAGATCAACGTATTTATTCACTCAGTTGTCATGTTTGGGTTCTGGACGAAGTTACCGCGCAAGCCGAGGTCGTCGCATTTTTAGTCTATAGAAGCGATCAGGTCGCGGGTAATCATCTGGCATTTCATAGCGATTGATGTTTGGCTTCGACGAAAATACCTTCCGTGCGGGGTTCCGTCTCACATTCGAAAAACCCCGAAACGACTTTCCGCTACGGGTTCGTGCATTGCGGCCGACAAACTTAAGCCAATATAATTTCTAGTGTCGGCAGGGTCGATTATGCCGTCGTCCCATATCCGAGCACTCGCGTAGTACGGGTGTCCCTCTGTTTCGTATAGTTCGCGTATCGGTCTCATGCAATTTTCTTCCGCTTCGGCTGCCCAGTTAGCACCTTGAACTTCAATCTTTTCACGCTTAATTTGTGTCAAAACGGTCGCGGCTTGCTCTCCACCCATGATACCGATTCTGGCATTGGGCCAAGTCCATAAAAACCTAGGTGAATAAGCGCGCCCACACATCGCATAGTTGCCGGCGCCAAAACTGCCACCAATGATAATGGTTATTTTCGGGACGTTGGCACAGGCCACCGCCATCACCATTTTGGCGCCGTGCTTAGCAATTCCGCCGATTTCGACCTGGCTGCCCACCATAAAGCCGGTAATGTTTTGAAAAAATACCAGTGGAATTTTGCGTTGACAGCATAGTTCAATGAAATGTGTTCCTTTGAGGGCTGATTCTGAATATAACACCCCATTATTTCCCACAATACCGATTGTACGCCCAAAAATTCGCGCAAATCCGCACACCAGAGTTACACCAAATTGCTGTTTGAATTCGTCGAATTCACTACCATCGGTAATCCGAGCGATCACTTCGCGGAAATCGTAAGGATGCCGAAAATCGGGAGGTACGATGCCGTAGATTTCGTCTGAGGGATAGAGTGGCGTGGCAACTTCCGACTGATTCAGGGTTGATTGATGACTTTCATGCGGCAACCCGGTGACAATTCGTCTGGCGACGCTCAGTGCTTGCTGATCGTTTTCGGCAACGTGGTCGACCAGGCCGGAAAATTTTGCGTGTATTTCCGCCCCTCCTAAGGCTTCTGCGTCCACTCGTTCTCCAGTTGCGGCTTTAACTAAAGGCGGGCCAGCTAGAAAAATCGTTCCTTGGTTTTTGACGATGATCGTCTCGTCGCTCATCGCGGGAATGTAGGCACCTCCAGCAGTACATGATCCCATGACCACCGCAATCTGCGGGATCCCTTTTGCTGACATCTGCGCCTGGTTAAAAAAAATTCGGCCAAAATGATTTTTGTCTGGAAAAACTTTTGCTTGTTCGGGGAGGAACGCACCCCCAGAATCGACTAGAAAAATACAGGGTAGGTGATTCTGTTCTGCAATTTCCTGGGCGCGTAAATGTTTTTTTACGGTGAGCGGATAATAGGCGCCGCCTTTAACCGTGGCATCATTGGCGACGACGACACATTCACGTTTCTCAATGCGTCCAATTCCGGTGATTATCCCCGCCGAGGGTACGTCGTCGTCATAGACCCGGTAACCGGCAAACTGCGAAAATTCCAAAAACGTTGAATCATTATCCAGTAGATGTGTAATCCGGTCTCTGACGAAGAGTTTGCCACGTTCGGTGTGCTTTTTTCGAGCTTGTGCAGAACCACCATGCAAGATAGTCTCAAGTTTATCGCGCCAGTCGTCCACCAAACTCTGCATCGCCGCAACATTGCTGGCGAATGTTTCGCTGCCAGTATCGATATGGGATTCGATGACCGTCATCGTTCTAGTATGAGCGCGGTTGCCTCGCCGCCAGCGATGCAAATTGCAGCCAACCCCCGATGTAAATCGTAGCGCTGGAGGGCTGCCAATAAGGTGACAATGATGCGCGCGCCTGAGGCGCCAATAGGGTGACCCAGAGCGCAGGCGCCACCATGAATATTTACTTTATTCATATTGAGATTTAATCGCCGGACGGCTGCTAATACCACCACGGCAAACGCTTCATTGATCTCAAACAAATCGATATCGGTAACTTTTAGCGATAATCTCTCCAGTAGCTTCTCGATCGCGAAAATTGGCGAAGTCGTGAACCAAGCAGGATGTTGTGCAAAAGTTTGCTGGGCGATTATTTTCGCTAACGGTTTGACCTGAACATTGATGGCTTCCGATTCGGACATTAATACCAGCGCAGCCGCACCGTCGGATATACAACTGGAATTCGCGGCGGTTACAGTGCCTGCCGGTTTAAATACCGGTTTAAGATCGACGATTTTATTGGCATCCACCGTCAATGGATGTTCATCCTGTTTTATGGTGGCCAACCGACCATTGCACTGACCTGGAACGGGTTCTATTTCATTGTCAAAATATCCTTTTCGTATCGCAGTTTGCGCTCGAAGTAGGGATTGCCTTGCGAATTCATCTTGCTGCTTCCTGGTAATCTCGTAACGCTCAGCACAATTTTCGGCATAACACCCCATCAACTTTTCTTCAATCGGGTCTTGTAATCCGTCAAAAAGCGTGTGATCGGTCAACTGTCGATGCCCGGGTTGCAAACCTTCATGGATTTTCGGTAACAAATATGGCGTGTTACTCATACTTTCCATGCCTCCCGCAACGATTGTTTTCGCTTGCTGCGCCTTGATCGCGTCGTTTGCCAACATGATCGCTTTCATTCCGGAACCGCACATCTTATTGATCGTTGTGCAGCCGATCGGGAGCGGTAGTCCGCTTATGAACGCAGCTTGTCTGGCAGGAGCCTGACCTAAGCCGGCACTCAATACACAACCCATCAGCACCTCATCGACTAGGGTTGGGTCGACGCCTGAGCGGCGCACTGCGGCTTCGATAGCGATTGCGCCTAGCTCCGTTGCCGAATGCATTTTGAGGCTACCTTGAAAATGCCCTAACGGTGTACGGGCAAACCCAGTAATAACCACCGTATTGTGTTGCTCTGACATCGTTTTTTATGATTTGTGAAAATAATTTAAGTCGTCGATTGATGATTCTATTCGACCATTGGTTTTGACTAATCTCTTTTGCTAGGAGTTCCAGAGATAATCTCTAAGTTAGGAACTCAAGGGGTTTAAAAGGTTCTAATTTATAATCATTCAGAGTATTCGAATCTGTATTCAGGTCGCTTTAATGATCGCGAGAACAAGGCTATAGATCGAAGTAAATGCGACCAAATGAATACTTTATAAGAGAGTTATAGAGTAATTTCAAAATGACCTAGATTGAGTATTCGATTTTTTGGGGTAGGGTAACTAGCGGGGTTAACTCGATGGTAAAACCAGCCTTAGTCAGTAATTATTTCGGGGTACAAGAAGTAGAACCGATAAAACGACTACGTTTTGTTACCGCGACCAGCCTCTTCGATGGCCATGACGCGACAATCAACATCATACGCAGAATCCTGCAAAGTCACGGCGGGGAAGTTATTCATTTAGGGCACAATCGCTCGGTCTCGGAAATTGTCAGCGCTGCCATTCAAGAAGACGTCGACGGTATCGCAGTAAGTTCCTATCAAGGTGGCCATATTGAGTATTATCAATATCTTATCGATCAGCTTAGGGCGCGGAACAATGATTCGATTCTCGTGTTCGGCGGTGGCGGCGGTGTTATCCAGGCAGATGAAATCGATTATCTGCAAAAATACGGCGTTGCACGAATCTACTCGCCGCACGATGGGCAAAAGATTGGGATCGCGGGAATGGTCGAGGAGATGATGGGGTTGTGCTTAGAGCAGCGAAAAAAAAGGGTTAAGACAGATAATAATTTGGATTTTCGCTTACAGGGCTCGGCAAGTCTGGCACGGATATTGTCGTTGATTGAGCATGGGAAGTTAACTCCAAGGCAGCGTCGTCAAATCGTCAGCAAAGCAAATTCGTTGCGCAGTACCGTCGCTATTCTCGGCGTAACAGGACCGGGTGGTTCGGGTAAATCCTCATTATGCGATGAATTAATCGGGCGCTTTCGGGAGTATTATTCAGACCAACTTAAGATAGGTGTTATCGCCGTTGACCCTTCCCGGCAAAAGACCGCCGGTGCATTGCTTGGTGATCGGATCCGTATGAACGCGATCGATTCAGATCGGATCTTTGTGCGGTCTATGGCGACCCATGAAGCGCAAACTGAAATTCCGGAAAATTTGCCGGATTGTATCGATGCGATGATCTCCTTCGGTTTTGATTTGATCCTTGTGGAAACGCCAGGAATTGGTCAGGGAAATACGGGTATAGTTGAATTTGTTGATGTCGTGCTTTATGTCATGACTTCCGAGTTCGGTGCCGCCAGTCAACTCGAAAAAATCAGTATTCTGGATTACGCCGATATCGTCGCGATCAACAAGTTCGATCGTCACGGTAGCGAGGATGCTTTACGGGATGTGCAAAAACAAATGCAGCGAAACCATGAAGAATTCGATGTGCCGTGCGCTGAATTTCCTGTGTTCGGTACGATCGCGTCACGCATGAACGATGCCGGAGTCAGCGCGCTTTATCAACGGTTACTGTGCGAACTGGCAAAGGATGAATTTCCGCTTCCCACGCGAGAAAAGGGCTTCACGACCAAGGCTGCAAGCAACAATCACCCAATTATTCCTGATCAACGATCGCGCTATCTGCAGGAAATTGCCGAAACCGTCAGAATGTATCATCGCCTTATTGACGTCCAATGCCGGCATATTCGCGAGCTCAATCAGTTTTGCAACACCCAAGAAAAGTTACCAGTCGAGCATAAAGCATGTTTGGATGATCTAATCGCGGAAAGAAAGCAAAAACTCGATCCCCGCTGTACCCAGCTATTGGACGATTGGCCATCCAAAGTTAACTTATACAAAGCCGAAGTCGTTCGGTTATCAGATCACGAAATGGCGACTCTTTCGTACACCAAATCAAGATCGGGATTAAATATCCCCAAAGTTTGTCTGCCGAATTTTACAGAACCGGGTGATCTGCTCAAATGGTTGATGTTGGAAAATCTGCCGGGCGAGTTTCCTTACACTGCTGGTGTATTTTTGTTCAAACGAAGCGACGAAGAACCGACCCGAATGTTTGCTGGAGAAGGCGATCCTTCTCGTACCAACCTCCGTTTTAAATACTTGACGAGCCATTCACAAGTCAATCGATTATCGACGGCGTTTGATTCGGTAACCCTATACGGTTTTGATCCAGACGAGCGTCCCGATATTTATGGGAAAATCGGTAATTCGGGAGTTTCCGTTGCAACATTGGATGATATGAAAGCATTATTTGAAGGTTTCAATTTATGTGACCCGAGAACATCGGTATCCATGACGATTAATGGCCCGGCACCAGCCATTCTGGCGATGTTTTTCAATACCGCGATCGATCAGCAGGTTGCGAGATTTACCAGCGAAAATAGTCGCTCTCCCCAACCGGACGAGTATGCCAACATTAAATCCCGTACATTGGCTTGTGTTCGCGGTACCTTACAGGCAGATATATTAAAAGAAGACCAAGGACAGAATACCTGTATTTTTTCCATCGGCTTCAGTCTTAGATTGATGGGGGATATCCAGGAATATTTTGCGGCGCAGAAAATTGCTCATTTTTATTCGGTATCCGTATCCGGCTATCATATCGCTGAAGCTGGTGCGAATCCCATTACTCAATTGGCATTTACGTTAGCCAATGGTTTCACTTATGTCGAAGCATTTCTTGCCAGAGGTCTCGACATTGATGATTTCGGCCATCGTTTGTCCTTCTTTTTTTCCAACGGCATGGATCCTGAATATACCGTGATCGGTCGTGTGGCACGGAGAATCTGGGCGATCGCACTCAGGGAGCGCTACGGCGCCGGCGCACGCAGTCAAAAACTTAAATATCATGTGCAGACATCCGGCCGGTCTCTTCATGCTCAGACTTTAGATTACAATGAGATACGCACGACCCTGCAAGCCTTGATCGCTCTCTATGATAATTGCAACAGCTTGCACACCAATGCCAAAGATGAAGCGCAAACAACACCAACCGAAGACACGGTGCGCCGGGCCCTGGCGATTCAGATGATCATCGACAAAGAATGGGGCTTAGCGAAAAATGAAAATACAAATCAAGGTTCGTTCATCATTGAGTATCTAACGGATTTAGTGGAACGGGCGGTACTCACTGAATTCGAGAAATTGTCAGAACGCGGCGGGGTCCTGGGTGCCATGGAAACCGGTTACCAGCGCAGTCGCATTCAACAAGAAAGCATGGTCTATGAAGCCGGGAAGCAAGACGGCAGCGTGCCAATCGTCGGGGTCAATGTAGCACACACTGAAACGCGACAAAACGAACCGAATGTCAAATTCGCGAAATCGACTGAGATTGAACGGAATAACCAGATTGAACGTTTACGTCGATTCAAACAACAACATAAAAAACGTGCGGTTGGAGCGCTAAACCGTTTAAAAAAAGCAGCGCTTGGTGATGAAAATCTCTTTTGTGAGTTAATGGAGACGGTTCGGGTTTGTTCGCTTAAGCAGATTACGGATGCTCTGTTTGAAGTTGGTGGTAAATACCGGCGGAATATGTAGCCGATTCGATCTAGATGCTATGCAAATATTGGATCATTGCTTCTTCGTTACGGGTGGTAGCTCGGGCCTTGGAAGGGCAGTGGTTAAAGCACTGGTTGCAGCGGGAGCCTATGTCGTCATTGCAGATCAGGATAGCGAGAAGGGTGATTCGTTGAGTAAAGATTTAAACCAACAGGCATTGTTTATTACCACCGATGTAAGCGAGGAAACAAGTATCGTGCAGGCACTTAGATTGACGCTTGCAAACTTCAAAAAACTGCATGGCGTTATCAATTGTGCAGGGGTTTTGGTTGCGGAACGGCTGCTGAAGAAGGATGGTAACCTGTTTAATTTGGCTGGTTTTCGCCGTTGCATTGACGTGAATCTGATTGGAACATTCAATGTGATGCGTCTGGCCTGTCCGATCATGGCGGTTAACCAACCCGAGAAAAATGGGGAACGCGGATTGATACTCAATACCGCGTCGATTGCTGCCTATGATGGACAAATTGGTCAGGCCGCGTATGCCGCATCGAAAGCCGGCATTATCGGCATGACGTTACCGATTGCCCGGGAACTGGGAAAGTCGGGCATTCGAGTCATGGCCATTGCTCCCGGTGTTTTTGAAACACCGTTATTCACTCAAATTGGCGAAGACAAGCGGACCGAAATTGAACAAAATATCCCATTTCCACGTCGCTTAGGCAAACCATCGGAGTTTGCGGCACTAGCGCTACATATTATTGATAATCCGATGCTCAATGGTGAAGTCATCCGGTTGGACGGAGCTTTACGCTTGTGATTCGCCGGTGCGGATTCCCCGATACTAGGAGAATTGGATGAATCAAACAGAATATAGGCATTTCAAAGAAATCTTCGATGATGCCCACCGGCAACCGGTTTCGTCTCCCTATTCACCGCTATTGTTGGGGCTGGTTAACCATGAAGAAATATCGAATTGCCTGAAACATTGGCATGCAGAAACCGGAAAAAAAGATCCATTACTAGAGTCGATCGATCCGTGGTTATGCGATGAAGTTGATCCGGAAAAGATCGAAAAGGATGCCAAAGTTCCCGAAGTCTATTTACACCGATTGCGCTCGCTTGGTTGCATGCGCGCTCGAATTCCCCGTAAATATGGCGGATTGGGCTTATCGCAATGCCGGTTTTCACGACTATTAGAAAAATTAAGTAGCTGGAGCGAGGTGCTGGCTCTAATCGTCTCCGTGCAGCAATTGGGTGTCGCACAGGGTTTGTTATCGTTAAAGAAACTCGAATCCCAAAATGGTGGTTTAAGTCCCGCCAGCGAAGAATTATGCAGTCACTACCTGCGCCGCCTGTCCGAGGATGCAACCGGCGCATTTTGCCTGACTACGGCCGAAACAGGTTCTGATCCAAGCCGTCTGCAAACGATCGCGATGCTTTCCGGTCAGCACGACTATTATGTGCTCAGCGGTAACTGGGAAAAGGGTGGTAAATTATTCACGACCTTGGGCACGATTGCCGATATTTATATCATGCTCGCCGTCGTACTCTATCCCGGTGAGCAATTGGATCGCATTAACCCTCGTAATCGAATCACAGCGTTCATTGTTGATCGGGAAACACCGGGTATTGAAATCAAATCATTGCGGTTCTGCGGCTGGCATGGGCTGCCGAACGCGGCAATTAAGCTAGATGGTGTTCGTATCCCAAAACGCAACCAGGTCGGTGAAATAGGTCATGGGCTAAAAATCGCGTTTATGAATCTGGGATCGGGGCGTATCAATGTTGCCGCAATTGCGCTCGGTATGATGAAACAATTGGAACGGGTGGCGCGATGGTGGAGTGTTGAGCGAGTGCAAGGTGGTAAACCGATTGGCGAGCATGCGTTGAATACTAAGCAATTGGTAGAAATGAATGCCACCGTTTATGCTACCGAAGCCTTTTTACAATTTGTATCAGCATACGCGGATCAATCGAATGCGGATTATCGTCTTGAAGCCGCAATGCTCAAATTATTCAGTTCGCACGCCCTGGTGGATATTGCCGATGAAACTTTGCAACTAAGAGGTGGCAGAGGCTACGAAACCTATGCTTCGCAAAAGCTTCGCGGCGAAACACCGATACCTGTAGAACGCTTGTTTAGAAGTGCAAGAATGATGAAAATTGGGGAAGGTGGCTCCAATATACTCAAACTTTATATTATGCGCTGTCTATTTGATGAGCTGTTGCAATATTCCCAACAATCGACCAACAAAGCTTCACTTAGGGAAAATCTGTATCGATCCGTCAACATCAGCAAAATCTTTCTAAGATCGTTAATGAAGTCAGATTCGAGTCGACAGAATTGTGATTGCCCTCCAGAAATACGTCGACACCTGAAATTTATCGATAAAAAAACAAGGTATTTTAAGTATCTGCTGGTGCGGATAATTTTAGGCGAGTACATCCGCTATTATTACCGGGTTTTCACGAAGAGCAGCCGAGCCGAAACGCCCCTCAAACCAGAACAACAGCTAGAAGGACAGCAAGTTTTGCTTGGCTATTGCGCTCAAATTGCGACATTATTGTCGGTGATGACCGCAACCTGTCGTCGCGCGATTGAGGACGCTGATCAGAGCGGAATTATTTTGGCAGATGAGTATTGTCTGCTGGCGGGCGCACAGATTTCTACGCTATTCCAACAGCTAAAAATGAACACAGCAAAACGTCAACGAGTCTTGACCAGACGTGGCAGACAGATCATGCTAGGGAAATTCGCAGGACACGTTGAAAAAAATATCGTCCCTTTTGATCTGCCCCGCGTCAAAACCAAAAACAACGGCTAAAAATGTCCGTTCTAACCATATTTTGAATATACAAACCGTTCCGAACGGGACTATTTCAAACCCTGATGACTGCAAGCGATCAATCTAGCGGACTACGCGGCCAATCCGCCGGTCAAACGGCGCTGTGTTCTGTAGGTCACGATAAAGTCGGTTTATCGTATCGGGGTTATGACATTGCCGAATTAGCTGAACAGGCAACCTTTGAAGAAGTGGCATTCCTGCTATTGCAGGGCAAACTCCCGAGCGCGAGCGAACTGGATCACTTCACAGCTCAATTAATCAGACAACGAAATCTACCCCAAATACTCAAAGAAACAATAGAACGTATTCCGGCGGACTCGAATCCAATGGACGTACTACGAACCGGGTGTTCAATGCTTGGAATCTTAGAGCCTGAAACAAGTTTCGAACAGCAATTCAACATTGCCAATCGCTTATTAGCAGCATTGCCATCTATGATGGTTTATTGGTATCGATACAGTCATGATGGAGTCAGAATTGAAACCCAAACCGACGACAATTCCATTGCAGGACATTTATTGCATCTGTTACATGACACAACGCCCGATTCTTTATCACAACGAGCGATGGACGTTTCGTTAATTCTGTATTCCGAACATGAATTTAACGCGTCTACTTTTACCGCTCGGGTTTGTGCTTCGACTTTGTCCGATTTTTACTCAGCTGTTTGCGGTGCCATTGGCAGTTTGCGCGGCCCATTACACGGTGGAGCAAATGAAGCTGCCATGGCTTTAATTAGCCAATATGCGACTCCAGCGGAAGCGACCAAAGGGATCATGGGAAAGTTACAACACCGACAAAAAATTATGGGTTTTGGGCATGCTGTTTATAAGACATCGGATCCTCGTAATCCAATCATCAAACAATGGTCAAAAAAGCTATCTTCCCAGGCATCCAATGAGAAAATTTTTGCTATATCAGAAGCCATCGAACAACTGATGTGGAGTGAGAAAAAACTATTTGCCAACCTCGATTTTTATAGTGCTTCAACCTATCACTTTTTGGACATACCAACTTGTTTGTTTACGCCGATTTTTGTCTGTTCTCGAATGGCCGGCTGGGCAGGGCATATTTTCGAGCAGCGGGAAAACAATACTCTTATTCGACCTACCGCCGATTATATCGGTCCAGGCCATAGGCATTTTGAGCCAATTGCGCAGCGCAGTTGAAACATTTATCCGCGTCGATGGCGATTTCCAACTCAACGGATAATAGGTATCCAAAGGCGGACGCTTTACTTGAAGATATCGCCGACTATGTTATTGACTATAAGGCCGAAACCCCTAACGCGCGCGAAACTGCTAGGTATTGTCTGATGGACTCTTTGGGCTGTGCTGTACTGGCATTGTCGTATCCCGCCTGTACTAAAATACTAGGCCCGACTGTACCTGGAGCAACATTAACGGACGGCGCACGAGTTCCAGGCACAGCATTTCAACTCGACCCGGTGCAAGCGGCATTTAATATCGGCAGCATGATACGCTGGCTGGATTTTAATGATACCTGGCTGGCTGCAGAATGGGGTCATCCTTCTGATAATTTGGGAGGCATTCTGGCCATCGCCGATTATTTAAGCCGCAGAAAAATTAGCAATGGAAAAAGTTCGCTAATGATCGGTGATGTTATTACCGCGATGATCAAAGCTTATGAGATTCAAGGGATTCTTGCTCTGGAAAATAGTTTTAATCGGGTTGGTCTGGACCATGTTTTGTTGGTTCGAGTGGCAACGGCCGCTGTGGTTACTAGAATACTTGGCGGCAGCCGCGAGCAAATTATCAATGCCGTCTCAAATGCCTGGATTGACGGCGGCGCTCTACGGACTTATCGGCATACACCCAATACTGGTTCTCGAAAAAGTTGGGCGGCGGGTGATGCAACCAGTCGTGGCGTTCGTCTGGCCTTATTGACGATGCAGGGCGAAATGGGCTACCCAACAGCCCTAACTGCAAAAAATTGGGGTTTTTATGATGTCTTGTTTAATCGCAAGGATTTTAAACTGAACCAAGGGTTTGATAGTTATGTGATGGAAAATATTTTGTTCAAAATTGCCTTTCCCGCAGAATTCCATGCCCAAACCGCGGTAGAAGCAGCGTTGCAACTCTTCCCTCAAATCAAAAATCGTTGGGATGCAATTGCAAAAATCGTGCTTCAAACCCAACAACCAGCGATGCGAATTATTGATAAAAAAGGTATATTGAACAATCCGGCAGACCGAGATCACTGCATTCAATATATGGTTGCGATTCCGTTAATATTCGGGCGACTCACCGCGGATGATTATGAAGATCGAGTCGCTCTGGATCCACGTGTTGATGCATTGCGGAACAAGATAGAAATTCAGGAAAACAAGCAATTTAGTTTAGACTATAGCGACCCGGAAAAGCGTTCAATTGCGAATTCGATACAGGTTTTTTTCAAAGACGGAAATCATACTGAAAACGTAACTGTGCAATATCCTCTAGGCCACAGACGACGGAGGCAAGAAGGACTTCCTTTTCTTAAACAAAAATTTGCGAAAAATTTAAGGTCAGGGATATCGGAACAAAACTGTATCAAAATTCGTACAGTTTTTGCTAACCAAAAAGTGCTGGAATCAACTTCTTTAAACGAGCTTATGGATTTATTGTTTGTTCCTGAATTTGTAGATTAAGCCTAAAACTCCAATTATATTTTCTGGGTATTGATATCGAGATATTCAGGGTAGGTATGAATGCACAAAGAAACCGCGTGTCGTTTTTGAAAAATCACGCAGCCATTTTCACCGTCGGTTCCAGTTTTTCCGCTTTGTTCTCAATCTTAAACCCTGGTTGCTAGTCTTCCAAAAGGTGTTTAATTTTCTCGTTTCTCGGTAAGCGTCCGTCCGTACCATCTATAGAAATAGTTGTGAACTGATATTCTCCGT
>CAZUGA010000049.1:0-30391 GCA_964619885.1 uncultured Methylococcaceae bacterium
TTTTTCAGTGCTTTAGACCCTTTGTCCGGGGTTGAAGTCACGGATTCAGGTTAAAATTACCTTAAAAACTACACCTAATTGGACGTACGTCAAAATTACAATTGTCCACTTCCGATGACTAGATGGTTAATTCCATCGATGTCATGACTAGATAAACGGATCCAAGTTATTGGGTTATCCGCAATTGAAAATAACGATTGGTGTGAGAATAGATAAGCTTAGACAACTTGCTATGCGCGCGCCTGCCAAGATTTCTCCAAGCGTTTTCGCGATACCGGATACGCAGTTTTTAAGCTTTGCGCGAACAATGAAACGCGGAATTCTTCAAGGCTCCAACGAAATTCATCGTCGTTTACAGCGTGATTGAATCCACTGCTCACCGACGCCCAATAGCGCGTCCAAATCGGTTGTAATTCCTGCAATTGCCGTTGGTCTTTCATGCTATCGAATGTGACTCTCTCCAAACGCAGTATTATTGCCTTTAAGTATCTCGGATATTCGGTCAATCGTTTCAAAGGTGTTTGCATAAAAAATCGTGCATATAAAAGCAAATTGATCTGTTCTTGCACATCCAGTTTGATAACGGAGGAATCGTCGAGTAACGCCAATTTTTCTAAGACTTTGGTGTACAGGTCAATAATTTTTTTCGCGATATCACGAATCGTGTTTGCAGTCGCTACCAGATTCGATTTGTTGTTGATTAATCGTTGATCAAATTGGTCGGCAGTACGTATATCCGGCAGATCACTGACAAACGTTGTTTTAATTGCCAAATAAATCAAATCATCATAAAGCTCTGCGTATTTCTGTGTTTTGTTTTCCGGTATAAGTGGGTGGTCAGGTATTCGTTTATAAATCAAAGTTGCAGCAGAACCAAAATTAAAGATCTTTTTTAGAGATTTGCATTGTTTTCGCAGTGAGAAGCTAAAAAGTCGAACCAAACCATTGTGATGATATGTTGCCGCCCTATCCTGCGTATCGACCAACTTCAATCCCACGCTACTTACTTCGTCGATCAATGCTGGAAAACCATAAAATTCAGCATCATCCCGGATGATTTTGAATTTTTCAGGCAGTATTCCAAACTCCCATTGGGTGCATCCAGTTTTCGACATCTCTTGTTGCGCTATAGTTTCAAAATGGGTTTTGGATTGGGCAATCAATTTTTTCTGTAAAGCGTTTAAATCTCTGGCGTGTGCGAGCGTTTTTCCGCGATCGTCAACGACACGAAAATTCATACGCAAATGATCGGCTAAGTTTTTATCTGCCCAATTACTCGTGTCAATGGACAGTTTTCTCACGCTTGCCAAGAATTGAGCTAAAGCTTTATACAGAGACCCCCCACCTATATCGGTTTCCTGCAAGAATTGATTCGCATACTCGGGGACTGGAACATAATTGCGCCGTATAGACTTGGGTAGGATTTTTATCAAAGCCACAACCTTTTCAAGCAATAACCCGGGGACCAACCATTCGAACGGCTCCACGGACAGCTGGGCCAGTTGATGGATTGGAATGATTGCGGTTATCCCATCGTCGACATGGTTGGGTTCGAAACGGTATTCCAACCGTATGGTTAGAGGGCCCAAGCTAAGCTCATCAGGATAATTGATATGATCTATGGAATCGTCATGGGCTCCAGTAATATCTGATTTACTTAGTTGCAAGTAATCTGGATCTGTTCGTTCTTTTTTTCTACGCCAACGGTCGAAACTATTTCCATCAACCACTTTAGGTGGGATTTTTTGGTCAAAAAAATCATAGATCGCATCTTCATTAGCAATCAAATCGACCCGCCTACCCTTATGCTGCAAATACCCTAAAGAATCTAACAGTTGTTGGTTATAACTAAAAAAAGCTGCATTACAATGATAATCCTGGTTAACCAACGCCGAGCGTATGAATATTTCTCTTGCCCCGGCAGCATTGATGCGTTCATACGGTATTCTGCGGCCGCTTTGCAGGGTGATACCATACAATAATGTCCTTTGAAAAATCGCTACGCGCGCGGATTTTTTTTGCCAGTGCGGCTCATAATGTTCATGCTTGATTAGGTGCGCCGCCAACTTTTCAATCCATTCCGGATTAATTTTCGCGACATTCCTCGCGTAAATTCGGCTGGTTTCCACTTGCTCTGCAGCCATCATCCATTTTGGCCTAGCCTTGAAAAGGCTGGATCCGGGATGGATAAAGAACTTCAAGTTTCTCGCACCCAAATACTCCGATTGTTCATGCTTAAAACCAATGTTTGAGATCAATCCAGATAATAGCGCCCGGTGTATTTCGTCGTATCCCGCGTCAATCTGATTGAGCTTATATCCCAGATCATTTTTGATCAACCTCACCAATTGAGAATGGATATCTTCCCATTCTCTGATCCGAATATAAGACAAAAAATTTGCCCGACAATACGCGCGCAGCTTGTTCTTCGACAATTCCTTTTTGCGCGCACTAATATCATTCCACAACTGCAAAAATCCCATAAAATCTGAATTTTCCGCATGAAATTGCGCGTGCTTTTGATCGGCAAGTTGACCACGATCTGCTGGTCTTTCGCGTGGATCTTGTATGCTTAACACCGCGGTAATTACCGCAATCTCTTTTAAACAGTTTTCCGTTGCTGCTTCGACTAACATCCGGCCTAGACTGGGATCAATAGGAATACGGGCTAGCTTATGTCCGATGGAACTCAACGCCTGTTGTTGATCCAAGGCTTGTAATTCGTGGAGCAACTTGAATCCATCCCGTATCATCCGGTCATCGGGTGATTCAAGGAAAGGAAAATTGGAGATGCTTCCGAAATTCATCGATTTCATTCGTAAGACCACAGAAGCCAGGTTGGTCCGCAAAATTTCCGGCTCGGTATATACCGGCCTGGTTTTAAAATCATCTTCGGAAAAAAGTCGAATGCATATTCCCGGCCCAAGACGTCCGCAGCGGCCTGCCCGTTGATTCGCACTCGCCTGGGAAATTTTCTCTATCGGCAAACGTTGAATTTTACTGCGAAAATTATAACGGCTAATCCTGGCAAATCCGCTATCGACAACATATCGAATACCAGGAACAGTTAGCGAGGTTTCCGCGACATTCGTTGCAAGAACAATTCGTTGACGTTTGTGTGGAGCAAATATACGTTGTTGTTCCTTGCCACTAAGCCTTGAATATAAGGGTAAAATTTCACAATCCCGGTATAGACGTTTACGTAATGCCTCGTCGACCTCGCGAATTTCACGTTCGCCGCTCAAAAACACCAATATATCGCCGGCAGGTTCCTGTCGAAGCTCATTGACTGCACCGACGACCGCTTGAATACCATCACTCTCGCCATCCTTATCTCCTTCATCGGTCGGAATTCGATAGCGAATTTCAACCGGAAAGCTACGACCGGAAACCTCGATTATCGGTGCGTTATCGAAATGTTCTGAAAACCTTTTAGGATCTATGGTCGCGGACGTAACGATCACTTTTAGATCCGGACGCTTGGGCAATAACCATTTCAGATAACCCAGTAGAAAATCAATATTCAGACTACGTTCGTGAGCTTCATCAAGGATAATCGTATCGTAAGATTCAAGCTTTGGATCTGATTGAATCTCGGCGAGTAAAATGCCGTCAGTCATCAGCTTGACCAGTGTTTCCGGCTTACTTTTATCCTGAAAGCGAAATTTATAGCCGACAACACCACCAACACTTTGACCCAGTTCTTGCGCAATTCTTGCTGCAACAGTTCGAGCGGCAATACGCCGCGGCTGGGTGTGCCCGATCATGCCAGCGGTACCGCTGCCTATTTCCAAACAGATTTTGGGCAATTGAGTGGTTTTACCAGAACCCGTTTCTCCACAAAGGATAAGAACCTGATTGTTTTTTAGCGCTGCCGATATGTCGTTCTTTTTTTGCGTTATGGGTAAATCGGGATAGCTAAGCTGGGGAAGACTTTCGACGCGGCATTGCCGCAAATACGCCGAATTATCAATCGCACGTTGCAATTTACAATATTCTTGTTCGACGTCTAATCCCTTAGAGCTGGCTTTGAGAAGCTTGCTTAAACGCTGGTGCAACCTGGATTGATCCTTTCTCAGACAGGTTTCAATAGACCGACGATATTGATGAATCAACTTTCCCATTGTCTAAATATCAACTACATTTAGTAGGAGTAAATTTGTTATCGAAGCTTGCATACATCCTTCTTGGTATTGAACGCACAAAGAGAAATCCAGTATCTATGAATAATTCTGACTCTATCATTCCCGATTATCACGAATGTCCAGATAAAGCCGCTGAATACTTGCGGATGGTATTGCCGTTATTGTCCAAATGTAAAATGCCGGCGAATCCAATCAATTATTCAGTTTGTTACGAATACGTTTCTGGAAAAAACGCGCCACTACAGGAAGTTTTAGACGATCAGATTAACGATGAACAACCGCTGACACCCGAAATTACCCAGCAATTGTACAAGCAATTTGTATTGAATGGTGCATCAGACAAGTTCGACGCAATAGGCAAAGGATTAAATGACCTGGTTCATCAAACATTGAGCAATATAGAAATAACGGAAAATACCGCGAACAATAGCGCAGCGAATTTTACCGATCAATCGGTCAAATTGTCGGGCGCCGATAACATCGCAGACGTTAAGGATATTGTACAAGGCATTATTGCTGAAACAAAGCAGCTGGTTGACGCAAGTGGCGGCTTAAAATCGCGCTTGAACGAAACAAATAAAGAAGTAGAAATTTTGCGCCAAGAGTTGGAGCAGATGAAGGAAACGGCCAAAACTGATGCACTAACTGGATTATTGAACAGACGAGCTTTTGATATGGAAATGGATTCGCTTATTGAAAATGCACAAGCATCCGTCGATACAACCTTTTTGTTGCTGCTGGATATCGACCATTTCAAACGCATCAATGACAACTACGGACACCTGGTCGGTGACAAAGTTTTGCGTTATACCTCAAAACTGTTGCAACAGTTCGTTAAGGACGGAGGCATGGCAGCGCGCTACGGTGGTGAAGAAATGGCAATTCTGCTGCACCAGGTGGACCAGGTACAAGCTACTAAAACAGCCAACGAAATCCGTGAGGCCTTGGCTAAAAGCCGGTTACAACGTAAAGATAGCGGGGAATCCATCGGTCAAGTCACCATATCTATTGGTGTATCTGCATTGCGAGTTGGAGACACAGTAGAAAGCCTGATTGAACGGGCAGATAAGGCCTTATATCAAGCTAAAGAATCTGGCCGCAATCAAGTAATTGTCGCCGACGTTGCACTCAACGCCTAGTTTATTAAGAGTGTGAATCATCAATCTTAGTTGATTTCCTCACTAACGATCAATTCTATTATCTACACGGTGTTTGGCTGCGATAAACTCCCGGTGCGGCACGTATAGTAATTCTGCTACTTTTCGAATCATGTGCTCTTCGTAGCAATCTAACTGGTTATCGGCAAAGGCTACGCGCCACAAATCCTCAACAATTTTAACCTTAGCCGTCAGTTCCAACGATTTGTTGATTAACGAAGTAAACTGGTAGTAATCGGTCGCATCTTCGATTTCCCGTTGTGCTAGATCGATTAACTGATCGGCTTCTGCTTCAGATAAGTCGTAATCATCGATAATGATATTTCTAACCATCAGTTGTTCCGTTTCGTCGACGCTGTGATCCATATGCATGACTTCGACTAACAATGCTGCCGTAGCCAATCTCAATGTACGCTCCGATTCGACCGCTTGCCCACCAGTAGAACTGATGTTGGTCTCAAAAAAACTAATGATTGCATCTAACATAACGTTTTTAAATCAAATTGAAAAAACAAATCACAAAAACCATTTACACGTCAATATTTAACACGAATTTTCGCTGTCTTCCAGTCTATTGGCAAGATCCACACTTATTAACACCGCGTTACATAGTGTAACAAACCAAAATCCCGAGTCCGTATAAACTGAACGTATGGAATGATTCTATCTGAATCCGATCACAACAGCTTTAGGCATTAAGCACTAAGTCAGATTTCAGAAACGAAAATATTTCGTAAATGGTTTAAGAATGAAGAGGTCTGTAATGGGTGAGGAACTATCGGAATGTTCGAAAAAAAATACCATGACAGCCCAGCTCTGGAATACCAATTTACTGCCCGGTATTATTCAAGCCATGGACTTAGCCGTGATGGTCGAATTGCCTGATAACGCCTTTATGACCTTGGGTTGCCCTCCGCACTGGTTGAATCAATTGGGAAGAAAAACCCGTAATGACCGCGTTTATTTTGATTTTCCTGGTTCGTTTATGGAAAACTTTTTGATCGACTCGCGAGTATGTTGGTGCAACAAAATTCCTAGTAAAATTCGATCCGGTCAATGGATAGAAACCGATGCGGATGAAAACGAACAAGCCTTCGAAGCGACTGCTCTGACCTGGAATGAACAACACATCCTCCTAATCCAGGTCGTTTCCGATGAGTACGAGGGACTACGCTCTGTTGTACAACAAGTGCGAGATGTTAAACGCGTCAATCATAAATTAGAACGCATGGCTTATGTAGACGAGCTTACCGGATTGTACAATCGCCGTGGTTTCAATCTTTTTGCCGATAAACAATGGCTGCAAGCGATGTGCACAAACCAATCTCTTTTGCTTTTTTGCGTCGATATGGATGGTCTAAAGACCATCAATGACAACGCTGGCCATAATGCCGGAGATCGGGCAATTGTTGATGTTTCAGAAATATTACGCCATGTGTTTCGTGGTAGCGATATCCTTGCTCGACTGGGAGGCGATGAATTCGCCGCGATGGTTATGCAAAGTGGCTGGGACTGCGCAGACAGGTTGATACAACGATTACAGCACGCGACGAATATATGGAATTTAAAATCGACGGAAAAATTTCCGCTGTCGATTAGTATTGGTGTTACTGCATATGACGGCGGTGATACATCCCTTGAAAAACTCTTATCACAGGCCGACGAAGAAATGTATAAAAACAAGCAAAAGAAACGCCGCAGCTAGCATGTCGTTTGCTAACGTAGCTCTATTCGATTAGGGATAGATTCCAGTCCCAGGCATCATATTTTAAGTTTCGATTCGATACCATGTCTGCATGCAACGGAACAATTTAGTTGAGCTTGGATGCCATGTCGGCGTTTTTCAACAACCCTCTTAACTCATCAAGCATATTATTAAGACGATCGGTATCGACGCCGCTAATTAACCCATCAGTGTGGCTAATATCGTAAATCAAATTATCGATCTGTTTTGATATATTGGAAATCGTGTGATAACCATACAGACCCGCCGACCCAGCAAGATTGTGTACGAATTGACGTAATTCTGTGACTGCAGCAGCCTTCCATTGATTTTCCCGTGCGACGTTCCATGCACTTTCCAATCGAAGTAGTTTGTCAGAAAATGAAGCGCTATACCGCGCATTTAGTTCTTCTTGATGTTGCGAGATCGCCTCAGAACATACCGGCGGATTAACAAATTGTTGGATCTTTTTTAGTAAAAGTGGAACATCGAAGGGTTTGATCACATACTCGTTGCAGCCTGCTTGTAAAGCACGTTTTTTGTGATCCGCCGATGTAGATGCGCTTAGCGCAAATATCGGTTTGGTGAATCCGCCTGATCTCAACTTGCGGGCGGCGTCGTAACCACTCAACATCGGTAGGTTCAAGTCCATCAAAACCAAGTCCGGTTGTTCCACAAACGCTTGGTTAATTGCATCAACTCCATCAACGGACTCAATAATATTACACTCGGCATTCTCCAATACGGTACGCAAAAGCTGTAAGATATCTGGATTGTCTTCGACCACCAGAAGTTTGCATGAAATTTTTATTTCCTTTCTAACCAACGGTTCTGAAGGTAATTTAGAGCTAGATGAGCTCATCTTTGGTGCCGGTAAAACCACTTCAAAACGGCTTCCTCGACCTTCGCTTGATTCCAACATAATCCGACCGTCCATCTTTTCCACCAAATGTTTCACGATAGAAAGCCCTAAACCGGAACCTGGTTTATCTTCCAGTTTTTCAAATGCTTTGAAAATTTTCGCCTGGGATGTCTTGGCTATTCCACAACCGGTATCTTTGACCGCAACCGTCAATTCCTCGTCTGCCCAGGACGCCATGAGCGATACACTGCCCTGTTTGGTAAATTTAATTGCATTCCCGACAAGATTCACGATAATTTGCCGCAAGCGTAGGTCATCGATACTGACCAACTCCGGTAACTCTGTTGTGGCAAGCTTAAATTCGATAGCACGGCTTTTCGCCAATGACAAGAACCCCGCTTCAATTTCTACGAATAATTCTTTTAACAGGGTTTTGGTCGGGTGAATTTCAACACTGGATGATTCTATTTGCGCCTGATCGAGTAAATTTTCGACCAAATTAAGTAGGTGTTTGGCGCCATGTTCCACCGCGGTAATATACTCCGAGTAAATCGGATCGCTATGAATCTCTTGCTGAATCAAATCGGTGAAACCTAAAATTCCGGTCAATGGCGTGCGGAATTCATGCGACATATTGGCAATAAATCGGCTTTTTAACTGATTGGCTTTTTCCGCCTCGCGATTTTTTTTCTCTAATTCAGCTTCCAGAACTCGCATCGCCTGCATTGTTTTAGTCTGTTCTTGATGTAACAGATAGAGCTCGTTGGCTTTCTGTTGCATCTTGAGCTGCATTCTTTTTTGTTCTGTTGCGTCAATTAAAATAATTTGGGTAGATCCACTTAACGGTAACACCTGAACATGTGCAGTGTTGCCATTCGGAGTCTCCACAAATTTCAATTCGATTGCTTCGGCAAAATCCAATCCGAATAAAAAAGGCATTTGATCGATACAATCTTCACCATCATTAAAAGCTCTATACCCGTAATGCGATAAATCCCCCAAACATACTTGAACGGTTCGCATCGGATCGACCAATAAACTCAATGGATAAGTTTGTTCGAAGACCCAGGTCCGAATATTTCGATACATATTGGCTGGCGTGCGGGTCATTTCAGATCAATATGCTGGATAATTTTGTAAACGCCGCTTCCACATTTTCACCGGTTTTCGCACTTGTTTTGAAACTTGATATTCCGCTGCTAGTCAAATTATCAATATCTTCACTGCTTACTTCCCACTTTGTTTCCAAGTCTGCTTTGTTAAACGCACAAACCATCGCGCATTCACCAACGTTATCATCGACAATTTGCTTTAATTCGGTAATGGCATCCAAAGTTTCTTTACGGGTCCCATCGACCACGTAGAATATTCCGGCTGAGCCGCGCAAGTAGTTCACGTCGGTGCCACTAAATTCATCGGCACCGGCAATATCCCAAACGACAAGTTTTAAGGCCATTTCCTCCGAAATATCGATCAGTTTGCTATCGATTTTGACTCCGACCGTCGTTAAATATTTCTCCGAAAATGTGTGGCGAACAAAACGTGCCACCAAGCTGGTCTTTCCAACCGAAAAACTACCCAATAGACAGATTTTCTTTGTTATAATTGTCTTTTTACTCATAATTGATAATCGGTTGGCTCAATTTTAATCTGTTAAAATTGATTTGGGTTTGCTGGCAGTAACTACGACATCCACCCTCCGTAGAGTTTGATCGAAATTACCATCGACTGATAAATTCTGTGTGCCTTCAGTGCTAATGTGATCAGAAGATAAACCACTTGCCAACAATAAGTTTTTCACAGTTTCCGAGCGAGCCAACGCCAAGCTCTTGTTTTTACCCGTTTCACCCGTTCCGTCTGTATAACCGGTAAGATGCATTTCAATTTTGGATCCCAACAGCACTGACAATTTCTGTAATTTTATTAATTCTTTAACCAAAGCGCTGATCTTGACACTAGATTCTGATTCCAAATTGGTTCCGTCTTCAAAAAACAGCTGACTATCATTTAGACGTTCGATAATTTCTAATGCCCGAAGCCATTCATCTGCTTCAAGTCCGTCTTGTTGCGCTACTTCAAAGTGGTTAATATTCGGCAAGCTTTGCTTGGCTTTAGGTAGGCGGTGAATCCAGGCCCACGGTGCACTACCCGAGATCGCCAAAATATCGCCATTCAATCTTAGCTTGATAGAATCGGGGGGCACTAGAATTTTTTGAATCTGCCGTAATCGCGCCTCTGCATCCAGCGAAACACCAGACAAATCCATATCAGTGAAACCGGGGAGCCGTTGTTTTAAAGCATGAGAGTATTCGATCCATTCCTGGCTCGCCTCGCCTGTCGCAACCAGCTGGTTTTCTTTTGCCGTAAATTGCACTGAGTCGGGTGGTTGCAATAATTTTTTAGCACGCTTAATCGCTAATTCCGGTTCCAACGATTGGAAAAGACTAAAATTAAAATCAACCTCATCGGCCTCGAAACCATGCTTAACGACGATATCAGCTAATGGAAGCACCAGCGGATCGACCATACCGTCGACAACCAGTTTACCGTCAGTTTGGTGGCTATCAAAAACTACGATCCCCGGCATATCATTGAGTTCATTACTCAGACTATCAATTCGGTGTCGTTCGGCAAAAAATTGCCACAACAGATAGATCGAAAAAAATAACACACCTAGCAATACGTAAGTAATCGGTTTGGAAAAAAATCTCTTAGCTTCTGCCGGATGCTTGTTTTCGCGCGCTTGTTCCACCAGGCAGTTTTCAAGTAAATTACTAACCGGTGCAAGTTTGCCTCTATTACCGTCGAAGCCCTCTAGTTCCGCGCTAAATTCACGGTGCGCTTGTTCGAGCACGGTTTGAAACCTCTCTCTCGTTGACGTCGGCGCAACCCCTAAGATCACACAAGCCAATAGTGCTTTCGGTCCTTCGAAGATCCACAATGTTCTTTCCCCAAATTCGACTGTAGCCAGTGTATCTCCGGGTTCCCCTGAAAAAGAATCCCGGCTAAAGTCTTTAATTACCGTTAACATCGCCGAGATGGCATCACTATCCCTGGGTTTTACATTTGGATGTGAAACATAGTCAATAACCAATCCGCTGCCCTGTTGGATCAGGAATACTTCGTCAACTCGATAAAGCAACGTTTGTTTTAATACGATTTCCGAGAATGGCACACCGCAACGTTTTGCTTCCAAACGCCAGCGCAATGCTTCTGGAGACATACTTTGTTCGATGACTTGGTTCATGGATTGAAGAAACGATTTTAGCGTTTCATTGATAGACTTTCGTATTGCAGGCCCCATTACCGGAAATAGGGCATCCGCAAATTGGTCCGGATCTTTACGAATAACGGTTCGAATACAACCTTCCATTGGTTTACTCATTGAATCGGCTAATCGCTCGTTCGCATCTGCTGCGACATACATGGAATCAGGTAAAATATCGGCGGTATCGCGAATGCGTTGTTCGGATTCTAGGCGTATATTGATCTCATTGATGGTTCGCTCGGTTTGTGCAGTTTGTTTATTACTTCGTAGAAAGCTTGCCTCAAGCTCCATAAATCGCTGTTCGTATTCAGCCTGCTGTTCACCAAACAACAAGCCACGAATTTTATCGACGGTGCCCGAATTTTTTGAATCCGTTTCGTTGGAATCGCTGGATGTGTTTTGTGTCATTAAACAACTCTTTATTCAACCCGAGAAAGATCGGGTATTATCAGCGTTAACCTCGAATAATCAAACAGGTTTTGTTTGCCTCCGACATCTTGTGTTGATTTGGGTGGGAGTATGTTCGATCGAATATCACTATCATCGGCAGAATTATGATCTGTCACCGGTTTACTGCGTCAACGATGTTTATCGATTAATATTCGACTACGTATTCTGAACTAATCACTTTACCGCGAAAATTATCGATTTGATCGTATCTCGACGGGTTTATCGCTTAAACATGCCGCAAAACGTCAAAATCGACCTATAACTGGCGACTGGATCTACAGCGTGTTAGATTGGATAAGATAATAAATACTCAGGAGATAGATTTGTATATCGCTTTCTTAGAAGACGATCAGGACCAGGCCCTTATGATCAAAGAATGGCTGATAGAGCCTGGGCATAAGTGCGATGTTTATGACAGCGGGCGAAAATTCGTGCAGGGAATCAAACGTCATACCTATGACATGTTGGTTTTGGATTGGCTAGTTCCTGATATGAGCGGCATCGAAGTCTTGCAATGGGTGCGCGAAAATATGGAATGGCAAATCCCTGTAGTATTTACCACCCAAATGGATCGTGAAGAGGATGTCGTACAAGTCCTGTCCCAGGGTGCGGATGACTATATGGCTAAACCGTTAAAACGCCGTGAACTTTTGGCCCGAATTGAAGCGGTTGGACGTCGTTCATTAAGTAATGAATCGTTGCAGAGCAATCTAGAATTCGAGCCGTTTAGCATCGATTGTGAACACCGTGTACTAGAGCGGGATGGCCAAGAAGTTACGTTAACCCATATAGAATTTGATCTCGCTGTTTTTATGTTTCGACACTACGGGCGAATTCTTTCACGCTCTTATATTCTAGAAAATGTTTGGGGGATTAACGCCGACATTAATACACGCACGGTAGACACGCATGTCAGTAGGATCCGGAAGAAATTGGGTATTTCACCGGACATCGGATGGCGTCTAAGCCCGGTTTACCAACATGGATATCGCCTTGAACGGATGAAAAATCGGGAACAAGACAAGCAAGATTAAATTAGTCTGTCTAGACCAAATGCGTTAGATTCAGATGACGCGAGCTTCTATCCAAGGTGCTCGTGGGAACATTTTATCTACCGCAGCTATATCACTAACGCTGTTTTTTTATTTTCGCTGATTAAACCCTGGCGCACGAATTTTCGCACGCTAAGCATCGGCCTGCTGATGACTATTTAAGGATTTTTGCAACTTAGACCGGTCGCTTGCAGACTTGTACACTATACAATCGGTCGCCCAAACAATCATTGTGAGGAGCATGATTTTATCCGCTGGTTTGATCAGACATGATTTAACCAATTGGTTAAATTAAAAAGCACTATCACAATACCACTTCAAACCCTTCGAATTGTGGATGGTTCAAATAGACAGGTTTCGAAGCACCTGCTTGCGCATGGGCTTTGCGGAAATTATCAGATTTGGTCCAAGCTTCAAATACTTCATGCGAATCCCATTGCGAATGTGACGCATACAACGTGTATTCATCGTTACTAGGCCCTCTGAGTAGATGAAATTCTTTAAAGCCATGGACATCATCAAGATAACTCTCACGTTGACGCCAAATATTTTCGAAGGTTTCCTCTTCACCCAATTTAATCTTAAAGCGATTCATTGCGATATACATTGTCCTAACTCCTAAGGGTTATCCCATTCTTGCAATTGTGTGGTCAGAATCAGGGGATGTCAATTTCGAATACTATCTGATCGACGCTTGATGCAAACATCGATTTAACCAGGGGAAAGTTAGTTACGGTCTCAAATAAAAAAGGGTTAGCGAAAATCCGCTAACCCTTTATATTTGGTGGCGTCCCCAAGGGGGTTCGAACCCCTGTTACCGCCGTGAAAGGGCGGTGTCCTAGGCCTCTAGACGATGGGGACTAAACTTTCAACTGATTCCCTGTCTATCTTTTTTCCATAAAACTGTTTCTGGTGGAGCCAGGCGGGATCGAACCGCCGACCTCAACACTGCCAGTGTTGCGCTCTCCCAGCTGAGCTATGGCCCCTGAAAGACTGCGCATTCTACGCGAACACTTTGGGTTGCGTCAAGGTGGGTTTAGTTGTGCCTATTCGAGTCTACAAATTGTTATCTCTATTGAATTTTAGCCATGCTTCAATATCGAGTAGATAAGCATCCAAACATCAAAATAACTTAGTTATGTACAGAAAGCTTTAAGGTTGATTTGGATCTTCGCTATTATCGATATACTCAATAGCGATGGCAATCCTTTCCAAGGTTTTGTCTCGCCCCAATAACTCCAGCGTTAAATCAATCGATGGTGAAGAAGATGTACCCGAAACCGCTACCCGCAAGGGTTGAGCAATTTTGCCAAATTTCAGCTCTAACGAGTCTCCAATATTGACAAGCAATTGTTGAATGGCTGATTCTGACCATTCCGGTAATCTGGACAGGTCATGAAGTACTCGCTGTAAAACTGCACGGCTCGCAGGTTTCAAATTCTTCCGCGCGGCTTTTTCGTTATAGGTTACATTGCCCGAATAGAAAAACGCGCTGGTTTGTGCCATTTCCAGTAAGGTTTTGCAACGCTCTCTTTGCGCCTCGATAAGCCTAATTATGTCGGGCCCATCATTAATATCGATACCGATTCGTTCGAAATGCCAACGTAGATGCTGGGCAATATGTTGCGGGGCATTATTTCGAATGTAGTGATGGTTTAGCCACAGCAACTTCTCTGGATTAAAAGTTGATGGCGCTCGGTTAACCCCGGAAATATCGAAATATTCAGTCATTTCCTCTAGTGAAAATATTTCAGTATCACCATGAGACCAACCCAGACGTACCAAATAGTTCAACAACGCCTCCGGTAGGTAACCCTCGTCTCTATACTGCAAAACGCTGACCGCACCATGGCGTTTCGATAGTCTCGCTCCATCTGAGCCTAAAATCATAGGCATATGCGCGTAGTTTGGTGGGGTCGCACCCATCGCTCGCAAAATGTTAATCTGTCTAGGGGTATTATTTATATGATCATCTCCTCTTAATACATAATTGACTCCCATATCTGAATCGTCGACAACCACTGTCAGATTGTAGGTCGGAGACCCATCCGAACGCGCAATGATAAGGTCATCGAGCTCTTCGTTACTAACCGTGATTTTTCCGCGTACCAGATCGTCGAACACAACCTCACCCTCAATCGGATTGCGAAATCTAACCACTGGATCGCCCCCCACCCTGGCCTCAGTACGGTGTCGACATCGACCGTCATATCGCGGTTTTTGCTTGGCAGCCATTTGCTGTTCTCGTAGCGACTCCAATTCTTCTTTACTGCAATAACAATAATAAGCTTTATCCTGATCCAGTAAATTCTGAATAACTTCCTTATACCGATCGAAACGTTGCGATTGATAATAAGGACCTTCCGCGTAATCTAACCCCAACCAGGCCATACCTTGAATAATTGCATTCACCGATTCTTGGGTAGACCGTTGCTGGTCCGTGTCTTCGATACGCAGAATAAATTCGCCATCATGTTTGCGCGCGTATAGCCATGAATATAACGCAGTGCGAACCCCGCCAATATGTAAAAATCCAGTCGGACTCGGAGCGAATCTTGTTCGTGTTTTCATTTATATTTTTAAAGATGAATTAATGGGATAGAGACATTGTCTAGGTTCGAAAACCGAACCGAATCTCCAAATATACACGGTTTATCTATAGACTAGATCGCCGATTATAATCCAGGTTACCGGATGTCTTAATTATTACTTCACGAAATTGGGTGTAATCCTCACGACCCAGAATACTTATAGGGAATTTCGGTTTCTGCGGTCTATCGAAGAATGCATTATCGACTAATTGGTGCAGATTCTCGATACCGGTCTCTTGTATCGCATCGACCCTGGGCACGCTCTTGACCAGAACTAGATGATTAACCGAAAGCTTATTCGCTAACCATAGCGACAGGCTATCCGATGTGATATCCCATGAAGCATTTATACCGGCCCGATCTAGCATTCTGTCGTCCGGCATCCATATCGGAACCCGGTCTTCAGCCAGCACTTTCGAAATCAATTCTAGCGAGAATACCGGTTCAAACGCTGAATCCAACCCTCGAAGCATCAACCCGTACTGTTGCATAGCCAATAAGGCCATTTGGTGTGCAGTGCGATCGTCAAAATCTAATCGTTGCTGCGCAGTGCGAACGTGGTCGGCGAATACTCCACCTCCCGGTACAACCATAATTTTATCTTCGTGGCACTGCGAAATCGTTGTCAACCATTTCGGCAATGCGTTAGATAACGCCAAGCTGCCTCCCAACTTCACAATCCGTTGGATCACCCGCTTAGCTCAACTTAAATTTATCTAGCAATTCCAGCATAGCTGCGGCCTTATCGTAACACTCCTCGTATTCGGCTTTTTCAATTGAATCAGCAACTATACCTCCACCCGCCCAAAAACGTATCGTGTTATCCGAATGGACCAAAGTCCTTATTGCTATATTTGTATCCATGTTCCCATCAAAACCAACATAACCTATAGAACCACAATAGACACCCCGTCGATGTGGTTCCAATTCCTCAATAATTTCCATGGCTCGAATTTTGGGTGCACCGGTGATTGATCCACCCGGAAAACAATCGCGTAATAAATCGATCGCGTCGCGATCCTCCCTAAGTTCTCCACAAACGGTACTAACTAAGTGATGTACCGTCGTAAAACTTTCTATTTCAAATAATTTCGGAACTTTGACCGATCCCAGCGCACAACTTTTAGCAAGATCGTTTCGCATTAAATCTACGATCATCAAATTTTCCGCTCGGTCTTTCGCACTGCTTTTGAGCGCATCAACCTGACGCTGATTCTCTACTTCGTTATTTACTCTAGGCCTGGTACCTTTGATTGGTTTCGTCTCGACTTTACCGTCACCCACTTTTAAGAATCGTTCTGGGGATGAACTTAATATTTGTACTTCTGAAAAATTAATATATCCCGAAAACGGCGCGGGATTTATATTGCGAAGGACTTTATACGCGGTCCAAGGATTCCCTTGGCAAGGTGCCGAAAAACGTTGCGCAAGATTGACCTGATAACAATCCCCATCGAACAGATAACGTTTGATTTTTCTGAAGGCTTGCCCATATTCCGGCTCAGTCATACTCGCGATTAGTTTCTCTGTTATGACAAATTTATCACTCGCCAAATCGATCTCGCAAGGTGTCTGGAATAATTCGACTAAATTTTGCCATTTTTCTATGGTTTGTGCGTCCCGCCCGCACCTCGCGATCCAACTGCGTTTTTCTTCATGATCGACGATCACTGCCCAGTCATATAAACCAATCAACATTTGCGGGATATGTTCCAAATCCTTGGTGTTGTCTGGCAATTTTTCTAATCGCCTCGCCAAATCATAGGAAAAATAACCAATCGCACCACCAAGAAATGGCAGCTTCCCATTTTGTTTATGCTGAATAGGATTTAATGCTTTTTGGAGAAGATAAAACGGGTCTTCTTTGGAAATTACCTTTTCATTAGAAGCATGTAATTCGGTACTTCCATTATTCGTTATAAGCTTATGGTACGGATTGGCACTAAGAATGTCATAACGACCTTGTTGATTGAGCGGGTATCCACTATCCAGAAAAACAGCACCATCTTCCATGGCAATGTGATCAAATAATTGACTGGAATCCTCATAGTACGGTATTTCCTGTACTGCCGAATTTGACAAAGACATACGCTAAAAATAAACCCATATTAGGGTGTTAAATCTACGCACCCTGAAATAAGAAACTGCCTGGTTAAAAGTGAAGTTGGCTACAAACGCCCCAAAATGGCTCATTTTGGGGCGTTTTCACATTAAATCATTTTAACCAGATAGCTTCTAAAATATAAATGTTCCTACGATCCGGAGTTATTTTGTTGATGTAATAGTCTTGCCACCGACACCGCCGGCGCACAATCCCCTGCGTCTAACTGCGCCATGGTTTGCTCGCTATTGGAGACCAAACAACTAAAGTCGATATATTTAAAACGCAGCATTTCAGCCAGACGTTTAGCCAAAAATCGTCCGACACCGGCGCCAACTAAATTCGCGCCCGCGGCGAGTACTCCTCTGGACAGTTGTTGGTTGCAGCCCTTATAGATTTTAGAAACCTGTTCGGCGCGCAAATAGGACGCGATGGCCTCCCAGCATTGAATCGGTGCTGAATCCAAATCTCGACCCAACATGCGCGCCAGACGTCTAGCGCTGCCGGTTTTGTTTTTCTCACCATTATCAGCCGTCGGCCATTGATCAGCATGACTGGGTAATTCGCCGGTAATTCGATAAACATCGGCCATCGTTGCAAATAATTCTGCAACCAATGGCGATGGTTTATTCGCAAAATTAACCCGGTCTGTTACAGCAAACAACGGCGTTCTAACCACACCGGTGTAAACCAACTCCCCGGACTGTAATCGATCATAATCCGAATACCCCCGGGGATCGACTTTACCGTCGTGGATTAATAAGATATCGGTAGTCGTACTGCCAATATCTACAAATAAACCCGACCCTAAGGAGTGTGAAGCGTAATTTGCGCTGGCCAGCCAATTCGCAGAGGCTACCTGATCGTATAAATCTGGGCCTAAGGCGCTTAACGCCACCAATCCGGTAGGTCCTGCGAATACGCTGAGACGATCCAATGCGATATGTTCGCGTAATGCATTTAGCAACTGCTCTACACCATCCACGCGATTCGGGAATAGATCAACCAATTCACCCGTCATTGTAATCGCATGTCCAATATCCGAGTTCGAATAATTGGAAAGGATTTTAGTTACGGTTGAGTGGAAATGTGACATGCCCTGCCAAAGCGGACAAGCATATTGAAACGCATCGCTAACTTCACCCGCATCATCGAGCATCGCTACTTTGATATGAGCACCACCAATATCCCAGCCTATAATATTAGGATCCATGAGAGTTCTCTAATTCTACAGTAAAGCTTTTACCGTTATACGCCGTGCCGCCGTCAAACTTTAATGGGCTATCAATCATGTTCAAAACCATAGCGGCTGCGTTAATACCCAGCGCTGCATTCAATCCGACATATGATGTTGTTAATCTCGGGTTGATTTCCAAGACGCTCGGTATTCCTTCTTCAGTGATAAGATCAACGCCAACATAGCCCCACAATCCAGGGAAAGATCGTGCAATATTATCAACCAATTCTTGATATTGACTTAATCCGGAATCAACCGCATTAACGCTACAAGCCAGCAGTATAAAACAATTGCGATCAATTTTGATCTCCTGCCGGTTAATGCTCAACAGTCTAGAGCTTTGCCCATCAAAAAGAATACTTAGGCTTTCCGCAATCCCGGGCGTGAATGGTTGTACGATTAACGAACCTTTTTCGCATGATCGCCTGGCAATATCAAGCGCATCCCGCGTCCGAATAATCTTTGATCCTTCACACGCCACTCCGTCGTCAGGTTTAATCACCCAGGGGCCGGGAAAGTCATCAACAAACTCTTCGAGCATTACCGTAGGAACGTGCGCTATACCGTGTCGACCGCATCGTTTTGCAGTTTGATGTTTGCTGGTTGTAACACCTACTGAAATTGACGAAGAGTTAAGTAATATACAACCGGCAGATTCTACCGCAGCACTAAGCTCCGATAAGATTCCACGGCTTTCCGGCGCGATTGGCCAAACAGCATCGCATTGGCTCAAAGCAGTTTTCCATAGCTCTTGGAAATCATCATGAGGATGAACAGATAAAACCTCAATTCCGTGTTCGTTATGGAAATCTGGCAACGGCTGCAATCGAGAATCGCGAAACACCAAGACTTCCAAATCATTGATTTGCGCCAGGTCATTCAGTAATGCGATCAGCATCAAGTCCCCTTCGCGAGATAAAAACTCCGGGATGGGTTCATTTTTAAAACCACCCCCGGTAATATATTCCAACACGAATAATTTCACTGTGAAACCTTGCAATTAATACCGGTTATAGACCTGCTGGATGGCCAAGTCGTCCACGCAAAGCACGGAATGAGGGATCAATATAAGCCATTGCAGTCGAAGCTATGCGCCGGTAGTAATCCAATTGATATCGTCCAAGGCGTATTATCTTTGTATCCGTTTAGCTATCTGTACATCGCCGACCTTGATGCGTTGATGGGTCAGGGAAGTAATTGGTCAATGATTCAAATGTTGATCGAAAATTTTCCAGACGTTGAGTTCTGGGTCGATCAAGGATTAGTTTCCATTCACAGCACAGATTCATCCTCGTTTACCCCGGTATTAGGGAGTGAATCTATTGACCAGGCATTTTTAGACGGCATGCACCAATTCCGGCAAAGACAATTTATTTTGTCCCTGGATTTTAGCGAAGACCGGCTACTTGGGCCCGAATCATTATTGACCGAACTAAATCATTGGCCAGATCGAACGATAATTATGAGCTTGGGATTAGTCGGTAGTAATGCGGGTCCTGATTGGGCCAGGCTTGGGCAATTTTTAGCGCGGTGCTCAGACCGGCATATATTTTCCGCCGGAGGCACACGATCCTATAGCGACTTACTTCGCTTAGACAAAATGGGTGTTAGCGGTGTATTACTCGCGAGCGCGCTACATTCTGGCGCGCTTAAAGCCGGGGATCTATCTTGTTTCGAATAATACGAAATTCCAGGTTTTAGATGCGTAACGCATGCCCGCAGCTAGATAGCCGAGGGCATGCTCCACGCGAATTGCATTTAAGAGTGCGCCGCGAACGGATGCTCTTGAGAACCTTTTTGTGAAACAACTTCTGAAGCAGTCGGAGAACCAGCAACAGCGCGTTGGATCGACTCTTTGGTCGCCGCGTAGTTGTAATCCTGAATTTTAGCGTCGTCTTCAGCCAACCAGTGAATGAATACGCCTACACAAATGAACAGGTCATCTGCTTCGTCAGCTGGAATCGTACCATCTTCGACACAATCAGCAACAGCCATAGCAACGCCACGCTGCGCAGGGCCGAACATTTGAACCGCTTGCTTAGACCCTTTAATGGTTACTTTGTTGAACATAACAGTTGCAGGTTTAGCCATCAGGTTCGGTGCAACCACCGCCAACAGGCTTGAAAAACCGTCTTTATTGTTAGTCAGGCAGTTTGCGAACGCTTGTTCAACCGCACCGCCTCTAGGGCCGATCATTAGGTCGATGTGTGCAACTTCGTTGCCGTCGCCCTGTAGACTTTCACCCACCATAGTTCTATTGATTTTCGCCATGCTTGTTTGCTCCTCTGATGAAAAAAAAGAAAGTATAGAATCAAGAATTGACATTGTTATAGTCTCCTTTGATTGGTATTAAAAACAATGTCCATGTCAAAGATGTTGCTCCGCATCGCACTCTGAAATTTCGACGTTGTTCTCATTTACGTTGGCTGAGCAACGCTTCCAGACGCACAACCAATAGCGTAGCCACGGTTAAATCGGCTGTCGTGCCCGGATTTATTCCAGCATTCTTAAATTCTGCATCCACCTCCTGTAAACGCGTCATACACCGTTTAGGATCACTGGAACTCGATAACTCTTTATCTAAAAGAGCCATCCTGGTAATTACCATCCTAGTGAATTTATTACCAAATTTGCGCTCAATGTGGCTGTCAGGGATCTTATGCAGCAGGCTGACAAAAACTGCGACAGCCGCCCAAGTTTCCTCCCCCCATTGACCAACTGCCGTATGATACCTGTTTTTCGCGAAATCGAAAACATCTTCGTAACCGGAAATATATTGGTAGGCGATACGATCTCGAACGCTGGCAACCCGCATGGTTTCCGTTAGACTAATATCTGGCTTAGCTTCTATATCTTGATTTGCAGATTTACCCATGCCAGCCGGCTTTACTAAACGTATCCCGCGATAAACCCATTCAGCATCTGAAACCGTTGTATTATCAAGAACATAAACTAATCTCGACCTGACTTTACCACGATTTTTTTGTTGTATGGCGTGGATTAGCGGAGCACACAGCAATACAATCCCAAGATTTGTGTTGCACCCTACCGCATTTTGCGTTTCCTCTAGCGCATAAAAAATTTTTTCCCCTAGTGAATAATTGGGGTTACTGATTGCTGGGGCGCTAACCTCCGCGCTCTTGAAAAAATCAGCTGCGACCATTCCATGCCCTCCGGAATGGACACTGACATTACCGGGTTTGAAAGCATTAATTTCGCATTCGCAGGCCTGCTGATAGGCTTGTGACAACTGTTGATCGAGTGACAAGGTTCGACTGTCTAAGCGGTTTGATTCAAACAAGAATTTTGGCAGTCGGATAGAAAATCATCGGCCAGTAATGCGGCTACGTCTATATTGCAAACGCTTTGCAATCCTTTCCAAGCAGGAATGCTATTAACTTCGATGACACTATAGTGGCCCTCGCGATCGCAAATGATGTCGACCCCTCCGTAGCTCATATCCAAAGCTTGAACGGCGGCCTCAGCGAGCTGGCGCAGTCGATTATTGAGAATTGCGTATTTGCAAGTTGCGCCTTTCGCGACATTGTTTAGCCAATTGAGCCCGCTTCGGCGCATTGCACTATAAGCCTTGCCATTGATAACGAATACACGCCAATCATGAGATGAATTACTTGCGCATTGAATAAACCGCTGAAGATAATAAACGCCATTGGAAGATTCCAGTTCGGCCAATTCATTGGTGTTTTCAAAGCGCCGCAAACCTTCTCCTTGGGAACCAAACACCGGTTTTGAAATCAGCGAATGTCCCGCATTAAGTTCTCTATTTGCAATATTAATCGCTTCTTCATGATTTGTAGTGACCCAGGTGAACGGGGTGGGAATACCTGAACGATTCAGTAGAAAGCTGGTTCGCGACTTATCAACGCTACGCTCTATCGCACCAGCGTCGTTATACACAGGGATATCGAGCTCCTTAAGCGCGTGTAAAATATCCAGATAATGCACAACTTGCTCCAGTGAACCACCCGGCACGCCGCGTACGAATACTCCATCGGGCAGGTTGCTCTCAAATCCTGGGATGACCACCGGCAGATTAGTCCGATCGACAAATATCCGACAATCGATCAGAGAAACGTAGGATCCTATAAATCCACGTTGTTCAAAAGCCTCACATAAGCGCGCACCATGCCATCCCGGGTCGTCCGTAAAAATTGCGATACGGCCCATTGATTAACTACCGAATGATTTTTCGAGCAAGGCTTCATCTAAAGAACCTGCACGGAAACTTTTACCCGATTTTACCGCGGTGACAATAACGCTGGCGGGACTAAACAGCATCGGATCAATCTTAAAGAAATCGTATTCGTACTCAGTAAATACATCGGCAAACGGTTTCCCATAATCTTTTGATGTCGAACTGGGTAAATTCTCGGCCAAATGTTTTGCATCTTCATCACTACCCGCTACAAACAAATGGACCTGCCCGGCAAACAAAATAGCATCATTGGTTCGACCCATTGCTTTGATAAAATCAGGTGCTGGCGGACAAACCGGCGCGCTTCCACTACCGTCCAAGATATGCTCTAGTGGGAAATGCAATTCGTGCGATTTATGCATGGCAACCTCCAACACTCTGGCCACCACCTGTAGGCTTCCCGCTAAACTACTAGTGGGGGTTAATATTATGGTCAGATCAGAAGTATTGACATGGCAGTCATCAGCAATTTTTTCAATCAACTCCAACGGAGGAATCTTATCGACCTCCATGACCAATGCTGTTTCATCCGCTTGATCAGCATAACCCAGATCTTTATATAACTCTTCTTTCAGGCATAAGGCGCGTGCGGGTCCAGATCCAAGTGCATAAAAAGCCGCCTTGCCTTTCCCGTGAGATAAACTCCAACCTGCATATTGACTGCCCAGACAGGCAACGATCGGATCCCCGGTGTGGACATTGACCGTAAGGGGCCAACGACTCGTATAAGGGCTGTGCGTTAAAGTCACGGTCCCCATTCCACCCAAACAGATCTCGGCAATCAATCGACCGGCTTCAAGACCACCCTCGGCATTAATCCCCGCATCAACAATGGTACATCCATTGTCGAGCTTGGAAACGTTCAATCTAAGTTTATCGGCATTTTCGACCAAGGTTGCAACCAACGGGCGACTCAATTTATTTACACTAGGTGCATTAGTTGTACTCATTATTATTTACTCAACTGTAGTATTTAAAAAGTCAATATTTATCGGCTTCAGGCGGTCCAGATACCGCGCTCGGCAAACTTGCGATCCCCGGTATCCCCCAGTTGTCGACCCAACCACGCAATTTATTCTTGCGATTTTTCAACTGCTTTTCAACAAATGACCGTGTCACCCCAGATGCTGTAATCGTACAAAGTGGCACATCTAGCGCTACAGTGCTCTCCGGCCATGGTCGATCTTTAATCCAATTTGGCCAACCCGGTCGATTCGGGACAACACAGACCCTATGCGAATACACAGTTTCCATCGCTCTAACGCATTTTGGCATCACGACTTCGTCTAGCGGTTGTCCATCTGCCGCTCGAACATGCGCGTTTAACAAACCTTGAGGATAATCTAAATCATACAATGCAAGGCTGGCACTGGGTCTTGGATTAATCTCCAATACCTTGCAATACCCGTCTTCAAGTATGAAATCGATGCTGCCTAAACCTTTAAGTGGCGCCGATTTTATCAGCTTTTCCAAGTGATCGGCGACCTGTTCTTTTTGTGCATCGGTCAGAACGGTGACATTCATTATCCCGGACAAACAAAATGCATGCTTTCCTAGCTGCCGAGTCCATTGGGTATTAAAGCCAATAATTCGGAACTCTACGCCATTGGCCAGGAACAATGCTGACAAAGAATGGCCGTAAATTTGTCGTTGAAAATAACCATCTGATCGAATTTTTTCAACATTCTCTGCCGGATATATGCCTTTCCCGCCTTCGGAACGGGGGCATTTAAGCAACCAACCCGAAGTGCTGGCGGGTTTTTTAATACATGTTTCCGGGTGGGGTATATCCAGTGAAGCCAATAGCCGAAAAAATTTTTTCGGTGAATTAATGATCCCCAACGTATCCGGAGTATTACCGATGACATCCGTATATTCCCTGATACATTCTATGATATCCGGATGACCGTCGACCCCACCTCCATAGATAAGTTTGGGTTTGGGTGTATCCTTACATACTTGTTTAATGGCCGCTAACAAAGCAGTTTTGCAGAATCCTAGATCGGTCGCTGTGACTTTAATACTATCACCGAGCATTTGAACATCGGAATCGGCAAATAGATCGATAGAAACGGGATACCACCCTCCTCTGACTGCTGATTCTGCGAGAATACGCGCGGACAGAGCAAGCAACAAAATTGGTGTACTTTTTTGCTTTAGCCTAGATTTCTCCGCACCATGTTTCTGCGGAAATATGGCAAACTGACCGTTGTACAATCAATTGGCCGCGTTTAGATTGACAGGTTGCGAATTTTCCTTATCAACATCAATTCCCCCACCACCATTCCGGGCACTGACCAACTGGAAATTCAAGAATGAATTGCTACTGAATTCGTTTGTAACTTGATTCAACAACTGTTGAGCTTCCATTTTTCCTTCAACGATACAAAAGCCTGTAGGGCCCCAGGAACTTTGCCCCAATCCTACGGCACCTTGCTGCCCCATCCACTGGATTGATTTCTCAACCTCTTTGCTCATGAACCTACCGCCTTGTGCTGGAGAAAAATAGTCTCCTACGGCTTGCTGAACCAACGTAATAACCGTCCCAAATTCCTGTAAATTTTGCTCTGCAATTGCAGGCAAACCTTGCATCAGTATTCTATGACAAATTTCAGCGGCTTTTTCCTGTGGAAAGGCCGGTAAAGTATGAAAAGCATCAACTTCCAATTTACCATTCAAGCCTTTTTCCCGATTGTCGAACGCTAGAATAAAATACCAATTGGTTGGAAATTCCATTCTTGAAACTACTGGAGGGGTGCGGGTTAATTCAGCGCGTCCACCATCTACAACAAATCCGCCCTGCTCAAAGGCGCCTATGCCTATACCCGAACGAGCCCCTCGTTCGGTCAACACAGCAATATCGCGTAAAGATATATCGCGATTATAGAGTCTGCTAACCGCCATTCCGATGGCCAATGACATTTGCGTTCCCGAACCTAAGCCTATGTGATCAGGAATCGCTTGTTTGACATCGACAAATACTTGTTCCGGTAATTCTAATATTGTGCAGATCTCCCGGACTTTTCTAATCGCACGATCGGACTGTGGGCCTTGCCCCCCTAGTTGGTCTGCAGGATAGATAGTTAACCGTGTCGCAATTTGCTTCAGCGCAACTCCAATGCTCCCGAAGTGACGCCCATAATTGGCATTCGGATCCAAGAATCCCATATGTAAACGGGCTGGAGCAACAACGGTTACACTATTATTTTTAGTCAATGATTTCACACTAGATAAACCAACCGGCCTGATTATACAGCATCTGTCTCGACTCTGTAGCGCTCTGCTACAGAATATCAGAGCGATTGAGTCTTATCCGCGCAGCCAGAATAATGCTTTCGAATCAACAGCGTCAGATCCAGCAAGGAGCTTAATTCCGCGTAGGCAAGACTCCGAATATTAACGTCGATAGAGCAAACATCGGGGATCAAAATAGGGATTGTGCCAGCACGAATTGCTGCAGATAATCCGGTTTCCGAATCTTCAACAACCAAGCAGTTAGCAGGACTGACATCTAGAGCTTTTGCCATCGCTAGATAAATGTCAGGCGCAGGTTTGGCTTGTACGACATCATCCTTGGTCATTAACATCCCAAAAACACCGCTAAAACCCGCGTATTCCATACATTTTTGCATACTCGCTTTGCTACTGTTGGTCGCCAAGCCAAACGGGATTGTCAGCTCCTGCAAAGTTCGTAGCAGATCATCTATCCCGGGTTTTTTATGAATTCCGTCAGATTTGGCGTTATCGTGCCATATTTCCGCGCTGAGTCGTTCAAACGCCTCTATCGGAAATTCCTTACCAAATAATTCAAGCACCGATGTTTCAATGGCAGCAAAGGACTTCCCGGCATAAGCAAGGCAAATTTCCTCATTCAATGGATACCCCAAGTTATTCGCTGCTTTTATCCACGCCGCCCGGTAGGTTGGTTCGGTATCCAGAATTACCCCGTCGATATCCAAAATCACCGCCGAAAAAGGTGGTAATCCAGGCGGCTTAGATAATTCTGACGCTATCCATTCGGAGTTCAAATGCATGCGCCTTTTACCCTGAGAAATTCTCCACAGGCTTCGCGGCTGGACCCAATAACGAGACGCCGAGTACCATCCGGTGACTGTTCCAACAAACCATTAGCTTCAACCCGTTCACCCTTTTTAGCTTGGCCGGAATAGGTTGGTGTAAAGCTGACAATTTCACCGATGTTTTTGTGACTTATGCCGTATACCGCTGGGTGATCGAATGAGAACCGATCTTCCAGGATTTCCGCTTCCAGTCTTTTTGTTCCCAATTTCCTGCCTGCGCTGGCATGGTCAATGGATTTTTCTACAACCAGACTCAAATCGACTTTGATTCCACCCAGCGCAAATTTGTTTAGTTTGCGCCGTTCATGCCAAATATATTCTCTATAACTTAAAGCGCATCCTCGTTTTTCGTAGGCTTCTCGCCATAGGTCTTCATTTAGGGATTCGATACGGCCCGATTCAAGCATACGACCCAATGCCCGCCTGGTTTCAAAAAAACTTTCGCGCCCATATACAACCAAATCAATATCAGCGCCAGCGCTTTGAGCTCCTATCAATATAGAACCGGTTATTCCGTAGGTATTAATATCTAAGCCGGCCTCATTCAATTGCTCTAGCAATACCAATAACTGGGTTTCAACAACGTCGTGCATTGGTTGCTGCCTTATCCGCAAAAGACCCTCTCGCGGTCGGTAATGCTTCGAAACTCTATCTTGATGCACCCCATGTAGATGGGTATCTCGCAATGAAGAATAATACAAATACAGAGGGAATTTATCGGCCAGAAGCTTATTAGCTTCATCGGTATTACATTTGATCAAGCCCGTTGAGGACCTAACATAGCGTAAAAAGCAAAGAATTGTGCCCTGTTCCAAACCACTGGCAACGACTGCGAAAATTAAACCCTCAGATGTTTCTACATATTCACGTGGATGAATCTGCATTTAGAATGTGATTTTCAACTGAATGAGCCAGGGAACAATTGACTCGCCCCGTCCATGTTACCGGTATCGGCATAAGTCATTGGTATAGCATTGGGATCTAGCAACTCGCCATTGACCACTCTGCCCAAAACCAGCTTATGATCTCCGGCATCGGTTTCATGGTCCAATTCGCATTCGAAAAATGCCAGGGCATCGGTCAACACCGGCGCATGGGTCCTATGCGTATCCCAACTCACCGCAGATAGTTTCTTGCTTGATGCGCGGCTCGCGAAATGAGCTGCAAGTTCAAGCTGGTCTTTGGCCAATACACTTACAGCAAAAACGCCAGAATTTTTGAGTAAGCGATACGACGAATGACTGGGGTTAATGCTTAATGCGAGCATCATTGGACTGAACGAAACTTGCATAAGCCACGATGCGGTAAATGCATTATTGGCCTGACCGTCGTGGACGCCCACAATGTAGATACCCTGTGTGATTGATTTAAACAAATTAGAGATTTCGTCAGTCATGGTTGGTTCCTCGACCTATGTGTCGCCCCGCACATCGATAAAGCGATTGTTCTGTCAGTATTCCATCAAGATAAACATCGTGGGCTTGCATCGGGATTGTTTCAAACATCTGGCATTCATAACCCACTCCGATCAATACGGTATCGTCAGGCACCAGGCCCAAAAGTTTATCGTAATATCCTTGGCCGTTGCCCAACCGTCCACCAGATCGGTCAAATGCGACGCCCGGTACCATTATTAAATCTAGTGTTCGAGCTGAAATTTCCTTGCCTGCTTCACCCCATCTCTGCTTCGGCGGTTCAAGTATATTCCATGTCCCTGCGACCAATTCGTCAAATGATTCCAACCACCAAAGCCCAAGTACAGGGCTATCATTTTCATCCACCGTGCAATAAGGAATTACGATACGTTTATCAGATCCGAGTATACTCGCGACATAATCCTTGGTGCGAACTTCGCTGCGGCAATCCAAATAACACATAATTGTGGTAGCAGCCTGATATTCCGGCAGATTTGTAATCGATTCGCAGATTTTTCGGCTCAACGCCGGTTTGTCAGATTGTTTGGCTCGCTCATCGTACGCACGTCGGCGCAACACGTCTTTATCCAATATTCGGTCAGACACGATTTTTACCACGTTATTCCAATAATTTTTCGGGTACCGAGCAAACACTCAGCCCATTTTGGCGATAATCGCATCGGCCATCTTATCGGTTCCCACACTGGTTGTATTGTTCAAGTCCGGTGTCACATGTATACCTTCTTCTATTACGGCTTTGACTGCGGTATCGATCCGATCAGCGGCATCGGCCTCCCCCAAATGCTGCAGCATCATGACACCGGCCATAATTACCGCTGTTGGATTGGCAATATTCTTACCCGCAATGTCCGGTGCACTGCCGTGTACCGCCTCGAAAAGCGCAGTATCGAATCCAATATTTGCACCCGGTATCAATCCCAAACCACCGACTAAACCGGCGGTTAGATCCGACAGGATATCGCCAAACATATTGGTGGTGACGATAGTATCAAACTGATGAGGATCCATGACCAAATGCATGCAGGTCGCGTCAATGATTTTCTCTTCGTATTCTATTTCCGGATAATTTTTCGAAATTTCACGCGCCACGTCGAGAAACAATCCTTGGCTAAATTTCAGAATGTTTGCCTTGTGCGCTACGGTCAATTTTTTACGTCCGTTCTTTTTGGCATATTGAAACGCGAATTCAATAATACGCTCAGAACCTTCTTTGGTAACGATGGCGATACTTTCCGCGGTGTTCTTTTTAAAGCCGATGTAGTGCTCCAACCCGGCATACAAACCCTCGGTATTTTCTCTAACTATAACGATATCGATATCCTTATAGCGGGAATGCGCGCCTTTCCAACTTTTCGCGGGTCGTACGTTGGCATAGAGATCATATTCCTGGCGCAACGCCACATTGATGCTTCTAAAACCTTTACCCAGCTGGGTCGTCAATGGTCCCTTAAACACCACTTTGTTTCTCTCTATAGATTCCAGCGTTTCATCCGGCAACGGTGTTTGATACCTTTTATGCGCGGATAAGCCTGCTTCGGCTTCCTCCCATTCAATTTTTACTCCTGACGCGTCAATTACGCGCACGGCTGCGTCCATTATTGCAGGGCCGATACCGTCCCCTTTGATCAAAGTAACCTTATGCATTCACAAGTTCCTATTCGAGTAAGCTGGGGTTTATCGCACAGTTGACTGCATCAAGTAAAGTTACAAAACAAGCAGTAATAGCGTATCAGCAGGAGAAGACTATTTTCCCCACCCAGATCTCGCGTTAGAATATTGCTAAATTGGATGAGACAGCCACATTTTAAAATCCGTATTCGGCAATATTGACAAACAGGACCACATCGAAAAAGCTTTAATCGGAAGAATTATTGGAGATTCTCAAAACCGCCATTTGAATGGCCTGTGTTAATCGGGTATTTTAGCCCTCAAATTGCAATTATCCGGTATTTTCGCTCACCAAAGATACTTGGCTGCGCCATTTTGAAAATTTGATTCGATATCTTGCAAAGTTTTATAAACAGAGCCTCTTGCAAAACACTCGGCTTTCAAGTGAGCGCAAATAAAAATAAGA
>CAZUGA010000050.1:0-28735 GCA_964619885.1 uncultured Methylococcaceae bacterium
AAATTTCCCCCATGGGGGAAAAAGAAAAAGCGACAACTAGCCTGACATATAGGGAAGTTATGGTCTTCGCATAAACGGTAAGTCCAGCGTAATAGATAACTTCAACTTACTCTACACGACCGAGTATGCCTTCCAACAAAACTACCAAAACAATCCGAACGACTACGAAGCCGATTACTTCCATGTCATTGGAGGTTTTGAGATTCCAGAAATTGGCTGGAGCTTGACCAATTTGACCGGAAAAATAGGCTGGGAACAATTGGGGTCAGATAATAACATTAGTCTTCAAACACCCCGTGGAACCAACCATGCCATCAATGGGTGGGCGGAAAAATTTCTGGTCACTCCGCCAAATGGCATTCAAGACCTTTACGGGATCCTATCGGCCAGGTTGTTTGGTGTCAAAATAGCGGCGCTATACCACCACTTCGATTCTGCCGTCGGCAGTATTGATTATGGCCACGAAATTGATACGTTGGTCGTCAAGAAATTCGCCAAGCATTAAACGCTGCTATTCAAATACGCCAATTACTTCGCTCGTGACTTTGCAACCGACACGCAAAAATTCTGGATATCCGTTGGAATAGATTTTCAATAAAACATTGCGCGTAACATCAGCTTCAAAAGGCAAATACGAACCTAGACTTAGATATTGAATGGCCACAGAACTATAGCATTACCCACATTGTGCGAATTGGATTGATTCTTAACCTTCCTCAATCCGAAAAAAAAAGGCACAATATGGAAACAAGCGCCACAAAAAAATAGAGATTATCCAATAAACACGGCGCATTCTGATTCCTTCAACTTAATACACTGATGACCCGTGAAAAAAAATATGAAAATTGTTATTGCACCGGATTCCTTTAAGGAAAACATGACATCCCTGGAAGTGGCTACCGCCATCGAAAAAGGGATAATGCAGGTTTTTCCTGAGGCGGAATGCCTAAAGGTGCCCATGGCCGACGGCGGCGAGGGTACGGTTCAATCGCTGGTTGACGCGACTAACGGCCGGATTGTGCACAAAACCGTGGTCGGCCCATTGGGCAATCCGGTCAACGCGCACTATGGATTTTTGGGCGATAGCACCACAGCGGTTATTGAAATGGCCGAAGCTTCCGGCCTACCACTGGTGCCTAAGGACAAAAGAAACCCACTTGAAACCACCACATATGGGACCGGAGAACTTATCGCTGCAGCGCTCGATGAAGGTGTTAAAAAAATCATCATCGGCATTGGTGGATCCAGCACCAATGATGGCGGTGCTGGGATGGCACAGGCCTTGGGGGCAAAGCTTATAGACAATCAAGGCAACCAAATCTCAAATCACGCCGGTGGCGGAATCCTCAACACAATAGCGCAAATCGATATATCCGACTTGGACCCGCGCATCAAGGAAACCGAAATTCTGGTCGCTTGTGACGTGGACAATCCATTGTGCGGCGATCGTGGCGCATCTGCGGTATTTGGCCCGCAAAAAGGGGCCAGTCCGGAAATGGTCAATACGTTGGATGCCAATCTAGGACATTTTGCCAATATCATAAAAAGCCATCTGGGAAAAGACGTAAAGGACATTACAGGCGCGGGAGCGGCCGGTGGATTGGGTGCGGGACTGGTCGCGTTCTGCGATGCGACCATGCAAAGCGGCGTTGATATCGTAATCGAAGCCACAAAACTGGAACAAGCGCTGGAAGGCGCAACGTTAGCAATTACTGGTGAAGGAAAGGTCGATTTTCAAACAGCATTTGGAAAAACACCGTCCGGCGTCGCAAAAACCGCCAAAAAAGCCGATATACCCGTAGTCGCGATAGGCGGTGCATTGGCAGACGATGCGCGCGGGGTATTCGAACATGGTATCGATGGTTTAGAAAGCGCCGCAGCCAAAGACATGAGCTTAGAAGATGCGATTCGAAATTCCCGAACCCATCTCCAATACGCTGGCGAACGTTTGGCTAGGATGCTACTGATAGGACAGCGGATAGAACGCAAACTGGCGAAATAAGTCTGTCTATTCGACGTAAGGCCTGAATCATTCGGGCCTTACAAGGAAACCTAATTTCTTAGGGTAAAATTAGGTGTAATAGCTCAAACCTGCGCTGACGGACAGAGCAAGATTTTGTTGGAATAAAGTATCGCCTTCCCCCCCGAAACGGCCATATATCGGGCATACACTGAACTGGCGGCACCGAACCCACTTCGGTCAGACGAAAAAATAATCTACGAATCTAACAGCTTGAACGCGATCGTCCGGTTTTGCTCAGAAGCCGTCGTTGCGTTAGTTGAATTAAAGATGATTTACAAGCAAAGGGAGGGAGCAACACACTATATTTAGCGTCGTCCCAAAGGGGCTCTTTTAGAGTGGTATCTGGAAAAACTGGACATCAAAGCCGTTATATTCAATTTTCGATGTAAGTTTTTGCACCTAATCGCCTTGGCGTTTTCGAAGTTGTTTTGCGTAGGCCGGTCTGAATTTCCGATACCATTGTCCAGTGGATGCGGAAATGGCGGCGATCCAGAGCGCGTCCAGAATATTTTTGAAATCTCAAATGATTTTTCATGCATGTATTAGTAACGAGTCGCACTAACGTTGATGACAGAACTTTCAACTATACTTCGAAAGACAATTACGATGCATCTTTAGTTATTGATATTACATAGAAAAACATGATTATGTCGTTTTTATCGAATCATCCCCCATTCGTGGAAGACGAGAAACTACTTGCCCGCCTTAAGCAATCGACCAATTTGCCAAGTCCGCCAGGAGTTGCGGCCCGCATTATAGAACTTGGACAGGATCCTGCGGCGAACGTCGGTGCGGTGGCCGAAGCGGTTAGTCTTGACCCTGCCTTATCCGCCAAAATGCTAAGAATGGCGAATTCGCCGATGTACGCGCGGCAGCGGAAAGCTGAGAACTTACGTCAAGTGATCCTAATGTTGGGATTAAACGGGACCCTCAATCTTGCCTTGAGCTTTTCTTTAGTCAACTCTTTTCGATGCAAAGATCAAAAAGGAATGGATTATGCGCTATTTTGGCGTCGATCATTGTCTGCCGCGATATGTTCTCGGTTGCTTGGCGTTCATTTTCAATCCAATAAAAAGGAGGAGCTATTTCTAGCTGCGCTGCTTCAGGATATTGGAATGCTGGCACTCGATAAAGTGGTTCCGGATTTGTACCAGGCCATTGGAACTAGGCAGGCCAACCACCAGGACGTCGGGGTGTTCGAACGTAGAAAAATTGGTTCGGACCATGCAAATATCGGGGCTTGGTTGTTAGAAACCTGGAATTTTCCCGATTGGATTTTGTCTGCGGTAGCGAATAGTCACAATCCGGAAGCAGTCGATCCGAACCAGGAATCCGAACTGATTTGTCGTTGTGTTTGTGTGTCGGCGGCGATGGCCGACATTTTGATTCGAGAAGATCACGACGCAGCAGTCGAAGAAGCCGCAGATCGGGCAAATACCCTTCTAGGCATTGATCGAGCGGTACTGACCTCTATTTTGGAACATGCCGGAACGGAACTGAAGGAAACGGCAGCATTGTTTGAGGTTGACTTAGGTGATGCCATCCTCATGGATTCTCTTTTAGACTATGCCAAAGAAGTCCTGATGCAGCGCAATATTAAAACGACGTGTGAAATTTCGGAATTGCAGAACAATATTGTGTCGTTAGAAAACAAAGTTCAAGAATTGGAAGTAGCCAATCACCGAGACGAATTGACCGGGTTGTACAATCGTAGATACTTAGACGCAACACTTAGCGAAGAATTGATCAGCGCCCAACAGCACGGCTGGCCCCTTTCAGTGGCATTCATCGATTTGGATAGCTTTAAAGGCATCAATGATAGTTATGGTCATCAAGCCGGTGATTCGATTTTACAGGCCTCGGCCAATTTGATCACGAAAAATACGCGTGACAGCGACATTGCCGTACGATATGGAGGTGATGAATATATTGTTGTTCTTGTCGGCACTGGTTCGGAGGGTGCGCACGTGACCAGCGAGCGTATCATTAATGCTTTTCGAAACGCTAAATATACCCTTGGAAAAAGCAACCGAGTGATTTTAACCGTATCAATAGGTTTAGTTGTCCATGGCGAAGGAGTAGACTTTGACAATCCGGAACAATTACTCAGGGCTGCCGATGACGCTCTCTATTCTGCGAAAGAAGGAGGGCGTAATCAGTACATCCTTTATGATCCGGATCTGGTTGTTGAAATCTGAGTGACGGTTCTGGGTCTACAGTTGCCTGTCGCGAGTCAATCCCGTGACCGTCCGGAGTTAGTCCAGAGCAGCCATTCGTTTTTCCACGACTGATGATTTTCGTCGCGTTGGTTAATGTCAGCTACTCGTACATTCGAGCCGGCGCAAATCAGGGGGAATTTTAACGCACCGTCATTCCTTGCCTAATTGAGCCTTCAAGTTTCCCATTACGGTTGAGCGATTTGTTTTGGTACTTTTCTCCAAATGATCGAGCAAACTTTTCCCAGCACCTGCATCGCTATCCACCAACTTATAATCTTGCTGAAATAAATCGTCCGTATACTCATCACACCCCGGTTTGTCAGGATCGAAGCTTAATATGGGTAAATCGACGGATAATTTTTTTTGACCAATTCTTGCCGTGCTTTCGCAGTAAGTCGATCTTTTAATGCTCGTCCATCGCTAGTCAACACACTATCACCAATACCGCTATTTTGCGTGGAATAAAATATGCCCATTAGCGCATCCTTACGAACCCCTATAAGAATTTCATTGTAAAAGTTACCTTGACTCAGACATCGTAGTTTCTGTAACGAATTAATCCATCCCTCTTCAATCTCATTGGCATTTTCTTCCAATCGCCTCTCCGGGGGTTTCCAGAAAGGATTAGAAGAATCATTTTTTTCAGCGGGTTCTCGCCAAAACTTTTGACAAGTTTTCATATCACTTGAAAACAAATAACGCTCGCCTTTCAGATCGCACTGGTTAATATCGTAGATCAATCCGTCGACTGAAAATTTCGAATCTTCCGAATAAAGGTTAACTTGAGCCGTCGGCGGTAACAGCGACATTGGAGTTTTTAGCGTCCATTCATAGGCTGGGGCACCCTCATCGATGCCCTTAAACTTTTTTGTGATTGCTTTCTTCTGTTTATTATCCCACACGATTTTGTCGGTCTCGGGATAAGTCGACTGCCATTTTTCACGGCAAATTCGTCGATAGGCCAACGGGTCTTTTAAATCCGTAATATGATAATTCCAGCGGATATTTTCAAATATATCACTCGGTACTGGTGTAACCTTTAAATCGTGGATTACTTTGACCGCCGCGTTATGGTCTTTCACTATCTTTCGAACCTCGGTTACACCAATTTTTCTCATAATGTCCCTTTTTTGATCAGTACACTGATTAAAAACGTGCCAAAGAGCTAATCGATTTTGCATTCAATCAATTTATGAGCCGCTGACATAGACGGTTTAGCGATTACACAACCGAATGGACAGCATTAGAGCAACCGATTAAACATACTTTCGTTGCATCCATTAGCCACTTAATCCAGTTATTCATAATCAAACAGCATCGGTCCCGGCGTTCAGATAAACCACGTTTGATCCTTTTTTCTGCTGCTTCAATCTCGTTGATAAGTTCTCCAATAAACACTGGGCTTGACGAACTTCATACGTATCCAATCCTTCGGTAAACCAACCGGTAATCTCGCGCAAACAATCATACGCTTCAGTATACCTTTGTTGCTTGAAATACAATTGACTCAATCCGATCGACACCCGCAGTTCGTAAGCTTTCATCCCTTGCTTCCTCGCGTTTCGGCAAGCGGCTTCGAATAGCTCTTCTGCACAATCACGTTGCGAACCCTTATCGCTTTCCAGCACCATCAATTCGGCCTGCAAATATTGGCGTTGTATGTCGTAACAATGCTCGCGGCTTGGCGAGGCTAGTATCGATTGGCCATCGGCGATATTTCCGACAAGCCGATAAGATTCCGCCAAAAACACCGACAAGTAAGAATCGGCGGCTGGTGCATCGGGCCGTTCCGTTTGCATTGCGCGCGTGATGTCTTCGTTTGCCCGATTCGTATCCCCGACCAAAGCGTAAGTCCACGCACGTAAATGGTAAGCCCAAGCCGTCAAGAACGAAAAACCGAATTTTAACGCGAGTTCTGTCCCGCGTTTAGCGCTAGGCAATGCTGCTTCGCCATCACAACGATAAAGGTGCACTAACGTTAAATTGTGGATCGCAAACACTAAGCTATACGGATGATCCAAAGACTCGGCCAACGCTAAGGCTCGCAATTCATAATCCAGCGCTTGATCTGGAAACCCTAGCGTCCATAGAGTTTGACCCACTCTTGCATAGCAGAAAACGCCCGGATCCAAACCATAAAGCGCTGCGTGACCTTCGTGGCGTTGTTTATCGTACAATGCAATGCCTCTTAACGCGTGCTTGTAACTGGCACGATGGTTACCGGTAAAAAAAAGGCTGCTCGCCAAACCGACTTCGGCCTCGAGTAGATAGCCTGAATCATCCAGTTGCTCAGATAGCTGGAACAAAAATTGTGCTAATTGTTTTGCTTTTTGCAAGTCGCCCCGTATTGTATACAACGATCGTAAACCAAATAACACACGAAATTGCTCGGCTTTTTCGCCCAATTTCTCGCACAATTGTCCGGCTCTTTGATAACAATCTTCGATTTCGGGTGCCGCATTACCATGACTGATGGTAATCACGGGCGCTTTGATCAACAGTAAAGATAATTCCATGCGATCCCGTTCTTCCGAGGGCGTTAGCTTTTCAATTAGGCTTAGTGCTTTGGTCACCGTGTGCAAAGCTTCCCGTCCGGCACCGCGTTCTGCAACAGTTTGCGCCAAAAGTTTCAAATATTTGACCGTTCTCCAATAATCACGGCCTTCTTCAAAATGAACCGCCAGTCGATTGGCGATCTCATTGTGGCTATCTTGGTATCCTTGCTCCAAACGCAAGCCCAATTGACGGTGAATCTGGCTTCGACGATAAGTGCTAACACGGCTGTACAATACTTTCTGATACATTACGTGAGTGAATTCGTAACGATTGGAAAAACTGCCGTCGGGCCACTCGCTTTCGCCACTAGACCTTAAAAAATGTCCGCTACGGGCTAAGTCTTCCAAGCGATTTTCGGCCTCTAACATTTCCATTTCCAATACTTCGGCAACTTCAGTCTGTGTAAACCGCGTCGCAACCCCACCGGGATAGCCAGCGACACTGGCAGCTTCGAGCAATTTTTGCGTATCAGGATCGAGTCGCTCGATCTGGCGCATTATCATTAACTTTAGGTCGTCCGGTAAACAGTGGTTAAGATCTGCGACGGGGCCTGTTAAAACCCACTTCTGGTCCGCTTTCTTGATAAACCCGGTGTTACTCAGATAATTAATGACATTGAGCATGAACAAAGGATTGCCTTCAGATTGCTCATGCACCATTGTCACGAATTCTTGCGGAAATTCATGGTTCGGAAACGTCCTCGCCAGATAGAGTCCAACTAGATGCCTGTCCAAAAAATCAAGCGGCACCGTAACACAAAGCTGCCGCTGGTGTAGATCATGATTAACCGCTGCGATTGAGTGATTCACCGTTGCTGCATCGATCGAACGATAAGTGCCGATAATCAATAGCCGTGCCGGACTGGAGCGGCGGGCCAAAAACGACAATAGATCAACCGACGAGCGATCGCACCAATGTAAATCCTCGAATACCAAAATCAGCAATCGGTTCGAGGTTGCCGATTCGAGTGCACTGGTCAATTCTCGCAACATGCTATGTTGTAAACCGGTCTGCGATTTTTTAGTCGACGCTCGTCTATTTGCCGCATCCTCGATCTCCGGAATATGTTCCAACCATGTTGGTGCGTGGCATCCGAGAATTTCGGTAAACGCGTCACCTTGCTGTCGGGCCAGATCACCCATCGCGTCCAGTATAGGTGAATACGCTTCAGTCGCGCTGAAATGTTCTATACACTGCCCACTCGCAGTCCATAGGTGACAATCATTGATATTAAGTTGAATAAAAGCGTTAACTAGTGTGGTTTTACCGATACCCGGTTCCCCATTGATGAAAACAAATTGGCGATGTCCCAAATTGGCCTTTTGTAAACAATCATTCAATACCCCCAAGGCCAATTCGCGTCCGACAACCAGATCTTGGTCTACAAAGTTCGCGTAATTATCTGCTGAACCCGCGTAACACATCTGACTGCTTGTCTCACAGATAAATCGGTATCCCCGTTTGGGAACCGTCTCTATATAGGTGGGATTTTTAACATCGTCTTGAAGTACCGCTCGAATTTCGCGGATGCAGACCGTCAATGCGGCATCGGTCACAATGACACCCGGCCAGACCTTGTCAAATAACTCATCGCGAGTCAGTAAATTCCCCGCCGATTGCACTAAACAATGCAGAACCGAAAAAGCCTTGGGTGTCAATGAAAGCGAAATATTATTTCGCAGCAAAACCGCATCGATGGGATCGATTACGAATGCACCAAACGTGACCGGTTCTACCAATTGGGAGCGCAGTCTATCAGCTACTTTAGAATCTGAACTGACATTCAGCGGATTTTGTGTTGAACCATAGCGGCGGCCGCCATTCATCGACGTTGTAATGCTTGGTACAATGTTTGTTTCCGTATTCTCAGTATCCATCGATTTGAATCACACATTAAGAACGAAATAACATGCCCCTAATCTACATTCTGATGGATTTCATGACCAGTACGAATCGTCTTGGAATATTGACTTTCCGTACGAAAATTTCCTAGCAACTTAGAAGAGGACGTCTATGGATATAGTCAGCGATATATGTCGTTCAATCAGGCTGGAAGGAAGCGTTTTTTTTCGATCCGATCTTTCAGCCCCTTGGGGTATTGAGTTGCCGGCCGCTCACGAACCGCGGTTTCATGTCGTGTTGGATGGATCGATGTGGTATCAGACTGATCTGATGTCAGAAGCGAAACAGATGAACACTGGCGATATTATCATCATTCCAGAGGGTGAATGGCATTGGATCGCCGATCGTCCCGGCCAGCACTGCTATCCCAGCGCTGAAGTTGGAGTAGCTGCCAACGAAGGACGTCCGATGTTTCAAGGGGAAACCACCGATACGAAACTTTTATGCGGTTTGTTTCGATTTGACAAGTCGATCGAACACCCATTGATGAGCGCGTTGCCGCCGCTATTAGAATTACCCAGCAATCATTTGCCCGGTCACAATTTTTTGATGCAGACAGCGACATGGATGTTTGACGAATTTAATCAGGCGACTCCCGGATCTGAGATTCTAGTGGACCGTCTATGCGAAATATTTTTTATCCAAGCCTTGCGCAATATCCAGGAAATCCAGAAATATTCAACGGGATTTTTGGCTGCACTCAAAGATCCACGGATCAATAAAGCCCTGCAACTTATCCATAATCAGCCAGAAATGCCGTGGACACTAGATGATTTGGCCGCCCAAGTCGCGATGTCCCGAGCAGTCTTCGCAGACCGCTTCAACAATCTAGTCGGTTCACCGCCAAAAACCTATCTGACGGCGTGGCGGATGCGGCAAGCGCTAAATTTGATCAAAGAAACGGTACTACCGGTTATTACCATTGCCGCAAAGGTCGGTTATACTTCGGATGCGACATTCAATCGAGCATTTCAACGCTATTTCGAGATCACACCAGCCGAATATCGTAAAAACCTTGAACTGGTCGCGGGAGCCTAAATTGATTACCACCGATCATCAATATTTGCTTGGAACGTCCACGAACGGGTCGTACGTGAATTCGAATCATTGGAGATAATCCACGGAATAGGTAAAAATCTAAAGAACCGATTTCCAAATGCGTCAGCCTAACAATGGGCAACATTGCAAACGATAAAAGACCTCCTTGTCTTAATATCGATATCCAGTATTGCTAATTTAGTCCGCTATTAACGAGAAATAATACCCGTAACGCTGGTCGGAACCGGAACAGATCCTCTTCCAAAAATTCGCATGGCGCGATTTACACTAAACGCACGAATCTGACCATCACCATTGTTCAACGTATAGAAGAACTGGTTATTCTGGGTTATAACAGCGTCCCTCGGTGCGGCGCCGGTCGACACTTGAAAATCCGCGTTAGATCTAAAAAATGGTTCAATTGTCCCGTCGAAGTTAATTCTGTAAGGCGATACTGTACCGCTACCCGTATTTACCGAATAGCCTACGGTCTGATCACTGGACAAGACCGTCCAGCAGGTCGCATCGCCTTGATCGATCAGGTCGACCAATGATGAAACTTCCCCGGTTTCACGATTTACCCGATAAGATGCGGTAACCCCTTGACCACCACCGTTGGCTTCAGTAATAAAGACATAGTCTCGGTCACCGAATTCGAAACCAAACGGGGTAGGTACCGCAGAAGGACGCTTCAACGGATTGAGAGCCGGCGTATTATCAGCTTGCATCAGGTAGGTTGTCAGCGTATTAGTGGCTTTCTCGGTTATCAACAGCACAGTTCCGGATTTGTTAAAACCAATCTGCGCCGGCGCGGTAAGCTGGGTATTGTCTATAATCCGGGTAGAATCAGGTATTGCGACCAATTCACCAACACCATTAAACTCAAAACCACTGATGGTATCGTAACGGTTTTCGGGCGCATCCTCGGCCAAACCACTGCCTTCATTAAGCACATAAACCAGCGTACCGAATACAGTTACGCTAATGGCAGAATGACCACCAGAAGCTACTCTGTTAACAAATTGCAGGCCTCTTGGTTGCAATCTAAAGCTGGTAACCGATCCATCACCCGCATTGGCCACAAACATCCACCAATCACTAGCGTCGGTTGCTAACGCAGCCTGATTTCCGATCGGTGCACCGGTACCAGTGCCACCAGTTGGAAAACTTCCAATTTCAGTCAAATTGCCCGCTTGGTTTCGAATATCAAACGCAATAACCCGGTTTCCGCCGAGTTCATTACTCGACGTATAAATAATAGCCGCGGCAGGCATGCTTATGCCCAACATCATAAAAAGCACGGCGATAATTGTAAATTTTTGCCTTTTGAGTTTCATTTGTTTGGTCTCCTAGTGTCTGAACGGCATTAGATATCCCATTTAATCAATTCCGCGATTGCCCCACTATTACTATCCAATGCAAATCTAGGCTTGGATCGGCGGTTAAACAAAGCAGGGATGCCCAACCATTCTGGTTTAGCCTGGTGGATACCAGGTTGGGGACTAGATTAATGCAACCACCCAAACAAAGTCCTAAGAAACCAGTAAGAAAATTCTAAGAATGAGCTAACACGATTTATTCAATTTTACTTTCTATTTAACCGGGGTAGGCATCAAAAAAAGGGTTCCAGTCTTTCCTATCGATTAACACCAAAAGACGCGAACACAATTAAAAATCCCGGTGCAATGCTACGAACAGATTCCGCATCGAACACAGCGACTGCACCTGTGCCGGAACCCATGCCACTAGCATTGATCGCGATTAGCTTGATTGGCATCGGATTTTTCGACCGGAATAAGAGTACAATAAACACGCTTAACCGGAAACCTCAACGAATCCGTACTAAAAACCGCACATTGTGCGGTTTTTTTTCGCTTAAAGCACCAGATCCATTAGACATAAATTTCACATCAAATTTTTATTTCGTACCTCGACTAATTTCAGCTATTCTTGTCTCTAGGAAACCCAACACCCATCTGGCGACAAGGAGACCGAAAAATGGATGAAATCGAAGATGCTACCCAACCAACCGACGAGCCAAACCGCCGGTTGGAAAATCGGCTACCTTTCACCGGACTTCGATTAAAGGTTCGCCGGCGCGGAATGTCCCGCTTGCGAAAATATGAAGAGTGCTACTCCATAGACTTGAGCAATAGCGGCTTGGCATTTTCGTCCAATACCCTGCAACTTTCCGAATTGGAAAAAGTTGACTTCGTACTAACGTTCCAGAACCAGACTATCCAAGGTACCGCGTTAGTCCGCTATATCCAGGCCTTTGAAAACCACACCCAATATGGGTTGATGTTTATACAGGCGTTACCTGAATTGGATACTGTGCTGGGAGCGGATAATCTGACAACCCAGGAAATCAAACATCTCGCTGGATCAATGGCAGAACACCTTGCTTATTCCATTCAGGAGAAAAATGACGGACGATTGCGTATAAGAAGGCAACGCCAACAATTGTGTGACGCCTTATACGCTTATTTTGAAAGACTTGGTCAAATGGGGATTCGGCTTCCTGACGTTCATCATACCGGTGAAGTGTGGACCCAGGCTGATGCGGCGGTAGAAATTGATGAAAAATCCGGAAACATTCTATTCTTTCATTATGTCGCTGATACTGATGAATTTAAGCAAGAATCCATTACTACATCCACCACGGATGGAAAGGGAATATTTGAATATACCAGTAGCGACGGCACAAGCTTTAGAACCTTGTTTGAAATACTCAGTTATATTAGCGATGAAATATCACTAGTCGCCAAACTTGCCCATCTGTACCCTGAATAAATTCAAATATTAGGATTTAGCGCACATCCAACTGATCCTAACTTTAGGGGTATCCTAAGAAATTGTTCAAAATTTCGACCAAGCCCTAAAAAATTAAGGACTATAGGCTTTAGTTTTTGCGTCAGCGGGTTCGGGTGTATCGGGCATCGGGTAGTCATCTTCCTCTGCTACTTCTTCGTAAAGCCCAGTTAACTTACGTTTGAATTCATTGGTAATTAGTGCGCTATCGGCACGATTCTGTACCACACGCGGGGTAATCAAAATCACTAATTCAGTACGATCCAGATTTTTGGTTGTTTCACCGAATAACCAGCCGACCCAAGGAATTTTGCTTAAAAACGGTATGCCATTACCGCTTCTGGAACGCTGATCTTGGATCAATCCTCCCAAAACAATCGTTTCACCGCTTTGTACCGCTATCGAGCTTTGAATTTTACGTTGCTGAATAGTGGGCGAATCTAAGCCTGAAGTCGTAGTGACAACCGCATCATTAACCTCTTGTTCGACCTCCATTATGACCAAACCACCGGCATTAACACGAGGCTTAATTTTCAGGGTAACCCCGGTGTCTACCAATTGGATTTGGTTTGTAATAATCGCATTTGTACCATCGTCGGTTGTAGTCGTGCTACTTGTATTGGTAGATTGCGATGTCGCGATAGGTACCTGGTCACCGACATTGATGAAAGCTTCTTGGTTATTAAGCACCATCAAAGACGGCGATGACACAACATTTATTTTATTATCGGTCGCCAACGCGGTGAAAACCGCGCGTATCGTTCCGGCGTTGTTTAGCAAAGAGTAACTGAATCCCTGGCCCGCGCCTGCCAATGGCTGACCTCCCGGCCCAATATTGGGTGTTGTGTCGCTCAAAACGGCGGTCGCACCATAGGGTCCGATCGAGTGTCTAAAAAACCATTGCACGCCATATTGCAACTCATCCGTCAGGGAAACCTCGACGACGGTTGCGTCGATAAGCACCTGCAACGGCGACACATCGAGTTGACTAATCACTTTTTTCAAGATTTCGTAGGCTTGCGCCGTAGCCACGATGACCAAAGAATTATTCTTCTCATCCGGAATAATCCTGACATCCTGAACAGCACCGACATTGAACTTGCTCGCAGCCGCTCTCGCTTTGGCCTGATTTCCGCTGTCGCCAGAAGGCTTGTCTCCACTGATTTCCGACGCTTTTCGGCCCGGTGCTAGCTGTGCTTTAGGAGTGGAACTTTTCTTACTGTCGCTGAATATGTCATTTAAAATACTGGCCAAATCTGCGGCTTCGACATTTTGAACGCGGTAAACATATACCCCACCGGCACCGGCACCAGTCTCCTCAACGCTACGATCTAATCGGTCTAACCAGGCTCGGGCTTCGCGTAAATAACCAGGTTGCGGGGTGATTACCATTATCGAATTCATTCGTTCTATAGGAACCAACCGAAACATACCCGATAAAGGCGTCTCTGTTTCGCTGCCAAAGATACTCTCTAGTTCGCCAGAGATGGTTGCCACATCCACATTCTTCAATGGATACAATAAAACCGACATCCCTTTTAAAAGATTTACGTCGAAAATTTGGATGGTATCGAGAATGTTATCCAGTTCAGCGCCCGTTCCAGCAACCATGAGTAAATTGCGTGAAACATCGGCGCGAATGATTGAATTGGGTGGCAACAATGGTTCTAGGATTTTTTGCATCTCCTCAACGCCAACATATTGAAGCGGCACTATGCGTATTTGGTATCCGTTCGGCACCCCTCCGGTTCCAGCTATGCTCAAGCGAGGTTTATTGGCACCTTGCAGTGCATTTGCGGCGGGTTCAATTCTATAGCCACCATCACTTTTTATCAGTACCGCGCCGTTCATCCGCAGTAACATTTCAAGTGTCGGTATCAATTCTTCTTGGGTCAAGGGCCGGGTAGTCTGCAAAGTTACCCGGCCGGAAACCGTGGGTGCGAGCACATAGTTCTTACCCAAAGTATCGCTCAGAATAACCTTCGCCACTTCGCCCAGGTCGGCGTCATCAAAATTCAACGTGTACTTGCCGGTTCCTGGTTGCCGGCCTTTCCCTTTGCGCGCAGCGGCAGAATTAATGAATGTTCCTGATCCCGGGTACATTTCAACGGCAGGTGCCTTATTTGATTTGTCCGCATTCACCTTATCCAATTCAGTAAATTGAGCGTCATGGTCTTGTTTATCATCTTCACTGACGACACCGACCGGCTCTAGCGGTAACTTGTCCCGCATCGAAGGTCCGAGGGATTCGCAACTATAAAGAAAAATCGCAGCAAAACAAAAAGCTATCCGCTTGACACTATGTAAATTCATGTTTTGGGTCCACCCTGTTTATTCTTCACGTTTCGTCGTTTTTGTCTTTTGGCTGCCGGCTGTCTCTTTGCCGGCGCAACCTTAGGTTTGGGCTTTCGCAACATCAATTCATGGTTTGCGCCGCCTTGGACTACAACTACTTTATCTTTATATAATTCCACAACAAACCACCCGTCTACCGATTCGTCTTTGCGTACTCTGCGATACTTTCCCTGATTGTCCTTGAGTAACGCCGTCATTCCCTGAGGGCTCATTACAACACCCATCAGCTGCATATTCATCTTGGTATTTTGCACCACATGCGTAGTGGAAGGCGACGTTTGCTCCGTGACCGGTCGCCGCCCTTTTACCATAAGTGGCCGCTCAACTATGGCTTCATATTGATCTTGTGGCGGCAATGAAAACTCTTGCATTTGAATATTATGGATCGAAACGTTTGGCGTAACCTGCTCCTTCATCTTTTGTTTAGATTGGCCAATGCTAATTTTGAAATATCCCCATTCTGCTGCACATATCACTGCAAATATCCCGCACAATCCAAGTAATAAATGCGTTAATCCTGGCTCTTTCTTCATACTTTTCAGCCACGCACCGCACGCATATATCCACTTACGTCAAAATTCACACTTAGTTCGTTGGATGGCATAACTTTTCGAGTACGCCTATCCCTCCTCCCTCTAACCGAGCGAATCATCAAATTATCAATCATAAGCATTGGTTTCGCCGTTTCGATTGCATAAAGAACATCTCTCAAAATAAGTGCATCACCAGACATGCGAACCTTTATAGCTATATGAATAAAATTATCTTCGATTCTTTCAGGAATTACCTGAGTACTGGTCAGGCGTCCTCCAGATTCAACGATCGCCTTCTTTACAAATTGCTGTAAATCAGCAGATGCCAAAGCCGACGTTTCTCGGTTGCTAAAATGATTCGCTTCGCGTTGCCTCTGCTTTATGATTTTTACTTTGGCAAGAATTTCACTCTCTCCAGCGACAATCTGCCTATACCGTTGATAGCGAAACTGTAAATCATCAATCGATTCATCATACGAATTGGCAACGCTGACCAACGGCAGGACAATAACGGATAATAACAAAATCACACTAAGGCAAAACAGGCCAACCGCCAAATGACGTTGTTGTTTCTTATTTAGCTGGCTGATCATCTTCGCTTTCCCGGGCAACATCAGCCGCAATTTGAAATCGCTCCAAACCTGTATTTCGGTCCTGATTGACCGGTGATACAAAACTAGCATTTTCAAACAATGGTGACGCCTCAATAATTTCAATCAATGCCGACGCTGACGGAGATTGACCATTCATTTGCAATTTTCCTTGTCGATAATTGATGTTAGTCAACCAGGTATCGTTGGGGATGCGAGCCGATATTTCATTGATTATCTCTACCACTACAGGCTCGGCTGATTTCTTCTCCAAAAGAAAATCCGTATCGCGCAATAAATCCTCGGCATCTTGCTTCAAAGCTTGCACGTCACCTGCCGCTCGGCTAGTCTCTTTAACTTCGCGTTCCAACTCCAAACTATATTGCCGCTTCATCCATATCGGTAGCGCTGCGCTCAAACCGATAAGCGCGATCAACAATACAACCAAAAAGCCATTGATTAATCTCTTGATCTTATTTGGCTGATCATGCAATTGTTGTGGCAAAAGATTGTAATTTAACTTGGGTTTATTTTCTTCCTGATCGAGATACCCCCCAACATCAACCCTGCTCGGTAACAAGCCCAAACCCACCATTTCTTTCAGCATTGCGTCCAATTTTGCACGAGGTACCAAAACCAATTCGGCCTTTATCTGATCCGCAACTTTCATCTTTTCAAGCAACCTAACATCGTAATACACTTGATCAGCCTTGAACGGCGTTAGTCTCTCCATCTCAAAACCTACCACCTGACGCAGGTTTTCCTGGGCTGCACCGGGCAAGGTGATCACCTTCTGCAGCGCCTGTCCAGGCAATAATCTAAAAACAATTTCCGCTTCCTGCAATTCTGGTTTTCGCGATACCAGTCTGTACCAAATCTGCCGTCCTTCCTCGTTCAGAATGATTCGTCCAAATTCATTCTTGGTTTGTTCGGTGACTAGGCGCACATCGTAGAACGTATCTGGCTTTGATACCATCAGATAATCCCGGGTATCGACAACCATACTCCTTATCCATGTGGGAACCAGAAAGGAAAGTTCCCCGCCCCACCACTTCAGGAATCCCCTAACATCCAGTTCAATAGGTGTATCGAGCTTTACCATTTTATTTTAAATTGAAGATCCTAATTCTTCCCAAACTATTCATCCGCCTGTGGTACACCGTATACAAACCAAGCGATGATATTCGATTAATTCTAGACGCTAAACTCTATTATTAGAAAAAACTGTATAAATTTCGATAGTCATTCATTCATCTTCGATCGTTCCAACGACATCGGTTGACTCAAACAAAGAGTCTTTCCCCGGAAACGACCGTTTCCATTCCAAATAGCCAAAAGGATTACCATTGCGCCCTCCGCGCTGAATAACGGCGGCCACCGCAGCGCGCGCCCCGTTGTATAGTTCCGCCTCAGCGGTTACGCTAAAAACGCTTCCTGAATCTCCGCCAACCACTTGGCCTTCAACTGCGGCTGGAAATGGTGGGGCAGGTAACCCATTCAGCGCGCTTTCGGTTCGTTCTGCCAGATAATTCTCTATTATTTGTTCGTTTACGTCGGGTAACGCTTTCAGCGTTTGCCCTGATGCTTTAGTAGGATCAATACCACTTTGCCCAGAATAGACGGTGACTAGCGGTTCTAGTTTCTCATATAACTCCTGAGGCAAATCTAACAATAACTGCATTTCTTCAACGCTTTGGAAAGGTTTATTGCGCGGCCCATAATCAAGGCCCGCATCCCTATAGTCATTTTCTTCTGCGCCGTTCGGTCGCTTGAACACATCCCCATCTCTCCAATCAAGTATAACATCTACCAGTTTTGCCGCATTATCATACGGAATATTAAGGCTTTCAATCAGTTGAAGCAAATCAGTATCGGAAGCATGATTAATATCAAATTTACCCACTTCCTCGTATAACTGGACCCGGACCCGCACACCGTCGAATACTATTTCATAGACCGTTCCATCCCCCCGCCAACGCTTCTCCAAGAGCGGTTGATCAAGCATAACCATCGCGTATTGGATTCCCGCATCGGCAATCGCGGTTGCTTCAGCTCGATCTTTTGCATTACGAATCAACTCAGATTCTCGGCGCATAGTCAATGAAAAACTAGCGCTCATTACCGTAAGTAACACCAATACCCACAACACCAGAACCAGGGCAACGCCCTGCTGATTGATTACTTTTTCCGGGATATATTTGACCCGATTGAAATCCATCGGCTAATTTACGATCTCAGCCGCTTCAACCCTAGGTCCAACGACTAACGGAGGCCAACGATTACCATCTTCGTTAACAATGACAAGTTTTACCAAGCGGGGCAGTTGATCTTGATCTTCCCACTCATCATGCCACTCACCCCCATCTTCATCCTCTCCGCTGGCAAATTCTGGATCAACGCCAAAATAAGACAACTCGATAGCTTGCACGTGATTAAGTAACCTGACATCTTCAATCTTGGCTTCTTCCCCGTCCAATACCGGATAAAAGGGCTTAAGCTTCAAAATAAGTGTCTTTTCGCCCTTTTTCTCATCGACCAGCAACTCGTACAAATGCATGCCACCCCTACCGGCACTATTGGGTAACATCGATACGAAGCGTAAAGAACTATTCGTTCCACTGAAGGCAAACTCATTTTCTCCATCGCTAAAATCATCAAACACCGGACGGGCACGAACCAATTGATCTCGAAGAAAATTTTGAACGATTAATATTTGATCAAGTTCGGATACTCGCGTTTCACCCGCGTCCCATACTCTGGCACCCATACGTACACTGGAGAACAGCAATACCATCATCACACCGAGTAGCGTGGTTCCTATCAAAACCTCTAACAGCGTAAAACCGTCTTGATGCTTGAATACATGTCGATGCTTAATTTTGCTCACAATTAGAATTCTTCAGGCGGGCCGAACCGCAATGTATTTAACGCGACGGTCCGAGGCGTATCTACATCGCCCCAAGATACAGCAACTTGAACGTGGTAAAGTCTGAATGGAAGATTTTCAAGCAACAAGTCTTCATCATTGGTTACGAATGGTTCTACATTTACGCTCCATTCATAGATATCATCAACCGAACCGTTTTCTTGACCCGGCTCCAATACTTTTTCTATCCCTACCCCGGCGAGAGTTGATTCGGCCAATAAAACCGCCTTGGTATATTCATCTGAGGTCGCGGCCAAGTTCAGACCTTTTCCGAATATCGCCAGTAATACGCCCAAAGCCATACTCAGAATGGAAAAGGCAACAAGAATCTCTAAAAGCGAAAAACCGCCTTGCGATATTTTGGCGATTCGAATAGGTTTCATTCGACAAAAATTTCGATTTGACCAGTCAACCAATTTATGTCGACAATCCGGGTACGATCTTCGGTTTCGAGTGTAATCCTCCCCCCGGTGGAAGATCCATCGGGATAAAAACGAATTACACCCTGCCCTTCATTCTTGATTTCAGCATCTACCGTAAGCAGTTTCAATTGAATCGTATCTGAAACCGCATACTGTTTGGTCCGCCCCGAAACAGAATAACGATTAGATTTGACGTCGATATTAAATTCAGATTCCTTGCCCGAAGCAATAGCATATCCCCGCGAGTAACGTAACGAAGATGCTATATCGCGTGTTGCACTTCGCATTTCTGCTGCGGCCAGGCCCCGAGAAAGGTTTGGCAAGACTACCATCATGGCAATCACGGCTATCGCAAGTACTAGAAGCATTTCCAGTACGGTAAATCCGTTGTTCCGTATCCTTGCGGAATTACGGCCCTGACTCAATCGATTTGTCGCAACACTAAATATCACTAGACCGAATTTTAACCATGCCTGTTTTGATCAACAACCAAACTAGTCCCAACTATTTACATCAGAATCTTCACCTTCCCCACCGTCTCGGTTATCGGCACCAAACGTATAGATATCAAAACGACCGTGATCCCCCGGAGAACGATAATGGTATTCAAATTGCCACGGGTCCTTGGGTAAAGTCTTCTTGCGTAAATAGGGTCCACTCCAGCCTTTAATCCCGGAAGGTTGCTCAACCAAAGCTTGTAAACCTTCATCCGTGGTAGGATAGCGGCCAATGTCCAATCGATACATATCCAACGCTGAAGCCAAATCCTCGATTTGCAGCTTCGCTGTTTTAGTTTTTGATTCGCCCAAATGCTTCATAACTTGCGGTCCAACCAATCCCGCCAGTAACCCAATAATAGCTAAAACCACTAACAACTCGATTAATGTAAAACCGAAGTTAAGTCCATCAATTTTTTGACTTTTAGAGTATTTTCTATGTATCACTGCGAATATCCCTCAATGTGTGAATTCGGTTATAAAGTTAAAATGCTAAATCATTTACGCTGAGAATCGCCATTAAAATGGAAATTATTATTCCGGCGATCAACAACCCTAAACCTACGATCAACAGGGGCTCCAGCATGGTCAACATACGCTCGATAGTCACCTTGATTTCCTTATCGTAGGTCGATGCCACCCGTTCCAGCATATTTTCCAAACTACCTGTCTCTTCGCCCAACTGGATCATTTGCGTCGCCATTTTGGGAAACAGCGCCGACTCTATTAATGGACCGGACATATCACCCCCTTCCTTCAAATTATCTGTCGCATGACCCACTTTTTCGGCCAGTATTTGATTATTCAATGTCTCTTTTACGATCGAAAGCGCCGATAACAAAGACACTCCGTTGCCCAATAATGTTCCCAATGTCCGGCTAAAATTGGCCACCTCTATTTTCTTGATCAAGTCGCCGACGTAAGGCATGGCCAAAAAACGTCTATCCCAAATATACCTGCTACCTGGATCGCTGAATTGCGACTTCAGGTACACTACGATAGCGAAAATCACCAGTAACACCAGCCACCAATAGCTTTGCAAAAAGGACGAGATGCCAACTACAATTTGCGTAGGTAATGGCAATTCCTGACCCGCACTTTCGAACATTTCCTGAAATTGAGGCACTACGAAGGTTAACAACACCATAAGCGAAAGTATCGCCATCGCAACTAATATCGCCGGATAAATTAGCGCAGTTTTTACCGTACCACGTAATTCTTTAGAACGTTCTAAATATTCGGACAGACGATCAAGCACATTTTCCAGTTGTCCACCCGCTTCACCCGCCCGTATCATGTTGATATAAAACTTTGAAAACACGCCGCTTTGATCCTCTAGCGCTTGCGATAAAGCAACACCGCCTCTAACTTTATCGAGCAGTTGGCTGACCATTAATTGAGTCTGACTACCATCGTCGGTTAAGTCGACTAAAAGTGATAAGGACCTATCCAGAGGCAAACCAGCATTCAATAACGTAGCAAGCTCCTTGGTAAAGTCGCTAACATCGTTTACCGAAAGCGATGATTTTTTGTGGCGCCTCAAAGTCAACCCGCTAAGCGGTTTAGAACTTGCAAGAACAACGGTAATCGGCATCAATCCATCAGTCTGGAGCGCTCCGACCAAGGACTGTTCATCTTTCGCTTCTCGTTGTGCCTCAATGATCTCACCATCTTGGCCAACGGCTTTGTACAAAAATAGCGGCATAACCTACGCTTCCGTACAGACTCGCAATACTTCTTCAATGGTCGTTAGTCCAAGCAGCGCCTTTCTTACGCCGTCTTCATACATTGTTTCCATACCATCTTCAATCGCTTTTTTTTGTATCTGGCTGGCTTCGCCGTGGGACAAAACCGTTCGCCGTACGGAATCGCTCATCGTTAAGAATTCAAGGATCGCCATCCTGCCACGGTAGCCAATCCCCCCACATTCGGCACAACCGACCGGGGCGTATAGGCTAATATCGCCTTCGGGAAAATACGTCCTTAATTTTAACTCTTCAATGACCTCGGGCAGTGCGGGGCGCTCTTTGCGACAACTGGAACAAAGCCGACGAACCAGACGTTGCGCCAATATCCCATTAACCGTCGAAGTTAGTAGATAATCGTCCAAACCCATATCGAGCAACCGAGTAATCCCACCAGCAGCGTCATTAGTATGCAATGTCGACAATACCATATGTCCGGTCAATGCAGACTGAACCGCTATTCGCGCAGTTTCCAAATCCCTCATCTCCCCAATCATGATGACATCTGGATCTTGGCGGACAATTGAGCGTAATGCGTTAGCGAAGGTCAACCCAATTTGGCTTTTGGTTTGAATTTGGTTAATTCCCGCAAGTTGATACTCTACCGGGTCTTCGACGGTAATGATTTTCCGCTCAGGGGTATTCAATTTGTGCAGCGATGTGTAAAGATTAGTAGTTTTCCCGCTACCGGTCGGGCCAGTTATCAGAATAATCCCATGCGGCAAACCCAATACCGAGAGGTACCGCTCTAAAACCCGGCCTTGAAAACCCAACGATTCAAAATCCAGTACAATATTTTCTTTATCCAGCAATCGAATGACAACGCTTTCACCGTACATTGTTGGAACCGTCGACACGCGTAGGTCCAGTTCTTTTCCCTGAACCTGCAAATTGATGCGACCATCTTGCGGTAGCCTGCGTTCTGCTATATTCAGATTCGCCATGATTTTGATACGCGAAATGACGGCTGCCGTGGACCGCACTGGCGGCGCTTCAATTTCTCGTAGCACACCATCGACCCTAATTCGCACTTTCAGTTGTTGTTCAAAAGGCTCTACATGAATATCCGAAGCGCGCGAATCGACCGCATTTTGCAATATCAAATTGACCATACGGATTACAGGTGCTTCACTGGCTAAATCCTTTAGCTGTTCGATATCGTAATCTTCGTTATCATCACCGCCGGAAATGTTGTCCCCAATTTGACCCATAAGGCTTTTGCCGGAGCCGAATTGCCGTTCCAGTACGTGATCGATATCAGAGGTAACTCCGATAAATTTCTTTATCGGTTCACCGCAGGCTAGAGATAAAGCATCAACCACGTATTCGTTATACGGATCCGCCATCGCTACCGCGATCCCGTCAGAGTCTTGTGCAACACCAACGACGTGATATTCATTCAAAAATTTAAACGATACTTCTGGCCCTAAAGGTGAGGTATCCGGATAATCGTCCGCGGTCTTAAGCAAAAGCCCTGTCACTTCCGACAATGCATTAGCAACATCTTTTTCTGAGACAAGACCCAATTTGACCAACAATGCCGGTAACTTTTCATCGCCAGCCTGCTCGGCCAGGCGCCGGGCTTTTCTCAAATCACCTTCTCGCAATTCCTCTCTTTCGACCAAATAATCGGCAAATTCTTGATAATCGTCTTGGGGAACGGCTATTTTGTCACCCTTTGCTTCTGCGGATGAGGAGGATTCTGTACTTTGAGCTATGGTATTCAATGTGTTGGTCGCTCTTTGCTGTAAAACCTTATGATAGCATTGGAACTTAATCTATCGAATGTTTTCATCCCGATAATATGACATGCACGAAATACATCCAACCATTGATTAGAGCTGTCACAAAAAAAATTGAATTGAACGTTACTCATTAATTCCTTCATTACCGCCGCGACGAATCCCATTTTGCACGATTGATCAAAACCGGTTTAACTCCTCCAAAATTCTCTCGGGTGTAATATCTCGAAGACACCGGTAATGGCCAAACTCGCAGGTTCTTTTTAAACATGGCGCACATTCGATATTGATCGACACAATTTTCGCGCCCGGATTTAGCGGCGGCGTTGCCTCTGGGTTAGAAGACCCGAAAATGGCCAAAACATTTTTACTAAGTGCGGCCGCAACGTGCATCAGACCCGAATCATTAGTCACTATGACATCGGTTAGCGAGATAAGGTCAATCGCATCAGACAGGCTTGTACGACCAGAAAAATCTTCGCACTCGGGAACACTTGCAACAATCTTCCGAGCAATTTCTTTGTCTTTATCCGAACCAAATATCCACACGCTCCATCCTTGCTCGATTTTTTCTCGCGCAATAGACGAAAAATAATCAGTCGGCCAACGCTTGGCGGGGCCATATTCGGCCCCAGGACAAAGCCCAATGACACCATTGACGGACCTCGTGGGACTGTATTTTTTGAGAACTCTTGCTTTATTGGCCGATTCTACGATTAATTCTGGAACGGGATATTTAGGTGGTATTCGAGATTGCGAATCCCGGCCCAATGCGACAAAACGTTGTACGGTCATTGGAATGTCCATCTTATCCAATCTCCGCGCATCATTTAGCAATCCCCAGCGAAACTCTCCCAGGAAACCGGTACGCAATGGAATCCTGGCAAATAAGGGCACTAGAGCAGATTTCCAAGAATTGGGAAGCACAATGGCTTGGTCATAACAAAATGGCCTTAGCGATACGCCCAATCTAAACCGTTCAATCAAACCTAACTGTCCATGACCCAAGCTCATAGCAACACCCTGAGCTACCTGAGGCATTCTCTCCAACAATGGAAACGTCCACCGCGGTGCCAATACATCAATAGAACATGATGGAATTCGCCGTTTAAGGTCAATAAATAGACTTTGCGCCATAACCATATCACCGATCCAAGATGGACCTACAATCAGGTACTTAGGCGCAATAGATGTCATTGGGTACTAAGAATTAGCGATCAAAATGAAACATCAGGAAATCGACTTTCGATTCTCAAATAATCAATACATTGATTACGCTCACTTTGTCAGTAGAGGCTATGTTATACGGCAGTTAGCCACTCTTGCTTGTCTGTGTTCCGTCCATAAACATAATCAAAATAAAGTGTCTGAATCCGTTCCGTAATTGGACCTCGGCTTCCACAGCCAATTACTCGATTATCCAATTCTCGAATCGGTGTGACCTCCGCCGCCGTACCGGTAAAAAATGCTTCATCGGCAACGTAAACTTCATCGCGTGTTATACGTTTTTCTATTACTTCTATGCCAATTTGCTCAGCGATATACATTATTGTTGCTCGCGTAATGCCTTCCAAAGCAGAAGTCAATTCTGGCGTGTACAACTTACCATTACGGACAATAAAAATATTTTCTCCGCTGCCTTCTGCGACATAACCTTCATGATCCAACAGCAAGGCTTCGTCATAACCACATTGGAGCGCTTCCTGCAGAGCCAATATGGAATTCATATAGTTTCCATTCGCCTTCGCCTTGCACATTACACTGTTGACATGGTTGCGCACATAAGACGATGTCCTGATCCGTAGTCCTTTTTCCATATTCTCAGCGCCTAGATAGCTTCCCCAATCCCAAGCCGCCACTGTGGCATGAACCTTCAAATTATCGGCACGCAACCCCATACCCTCCGATCCATAAAAGCACATGGGACGAATATAAGCGCTGTCGAGATTATTTCTTTTTACCGCATCGCACTGGACCTGGTCCAACTCATCCTTATCAAACGGTATGGTCATTTTAAGGATTTGGGCCGATCTAAAAAGCCGATCGGTATGCTCGCGCAATCTAAAAATCGATGTGCCTTGTTCAGCTGCGTATGCGCGTAAACCCTCAAATACGCCCATCCCATAATGTAAAGTGTGGGTTAAAACATGAACCTTAGCATCTCTCCATGGCAACCACTCACCATCCAACCAGATGACGCCATCTCTGTCATCCATCGACATGGTTTTTCCCCCTATAAGTATATTTTGAAATATTAATCTAATGCATCAGCCGCAGCCAGATTTCTTCTACTTGAATTCGAAGGGTTTTAAATTTATCGCTGGATACTACTGCTGATTTTTCTTGTAACGCGAAACGATGAACACAATCGCGATATTCGAAATATGCTGTTTTCAACGTTTCGGAATCTTGTTCCCCTAAAAAACCAATTAGCACTAACGTTTCGAGTAATCGTACCGTATCCGAGTAGCCGACTAAGACAGGATTATCTCCCGCGCACAATAAGGTAGCGAATTGTACTATAAACTCGATATCGGCAATACCTCCCACACCTTGTTTTAGGTCAAATTTAGCTAAATCATTTGGCACCAAACTAGCTCGCATTTTTTCTCGCATCTGATATACATCCTGGCGAAGTTGCTCTTCATCCCGACCTTGGGTCAAAATAGAAGCGCGAATTTCATTGAACCTTTGTCCGACGACCACATCACCGGTTATAAATCTGGCACGAACCAGAGCTTGGTGCTCCCATGTCCAGGCATCGTTGTGCTGGTACAAGTCAAATGCTTCTATCTGACTCACCAACAAACCAGAATTGCCGCTGGGACGTAACCGCATATCAACTTCGTACAAGACGCCTGCCAACATATTGGTATCGAGAAGATTTATAATTTTCTGGCCCAACCGAATGTAAAACTGGGCACAGCTAATTGGTCGGCTTCCGTCCGTAAATTCACCAGACCCGGTTCCGCCAAATAAAAATACCAAGTCAAGGTCTGACGCATATCCTAGTTCGATTCCACCTAGTTTCCCGTAACCCACGATAGCAAAGCCCGCAGGTTTGTTAGCAGTCGCGCCGGGAGGAACACCGTACCGTTTTGCAACCAGCTCCCATGCAGTGTCCAGCGCCTGAGAAAGCGTAACCTCTGCAATGTCGGTCAAATAATCGCTAACCGCACCGACCGAAACAACACCCATAATGTCGGCCGCAGCAACCCTCAATACGTTCGCTTGTTTAAAGTGTCGCATTTCCGCCATAAGACGTTCTAAGTTTTCTATTCCTAACTTACCTATCCGCTGTTTCAATTCGATTATTAGTGCCTGTTTTGAACGTGGCGCGTAAAGTGAGCGCGCATCCAATAATTCATCAAACAACAGTGGATAACGGCTAATATATGTAACGATCCAAGTACTCGAAGCCGCTAATTTTACCAATTGAGACAACGCGAGCGGATTTTCCACCAATAAAGTCAGATAAACGCTTCGGCTCGCAACGGCTTCCAGCAATCTAAGAATACGTTTCAACGTTTTCTCTGGAGAATCGACTACACCGACCGCACCAAGCAGCATGGGCATAAGGCTATCTAAATCGCACTTGGCTTTTGTCGCGAGTTTTACAATAGGAGTCGCCGTACGAAAAGATTCAATAGTAGCCATCGTATCTTCATATTCCGTAAAACCAAGCATTTCCATTGCCTCAATAACTTCTTGATCGATTGCCCTCGAAACCCATACTTTATCCGCCTGTCCATGATTATTGGTCGCCTGGGGTGATTCGAATACCTGTTCGAAAACCTCTTGTACTTGGTCTCGGATTTTGTCAATCTCTACTTTAAAGGTATCCCAAGAATCGAATCCTAGAGAATGTATCAACCGGATGCGCTGCTCAGGGCAAACAGGTAACTCATGCACCTGTTTATCGCCATATTCCTGGAGTCGATTTTCTACAGTCCGTAGGAATATATAAGCCGTTTTCAATTTTGCAACGATTGTACTCGGTAACAAGGAATAGTTTTCGATCTCTTCCAAGACCCGTAGAATCCGTCGATCCTGTAAAGCAACTTCGCGCCCTCCTCGAATCAACTGAAAAGCTTGGCCAATAAACTCTATTTCTCTAATTCCCCCAGGGCCTAACTTAATATTTTCTAGCCGATCTTTGCGTTTAAGTTCCTGAGTAATTTTCGATTTTAAGCGACGCAACTCCGAAAAAGCACCGTAATCAAGATATCGCCTATAAATAAATGGGTGGAGAATCTGCTCCAGTTCAGAACCTGCAACGAAATCACCAGCGACAACGCGGGCTTTTATCATTGCGTATCGCTCCCAGTCACGAGCCTGACTTTGATAATATTGCTCTATCGCTGCAAAACTCATTACCAGAGGTCCACTTTCTCCAAACGGACGCAGCCTTAGATCTACGCGAAAAACGAATCCTTCCTCAATAACCAAATCGATCGTTCGAATTAGATTTCTACAAAGCCGGGTAAAAAATTCGGAATAGGTTGAAACAGATTTTCCTTCCAATTCTCCATCTTCTGGATATGCAAAGATCAAATCTATATCAGAGGAAAAATTAAGTTCCCAAGCGCCTAACTTACCCATCCCCAAGACTATCAACTGCTGAGGCTTTCCATTCATTAGCAAAGGCACCCCGTACTTTTGGCAGGCCTGATCGTAGTGAAAATCCAACGCTGTTTTAAGACAGGCTTCGGCTAACCATGAAAGCTCCAATAGCGTCTGACCTAGCGAAGACCAGTCAGCAATATCGCGCCAAGCAATCCTGACCATTTGGTAATTTCTAAAACGGCGGAGCTTCCGGTTCAGGTCATCAATATTATCAAATTTAAACTCACCCAATAACGAACTATACACCGTACAGTCAAAGGCCGATTCCAGATCGCCTGAATCAACCAAACTATTCAAAACATGGATATTGTTAACACAATAATTAGCAACAAACTGGCTCGCACCCCATACAACCGGGATTGATTTCAAGATTTTCCTATCTTCAGCGACGGTTAACCCTAGTTGTCTGCACCTTTCACCCAGCTTTAACCAATCTCGTTTTACCGGATTACGTAGGGCTTCAGGCAAACTTGTCAGGTACGAATCGATAGACGGTATTGAATTCATATTCTTTAGCTCTATCCAATGATCTTTTAGCTATGATACGCAATGCTTTTAGTCGGATAATGTTTATTTAGCGTCATTAATCGATTAACAAACTTCTTTGAAAATATAAAATTCGTATCATACATGCTCAAATTAATGCATCTTAAGCACATTTAGGTAGGCTTTCGCCCCTGTTGGCGATTCAATCATCGTAAGCGTCCGTCCGTACCATCTATAGAAATAGTTGTGAACTGATATTCTCCG
>CAZUGA010000051.1:0-27963 GCA_964619885.1 uncultured Methylococcaceae bacterium
CGGAGCTTCAGCACTTGCAGATGTTACATTTGCAGATGTTGCAGCCATATTAATACCTCCAATAATTATTGACTTTTGCTTTGCCCAAGACCAACCCCTGGGCCAAGTCCCTAACGCTGTTTCACGCCATAAAACCACGCGAAACACCTATGATCCCTTAGGGTCTTTGAAGTTTATCACCTCCCCTAGTAGTGTCAAGATTTTTTAATGTTAAAGACTTCTATTTATTATTTTCTTTCGACTAGAACTTTATCATCGATCTTTAAAGACACTATCCCTTTATCTCGTAAGTACGTACAGGTTGCGCTTTTAAAATCGTCCTTATCGCCTTCCCAGGTTAAAGTGACAATAGTCGCATGATCACCTTCTGTGTTTTTAGGAGAATAGACAGATCTTCCTAATTCTTTTTGGATCTTAGATTGACACCTGCCTATCGCGTGCCTGGTAAGCTGTGTTCCAGCACGCAACATTACATCAGCCGCAATTTCTTCATCGCTTTTATCGGAGGACGCCACTATAATCGCGCCAACCCCCATCACTGTTACAAAGCCACCTAGCCCTATCACAAATTTATTCATGGTATAATTTCCCGTTAAATGATATTTTTATTTGGACGCAGTGTTATTCTAATAGATTAAACGCGTGGTAACCACAAACAACGTACGCACCTTTCATTATCTCTAAAAATCGCATAAACAATTGTAGCGTTTCCCGCGAATCATCAAGTTGGCGGCCGTAGTACAATGACCATCATAAGATTGCGAACCTAAAATAAAAGATGCGAACGCACTGCCCAGGAGGCAAATATGAGGCACAAAATAATTTCAATCGGACTATTAATATTGTTTATAGTCGCGTTATATGTTCTTTTAATTAAAGGCGTTACCCCATTCGTCCAAGAAGTCGCCACGTCAGATTTATTCCTTGAAGAAACAGACGATACAACTGAAAAATTCACCTCTATAAAAAATCAAAAGACCCAAGTAGCGTTAGCCCATTGCGCACAATACCTGCAAGATAATTTTGATCTTGCCCCATCTGACCGCGTCGATGACAAAGAATACACTGCGTGGGCACTAGGTAGCTACATGTATGTTATTAAATCTTACGTGCATATAGAAGCCGCGGCCGAAGGGCCGTCATCGAAATTATTTGCGTGCAGAATTCAGTATAAAAGCGGCGATGAATTTAAGGCAGAAAACTGGGACATTAGCCAATTCAGTTACGATGATGCCTAGATATACTCGCCTCTCTACTGACGGACGGCATAGCGCAAGCGTCAACTTTCGCCCAGAGAGATCGATAAGGTCGGCGTTTCCGGCACCCATCAATCATAGCGAAGTTATAATTTTCTGATATTCGCCGATCCGCATCGAACGGCGTCTAATCGGTAGCCTAAAGATTAATTAGTGATTCGAACACACCGCGCGCGGCACAGCGAGAACTAAGTACAATGCCCCGTTACTCCGCGCCGTATTCGTAGTATGCTCCTTCAGATTCCAACACCCATATATATAAGGAATAAAAAGGAATAAACTCGCAGCCTGTCCAAGAAATTTTTGAGCGATTGATTACCTTTCTATTCTCGATTTTGTCTAAACCCTACATACCCAAAAACACTAAACCGATCAAAAGTCTATCTCTATGCTTGTTGCTTGGCTTCGAATCGGTCAAACCAATTCAGAATTACTGGTGTTCCAGCCAACGCCACAGCATCAACTAGACAATACCACGCAGCCACCCCACTTGGCGGGTTGCCCTGCGTTAACCCAGAAACTGGATCAATGATCGCCCACTCCCAGGTACCCAGGAAGGTACCAACCAACTCCAACCAGGACGTGATAAAGAACGCACCCAAATATACCCGGGGGGAACGACCATAAAACACGCAGATCACAAATATCACAAACAAAAAACCGCCCAAAACATCACTATGTCCTGCATAAAAAATACCCCACATTGCCCATGCACTCCCCACCCCCAACACTACCCCTATAACTGCATTTGTATATCGAACAAACAGGTATGAACGCGCCAAAACTACTGCGGTTAAATACACCATGCCATGACCAGGCGGAACATAGGCGGGTACATTTTCAAAACGATATACATAGCCCCGCATAATAACAGACGCAAAATTTTCCCCAACTGTGGCAAACGCAATAGCTACCGCCACTTGAATCTTGACACTCCTATCCTCCCCCCACAACAAACATAACAAAGTAATCCAACCATATATTCCCAATTTATTTTGCAACTCCAAATCGGAGTTCGAATCAAAATAAAAACAAATAACGACCCCAATAAACGTTACAACTGCGACAGTATATTCGCGCAACGAATCGCGATGTGAACTTGGCATTACGAACAAAACCCAACCTCTATTACAAAAGTACTATGTCAAAAATAAATTGTGTAAAAAGACTACAGTTTATAGGAATTTCCGCGTAGTTCAATTTGCTTCATTTAAGCACCCAACATCCCCAGAACAACCTAATATTCCAATTCCGGTCGCCTCTGGAATCTTGGAAGCACGACCTGTATTTGCAATTTTTCTGGTATGATCTCGAGTCGGTTCGATCGTTCGAGCCAAAAAGACTTTGCGTAATTTTATGGCACGACTGTACGAATAAATGAATTTAAACACTACCTTCAACAAAATCTATACCTCAAATCGGTGGGTATTTGGTTCAGGGACAGGCTCTGTCGCAATTAACAATTTAAAATACATCCAGTTCCTACAAAATTTTCTTGACTCTCATGCTGACATTAAACGCATTCTAGATGTTGGCTGCGGTGATTGGCAGATCGGCAGTAAAATCGATTGGAATAACCGCAAATACATCGGAATAGATGTATCCGACTACGTATTAACTGAAAATATACAAAAATACGAAACGGATTCTGTCAAATTCCAAGTAATGGATGCCACTAACGATGAACTGCCCCATGCCGATTTAATTATCCTAAAAGATGTACTGGAGCATCTAAGCTTTGATCACATCCAACTGATTTTGAATAAGACGACAAAATTTAAATACGTATTGATTCAAAATGACATCAATATCCTGGAAACAACGAATTACGATATCGAAAATGGTAAATACAGAAAACTTGACATTACTAATGCACCCTTCTTCTTCGAAGCCAATTTAATATCAAGCTATACAGAGTCCCACCTAATATTGCTAATGGGCTTTGAAGTCATAGTTGCGATTGGTTGTGGCATATTAACTAAATCGGTTCTCCTCTCGGTTTTAATGTTCACTATCGGGACGGTTTTAACCCTCAAAATCCAACCCCTCAAAGGTATATTTCTGAAGCAGAACGATATCGCATAATATGCGACACAACGTCTCATTAGGATGAAAACGAGATGACTATGAGAAGTCGCAATCTAGAATACATTCGTACTCTTTATACCAACCCAAAAGGCTAATAACCCTAATCGATACAAAGCCCCCTAAGATATTCAAGATTTTTCAATAAACTAAGTCAAATACATTCCCCCAACCTATGCGGATCTTAGAGCAGCCCGGAGACGGACACTAAGAATACCCAATAGATTTTTAGCTACCGGGTGTTGGATACAGAGATTCTATGCTCCAACAACCAGAATCCCAGACAGTTCAAGTCTCTCCCGGTGTATTTATTGAAATCGACAAAAAAACTATTGAGTCCGTATCTGCAACCAAGGCCAATGATCTGGGCCTGTACGAAGTTACCCAAAACCCAAAGGATAGATGGAAATTCTAAACACCATCCCTAAGAAACGTTGCGTTAACGGCCCCGTATATGCACAACGGAGCATTTGGGACACTGGATGATGTGGTAGACTTTTACAACGTTGGTGGCGTTTCCAATCAAAACCTTGACCCATTGATTAAGCCACTCAATCTGAACCATAACGAGCTCAGCGCGCTAGTCGAATTTTTGAATTCAATAACCGGTGATAATATCGATGCATTAGTCTCAGATGGATTGGCGACACCCATCGGTGATGTAAATTTGTCTGGTTTCTCCGAATAGTTCAGCGTTGATTTAGTCAATATTCTCAACAATTAGTCATCGCCACTTTTCTAGACCACTGCAATAGCAATAATTGCATAACGGAACGCTTTTCCAATCGTAATTGCAACGAGTGAACGAATAAACGGCAACCCCAACCATCCAGCAGCAAAACAAAGCGCGTCGCCTATGATAGGTAACCACGCGAAAAACAGCGCAGCAACACCCCATCGCTTCACTCGATTAATTGCATCTTCAGTAGCACCAGGAGACAGCTTCTTTATCGAATAACCTTTTTCCGCAATTGCACCAAGCAACCACGTTGTCAATGCACCGAGCACATTACCTAGTGTTGCAATTGATACTAATATCCATCTAGATTCGTTTGATTGGGTTACCATTAAGGCTAACAGCGCCTCAGACCCCCCCGGCGCAATTGTCGCTGATACAAATGCACTAATGAAAAGCGCCCAGAATCCAGCGGAAGAGTTCAATAGCTCAGGCATGAAATCCGCGACTACTACACGAACATGTATTGGAAAATATTAGCGGAAAACTATCCGCCTTGGTTCGGATGCTAGACAAACAAAATCCAGCAAACCGAAGATAAGAAGACTTTCTGTGAGGGGCAATATACCTCAGTTATTTTGCAGTCAGATTTTTTAAATAAGATGAGACATTCTGAATTGTAGAATTCAATAACACCCGAATTTCACTGAATATTTTTTTCGATAGACTAACCAGGTCATCACTAATTTCAGACGAATTCATACCTTTGTATCGCTTGGCTGCCAAAGGTGCCGCCAATAAACCAAATGCCAAGCCAATGACCAACATTCCTGATAGTAAAGAGCTGGATGCAGAAGATTCGGCCTGCCGAACAATCGTCGATGAAACCTTTTTATTAGCAACAGGTTTCAACTTTGCCGGTGGTGGTGACACTACTTTTGAAGTGGTGGCGCTCGCATTGTTGTCGACACCATAACTATCGGGAAACGCGTATGGCGTCAAACCGGGAATACTCGGCAAATCTGTCCCACCTTTGCCGACAACCAGCTGTCCCTTCATACCTTTTTCCATATGTTGGGCGATATCACAATGAACCAAATAAGTTTGATCATTGGCCGGCACGATAATCGTACCCGATATTTTACCGGGACCGGTAACCTCAAGATGAAACATCCCGCTTTTATAAACGTATTTTGGTAACCCATGCATCATAAACTGATGCCGAATATTATCCTCATTGATGAAATGCCAAGTAATTTTTGCACATGGTTTAACTCGCCAAATCTGGTTATCAAATGAGAACATCGTGCCAGGAAATTTTTCGGCATATTTATGCCCAGCGTGGACCGTAATCTCGACTTCTTCGGAGATGCTCGAGCAGCTATCAGGCAAACGATCTAGATTCTGTCCCATCACCATTCCGCCGCCATAATCCATCATATGACCGCCGCCATGATCCATAAGCATCTCGTCATGATCAACAAACTCGGGGTCCGTAATCGCTGCTGTAACAGGGCCAGCAAAAAATAGGCTCCAGAGAAGCAATATCCCAACCCGTTCAACAATCATTTTCCACTCCCACTTTTCGGCCCCTTCAAAACGGCGACCGCCTGCATTGCTATTTGTTCAACCTCACGTCGGTTTGCCAATAACAAGTAAATCATGATACCCAATAATAAACCTGCAATAAAATTGCCGAAACTGTTATTACTGTCCGTGTCTTTTGAATCCCCGGCTTGTGCTTGCAGGTCATTTTTTGCTTTTTCCGATGCAGGATCCACTCCCACACTAGTATCCGACTCCACAGCACCCAGACTGTTCCATGCATCAATATCTTGCCAAACCGGTACCCGCCGTTGAAAATATTCTTTAGTAAAATATGGCGTTAAATCTACGCCTTGAGCTTTAGGCATACCCATTTTGTTCAAATACGATTTGTACACTACCGCACTTACATTTCCTCCGGGATTCATACCATCGGTTGTAATGCCTCTTTCTCGATGATCATGATAAATCCAAATTCCCTTTCCATAGCTATGTAACCCATCATCCGTCGTATCCAAGGTAAGATCGATCCGTTGTGCTGGTGCAATATCATACACATCACGTGTAATCTGGGCCGAGGGATTGTGTTCTATACCATCGTAATGCGTAATGGTTGCTTTATGTCCGTGCGTATGAACAGCCAGCATTTCACCCGAGCTATTAAATAAATGAAGTTTGATTTTCTCATTGGGCTCTGCCGTAATAATCGATTCCCGTAAGGTATAAGGAAATGATCGGCCATTCAGTACATGATAGTCTTCAGTCGAGTCGGTCAGATCATAGGTCCGGTTCATTTCCTTGGCTATCAACCGTGGATCATTATATTCCTGGATAGTATTGTGTAACTGCTTATCCATCCCGTGATAATGTAAATCGTATTCCTGATCGAATTTCTCCTTACTTGCCACAGATTGGTGCCGTACCTGCCCCGCGCCAACATTCAGGGTTTGCAGCCAGTTGTTCGGCCGGTTTTCCTCTATAATAAACAGTCCAACTAACCCCATGGCTAAATGCAGGTGGGTTTGAACGTGACAGTGATAAGCCATAGAACCGGTCTGTCGAGGACGAATTTCATAAACCCGCCGCTTACCCGGCATCAAAAGTTGCTCGCTTGTTTGCGGCACACCGTCGTTCCCGTTGCCTTCACGGTCCACAAAAGGATGATCAATGCCATGCAAATGTATTGTATGGGGAAAATAATGCGTATTTTCCAATACCACATAAACGATATCATCCTGCTCGACGCGTATCACCGGTGACGGTGCTCGCAACAACGGATTCGCCTCTATGCTTGCAAAACTCCGGGTTGACATGCCCCGGGTTTTGGGGGCGAACACCCACATTCCGGGTTGCACTCCTGGAGCAATATCGAATGTCGGTACAACCCCCTCAAAATCAGGTGAATGACCGTTCAATTCCATTACTTCCAACTTGATTGTTATTCGATCCGGATCCCCATCACCATCCAAGTCATCACTCTTAGTGACAGCATCCGCTGCCAGAAAGGTGTCCATCAACGTTGACATAGAAACATTATTAGTGCCTTTTACGACCGACGCTATCAACGCAGGATTATCAGGGTGACATCGCAGGGATTCCTGGATATCCACACCCTCGATCTTTTGCTTGGTACGCCAAGCAGCACCGATATTTACACAGACCGGTTCAGGCTTCAACGCGGACACATCAACCTTTGCAGACTTAGGCAAAGTCAAATCTGTTTGGCCCCCAGCAACCATTGGCGCTGTCAACAACACCATATTTAAAAACAATTTTAAAGAACGCGTACGCATCTTTATTTACCTTGGCACTCGTGATGTAACTATCGGGAAAGCGAATTGTTTCAGCCCGCAGACTAGGGGACTGAATTGGCCCGGCTTCTCCCACGATAGGGAGAAGCGAACCTTTATATTAGAACCTAATGAATCAATGGCTAAATTTAGAAGCAGTCTCTCAACTTTTCAGCATTCCATCGACTTTCTGCTTTATTGCAGGAACAAAAAAGTAGGCAAGACCCATTAACGCAATAAGAACCAATGCATAAACCGCCGGGTTCGGACCTCCAGATCCATCACCAATAGTGAATGGCGCGTGAGCATCAATTTTTTCCTCACCGTTGATCAATGTAATGTGTGCCAAATAGTCTCCCGACCCATAAGGTGTAAAGTCAATTGGAATATTAAGGGTACCGGTAGGCAATGTTTGTGCATCCTGATGAAAAATTACATTCCCATCGGGTTCCTTGGTAATTTCGTATTCTACCGTCATACGCCTTAACGCTTTGTCTTCATAATCGATTACGACGTTCGTAACCCCTGGCTCGGGAATCGCACCGCAATATTCGGTATCAGCTGTTTTCATCGGCGTATACGCCGTAAAATGCACCCAATACCCAGATACAGGAATCCTGCAAGTATCAAACTCGACAGCCACGCCCCCGTGCGCCCACGCAGACCCGGTAGGGAGAGTCCAGGCCATTAACGTTGCCAATACAAAAAGCCAACGCCTAAATTGTCTAAGAAGCATAATTCAACCTCGCATATGTTTTATTTATTGTGCCCGGAAAAGGGAGTTGGATTTATCCGATGGAGTCGAATCACGCACCAACTAACCAGATCCACCTAAAGCCTTCAAGAGACCGCACTCTAGCACATCCATTTTTACAAATAAAGACAATAGGTGGGGTAATTCAATAAATTACGGGTATTTACGTAGACCCGTTTCGCAACCCATACATACACGATTTACCAAGCTCGATTCAGCATTTAAGACAATGTAAATATCGACTTTCGAATTGAATAATGCGAACCATCCTATACCGCACTAAAATTGCTGCAGTACGCCAAGGTATTACTAAAATGGCTTTGCAGGCGATAGTCACAGCCTTCTAATAAATTTGCGCATTCCCGCCTTTCTTGGCAACTAAGGTGTTTATGCTCGTAGATGATCACTCGTGGCTTAATGCAACCAAAATCAATTTGTTTTAATATTTCAAAGTCGTAACCTTCGGTATCGATCATAAGCAAATCAACTTTGTCTACGGCATGTCGCGCCAATAACGTTGCAAATGATATACATTCCACGCTTTCTTCAACGATGTAATTCTCAATACTTGGTATTAGGCGTTTGTGCTTGAGTAACACATCCAACCTGAAAGATCCTAATCCTTCGCTCCACGCGGGCATAAAATCCAGACCCTCCTTGATCCTATAAAAACTACGAACCTCGTCACAACTGGATATGGCGCTGTTTTCGAAAATTAATTTGGTATTTCCGACATAGTTTTGCTTCAGGCGGTCATAATAGTAACGCACCGGTTCGACCAAGATGCCTCTCCAGTCGTTACTGCATATATGCCGGTAAAAAGGGTCATGAACAACCCCATCGTTCGCACCGATTTGCACGAAAAACAAATCATCTACTGACTCGAGCTCCTCCAATACAGAATCGAGATAACCCCATGAATGATGCCGTAATATTGGATCGAAAACTTTAATTATCCGAGGAATAATTGGTTCATTCATCAATATTAGGAAGCAACTTGTAACTTTATTTTTGATTGATTCAATCCACACAAATCTGAGTTGCTTTAAAGGTTAAACATGCACAGTAATGCTCGAGCAAAATGATCGTCTAAGAATAAACTAACGGTGTAACATCGAGTATGCAGGTCGCTACCTGAGCCTGCTTGGTTCTTTATACGGCCAATCCCGCTTAGATGGAAATCGTACCGCAATAGCGCCTATAATATACGCTTTTTTATTGTGGAAATTAACTTTCCACCTCGAATATCTCTTCGTAATTAACAAATAATCATGAGCCAAAAATCGATTGCGATCATTGGTACTGGTGCAGCCGGAATGGCCTGTGGGTACTTTTTGCACAAAAAATATGATCTGACACTTTACGAACAAAACGACTATATAGGTGGACACGCAAATACAGCGATAGTCGAAAATCAAGGTGAAACGGTATATAGCGACACTGCTTTTGTAATTTTTAACGCTGAGAACTACCCCTTGTTTAACCGTTTACTAAATGAACTAAATGTTCCCAGCATTAAATGTCCGATGGATTTCAGCCTGAACGTTATCCCATCGGGCTGGGAATATAATACTCGGGGATTAAGCTACGTTCCCACTAATCTTAAAAATTTGCTAGACCCAAAATTCCGCGCCTTACTCAAAGAAACGGGACGATTCTATAGACAAGCAACGGAAATAATTAACGATCCGGTATACCACAACTACAGCATTGCCGACTACATTAGAGAAAAGGGCTACAGCGACAACTTTCTCGAAAATTACCTGGTTCCTATTTTGGCCGTAGTTTGGTCTATTCCGCCAAATAAAATGCTGGATTATCCGGCCTTAACCATGATCCGATTTCTAGAACACCATGGTGCATTTCAAGGGATGTTCGGACGGAAACGCTGGCGCACCGTTTCGAAGGGTAGCGGTTCATACCGAGATAAGATCATCGAATCCTTTAAAGATCGCATTCGCACCGAATGCGCAGTAACGCGAGTTACCCGCAAAGGCGAGAAAGTAGAAATCACCGACAGCCGGAAACAAACATCCAGTTACGATAAAGCTATTTTCGCCTGCCACGCTGACCAAGCCTTGCGCATCCTGACGGACCCAAGCCCTCTGGAACGTGAAGTCTTAGGTGCATTTGATTACACTCAATCTACGGTGGTATTGCATACCGACAGCAGCATCATGCCAAACAAACGAAATCTTTGGGCGGGCTGGAACTACATAGTAGACTACGACAACAATGGCGTTCTCAAGTCTTCGTTCAGCTATTATATGAATAAGCTACAAAAAGTTTCGCAACAGCAGGATTACTTTGTTACGGTAAACCCTTGGGGACGCATAGACGAAAGTAAGATTCTGCGCCAATACGAGTACGAACACCCGTTGTTTGACATGGCCGCAATCGATGCTCAGAAAAGCCTTCCCGAGCTGAATGACAATGGGGTTTCATTTTACTGCGGTTCCTATTGCGGCTATGGGTTCCACGAGGATGCTTTTAGATCGGGTGTTGAAGTTTGCCGAAACATAACCGGCGAACCAATCTGGGAATAATTTGAAATGTGTTTCTCCGCTGAAGCTAGCTTTATTTCCAGCGCCGCATTGACGTTGGGCGGCATCGCAACAATTAAACAGGTCCGTGAACCTGCTCAAATACCATTTGCAACACTGCCGCTAATATTTGCATTGCACCAATTCATAGAAGGCCTGTTGTGGTTAAGCAATTCTTCAGCCATACCACCCGAATGGGTTAATTTTTTATCCCATGCGTTTCCGTTTATTGCTTATGTTGTATGGCCGATCATCACACCACTAGCAATCTATAGAATGGAATCCGTTCCACAACGCAGAAAGCTGCTCATCGCATGTATTACTGTGGGCATAGGGCTAGGTTTGTTTTATTTATACTACATTGTTAGAGGCCCAGTCACCGCCGTATTCGTCAACCAAAGCATCCACTACGAATTTTATTTTTCGTATTGGATACTGAGCCAGTGGTTATATGGATTTTCCATTATTGTTGCGACTTTCTTATCAAGCCACAAGATCATCAATCTATTCGGTATCGGTTTAGTCATCGCGTACAATATTGCCAAGCAATTCTATCTCGCAAGTTATCCGTCAGTTTTTTGCCATTTGGCCGCGTGGTTAAGCTTAATAATTTTTCTAGAAATTCGTTTCGGACCCGTTAAATTAAGTCGATCTGCCGCCAATGCTGCCCTTGACGCCGCCACCCGGGCACGTTGGGTAAACCATAAGCGGCAACACTAGCCAACTTTAACCCCACTCATCCGACTAGTGCACATATGCTGTTCGAGTAGGTTTTTAGCCCATCCAGACAACGAGCCGGCACTAATAAGTGGCTAAAGAAGTAACATGTTAACCACAAATCGTCGGCAAACACGTCAAAAAGGCTATTTTTTTAAAGATAAATCCAGGTGCACGCAAAAATCACGCGGCCTGCCTCTTCATACATCTTGCATCTATTTTCAGTTACTGTAGCATTACTACGTTCGTCTTTATCTAGAGCATAGTCGGCAAAAAATGATTTCTTATAGATGGCGTTGCTTTAGATTGACGAATGAAAAAATATGATATATTCTTCCCCAGCGTCCAGCCAAATTGCATCGCAGTTAGTCATGGCGCAGCTTTGAAGGATCTAGAACGTTATTTGATGGCTCGTTATCCAAGTAAGGAGCATCGGTCGGCTAGATAATTAGGGAATGATGTATAATAGATAACCGAGACATGCTCTCTTGGTATCATTTTAATAATTCGGTTTTTTTTGAGGAGGTGCAGCATGGACTATATGTTATTTTTTGCCGTTTGGATTGGTGGTGGTCTTGCATTTTTCGCCCTGAATCGGGTAAAAAAATAAAAGTACCAAAGGGTAGTGCAAACCACCCTGTAAAGTATGCTTAAAGCTCGAGGCGATCGAGTTAGTAAAATGTAAATTTGATTGTCTTTGGTTTCTGTATACATGAAAAAGGCGGGCGCTTAATAGTCCGCCTTTTTTTATGCCTTGTGTTTTTGGGTAACCCTTTACCCCCATTAACCACAAAAAATTTCCAAATCACATACGCAAATTATCGTTAAGACACCACTGAGATAGGACTTAAGAACACGAAATGTGTTCCGGAGGAGGACTACGGGGGAATTAATCTTGAACTTGATGAAGCAAATCTTGGGCACTGAGTTCAAGCCGCTCAAGCTCACTGCCAAGCTGGGCGATCAACTCCCGAACCTGAGTCTTTGAAACATTTTGAGGCACTTCTATTGGATGACCCATCGCCAATCCAATGCGGGTCAAAAACCTCGGGAATTCCATTTTATCCCAACGGCTAGCTGCGATCCGTTTATTTTCAGCATAAATTGACGCTGGAACCAAATGGAACCCTAAATCGGACGCCAGACGAATAGCCCCTTGTTTTACAATTCGATTTGGCCCTAACGGACCATCAACCGCGATAACGCCAGCACTATGCGTCGACAAAGCAGCGCGCATTAGTTCGTAAGAATATCGTTGCCCCCGATCAGGAATAAGAATGCAGTCCAAACCAAAGTTGCTGCAAATCTCCGAAATTACCGCTCCGCGGGCTGACAAGCTGGTGAAAACACAAGCGTCCTCGCCACGTTTTTCTATCCACAGCCAACGGCACAGGGCCATGATTGGAATGTATTTACCGTGCCAAAAACACAGCACCATTTTGGCGCCACCTGCTCTAGCGTCATCAATAGCGCCGAATCCTTGATAACGCTTTCGCCAGGTCCAACACAATAATCTTAGAAAAGTGGCACAGCAGTAACCGGTGATGCGAGCCCGTAATCCGGGATCAGGCCGCCCTCCATTCATATCTGAATTTCGGCCCCATACGAACAATCTGGCGGCAAGGACATTTATTGGTCCAGCATACTCGTCGCAATTCCGTAGTTTAATGGATCATTCTGAACTTCTTTTGGGCAATGAATAAGATTCCCCATCGCACGCCCAATGTTACTCATGATTTGCCACTCAGATTCAAAACCACGTTTGACACGAGTCAACGGACGATCGATACACTGATTTTTCTCGGAAGACAATTCAACCAATGCCTTGTAGCAAGACAATGCCCGATTTGCCGATTTACTAATATCGAATTCTCTCGCGGTTGCTAACGCGCGATCTTTGATCAATTTGGCGCGCTCATCATCCAAACCTGCGATCCATTCCAGTGCAGATGCAAATTCCGTCTCATCGTCATTCTTGAGCAATCTCCCGTTCACATAATCCTCAACGACTTCACGCACCCCCGAAGCATCTACCGCCACAACCGGAACACCCGCAGCCATTGCTTCAGCCAACACCATACCTTGGGTTTCGGTATGCGAAGAAAATGCAAACGCATCCATGGATTTGTATGCCCCGAACAATTCTGTAGATTGCAACAATCCAGCCGATATAAATCGGTTAGCGACACCCATTTCATCCATGACCTTACAAATTTCCGCTGTCATCGGGCCCACCCCGGCCAAAAGAAAATAGGCATTTACGTGGCGCCTCAAGAACAACGCGACAGCACGAGCTAGAAATCCTAAATTTTTTTCTGTCGCCATTCGTCCGACGTGCCCAACGACAAATGCATCATTGGGAATATTCAACTTGGCACGAAACTCCACGCCGTTACTAGACCTATATCCCAAAGTTTCAACCCCCGTAGGGATAACGGAAATAGGCGTATTTACACCCCGGGTTCGCAACAAATCAGCAACACTTTCACTCGGGGCAATTACTGCATCGCAATAATTGCAATAACCGCGTACTAAACTGACTACGTAACGCTTTAGGCGCAACGAATCACCTGGAATGTAATGGGTATACTTTTCATACATTGTGTGGTGCGTAAAAACCAACGGCACGCCACGATTAGACGCAATTCGCAATGCCGTCCCGCCCAATGCGAACGGATGGTGGACATGAACAACATCTGGTTCAAATTGACGAAGAGCGAAACTTCGACGCCCCGGAACCGGCATAGGTAACGAAAATTCAGTCCCATTGAAATGCTGAATCGCCGGGAAACGAATAACATCGCGTTCGCGTCCTGACAAATTCTTATAGGACGGCGCCGCAACCAACACACGGTGTCCTTGCCGACGATACTCATCCACGAAACGCTGAACGCTTCGAGCAACACCACCTACATATGGGACGTAGGTGTTGGTCAACATAAGTATGTTCATAACGCAATTAGCCAGTTCATCTTATTTCTTGTTGTTAGACTTCTTAGATTTAGCCATTGCGCGCCAGAAAAGAAGGCTGCGCAACCCTTTCGTTCACCGCCGAAAGGATAATTCCAACATAAATTCAATGGGAATAAAAAGGATCAATTTACCCAAATTGACCTAGTTTTTCCAGAAGAATCGGATATTCACAGCTAGAAAGTACTCTTTCTAGGAACCGAATTTGGGCTTAGTATGCTCGATAATCGCTCAAAATCTAATCCGTAATAATACTAATCTGTATCGCCCATTTCGCTCAACCGAAGATCAAGTCATTGCGCCCCTCTGCGGTCAGCAAGTTGTCATTACAAGATTGATTAAAATATAATTGAGAATTCACATAGAATCATAAATACATGCTTTTCTGGACTCTACAACGTGCATTTGCATGCTATACGTTGTTATTCTACTCAGCAATCTTCCTATTCATCGACCTGGAAGACGCTATTTCCTTGGCGAAACAGCCTTTACCCTGGATATTGATCGTCCTGCAAATCGCTAGACATTCTGCTTTGGGAATGACCCTAGGTTTTCATCGCTATTATTCACACAATGCCTATAAAGCAAGCCGCGGCTACGAATTTTTTATTGCTTATTCCTGCGCTGCCGCCAATCAGGCGGCAATGTCCTGGTGGGCAGGCAACCATCGTTATCACCACGTAAATTGCGACAACGCCAATGACCCGCACTCACCACTATCTCATTCGTTATTGTATGCTTGGCTGGGATGGGGCTACGATCCGAAACATGCGTTACGTAAAATCAAACTAAATTATCCGGAAACCCGCTGGTTGGACGATTGGTGTTTCTTGGTGCCTTGGTTTGAATGGGGCCTAATTTGGGCTTTTACCGGATCACTCGCTTTTGCAACGTTGGTTTCGTTAATTCCCGCAGGATTATCGCCCATCGGTACGTTATTTTTTAATTGTATGTCACACGGTGGGGAACCCGATGCCAAAGGTTGCGCGGCTAGGCAATACAACCAGCTCTCTGCATTCTTGCTCGGAGAACACGACCATCTCGATCATCACATTTACCCAAACAAAGCGAAACGTCCAGGCCCGGATATCCCATATTGGTTGGTCCTATGGCCCGCAGCAAAGCTAGGGCTCGTTTGGGACCTCAAAAATGACCATAGAGACCGTAGAAGACGATAACCACGACAAGCAAAGCAACTCGCAGCAAGAAAAAATCCTGGTTAAAATTGAAACTAAGAGATTGGCTTAAACAAGGCCCTTATACGTTAGCGCTATCATCCGGTTTTTTTGGATTTTTCGCACATTTTGGTGCCCTGGCCGCACTGGAAAAGAACAATCTTTTACCTAACAGGATATCGGGATCCAGTGCTGGCGCGTTGGCGGGCGCGTGTTGGGCATCGGGCTGTCCGATAACAAACATTCAGAATGCGCTTGCTCGATTGACCAAAAATGACTTCTGGGACCCTGCACTTGGGTTGGGTTTGTTGAAAGGGCAGCTATTTAGAGATTTTATCCAAACGCTATGCCCCGTTTCCACTATCGAAGATTGCCTTATTCCATTGTCGATTTCGGCATTTGACCTGCATAGTGTATCCACGCACGTGCTTGATTACGGGTCACTGAGCAATTCAGTATATGCCTCTTGCACAGTACCCCTTTTATTCCAACCGATCCGGATTGGCAACGGACTTTATTTTGACGGCGGCGTCAAAGACCGTGCAGGACTTGCCGGAACACGCGCCGAAAATCGAATTCTCCACCACCATCTACAGTCTCAATGGCCACCATTATTTTGCCACTTGAGAGAATCAAATATTCTTACTCGCAGGCCAAATATGATCAGTGTTGTGATCAGGAAACTAGAAACCGTTGGCCCCAACCGGCTACAAAACGGAAAGAAAGCTTACCAGCAAGCTGAGACTGCATTTGTCCAGGCACTCAAAAAACCGGTCGATATAAATGGCATCTTCGTATAACCAACCAGGGCCTCAAACCAACCCCAAATGTCAGGTTAACCAACAATCATTTGGATTGCTAAAGGGACAAAATGTCCGACCAAAATTCAAGCTTCATTTGAGACCAAACAACGTCCCAGCCAGTAACCCGTATTACTCCGCGTAAGCCAAAGTATTGCCCATATGGCTGGATATCCTATAGCCGGCTTGTTGCAAGCGGTTTTCACATTTCTGCCTTTCTTCCTGACGAAAATATTGATGTTCGTAAAGCAATATACTCGGTCGAATTAGATCTAGATCCAACTGCTTTAAAACTTGATAATCGTAGCCCTCGGTATCAATCAATAACAAATCGACGTTATCGACCGCGTACTTCTTCAACAAACTATCCAATGAAAGACACTCGACGGTCTCCTTAACCACATAATCCTCAAGATTTGGAATCGCCCATTTGTGTGTCAACAACACATCAAGGTTGAATGTACCCAAACCATTACACCACTCTGGTAAAAAATCCAGGCCCTCTTGGACCCGATAAAAATCGCGTTGCTCATCCTGATCTGAGATAGCAACATTCTCGAAGTATAAATTGGAGTTTCCCTGATAATTGATCAATAAGCGATTGAAATAGCAGGGTACCGGTTCAACCAAAATACCCGACCAATTGTACTGCCGAACAAACTGATAGATGGGATCATAAATCACACCGTCGTTGGCGCCAATTTGGATAAAAAAGAAGTCGTCGGAATTTTCACCGACCCGCCTCAAGGTCTTTTCCAGCTCCCGCCATCGTTGAATTTTGCACAACGAGTCGAACACCTTGACCAACGCCAAACGCAACCTAAAAGCCATCGATAGTTTTTCTTGAATCATATATACCGTTTGCAACGCTGAACGCCTAACAAAATTGACGGCTATGATACTTCGCAGCGGTGACTCTGCTCAACCCGTCTGTACCCTGATAAAACCGCATTAACGGCTGGATTAAAAGACAATCTCTGATCAAATACGCGTTTTAACCGAAACATATATTACTGACACCGTATTTTTGAGTTTCAGGTAATTACAGTAGGACCAAGCGTTATAGGTAGAATCCGCCATTGAAAAAACGCTCCAAATTTTTTATTCTAAATTCTAGTCTGGTGGAGATACCTATACCGATGTGATGAACCAATTCGGCAAGAAACTATTCGTCCATATAGGCGCATTGATCAGCGTTATCATCGTCGGATTTGCGCTGTGGTTTATGTACCGGACATTGCATTCCATAAATCTGCGCGACATTCTGAGGCATTTGGAATCACAGTCGATCTTTTCAATTGGCCTGGGTTTTCTGATAACAGCTGCGAGCTATTTTACAATTACCGGTTACGATGTGACTGCATTGCGGCACATTAAAAGGACGGTTCCCTATCCTCGCGCTGCTTTATCTGCCTTTCTGGCATCAACCTTTGGTAACAATATCGGATTCGCCATTCTAACCGGCACTTCTATACGCTACCGTATATATACCCCGGTCGGATTGTCCGCCATTGAAATCGCTGGTGTTAGTTCGATGTGCGCGCTAACGACAATGCTCGGTATGGGTTTCGTCTTTTCCGTCGCTATGATTCTCAAAAGCGCCGATGTCGATCAAACCGGCATACCAATTCCGCATGAATATCTACAATTTACCGGCGGACTGATCCTCGCGTCGATCATTTCCTACCTCATATATTCAACGATTGCTCCGGTTACACTGCGTACGGAAAACTGGTCACTTAAACTGCCTTCTGCGCAGACGACTTTACTCCAGATCCTACTCGCAACAATCAACTTATCACTTGTTGCTTCGCTGATATTTGTGCTCCTTCCTGATGAATCAGAAACCAGTTATATCGCATTCATGGGAGTATTTACCCTCGCATTGGTTGCCGGAAGCGCTAGCAATGTCCCTGGCGGCATCGGGGTATTCGAGTCTGTTCTGTTGGTTGGATTGCCGGAGATTCATCCTGCCGCGCTGTTGGGTTCGATCCTTCTATTTAGGTGTATTTACTATTTAACCCCTCTCGCTATCGCAGCCGCATTACTGGTTTATCATGAAACCCAACAACAACAAGAAAAATTAGAAAAATTGCACGATTCTACTCTTGATGTTCTGGATGAGATTGGGCCACAACTAATGGCCCTAATCATGTTGGTCGCTGGCGTCATTCTATTATTCTCGGGGTCAATTCCTATGGGTTACGACCGATCCGGTTCTATGAATTATGTGCCGTTGATTGTGGTCGAACTTTCTCATTTATTGGGCGCAGCGGCAGGAACGGGGCTTCTGATTGCCGCTTATGGGGTTTCGCGGCGCTTAAAAGCCTCTTTCAATCTTTGCACCAAACTTTTAGCCCTAGGCATACTAACGTCTCTATTGAAAGGATTTGGCACCAAAGAGGCTATTACGTTGGGCTTAATCCTCGCCGCCCTTTGGTACACCCGCCCCGAATTCAGGCGAGAATCTTCGATCATGGACGAGGGCTTTTCAACAGACTGGGTTTCGCTGGTATCCGTTCTCTTGACTCTAACGATTTGGCTGGGTCTTTTTTCGTTCAAGCAAATCCCCTATAACGGGGACCTTTGGTGGAATTTTTCTTTCAGCGATGACTATTCCCGTTTTTTGCGATCTTTATTGGTCGTATTCGGGATAGCTGGTGCCGTAACTTACAAGAGCTTGATCCGACCCGACCCAATACCTGATATCCCAGAAGAAAAGGTTCTAGATAAAATTAGACAAATCCTAAAATACGCGACAGACCCTCGGGCGAATCTTGTGCTACTGGGCGACAAACGAATTCTATTCAACGATTCCGGTAACGCATTCCTAATGTACCAGATTCAAGGAAGATCCTGGGTTGCCCTGGGAAATCCTGTAGGGCCGGAAGAGCAACATCCGGATTTAATATGGGCTTTTCACGGGATCTGCGAACGGCATGGTGCCTGGCCAGTCTTCTATCTCGTCGATGAACACTATCTCTCACTATTCACCGAGTTAAACTTAAATATACAACCCATGGGTGACGATGCAATTATGCCGTTACAGAATTTTTCCTTGTCGGGCGCATTGCGCATTGAAGTCCGTGATGTATACACGCGAATCCGACAACAAAATATCAATATGGAAATCGTCGATGGTGCAAAATTAAGGGCTCTCATGCCAGAACTCAAATCAGTTTCTAATGACTGGCTCGATTATAGGAAAACCAAAGAAATGGGTTTCTCCAGAGGATTCTACGATCCTCATTATATTGAAAACTTCCCCTGTGCAACCTTAAGCAAGGATAATCGTGTTATCGCATTTGCGGTGATTTGGGCGACGCCCGACAAAAACGAAATTGGCCTAGATCTAATACGTCATACTCGGGACGCCCCGATAAATATTATGGATTACCTGATTGTTGAGATGATGTTGACTGCTTCAAGCCAAGGATATCGTTGGTTTAACCTTGGCACTTCGCCAATATCGGAACTAAAAGACCACCCCTTAGCGCCACTTTGGCATCGGGTGGGGCTGCTTATGTACCGACAGAGTTATTCGACAACCCCGATCTCCAGCTTGCGCCGTCGCAAAGAAAAATTTAACCCACAATGGCGACCCAAATATCTTTGTTCCCCCGGTGGTGTACGGACACCGCGTATTATGAGAGACATCACCAAACTCATATCGCAACGCAACGTCAAAGCTCGTGAAAACAAACCAACTGGCTAGAAAGACATTATATTCAGACAATTCATCTCGTTATACGCCTACCGACGTTGGCCAAATTTTAAACCTTGGAACAATCTGACAAGAATCAGCGAGCAAAGACCACTCGAGCCTTTGCGATGGCGCAAGATTTTGTTACATTGATGTCAAACGGACACAAAACTAGTTACTCACAATGAAAAAAATAAAAATAGCGATTGTTGGTGTAGGTAATTGTGCAAGCTCATTGGTACAGGGCATTCAATACTACAAAAACAAAGACAAAAAATCCGCCAGCGGTTTAATGAATTGGTCGATCAATGGTTACACGCCTTGCGATATTGAGGTTGTGGCCGCATTCGATATCGATGAACGCAAGGTCGGCAAAGATGTCTCCGAAGCTATATTTGCCAAACCGAACTGTACTGCACAGTTTTGTTCTGACGTTCCGAATACCGGGGTTAGAGTTCAAATGGGACAGGTACTTGATGGCTTTTCGGAACATATGAAAGATTACGACGATAGTTCTACTTTCATATTGTCCGGGTTATCCGAACCGAACAAAAATGAAGTGGTTGATCTACTACTGGATTCTGGAACCGAAATATTATTAAATTACCTTCCCGTTGGTTCCGAAAAAGCGACGAGATTCTACGCCGAATGCGCGCTCGAAGCCGGTGTAGCGTTGGTAAACAATATCCCGGTTTTTATTGCCAGCGATCCCATATGGGCTAAACGATTCGAAAGCGCCAATCTACCTATCATCGGTGATGATATCAAAGCCCAGCTTGGCGCAACCATCACCCATCGAATGTTGGCAGACCTATTCAAGAAACGCGGCGTAACATTGGATAGAACTTATCAGCTCAACACCGGCGGTAACACCGATTTTCTGAATATGCTGAACCGCCACCGCCTGGTGTCAAAGAAAACATCGAAAACCGAAGCCGTACAGTCGGTCACATCCGAACGCCTCGAGCCCGAGAATATACACGTTGGACCAAGTGATTACGTGGCTTGGCAAAAAGATAACAAATTATGCTTTATTCGCATGGAAGGAAAGCTCTTCGGCGACGTACCAATGAATGTGGAACTGCGGCTTTCGGTTGAAGACTCACCCAACTCCGCCGGGGTTGCGATCGATGCCATCCGATGCGCAAAACTGGCATTGGAACACGGCATCGGGGGAACGCTGCAAGGACCGTCAGCGTATTTCTGCAAACATCCCCCCAAACAGTTTACAGATGACGAAGCCTACCGAATGACTGAAGAATTTATCAATAACAAACAAGCGGAATCTCAAAAGGTTGCGACCTTATTTTCAGACCGCAAAAAATCCCTGTAATCGACCCATACCCCACCGATCAGCCAGCTTGAGTATTTCGGTCGAAGTTATGCGTATTTCTAAACTGGACTGCGCAACCGCAATCCTATTCGACCACCAAATTTGAAGGCCCGCCCACGGATCCTTATTGGCTGTAAAAAACCGCACCGCCTAGTCCATGCTCAAAGTACCTATTTTTTATTATCACTCGATTGGCAACATCGGTCCGGAAACACTACCCGCTGACGATTTTAAAGCGCATCTTTCTCTGATTGATGCCATGGGTTTCACCACGATCACATTCGCAGAACTGATCACATCGACACTCCGTAACGATCAAAAATACGTTGTCCTTACCTTCGATGACGGTCTACTCGACAACTACGAAATTGCGGCTCCTCTGCTGGCAGACTATGGCTACAAAGCGACTTTTTTCGTCATCCCTGGTTTTGATAGCGTCACGCGCTGGGTTAACCCCAAGACAAGCCAATGGAGCGACACAAAGCAAGATGGATTTAGTATTCCGTTTCCGAGCATGCAGCCCAACCATCGTCTAGAATTGCACCGCTTAGGGATGGAAATCGGCTCACATACAATGTCACACCCGAAACTGAATAAAATTGCCGTTGAGGACCTCAACGACGAAATTATATCTTCCAAATCGATGCTGGAAGATCAACTTGGCAGCGAAGTTAAAAGCTTTTGTTACCCCAAAGGCAGGTACAACCAAACGATTTTAGAAACGGTACAGACCGCGGGATACGTCGGCGCGTGTACCACTATGCCCGGCTATTATCGACACAACTCGCCCAAATTCGAATGCGGGCGCTTTCTGGTCGAAGGCCAAAAGCTGTTCAGAAACATCCTCAATTGGTCTACGGATTCGCACGCTTGGACAGAATTTGTTTGCGGCGCCCTGCGTCCACCACTAAAGCTCAAAAACAGTTATTTCTAGGCAGCAAATCTTCAAGCATTTTTCCGAAACTTTGGCCAATCCGCTTGGGTTCGTATTGTTGACACGACAATTGCGCCGATTCAGCCAGCGTCTTACAACGACAGGGGTCGTTCAGCAATCCGTTGATTCCGTCCACGAGTGCACCGCAGTTGGTTTCGACCAGCACTCCATTTTGCCCATTTTTTATGATATCTTCCGGGCCTCCACAGCGAGTCGCCAGTACCGGGCAGCCAACCGCCATAGCTTCGACGATGACGTTCGCAAACCCCTCGATTCTTGAGCAAACCACTAGTAATCTAGCCCGCGCCATATAAACCCACGGATTACCTACAAAACCCAATAAATAAACATGCTGGGTCAAACCCAGATCGTTAACCAATTGCTCTAGTTTCAGCTTCTCCGGCCCATCACCCAAGATAATCAAATCAATTTTTCGTTTCGTACGCAGTTGGGAAAATGCGCGGATCAACATATCGAACTGCTTAACCGGAACCAACCGCCCCACGGCCAACACATAATCCGTTTCGTATTGCGGATTCAATGTATCTACGGAATTACGCCGCACCGTCTCCAACTCAATAGGATTGTGGATCGTATTTACGTTGTTTTTATCCACTCTATATTGCTCTATTACAGAGCGTTCAACCGAAGAAGAAACTGTGGTGATATAGTCAGCCGATCGATATGCGCCGCCAACCAAGGCTGAAACCAACTTGATCAACCATTTAAATTTGCAGTACTCAATAATACTCTTGGCCGTATTGCTGTCCTCGGAAATGACCCAGCAAAACCTCTTAGATACGCCAAAGCGGGTGAGTATATACATCGGTAAAGTCGTTTCCAGTGTAAAGGTCACAACCACGGTAGGACGTGTAGCTAACATCGATTTGATCTGATACAACGCGAGCAGGAAGTTATAGACATTGTAGAAACGGACCAGCGGAAACAAGACAACCCGCAAAATTCGTTTGGGCGGGACATACAACAAATCGAAGTATGCCATCTCAGCCAAAAATTCCCCTTGCCGGCGGAGCAAGCCCAAAGTTAGGTTGAAATTGGAATTTTTCAATTGCCGAACTAGCGTGCATACTCGGCGTTCAACACCAGCACCGACCAAAGAAGGACAGACAAAAAGCAACGACGACCTGCTCGTTGTAGACATAGCCAAAAGTACAATCGCTAATGAGTCAGATCAGAACGTACTATCTCGGTTTAAGTTTTTTCTCTAGCCGTATCCAGCTGAATTGCGCTTACCGACGACAGGATCAGCATCGTAACACCCGACACAATCGTGATGACACCCAATAGCTTTTGCAACGTAAAATACTCTCCAAATACCAGGTACCCGCAAGTCATAGTAATACAACTTTGAATCACCGCGAACAACGGTACACTGATGGAAATATCCCCATGTGAATAGGTTATCTGCATACTAACCCACCCGACAATACTGAAGAAAACCAACATAAAAAATGGCCACATCGTTACAAATTGGCCGAGGCTTTCGAACGAAAATACCGAGAAATGCCCCAACTCTTCAACCACCATGTTGGTGTTTGCTTTGATATAGGTTTCAACGTTACCGAATGAAATTCCAGTACAAATCGCGTAATAGATTTCGTAATTTTCAATCTTTTGCCGGTAAACCTTGTACATCATATAAATGATTGCGATTACCGAGCAAGCATTTATCAAAAACAAACGTTGTATATCGGTTCTTTCGCCGGTTAAAGGATCATCTATGAAAATAATCAAAAGTGTGCCGCAAATTACGGTTACAACACCGATCCACTGCCGTTTGTTCAATGTTTCATTTAGAAACATGTAGCCCAGAATAAGCACAAACACGTATGAGAAATTCAAAATAGGGTAGACAACCGAAACATCAATGAACGATTGCAATTCAATGACTGCAACATTAGTGGCAAAGCTCAGTAATACGCCAATAATCCATATTTTGTTTTTCAGCAAGAACATCAGCAGCGAAATCAAAGAAAATGAATGCACATCAACCTTGTTTTGCAATCCATACTTACACAGCACCGCGCTAAGCCCGTAAAGGAAACTGCAAAAGAATACCAGCACCGTATAGATAATCATGATTACAGCTTAGAATAAAAGTCAGTTTACAATTTATATTGTTTCAAAATAATGATTAATGGACACACTTCAATCATAACAAATCTTAATTGAAGCACGGTCTATGAAACACTCGGTTCAAGTTGCGGTTTTCTAACCGATGACAAAGTAATTATGAAGACACCCAGTAAAATCATTAAGATTCCAGATATCTTGAACAATGAGAATTGTTCTCCGAAGATGTAATATCCGCTTGATGTGGATATCCCCCGCGAAATAACCGCGATCAATGCGACGCAAATCGACACCTTACCGTTAGAAAACGAAATCTGGGTGCAGACGAATCCCAACACTGCGAAGATGATCAATGCCAACGAAGGCCATATGTGCATCAATTCTGTTAAGCTTTCAAGAGAAAGTACCGAAAAATGGCCGGTTTGATCGGTAATCAAATTGGTCGAAGCCTTAATATAAACTTGCGAATTACCGAACGCAATACCGGCAGAAATCGCATAAAAAATTTCATAGTTAACCGAAGTATTTAGTCGGGCAACGATCAAAAGACCGATGATGATACAAACCGATAATACCGATAAACCAAACAAACTGTCTATCTTTGTCATGCTCCCGGTAATCGGATCAGCCACAAACAAAATTGATGTAGTCCCCAAGATTACCGTCAGCGTCCCGATCCATTGCCGTCTGGTCAATTGTTCACCGAGTACGAAATACCCCAATAGCAACGTGAAAATATAAGAGCTATTCAAAATAGAGTGAACCACCGAAAGATCCAATACCGATTGAATCTGTACGACTGCGGTGTTGGAAAATAATGTAATAAATACGCCCAGAAACCAAATTCTATTTCTGATCAGAAACCAAGTTAATTGGACGATATTCGGGTGCGCATCGGATTTAAGATCCCGCATTCCGAACTTGCACAGAATTGCACCCACCGCGTACAAAAAGCTGCAGATCACGGTAAATCCAACATATAGGCTCATGCCATAACCTTTTGATTGGTTTTAAGTGTCGAAAAAATCAACATGAACACACCCAGAAAAATGGTAACTATCCCTATTAGCCGAAGAGAAGTAAAAGATTCACCAAAGATATAATACCCACTGGACATAGATACAATTCGCTGAATTACCGCGATAACCGGGATCGTAATCGAGACACTGCCATGCGAATAGGTGATCTGCAGGAAAACCCAACCCGCAGCACCGTATAAGAACATAACAAAAAATGGCCACAACGAAACAAACTCGACAACGCTATTTAAGGAAAAAATCGAAAAATAACCAATTTCGCTGGCAACCAGATTGGTCGTCACTTTTAAATAGGACTCAACGCAACCAAAACAGATACCGGCGCATACCGCGGAAAGCACCTCATAATTCCGGCTCTTCAACCTCGTCGAAATGAATATCAAACTGGACACCCCGATTATCGAGAATACAGTAAGCGAGATTAACCCTTGTAGATCGGTATCCCGGCCCGTAACCGGGTCCTTGATGGCTAGAATCATCATCGTACCGATGATCGCGGTCGCCACACCCAACCATTGCATACGATTCAGATGCTCGTGCAAAAAATAATGCCCAAGAACCAAAACAAAAATATACGAAACGTTAAGAATCGAATATACAATCGAAACATCGAGCTGGGACTGTATTTGCACGATCGAGATATTGGCCACACCGCCCAACAGCACACCGAGAATCCACATCTTGTTTCTGACAAGAAACAAAAATAGTTTCTTCATCGATAACGAACGCACATCAACGTTGTGCTGCAATCCGTATTTACACAAAATTGCGCTAACGCTGTACAAAAGGCTGCTCAATAGTGCAAAAATCGTGTACGTAATCACCTAACAAACCCCGCGACAAACGTCCGTTTTGCTTTTAGTTTTATAATCATGAACGCTAGCCGTCCGCATAAACCCAGTTCGAATCTGCAGCTGCTTCAATCCTCAGAATTGGGACCTAAAAGTGAGAAAGATATCATTTTTGAGCCTACATGGCACGTACGGCGCAAATTCGAAACGTGTCTATTCTGAAGGTCCAATGCTGCCATTTCATACAGTAAACACATTATGAAACACAAGAATTCGCGTCAGATTCAACATGCGAGCCCACAAAATTCAGCATAAGCGTCCGCCGGAACCATTTGTTTTATATGGAATGAATCAATATTCTCCAGCGTTTTTCAAATGAAAAGCAAGACCATGTAAAAACTAGGCAAAGACTTGGTATGACGAAAACAGCATATTGCCAGAGTAAGGGATTTAATCTGAAAACCTTTGGCCAGCGGTGTTGAATTCACTCCACAAGTTAGCGCTATTGCGTTTCGGTCGTGAATTGGAAATGCCCTTTAATATTTCTCCAAAATGGTTGGAGGCGTTGCTGCAATGTCTGTATTAAATGCTTACCCAAAACGAATTTGGCTGGTGGTGGAACCGATGGATTTCCGGCGTCGTATTGACGGTTATCGCTGTGGACTCACAACTACCGAGCTATCGGGTAAGGTCTTTACTTATAGAGTTGTATTTCCGCACTAAACCACTTTCTTCTGCCATAGCGAGATTTAAGCGCCGGATGGTTTGTGAAACCGTGCAGTAATTACCAACATTGAATTTTTTAGCAATTTCTGTAAGCCGCATTTGCCCTTGGGTCTGACATAATTTCATGGTCATCCAACGCGCATAGTTTCTCGGCTGACGTCCCCGGACAGACTTTAAGATGGTTTGTCTGTCACAGCCAAAATATTCTTGCACCGATTGGAGAATAGCCTCTAACCCAATCACTGGCCTCATTTCTTTCTCGACCCGCTCACCAGAAAGCTCTACACCTACTAGCGCATTTTCTCTAAATAGCTTATCTCCCAATATGGCGGACATCCGGCCCGACCCATAAAACTTGTCTATTTCACTATCGTTTCCCCTATCCACAAATGTTCGGTACGCTTTGTAGGGACGCTGAGCACCGAGCTCACCAAATATTCGGTCCTGGTAAAGCCAATCAGGCGTTTTCTGCTTTTTGACATATAACGGATAGCTGGACCACCGATAACGTTCCAGCTTTTCGACCCTCCGCCTTTTGGTTTCGATCGGATTTCGGTGGATATATCGACTCACTTGCAGCAAGTATCTGCTGGCATCTATAAGAATGGACTTATATCGACCTCTGAATAAAGGCCCGTCAGTTCGCTTCAATCGATTGTAGCGTTGCGTGTATAAGCCATTAATATGCCTCATGGCTCGACTCAAATTGCCATGTGGCGTTTTAACCAAAAGATGATAATGATTGTCCATCATGCAATAGCTATGAATTTCCAAACCAAATCGCTGGTAAGATTCGTTCAAGCATTGAAGAAAAGCATGATAATAATCATCGCCATGAAATATCTTTTGCCGCCCTCTGCCACGATTCATAACATGATAGTAGGCATTGTTAAATTCTATTCTAATTGATCTAGCCATGGCTATAGCTTAGCAATCATTCGAATCATATACTAAAACTAAAGATTTGACCCCTTATTTTTTTGAAAACTACGGTGCTTTTTGCGGGTCATGTTGACCACCAGGTTAGGTTTTAT
>CAZUGA010000052.1:0-27252 GCA_964619885.1 uncultured Methylococcaceae bacterium
GGGGAGCCATATAAATCAATCGCTTAGCTTCTATGGGGCTAGTGATTCACGTCTGTTTTCGGGGGGCCCGACAACACGGACAGTTTTAATCTCCCTAAACTTCATTTAACCGGTTTAGATTCGCCCGGTTTTCGATCATAAATCTGAGTAATCATAGAGGCCGATTTATGATCTGTGGCTTTCTTTTTTGTCTGCCACGGTCCCGTCTGTGTCGCTTGCACCTTTGGCTTTCAAATTGTGGTAGGTAAAGCATTTGCTTCGTTTGCCAGAGCTTGACGCATTAATTTAAACCAGGCCGTTTAAAACGTAGATGACCGAACGTGTCGTGAATCGGCTGTGGAAATACAAGGCTTGATGTGTCCGGCCATTTTGAGTCATTCAGCGCCCCGTTTACTGCGGCTTTTAATCTTGGAGAACAATTCGTCAGAGTTGTCCGGCTGCCTTTGGTCCGTTTCAGCAACAAATCGTCATCTTTAACTGTTTGAAATGGTCTATATTTAGCGCCTCGAATTGCCGACACCAACACAAATACATAGTCTCCATCATATATTGCACATACTAGGATTGAGGTTCCTTGGATAATTTTAAAACCAATTTGTATTCATGGTCTTTGATGTATCGCGGTCGTGGTACGTCTTTGATTCGTTTGTGCCCAATTGCCGCATTGCCAACCATTTCGGGTACAGGACCACGATTCAAATCCCTTTTAGAAACAGCGCGCATAAAAGTTAGGTAAGATATATCGACCTTAACGATTTTTTCTAAGCACAAAGAGTGAGCATAACAAAAATAATGAAAAGGCAATCTGATTCGATTTTACATATTGACCTCAACCGGATTATCGAAGGAGTACCGAAAACGGATCAGGGGAATAGTGTTTGGGTCGTTTTTTGGTGGCGTAACAGACCTTTGGGCCATATTGTTTTGGATGCAAAACAACTACCTATTGATCCTTCTCAATTGGCTAAAATCTCTTTGCCGATTATCCAAACAACAATAGAGGCGTATACACTTAGATCGAACGAAAATAATTTAGCCGAGCTAACTTTTAGATGTCCAGACAAAAAAGATTTAGATGATCTTGCTAATGGGGTATTGCTTCAGAAACGGTTATCTTGGTTAGAAGATTTGTGGAATAAAACTTCGTTGGATACTCAAAAAACCGAGTCGATCAGTCTGGTCATTCCAACGCGTAATCGACCTGCGGCGCTCGCGGATTGCCTAGATTCGGTGTTAGGTATGACGGAGAAACCCAATCAAATTTTAGTTATAGACAATGGTTCAGATCAACCGGATACACGTAAAGTCGTAGAAAATTTCGAGAATGTAGATTACGTCTCTGAATCGATTCCTGGTGCCAGTGCGGCTAGAAATACTGGTGTACGGCGAAGCTCAGGTAGCATTATAGTGTTCCTAGACGACGATGAGTTGGTTCATCCCAATTGGTTAAGTGCAATAATAAGTTGTTTCCACAATCCAGAAGTAGCGATTGTAACGGGTCTTGTTTTACCGGCTGAGATTGAAACCGAAGCCCAATTCCAATTTGAACAACGATTTAGTTTCATAAGAGGATATTGCAGAAAGATTTTCGATTATCAATATTATCTGAATAAAAAATGGTGTGGTGTACCGGTTTGGGAAATAGGTGGCAGCGGAAATCTTGCAATTCGCCGGTCCGTGTTTGAAAAACTTGGGGGGTTCGATCAGCGGTTAGGCGCGGGTGCTGCTGGGTGTAGCGAGGATTCAGAGCTTTTTTATAACGCGCTCGCAAATGGTTACCGTTGCGACTATGAACCGAATGCAGTTGTATATCATCGGCATCGGAATGATATTCAAAGTTTGGAAACGCAGTGTTTTAACTATATGCAGGGCCACGTTACCGCGTTATTAATTCAGTTCGCGAAATACCGGGATATTGGCAATTTGATCCGGTTGTTTGGAATATTGCCGGTTGTTTATTTGGGCTATTTCATCAGGGCATATGCTGGAGATCCAGGGTATTCAAAAGATTCGTTGACGACCGAAATAGCAGGGTGTCTATCCGGGCTAAGGTACTATCGGGCGTGCCGTTAATGAAAGTAGTTATTCTTAATTGACTACACAATTTGTTTGGATTTATCCAACAGTGATTTGTCAAACGGTTCAGCAGGAACAAATGATTCGGAGTATAACAACGCTATGGAAAAGCTGATAAATCCAAAAGCGCAAAAATGTATCACTGGATTGGTTACATGACCGGAAATAATACCAAAGAACCATGCCAAAGATGTTACTAGGGCCATAATCGCATTAGGCCATAACATCAGCTGCTGACTTACTTTAGATTTTGATTTTACTGTCAGCTCGTATTCGATGGACCGTGAAGTAACAACGTCGAATAGCGCAAATAGCATATAGAAAGATTTGGCCATCTGTAATAAAGTAACCCTCCAATGCGTTCCCCATTCATGCGTCCAATCAAGATAGAATCTTTGCCGGTAAAATTCGCAGACCAATAAAACGAGCCACAATCCAATGTAATTTGGAATCATTTCGGACGAAAGCACCCGAGGTGATTCGCCGGTTAACAGCAAATAGATCAAGAGCAATTGTAGGACAATTAGAATTAGGCTTTTGTGCAAATACGTCAGACCGTGCAATAGGCTGAACATTTGTGCACTCCAATGTATTTTTTCACTGCATCCCGGATAGGCACGTAACTTAAGGTCTAATACCGATCTAGCCCACCTGCGTTGCTGGCCAAGATAGCTCGGCCAATCAACCGGAGTAATTCCACGGGCTAAAATTTCTGGTACATAAACACCTTGCCACGCTTGATTTCGGTAATGTCGAGTAAGCAGTAAATCATCGGCATCGTGTGCAGCGATTCCACCAATCAACTGTAATGCAGACAGACGATGGGTGTTATGCGACCCAATAATTATAGGGTACCCCATCGCGTAACTGGACATTTCTATAGAAGAATAATAGGCATAGGTTTCTTCTGCTGCGCCACGTGCAATAAAGCTTGAACTCTGATTATAATATGCCTGAGCGACTTGAACATAGCCAACGTTGGGACAGTCAAAATAACCCAGAATCTTGGAAAGAAAATCTGTTTGAGGTACATGGTCAGGGTCAAACGCGGAAAGAATGTCATAATTTCGATAGCCAATTTCGTCGAGCCAGGCATTGTAGTTTCCATGCTTAGAGCGTTGTTTATAACGGCCTGTTTCAGTTTGATACTCTGGGTTGGATTTACGAGAATAGTGGTGAACGCCAATATTACGGCACAAAGCTTTCACCTCATCATCGTCGGATTCGTCTAGAACCCAGGTATCGTGTGGGTAATCCAATGAGACTAGTGACTTTAAGGTCTCTTCAAGCATAGAAATAGGTTCACTTTGAGATACGAAAGTCGTGACGACCGCAACTTTCCAGTTGGGTCCGGGCGACATTGGTATAGGACGCTTCATAAAAAGCAGTAAAAACCAACGTCCGGTGGTATTTATTAGAACGATCGCGAGTATCGCGCTCAATATTAAATAACTCACTGGAGTTTGGATAAGATCTTTGACAGAGCACCATTGACCAATGAATTTTGCTATTCCGTAAGCCATCGCCGCACATAGAGTAATAAAGACGATGTAGTCCCACCATTGAAATGGGCTTACAGATCGGACTGAATGGTTTGAATGTTCAACGACCGTAGAATTTATCAATACTCCACCTACTGCTATTTGGGCGCCCGATTTCTTATTTACTGATAGCCCGTTGGTTCTTCGTGTTCTACTTCGTTGCGCATTAAAACCGGCTACTGTAGACTCTATCACATTACTGAATCTATAGGGTATGACACAATTCCCTCGCTTTCTGCCAAAATCGCGTATTTTTCTTTACCCAGTTGCCCTTTTACCCAATTTACCGGGTTTTGGAAGTTTTAGATCTGCCGCGGTCGGATCAGAATTCTGCAAAATTCTAATAACGATAATGAATTTAATCGTCGTCTATTTGTGACGATTGATGGACTGCCCCAAAATAACAATTGCAGGCCAGTTGCTATAACCCCAGAGTTTTTACAATTGATTCGCCGCTTTGGGATTCGCTTATTTCAATTCGGGGCAGCCCTAGCGGTGAATTGTGCAATTGGCTGATTTGACTAGCGCAGGTTAGGCCGAGATCGTACCCTACAATACCGGTCAGAAAGCGCGTTATGAGATTGTTTTCTCCATAAGGATACGCAAAAGATTTGATCGGTTCGCCAAATATATTTTCCAACGCCTCTTTTGATTGCATCAGTTCTTCTGCGACAAATTTTGGCGTTTTTGATGTGAGGACCGGATGAGACGCTGAATGGGAACCGAACGAAACACCTTCTTCGCGTAGTTTTAGAATTTGATTCCAATCCATTAACGGTTTTACTTCTCCGTATTTTCTATCCCACATATTAGTTTTTCCTATTTCGTTTGCGACCAAATAAACCGTGGCGGTAAAGTTGTGTCTTTGCAAACAAGGCCAAGCGTAATCTACGAAATTCTGATAGCCGTCGTCGAAGGTTATTAAAATCGCATTCTTCGGCAGTGGGGTGGATTCATAGATCCAGTCGTAACATTCGTCTATCGTAATCGTTTGACAGCCTGCTTCGTTTAAAGCCGATAGATGTTCTTCAAATTTTTGCGGTGAAACACTCCATTCTTTTAGGGCATTTGAACACTCAGGTTCAATGCTATGGTAAAGAAGGATAGGCAAACGATCGGAAGTCCCGTTCCACAAAACCTGAGATTCAACCTCAGGATCCAGTTTTGTTGGTTGGTCGACTTTAATAACTTGAACGTTGTGTGGCGTCTTTGATATTTTTGCGGGATCGATTTTCTTAAAACGTTGTACTCGGTAAAGTGGCGTATGAATTTCCCGTTCAAATTGAAGGTCGGAAACTTTTGAAAATATTTCGCCGATGCCCTTAGCGCCGAATTCATGACTCCAGTTAAAACCTGTTTGATCGGGTTCGTCGACCACTAAATTTCCATGGGCCATTATTAATTGGCCTTGAGGAGACAGTGCGTTAGTCATTTTTTGTGCTATCGCACGTAGATTTTTCCGGTTTCCGGCATAGTAGAGTACCTCGCTACAGATCATCAGATCGAAATTGCCGGGGATTGGGTCATTTAAAATATCCAAACGCTGGAAATTAACGTTTTCGAATTTATCGCACCGAGCTCCTGCACGTTCTAGTGCAGTTTCTGAAATATCCGTACATAATAAATGCGTAACCCGAGGCGCGAGTTGACCGGAAAAATGCCCTTCCGCGCAGCCTAGTTCGATCGCATTCTGAATCGGATGATCGGAAATCATGTCCAGGGTTTGTTCGTATTTGGTCTGTTCATAAGCACTGGAATAACCCCAGGGATCATGATTGTCGTCAAACAATTCTTGAAAATATTCTTGATCTTCGGCAGGATAAATGTGCCGATAAACTTTCAGTGCCCATTGGTGTAGACGAGGTATAAGACGTAATGTGGTGACGATATATCTTTTTAATTGATATTTGAGAAATCGTACGTGCCTGGGGAAACTGGCCTTGAGTTTATACGGAAATAGTATCATCTTGGTTCCAATACCCCGCAGCTTGGTGATTCCGCCAATTGGGCTCATATGCTGTTGCGCGAGAAGTGGCGCAATGGTTCGTATATTCTCAGACAATTTATCAACCCTGGAATACGTTTCCAAAGCGATAAAAAATTCGTCAGCACTGGGTTCCAGTTCGGCCCATGTTGTATCCCATTCTGCGAGCGGTCTGCACGCAGACAGCAATGCTGCCAAGACAATACATTCTGCAACCGCATAGAAATCCAAATCCGGGAAAAACTCCTGGTCGAGCGTTGCTAACATCCACTCGGGATTTTCATTTCGACCGATCAATAATCCGGCAGATGAGCATAGTAAGTAAAGTTTTTTTTCGGATATTTGATTGCGTGGCAAACCATTTGGATATTTTGAGTGCGGAATGGGTACCCGTGCATCCGGTTCGTGACCCTTCATCAAAACTTTCAAACCATCGGCCAAGATCTTTCTCCCGTCCGTCGATGCCGATAGGGGTCGCATGCGACATGGGGCTAAGACTTCTGGAACGAGGGCGAATTTGATCCCGGTACGCGATACACGTTGCCAAATATCCCAATCCTCACAAGTGTGCAACTCAGGATCAAATTGTCCGACTGCATTTACGATATCCCGGCGGATAACATAGGCATGTATTGCATAAGGACATTCATCAGCGTGGATATGAAACAAATCCCCAGTCTCCTTACCTATATGTTGATGAAAATGATATCCGTCCGGTGAGACCCAGCACCATCCACAATATACCGCCGATGCCTCCGGGTCTTTATCCAATGCAGTGGTCATGCTTTCCAAATGGTTTGGAGGAATCCAATCGTCGCCGTCCAGAAACAGCAGCCACTCGTATTGAGCTCGTTCAATCCCGTAGTTGCGAGCCGCGCTAACTCCTGCAATGGTTTGTTCGAGTACGCGGAAACGTTGGTCTTTAGCAGCGAATTGCTTGGCAATTGTAAGCGTGGCATCCGAGGAGTCATTTACAATGACTAGCGCTTCCCATCGTTGAAATTTTTGTTCGGTAACAGAATCTAGAGTTTCTGCGATCGTCGATTCAATATTTCTGGCCGCGATGATAATAGATACGTAAATTGAATCCGGTTCTTGGTGTTCCATGGCGACAATATCCTTTACTTACAGCTCTGCTTTCTTGGTGAAAATCGGGATGCGTGTATAGCGAATGTTACATCATCTTAACTCGGGGCAGAAGTTCCCCCCTTTGCTGCCTATTGCATTTGGCACACAAATTTACTGCATCGTATTCTAGATGTTCTGCTTGTTTTGCAGAGCGTGCATATCGGCGAAAAGCGAACCATTTCGTAGAAGTTGCTGCACATCACCTTGTTCAATCACTTTGCCTTTCTCCAATACCAATATATTGTCGGCCCGCTCGATCGTGGAAAGTCGGTGCGCAATGACAATCACGGTACGATCATGCGCAAACCGTCGGAGAGATTCTTGGATGGCGTGTTCGGTCATACTGTCGAGCGCGTTTGTTGCTTCATCCAGAATAAGTATATCTGGGTCCCGTACAATAGCTCTTGCCAGCGCAATTCGCTGTTTCTGCCCGGCTGAGAGGCGTACGCCTCGATCTCCAACCCGAGTGCTATATCCTTTGGGAAGCGATAAAATAAATTCGTGGGCATCCGCCTGTTTTGCCGCGCTGAAAATTTCTTCTTCGGTTGCGTCAAGTCGACCATACGCGATATTAAGTTTTACCGAGGAATCGAACAAATGAACATCCTGGTCAACGATCGCAATGCGTTGGCGCCATGAATCCAAATCAAACTGTTGGAGTGGCACTTCGTCGACACAAATCGTACCGCGTGTCGGGTCATAAATTCTTAGAATTAGATTAATTAGAGTCGATTTACCCGCGCCTGACCTACCCACAATTGCTGTCAATTGACTCCGATAAATGCATAAAGAAACATTGTTAAGTGCGGGTGAATCGGTAAGATGGTAACGAAATGATACGGAATTGAGTGTAATCGAATCTTTTAGATTCTTAAACGCCGTCGTTCCAGAGCGAATGTAAGGTTTGTCACTATGATCCAATAATTCAACGACTTGTTCTATACCGGCGGTAGCAGCCAGAAGTTCATTTCTAGAATTGTCCAATTCAGAAAAGTGCGGATACAAACGAAAAAGAATAAAAATGAACGCGAGTATCAACGGGAGATTTTGCGGATTGTTGACGGTTATGAAAAAAAGCACAAATAGCAAACTAACCGCCATAATTTCTGATGCTGGATCGACCATTCCGGAAATCCGATCGATTTGGAAATAAACTTTGCTCGAGCGCCAAGATGCGTTGTCAAATATCCGCTGCTCGTGAGATTCGTTAGCAAACAGGCGAATTGTGCGCATACCCTTGAATATCTCGAGAATACGCCGCGATAGGGCTTCGTCCGATTTCAGTGCAATTTGCGATAGGCGTTCGATTTGGTGAGATATGAATCGAACTATCGCAGAAAATATGACGAGGATGCAGCTAACCAAAATAGTGAGTTGCCAAGAAATCAACAAAAGCAATCCTGTGAAAACAGCAATAGTACACAGGTTTACCAATATTGCGACAAGGCTGAACACTGCTTCGGTGGCTGTTTCTGTTTCCCCCTCTAAGGTGTTCATCAATTTGCCGGAATCGGAACGATCTATAAATCCCAAACCGACCGTGAGGAGTTGATCGAGTATCCTATGGCGCAAATAATGACCTATTTGGGCATTGGTCCAACTTGAAAGAACATTATTTCCAAAAGAAATAATGTTCTTTATAAGGATTAAGCCGAAGATTATTAACGAAAGCACCAGGGATCTATTCGAGGCGGGAACAAAATCATACATTAGTGTCATGATTCGTCCCAGCCAATCGCCTGCTTCTGGCTCTAAATTAAACTGCTCAAGGCTATAAAAAAGCGGAATAAACAAACCAATGCCAACACTTTCTAATAGTGCTTCTACCAGGCCCAAAAAAATTAGGGTGGTAATCGCGCGAGACTGGTGTTGCATTAACGGTCTGAGTAGTCCGATTATTCTGAGTTCCTTCATAAACGGCCAATATTCATTAACTCATGTAAATTCTTAGTGAGGGAATACAGATTCAATTACATTTGCGATTTGATGCGACCTTAGAATTGCATCAATTGTAACGCGTGATTCGTACTGAAGAATCTAATACCGAATGATAGGCGTCCCGTCTTTGTCATTCTGGTAAATTGATGTTTTCATAATAACACGCGTGCAGTTGCTACTGGCAGTGTAAGTGTGCATCCTGTTGCACAGTGCAGTTGATAGTGTAGGAAATTACCAGTTCAAGGCAATGATCAAGAGTACAAATTTTCACCAAAAATTTGGGCGTTAGACGACGCCTAACCGATTAGGATCGTACTGCATTGTTTTAAAGCTTTTTGTATACTGCGAGCATTCACCAGATTGGATGAAATCGGATCACAATTAGACAATAGCAATGGGGATTGAATGATGGCTTGGAGAGAACGAAAACACGAAGAAACCTATAGTGATGAAGACATTGAGGCGCGGTTGCATGAAGAGTTGCCCCATTGGTACCTGGAAAAAGGATGGATAAGACGTAAGTACAAAACCAGCGGGTGGAAATCCACGCTAATGGTGGTGAATACAGTTGGGCATTTGTCCGAGACGGCGTTCCATCATCCGGACCTTAGCGTGTCGTATGCTTTCGTCATTGTAAAACTAATGAATCACGCGGCTAAGGGAGTGACCAATAAAGATTTCGAGCTTGCTGCGAAGATCGAAGAGGTGGTCATGTGGCAACCTGGCGCAGACCAAGATTCGTCATTGGAAGGGACGCCGGACGATCCGAGGTTTAAATACATCAAATACGATTAGCTTATATTGGCATCGCGGTGTAGCGCCTTATTTGAATGAAAATAGCCGATTCGTTTGATTTGTTTGGAGCGGAACATAATATAAGTCTTGGCCTATTGCTGTTGATTTCTATATTGGCCTACGTTTGCCGGACGCACTTACAGGGCCGAATGGATTTATGGATCAGGCGGATTCTGGCCAGTATTTTGATAGTGGCAGCCATCGCTGGCTGGGGGTATGCAACCGCACTAGGCTATTTGGTTATTCCGTTAAATTTGTGCGACCTGGCATTGTTTGCCGGGGTATACGGATTGCTGACATTACACCGTGGCGCTTGCCATTTGGTATATTTCTGGGGTTTAGCGGGTAGCTTTCAAGCATTGTTGACACCTGATCTCAGTGTCGGATTCCCAAGTTTTCGTTGTTTGCAATTTTTTGTCAGCCATGCGTGTATTGTTCTGGCCGCTGTTTATTTGGCGATAACAGAACGCGTCAGGCCAAGTTTCGGAACGCTTGTGCGGATTTGGTGTATCAGCAATCTGTACGTCGTTTTGGTCGGAATGATTAACTGGATATACAGTACAAATTTTGGTTATCTCGCGGAAAAACCATCACATCCAAGTTTGCTGGATTATTTTGGTTCCTGGCCATATTACCTGATTTCAATTGAAATTGTAGGAACAATGCTCTTGTTAATGCTGTACTACCCAGTTTCTAGCCGATTCAGACCTATCATGGCTCGATAGCCAGGAACCAGAAGGAATAATATCGGCTGAAAATATAGAAACATGACCGATTTCCCAGCTCGATTCGGGTTAGTTGCTAATTTAAGTCAATTATTCATTCTCGTTACCGGTCTTAAATCGGTATTAACACACGAACTCAATCGATTCCCCCTGAGTTGATTAATAAATCTTAACACTCAAATCTCAGTTCTTAGGGATATATTGCTGCACGCTTTCACAAAGCGTCTATCCTTTAATTTATATCAATTATTTTACTGTCATCAGAGAAAAGTTGCTGGAACCGGATGAGTTTACGCAAGACCATACGCATCGAAATCCATAAGTTAAAAGAGCTGCCGCCGTTGAGCGGTTCAACTCAAGATATACTTATTGCGGTGAATAACCCAGACGTTCGCGTAGACGAGCTGTGTCATGTATTGGAGGAAAGTCCACCGTTGGTGGCGAGACTGTTGAGTTTGGCTAATTCGGCATACTTTGGCTACCCCGGAATGGTAAATTCGATTCAACACGCGATTATTCGGGTGTTGGGTTTGAATATTGTCAAAAGCCTGACTATCGGAATTTTGCTAAGTGACGCGCTCGATATTGAAAATTGTCCTCTATTTGATAACCAACGCTTTTGGTTTACCTCGGTTTCGACAGCCAATCTGTCACAAAAATTTAGCTCTCTTATAACTGAGAATGAAACCATTGAACCAGCAGCGGCCTATTCATCTGGGTTGCTTTGCAATATTGGATTGCTTGCATTAGTCCATAAATTTCCCGAGGCCATGAATATGGTCTTCAATGAAGTCAATTCAACCGAACGGCAGGTCAACGCGGTATTAAAGGAAAATTTCGATTTGGATCAATATGAATCAGGGGCTTGGCTGGCGCAACGTTGGAATTTGCCTCAGTCTATCGCGACCGTGATCGCACATAATAAAAACGATGAATACGATGGGCCTTATAGTGCAAATGCTAAACTCGTCGGGATCTGCTCGGGGATTTCAGAAACAGTTTATAGCAAACCTGAAATCGAATTGAACGGTGTAAATAGGTTCGAGGAACTATCGATACCTTGCGATCAAGCCAGAGAGGTTTTGCATGATTTTCAGAACCGAATTGATGAACTACATGATTTAGCTTCCGCATTGAGTGTTAATCAATGATCATAGACAAAACTACAAATGCGTCTAATGCAGATGTAAAAATAAAGTTTGTTGATCTGCTGAGTTCTCTATCAGCTTTGAGATCACTAACGTCGTTGGATTTTCAGGTGGTAAATGAGAGCTTTTTGATACGTAATGCGTTGAAAGTTCTTATTCAATACCAGGATATGGAATCTTGCTCGGTATTTTTGCGTCACAACGATGAATTGGTCAACGCATCAGGTTTAGATTGGGACGATATATCTGACTTCCAAGAAACAGGACAAGCACCTAACCGTCGGGGGCGGCGATTTAAAATAGGCGAGGGGTTGATTGGGCTGGCTGCTGAAACCAGAGTTCAACAACATTCCGAAAACTGTACTATAGATCCTAGATTCAGAGATATATCAGGGGAATCCGACCAAATCGTTCCGGGCTCGCTGATTTGCACACCGATAGATGTTGGCGATGAATTGATTGGTGTACTAAATGTTTCGCATCCACAAGCTAATTTTTTTAACGATTGGCACGAACGCATGCTGATGATTTATTGCAGCATGATGGGACACCTGATTGTCAACCGGCGATTATTCCACGAAATGGAAAAAATGGTGGGCCAGCGTACCAGTGATCTGAAGGCGGCATTATACGAAGCAGAAGAATTAAAGCAGCGTTATGAAAAATTATCGTTAGTTGATGAATTGACCGGGCTTTTTAATCGACGCTATTTTTTCTCACGGGCCGAAAGTGCTGTTTCCAGTGCTGTTCGTTATAACCAATCGCTGTGTGTACTACTCATTGATTTGGATGCGTTCAAATCCATTAATGACAAATTTGGGCATACGGTAGGCGATTCAGTCGTGAAAAACGTAGCATCGATCCTCAGTGATGAATCGCGTGAAGGGGATATTGTTGCTCGTTTCGGCGGCGACGAATTTGTAGTTGTTTTACCCAATACACCGTGTAGCAATGGCATTGCATCTGCGGAGCGCATTAGAAGCAAAGTCGGGGAATTGGCCCTAGAAGATTCGCCACAGGCTAAATTGACCGTAAGCATCGGATTGAGTTGCTTAAGTCCAGATTCAGATGAAATACAACCAACTAGTGTAAATCAATTAATCCAACAAGCTGATTTAGCCTTGTATACCGCGAAAAATAATGGCAAAAATAGCGTGAACACATTTGCCCGCGACATGTAATATTTGAGAAAACCTTGTCCGAATAAATATCCTCTGGTCTTTTATTCTTAACACTCCTAAAATAGCCTCCCCCGAGTTTCTTGTCATTGTCGCATTATAGTTGCATCGTAGTAACGCCGTTTGAGCGGGGACTTCATCTTGACCTGAAGCTTAATTTACGCTGTACGCCAAGGCGGCGGTATCGCCGCGGTGAAAGGCCTTAACAATTCAATTGCTCTCCATTTTATAATTTCCATGGATATACTAGTTCAACCGATCGTATTATCAGGTGGGTCCGGTACCAGACTCTGGCCATTATCCCGCGAGGCCTATCCCAAGCAATTTTTACCAATAACCGGGGCTAATTCGTTATTGACGGAAACGGTAATAAGGACGCATAAGTTGGAAGATTCAGAAACATCCATTCAGTCTTGTCCGCCCGTGGTTGTCTGCAATGAAAGCCATCGGTTTTTGGTTGCAGAGCAATTGAGATTAGCCGGTTTTGAAGACAATCAAATAATTCTTGAACCGGTCGGTCGAAATACTGCACCTGCGCTTACGCTAGCGGCAGAATTGATATTGCGGAAAGAATTGGATCCCGTGTTGGCGATTATGCCTTCCGATCATTTGATATCGGATGAGCCACTGTTCCGTAATTTACTTGCACATGCGGCGCGCCTTGCCGATAGTAATCACGTTGTCACTTTTGGAATAAATCCGGATAAACCGGAGACTGGGTTCGGGTATATTCGAACGGGCGATCGGATTGACGATATTGCATCGACGTTGGTTGCTTTCGTAGAAAAACCAGATTTAGCCACCGCGGAAGAATATATCGCTTCAAACCAATATTTCTGGAATAGCGGTATATTCGTAATGCGCGCATCAATTTGGATTCAAGAGGCGCAAAAATATTGCCCAGAAATTGTCGAGAAATGCAGAAAGGCGATCGACAAAGGCCAGCAGGACGGGCAGTTCTTTCGCGTAGATTCAGATGGATTTGAGGAATGCCCGGGTATTTCAATAGACAATGCGGTGATGGAAAATATTGCTAAGAACAACGGTCAAGTGCAAGCCAGTGTGATTCCTATGGACGTCGGATGGTCTGATTTGGGTTCATGGTCTTCATTGCGGGAGATTCAGAAGAAGGATGTCAGCGGCAACGTTATTCGGGGCGATGTATTTGTCAAGGATACGCAGAATTCTTTGTTATATTCGGAAAATCGATTTGTCGCGGCGGTAGGCGTGGATGATGTGATTGTAATAGAAACACCGGATGCGGTCTTGGTCGCACACAAAGACAAGGCACAGGATATTAAATCAATTACCGAGCATTTGAAATCTGAGAATCGGTCAGAGCATGTCTTTCATAGCAAAGTACATCGCCCATGGGGTGATTATGAGTCTATAGACAGCGGGGCACGCTACCAAGTCAAACGGCTTAGCGTTAAACCCGGCGCTTCACTTTCCTTACAAATGCATCACCATAGAGCAGAACACTGGATTGTCGTTTGTGGGACCGCACGGGTAACTCGGGGTGAGGATAGTTTTTTGCTCGGGGAAAATCAGTCGACCTATATCCCCTTAGGCGTGACTCATCGACTGGAAAACCCGGGTAATATTGATCTTGAAATTATCGAGGTTCAATCGGGTAGTTATTTGCAGGAGGATGACATCGTTCGGTTCGAAGATCGATACAATCGAGTTGAATAGTTAAATTCGGCTAAGAAATTTAGCTAGGATGTTGCGCTTCAAATTTCCATTCATGTTCAGACAGATTGTATGTGTCCCTCTGGATACAATCCTTTAATAATATTTTCGTCTTTTAGATATGGCTTTACACTGTGGAATAGTTGGTTTACCCAATGTCGGTAAATCTACAATATTTAACGCTTTAACCGAAGCGGATATTGCTGCTGAAAATTACCCTTTTTGTACCATAGATCCCAACGTTGGTGTTGTCGCATTACCCGATAAACGTCTGCACTGCTTAGCTGACATTGTTCAGCCTGAAAAGATCCTGCCTACAACAATGGAATTTGTGGATATTGCCGGTTTGGTCGCGGGTGCTTCAAAAGGGGAAGGGCTGGGCAACCAATTTTTAGCGCATATCCGCGAAACAGATGCAATTGCTCATGTTGTTCGTTGTTTCGAAGATGACAATGTCGTACACGTTTCCGGCGGAGTTGCGCCAATAGAAGATATTGAGGTGATTGATACTGAATTGTTATTGGCGGATTTAGCTACCGTTGAAAAATCTCTTCAGCGCGCTGTCAAAGCGTCAAAATCGGGTAATAAGGAAGAGATCGCCAAAAAATCACTGCTTGAACGGCTAAACCTACACCTTGATGACGGCAGACCGGCAAGGTCTATGGACGTGGGCGATGAATATGTTCATTTGATCAATGAATTACATTTATTGACAATGAAACCGGTCATGTATATTGCTAACGTGCAAGAAGATGGATTCTCGGATAACCCTTTGCTCGATCAAGTCCACACAAAAGCCGGTACTGATGGCGCTCAAGTGGTGGCAATCTGTGCTTCGATGGAGGCGGAAATCGCACAACTGGCGGACCATGAGAAACAAGAGTTTTTGACTGATATGGGTTTGCAGGAATCAGGTTTGGATCGTGTTGTAGGTGCTGCATATAAACTGCTTAGCCTACGGACTTATTTTACAGCGGGACCCAAAGAAGTCAGAGCGTGGACGATTCCGATCGGTGCCACTGCGCCGCAAGCGGCAGGAGTTATCCATACGGATTTTGAAAAAGGTTTTATACGCGCAGAGATTATCGCGTACGAAGATTATGTAGCGCTGAATGGCGAGCAAGGCGCTAAGGACGCGGGAAAATGGCGGTTGGAGGGCAAAGACTATGTGATGCTAGATGGTGATGTTACGCATTTTCGCTTCAATGTATGAATTTGCAGATATTCGAGTGGACAGTTTTCTAACTTCTTTTTCGGATAGTTAATTTTTCGCTAAACGGGTGTTGGGCAGTATAAGCATTATCTACGGATATCCTTCAAGATAATAGATTTATTGTTTTCTTTCGGATTAAACTTCAAAGTCTCACCACAAGGTCTAACCAGTTTAGTTTCCTATTGATTGGTATTATTGGTTAAACTTGACAATATCTCACCAAACCGCGACAATCGATCGTCTTTTTATGGATGGGCTGTGCTTTGCCATCCAGTCTAAACAATTCTTGGCAAGGTAGCTCAGTTGGTAAGAGCGCAGGATTCATAACCCTGAGGCCGGGGGTTCAAGTCCCCCCCTTGCTACCATTCAAAACCGCGTAGAAAAATTGCGCTGTCTACAAGCTATAGATTGAATCAATTTTAAAACTAACGCAAAAAAGCAGTTTATTATTTCTGATTGTTTTAATGAGATAGCGTTGGTCCGCTACGTTCTAATAAAATAGTGCCTTTCTTCGGATATCCGTTTGAATAGCGTTTGCATCATTGAAAACCATCTTAAATGGTTGAATTCCGCCAAAGTGGCCATTCAGAAAATCAGGCTGAAGCCCCAGGCTGTGGGCGGACATTAACCTGCCAAAGAGATCACACGTCTGATAGCATTATTCAAGGGCTCGTGGAGACAGCCAACAGTTTGGGAACGAAAATACTGCTTCCCAAAGATCATGACTACGACTGCATATCGTTTTCAATTCCCAACAACGCTTAGATCAAGAGAATCAGTCCACAGCGGTTGGAATGCATGTGAAATTCTGCGGAGACTTTCATCGCGAAAGATATTTCGTGCTTTATCCGGCGCTCGCCTGTATCCAAATCACCTACAAATCGATCCATAAAAGTTGCCCATAATAAATATAAGAAACTATCTATAATTAATAGGGCGACAATCTTGCCGGTAAAATAAATGTCCTCTCGCAAAAATCTGACCTCCATAGAACTACTGAATTCGACTCAGAAACTGGGTAAAAGCAGTGAAGAAACCACTCGAACAGTTCAAAAAATAAAAGCGATCAATGCATCACTTGTCGAGATTACTCAAAAACAATACGACATCGTCAACCGCGTTTCTTCAGATGGAGAGCATATCAAAACCAAGCTTTCTGAATCGGTGAATACGGCCGACAACTCGCTTACGTCTTTAAATAAGACGGTAAGAAACATGGAAAGCGAATTTAACCGCATTGAAGAGAGTATTCATTTATTTGATAATATTCGGGAAAGCACCCAGTCACTCAATAGCGTTGCCCGATATACAAAAATGTTAGCCCTCAATACCTCTGTATTAGGGGGCTCTTTAGGCAGCGATGGCAGCGGCATTAATCTGGTCGCAAAAGAGATGCAAGATCTGGTTCAAATTTGTGAAGACGCGTCCAAACATATTGACGAAGTTGTTTGTTCTGCGCGCGATAATGTTCAGAGCATTATTAAGATCAATCGGAAGCAGATGCAAACCAGCCTTGAAAATACCTCAGCCGTAGAACAAGCGCTAAAAATGCTTATTTCACTTGTAAAAGGTAGCGAGAAGAATGATTTAGAACAACATGAAACCACTGTTGATGGCATCATCACCGATGTTGGAGAAATCGAGTTTCTGGCCCAGAAAGTTAGCCGAATCGCCGAAGATACCCAATCAGAAACAGACGTACTCTATAACGAAGTTGAAGTTTCGAATCAGGCGGTTTCCGACTTGATCGGGGTGGTTACCGATACACCCATTACAAATCTTTCACCCAATCAAGCAATTGACCAGGCAGTTTGTCTTCGAATCATTGATGTGAGAAGACCGGATGAATTTAATGATCACCTGGGACATATTGAGAACGCAAAGCTTTGCACAATTAACGAAACCAGTTTCAAAAGTAAACTCAGTTCATTGAATAAAAGTTTAAATTACTTGTTTGTCTGCCGCAGTGGCGGACGTTCTTCCCGTGCCTCAAGAATCGCCCAAAGCCTGGGTTTCTCGCATATCTATAATCTAGATGGCGGCATGTTAGCCTGGAATGAATGTGAGCTTCCAGTAGTAAGAGACTAAACTCGGTCGCTATGGTGTGTAAAACGCACAGATCACCTTAGAAATCTAACAACGTCAAATCAGACGAGCTTTGGAGCATACGGGCAGCAAACCAAAACAGCCCAAAATAATAAAGGCATCGCCAACGGGCCAGTTGGTATAACACCCGTGGCAGCTGATCCGATCAGGTCTTCAGGGCCAACAGCACAGGTTCGATTAACGATGCGGCCCGAGTAAGCCACTTAAGAAAGCGTAGCAAACGGACATGGCTCGCGATAATATCTATGTCATTCTGGCTATCCCATTGATCGGCGTTGATAAACGATAGAGTAAAATTTGTAGTAATAATAATTTGGTCGCCTGTGGGTAGGCAGTTACTATTCGTTTAGAAGACCCGAACGGGAGCTTTTCCAACAGCACAGGTCATTTGGCTAAATTTCTCGACTTACAGGAACTCCCTGGTGCAAATAGTCCGGCTAAGATTAGATTTCATCCGCAATAAGATATTGAGATTTACGGGTGATACCGGACAATGGATTGTGTTTTACTTTATGCATTGGGATCTTTTTTTGAAATCAAAAATCAGGGCCTAAAAAATAGTGTAATTGTCTATTTATTTGGTACAAATTCGAGCAACTTCGAAACTCGATACTGTCTGTAGGCTGGGTATATGAAGCATATAGAGATTATTCTATGTTGTTTCAGTTGGTAATATTGTCCGACGCAGTTGGCTAAAGCTGCCCCCGGTTGGCATTCAGTGTCACTCGAATTGAGGATCATTACTACATGCCTCTAGCTGATTGTTTGGGACAAATTTCGAGCTAATTGACATCTAACTTAGCTGACAGTACATTTCTGTTTCGTAAAAGTCCTATCTTTTGTCTTTTTCCGCATACTGGCCGTATCGGCAGCCAATTGTACAGATAGTCAATAAATTTCTATTTGATTGGCCTCTTTAGGTTCATAGATGTTGAAATTTCTGCAGAACCATAGGCGGAGCGCTTAGGGATCTTTAGAAACCTCTATTTATTGCGGGATTTGTCTTTACGGAGAGCATAGAATAATAGAGAGCCAGTACTGATTCGAAATGAAGTAAAAAATAAGAGGTCAAAAACAATGCAGGCTAGAATTACGAAGCCGCAAAACAAATTAGAACAATTGCAGGGTGAACTTGACGAATTGTACGTCAATGTACTCGGACAACTTGGCGAAACCGACTCACACTACATAAGACGTGTCGTAGCCATAAAAAATATACTTGAATACAGCGGTCGTCTTTTGATTTTAGGCGGTGCTGTTTTTTGGAATCCAATCGCATTGGTTATAGGCGTTTTGGGCTTATCCGCGTCGCAAATTATTGAAAGCATGGAAATCGGACATAATGTTCTGCACGGACAATATGATTTTTTAAACGATCCTAAATTAAATTCAAAAACCTACGAGTGGGATGTTGTTGTTCCGGCGGAACAGTGGAAACATACGCATAACGTCATACACCACGATCACGCGAATATTATTGGTAAGGATTATGATATTGGTTATGGATCCATTCGCGTCACGGATCAATTGAAATGGAATCCTACACATCTTTGGCAGTTTTTTACTGCGTTGTTTATGGCCCTAGATTTCCAACATTTGGCGGCATTACATGATTCTAGAGCGCCTGAATTTTTGATGCCTAAGGCGTGGCGTCCACCCGCTGTTGAACCACGCCCTCCTTGGTCATATTTTTTTCAGAAAGTTTCTCAATATCGGCGCAAGGCTGCTAAGAAAGTGTTTAGGGATTACATATTTTATCCAGCATTAGCGGGGCCGTTTTTTTTATATGTGCTTTTCGCAAATCTGCTTGCCAGAGCGCTTACCAATATTTGGCAATTTTCGATCATATTCTGCGGTCATTTTATAGAGAATATTATCTTCTTTCAGGCTAAAGATTGTATAAATGAAACGCGTGGTCAGTGGTACGTGCGGCAAATTTTGAGTACCGGAAACATCGAGGGGAGTGCGTTATTTTACTTTATGACGGGCCACTTGAGTCACCATATCGAACACCATTTGTTCCCCGATATACCCGCCTACCGGTACCCCGAAATTAGTAAAGAGGTCAAAAAAATATGCGCGCGCTATGATATTCCCTATCTAACCGGGCCCTTTATAGACCAATTTCTAACGGTTTGGAAACGTATTTTAAGATTTTCTTTGCCCAATGTTAAAGAAGATATAGGGCGAAGATCATTTGATATGTCGACCTTATATGAACCATTGCAAATCGCGGATGACTCTCAAAAAGATGCGGGATCGATATCTACACAGGTTCGGGAGACTGGGATTGGAAAGAATGATTTTCCGGCAAATCCAACCGATCAAGTGGATATGCTATTTTCCGAATCAAACAGGACGGTAAAAGCCAGTACCGCGAATAGCATTTTGTTTACCGCTGAATCTATTGGTTTAACGCCAAATTTTGGTTGCCGAAAGGGTGTATGTCGTACCTGTACCGTTACTAAGCGTTCAGGACGGGTGCTTGATAACAATACTGGTATTGAATCGGGGGGAGGCCGGGAACAAATAAAAATTTGTGTAAGCTCACCGTTAACCAATGTAAACTTGGAATTATGATCCGTTTGGGCAGCGTATAGTCTTTTCAATGGATCTATACAAACCGCAGGTTTGTTTCCTATCTGACCTTCAAGGCACGGTGTAGATTCATTCACGTAGCCTTGACGATCATCTCTTTACTGCTGATTTAAAATCTAGATTCGAAAAACTCTATTCGTTTTGCAATCTGCAATATGCTCATAGACATTATCTTTTTAATCTGAATAGCCCAGGTTAATGGATTTGATATATTGAAAGTCGGATACCAAATACGGAGTTACGACAAGAATTGAGCTTTATAGGCCACTTTTTTATAGGGTGTTTTTAAAGAATTTTCAAGGATGTTTTGCCTTTACTTAAATTGTCCGGCTTGTTACCGTGATGATATGGGTTTAGTTCGGTTTTCCCAATAGATTAGATCAATGGATAAGGAGAGTGTACAAATATGAACAACCTAAAAAAATGGCGTAAATCACTGCTTTTAATCGGGTTTATTTGCACGTGGTTTACTGTGTTTATCGCCCACGCAGCTGAAGACGGTAGGTATCAGGCATTCGTATTGCAAGAAGCTGGCGGCTCTGGGGGTACGGTTACGCTGATGCCCAGTGTGTTTATCATCGATTCCCGTGACGGTCATATGTGGATATGGGAGAAAAACATGCCGTTGCCGGGGCCGGATGGTAAAAGAGGCTTTGGTACCTTGATTACCTATCAGGGCAAAGTACGACCCGGTAGCAAAGTTGGAGAAATTATCAACCACGCGGATCGGTGACATATTACCGTACGCTTTTAAATTTAAAGAATAAACAGCTTTTGATATACGTATAAAGTTTTAGTATGTATGAACCGATAATAAAAGCGGGGTCGGACAGTCCGCCAGAAATTCGATCAGCCGATGTACCGGCGGTCGGTGAGGGCGTTGTCGATGAATCGAGCTTTAAAACGCTTGAGGTCGATCGCCTATTCGACTCGGTCAATCAATCGGAAACGATAATCGGACAGGCGACCTTATACCGGTCGTTGACCCAGCCGCTGGCAGATTTGGAAAGTATCAAGCAGAAGCAATATGCTGTTCAGGAGATACAGCAAGACAAACTTATTCGAGAGCAGTTGGAATCTTTAGTTGCTCAGGCTGCAATCGGTGAAAATAGCTTATTTAGGCTTTTATACGGTACCTTTTTGGGTTTTATGGGTAAACCGGCCCATAGTCTGGAATTTGAGGGTTATGGTTACGAGCCGTATAAACAAGGTACCCGTTTTGTATTGAATTTAGTCGCAGATGCGCGATTGATTAATCGACCGAAGAGCGATTATTTACGCGGAATAGTTGATCAAATTACAATGTTTGCAGATTCCCGCTGGTATTCGTTGATGCATGGACCGGCGTATAAAACAGAGCGGGGGTTTTTGACCAAGCAAGAAAAGAAACCATTTACTCCGGCTTTTATCTTTAAGCCTACGTTGGTCAAGCCATTTTTTTTCATCGGACTTTTGGCATTCCTAGTGTTTCTGGTCACATTTGCCCCGTTATCAACGATCTCAATGTCATCTGCGGTAATTCCGCTATTCATGGTTTTATCGATTCCATTGCTCGGTGTTTATGTGCCGATGGTCGGAACCTTTGATAGAGACAGTTGCATCTATCCATTGCGTGAAGGTTTCCGAGATTCAACAGAACTAGAATCGACACTGGAAGCATTGGGCAAATTGGACGAATTGCTATCGTTGGTACGTTATGGTGAATGTTTTGCCGGCGGTATCGTGATGGCAAACGTTAGTGAACCAGTAGCAACGCATTCACTGTTCGTAAGCGGTGCGAAGAATCCGATTTTGGCGAAACAGGACCCGGCCTATGTCGCCAACGATGTGCAATTGGATGAGCAGCGTTTGAGTTTTATTACCGGACCAAATAGCGGTGGAAAGACCGCGATCTGTAAAACTATCGCCCAGATTCAATTATTATCCCAAATAGCATGCCCGGTTCCGGCCACTTCAGTGGAATTAACTGTTGCTGATCATATTTTCTATCAAACACCCGAGTTTAGTTCATTGGACGATGGCGAAGGGCGCTTTGGAACCGAATTGAAGCGGACCAAACAAATATTTTTGTCGGCGACTGCACATAGTTTAGTGATATTGGATGAGCTTTCCGAAGGGACAACCTACGAAGAAAAGCTGGAAACATCGAGTAACGTGCTCAATGGATTTTTAAAAAAAGGCAATTCTACGGTATTGATTACGCACAATCATGAGTTGGTTGACCAATTCACAAACCAAGGAATAGGGCGTCCGTTACAGGTTGAGTTTAAAAGTTACAAACCGACTTACCGTTTGATCGATGGTATTTCGCGTGTGAGTCATGCCGATAGAGTGGCTAGAAAGATTGGATTTTCCAAACAAGATATCGAAGAATATTTGAAGGAATAAAACATTCTAATTTTGGTTAACATAGCTTTAATGGTCGGTAAGTTAGCTTAAGTCACCATTTAATTTCTGTAGGATAAATTCTACGATACCGTCGATTGGGACATTCTGGTTATGTTGACCTTGGCGGTCCTTGTATTCTGCGGTGCCGCTATCCAGGCCTCGGTCTCCCAAAATGATCCGGTGTGGAATTCCGATAAGTTCAGCATCGGCGAACATGAAACCGGCACGGACTTTCCTGTCATCCAACAACACATCAATTCCCGCCGTTTTAAGTTCCAGGTAAATTTGGTCGATTGCACTACGTAATCGATCAGACTTGTGCATATTCATCGGCAATAATGCCACTTGAAAAGGCGCAATCGCGTCCGGCCATAGGATACCCTTCTCGTCGTGATTCTGTTCTATGGCTGCGGCAACGATCCGGGTGACGCCTATGCCATAACAACCCATTGTCATCGTACGCGAGCGTCCACGCTCATCCAATACGACGGCTTTCATCGCATCGCTGTATTTGGTACCAAGTTGGAAAATATGGCCGACCTCGATGCCGCGAGCTATAGTCAGCCGTCCATTGCCATCGGGGCTGGGATCGCCTTCTCGAACCAAGCGAATGTCTTCGATAGATGTTGGTAGTGGCAGGTCTCGTTCCCAATTGACTCCCTGGTAATGTTGGCCGTCGCTATTGGCACCACAAACAAAGTTGGCCATCTTCGCTGCGCTGCGATCCACGATAATTGGTATTTTTAACCCGATGGGTCCTATCGATCCCGGTTTGCACCCGGCGGCGGCTTGAATTTCATCGTCGCTGGCAAATTGCAGAGGTGATGCGACATGCTGCAATTTCTCCGCCTTGACCGAATTTAATTCATGATCACCGCGTAACAATAAAGCGCAGACCGAATCGTCAGCGCAACGGACAATCAAAGTCTTCAGGCATTGACTTGGTTCAACCGTTAAAAATTGACTGACTTCATCAATGCTATGCTGATTGGGCGTGTCGACTTTGTTCAGAGCTTGGTGTGGCTCGGATTCTGAATTATCCGTGGTAAGCGCTTCGGCCAATTCCACATTGGCGGCGAAATCGCTTTCAGTGGAAAATACGATCGCGTCTTCACCGGAATCGGCAAGTACATGGAATTCGTGCGACAGGCTGCCACCAATTGCCCCTGAATCTGCCAAAACGGCGCGAAATTTAAGCCCCAGACGTGTAAAAATTTGGCTGTAGGCCTGATACATAGTTTCATAGCTTTGGTTTAGAGAATCGCTATCGAGATGAAACGAGTAGGCATCCTTCATGATAAATTCACGCGCCCGCATTATGCCGAAACGCGGACGAATCTCGTCGCGAAATTTGGTCTGTATCTGGTAATAAGTGACCGGTAGTTGCTTGTAACTTTTTATTTCGTTGCGTGCGAGGTCGGTAATAATTTCTTCGTGTGTAGGGCCCAGGCAAAATTCGCGTTCGTGGCGATCGGTCAGGCGAGCCAATTCGGGTCCGTACAGATCCCAACGTCCGGATTCCTTCCATAGTTCAGCGGGTTGAACGGCAGGCATCAATACTTCTAATGCGCCAGCGTGTTCCATTTCTTCACGGATGATTCGCTCGACCTTATGTAATACGCGTAAGCCCAACGGGAGCCAGGTATAAAGTCCTGCCGCCAGTTTACGTACTAGACCGGCCCGGAGCATCAGTTTATGACTGGCGATTTCGGCGTCGGCAGGTGTTTCTTTGATCGTATTCAGAGGGAATTGGCTGGTGCGCATAGATTTAAAGAATTTTTATTTGTGGATGTAGATGAGCATGTAGAAAAGCTTCCGTATTGTTTCCATTCAAATCGTTCGGTGGGGTGACAGCTGGAAGTTTTAAGACACTACTTTATACCGGGCTGACCGGAGTCATCGCTGTCAGACATTGTATGGAATGCGGAGTGTACACCAATTAGAAGGGTATTTCTAAACCGAATATATGGATTGCACGCCGCGTTATTTTTGCGATAACGGAAACGCCCCTAACCTAACCCACGGGGCAGATACTGATGGTATAATCTTACACCCGAAAAACGCCACAATATTGATGGAACAAACAGAACAAATTAGTTCGGATTCGAACCCAATAACCTTATTAACTGCGGAACAAGCTCGTGTATTGGGTGCATTGATGGAAAAACAACTGGCTACCCCTAAATATTATCCGCTGACGCCCAACGCATTAACCGCAGCGTGTAATCAAAAGAGTAGCCGTGAACCAGTGATGATACTTAGCGAGGGTGAAGTACGCCATGAGGCGAATGTATTGGCACAAAAAGGTATCGTTAGGGTCGAATCTGGAGAGCGAACATACAAGGTATTCCACTTGGCTAAGCGGTATTTCGATCTAGATGACGCTGAATTATCGGTGTTGACAGTTTTGTTGTTGAGGAAGCCACAAACCGTTAACGACATATTTAGGCGGACAAGCAGAATGTATGCTTTTGATCAGATTGCCGATGTTAGCTGTGTGTTGGAGCGGTTGATCGAACGCGAATCTGCACTGGCGGTTTTAATACCTTCGAGCCCGGGACAACGAGAGCAACGCTATTTTCATACCTTATTCGGGAAGTTAGATTTAGAATCAATGGCAAAGGAATCAGCCACTCAAAGTAAGACAAACCGAATAGATGAATTGGAACAACGGGTGGCTGCCTTGGAAAAACAAATTGAAAATTTATTGATCAAGTAGGGCAATTGAATAAAGCATTGCCAGAATTGGGCACATCTGGAGTTGATTAGGATTCGATTTCGTATTCTTAGCCTATAAAGAAGCGTTTCGGGTACCGGTAATTTCGTCAAAACTCTCCTTTAATCTCACTTTATCCGCACGCCAATCTGCAAATTGGATTATTTCTACGCATCATTTATCTCGGCATTCGGGCTAATCCTTGACCTTGATCCAGAAGTGTTCAAGGTGGTCTGGATTTCGGTTCGAATATCGATTTGTTCGGCGCTATTGGCGGCTATGGTTGGCGTTCCATTGGGTGGCTTGATCGCGCTCTATAATTTTTCAGGGAAAAGCGCATTGGAGCTTTTTCTTAATTCGTTGATGGCGCTGCCGACAGTCACGATAGGATTAGTGTTGTATGGTGTATTCAGTCGTAACGGACCGTTGGGTGATTACGGTTTGTTGTACACGCCTAGCGCAATTATTATTGGTGAATTTGTGCTGATATTGCCTATTGTCGTTAACCTGACTATTAGCGCTGTGTTGTCGGCAGATCAGCGTTTGCTGGTGACTATAAAACTGTTGGGCGCCAATAGAGTGCAACAACTATATTTGATGTTGCGGGAAATGCACCGCTTGGTAATTGCCGGTGTTGTGACGGGCTTCGGTCGGGCCATAGGCGAAGTTGGGGTGGCGATGATGCTTGGTGGGAATATTCAGGGGTTTACCCGCACCATGACGACCGCAATTGCGCTGGAGACAAATAAGGGTGAGTTCGAATTTGCATTGGCTCTGGGTTTGCTGCTGTTAGCCGTAGCGTTTTCAATTAATGTCGTATTACACATTTTAAAGGGCTCTCGGTGATGAATATAGCTTATGATATAAACGCCGTTCAATGTAGCTATGCTGGAGCCCCAGCGCTAAGTTTATCCCAATTAAGCATAAAATCAGGGCGTATTTCCGCGATAATTGGTCCCAATGGAGCCGGGAAAAGTACCTTGATGAATGTTCTGGCTTTTTTGAAAAACTTTGAGTCGGGTGAAATTAAGTTTTTCGGTGAAAAAGTACGTAGCCGTGACGTTTTGGGGTTACGACGGCGGGTCGGTCTGGTCCCGCAGAATCCTTATTTATTGCGCGGTTCGGTGTTGGATAATGTGGAACTAGGTTTAAAGCTCCATGGGGTCGCGTTTTCAGCTCGACGTATGCGGGCTTATGCGGTACTAGAACATTTGAAAATAGCGAAATTTGCAAAGGCGTCAGCGAACAGTTTATCTGGCGGAGAAGTACAAAAGGTGGCTCTGGCGAGAGTTTTGGCTTTTGATCCTGAGGTGATTCTGTTCGATGAGCCGTTTACCTATTTGGACCCTGCCAGCGTCGCATTATTGGAAGATATCATGCGCGATTTGTCCAATAGGATGCAGCGTACCGTCATATTTAGCACCCATGAACATTTGGATGGCATGGCCCTGGCAGACCATGTGATCAGTATCGTAGATGGAAAATCGGTAGAAACTGCTGTAGTCAACTTGTTTTCGGGGCATGTAGAAAACGGACGCTTCAATACTGGAAGAATTTCTGTAGTGCTTGCAGATACAGCCGATCAAGGCCGGCATATCGCGATATCTCCAAACGAGATTGTATTATCTCCAGAACCCTTAAAGTCCAGTATTAGAAATAGTTATTTGGGACAAATCATCGCTGTTTCTGCGGATAACGATGTCGTTCGTATCAGCGTTGATGCGGGTGAGCGTTTTCATGCGCTGATCACTCGACAGGCATTAGCCGAGTTGGGCTTGAATTTATATGATAAAGTTTGGATCAATTTTAAGTCAACTGCGGTCAAGCTACTGGAAAGTTAGCAAATTTCTAAGGAATAGTCTATAAATTAGAGGCATGGAAAAGCTTGATGAAACCAATATTAATTCCTGGACAGAAAAACGCGCCTTTCCGCGAATCGCGCATCATAATGATGTCAAGGTTCATCACCCTGAACGTAAGCGTCCGTCCGTACCATCTATAGAAATAGTTGTGAACTGATATTCTC
>CAZUGA010000053.1:0-26602 GCA_964619885.1 uncultured Methylococcaceae bacterium
TTATCGCCATACACGTTGGGATCATCGGCTTTAGCTTTTAAGCGTTGCCACATCGGATGGTGTTGCGAATACATCTTGGACCAACGCGCGGCTTGCGCACTCGACCAGCCCAATTGGTTGGTCGCTGCCTCAGAAATATTAATTGTAATCAGGAGTAGAAGCAGAATTAGCAAAATCGAAATGAACTTGTGATTATGATCAGCAGGCTTCAATCTCAGCATTTATTTTGTCTGTTTCTTCGGACGACAGTTTATGATGTTGTTACCTATATTATGTCGATAATCGGTTATGTCATCTACTATGGATGAAAGCTATTATTAATATCAAGTACGGCTACCCCGATACTTTCGAGAACAAAGCTTCTGATAGTTGGAAGAAGATTTGTTAAAGCGAAGATCACCTTGCAACAAGGCTATCGAATCATGTTTTTCAAATAAATTAAACTGCAATAGCCGTAACAGTTGATGCATACTTTTCTTTATCTTAGACTGGAACTAAATCAATGTCAGAAGCAGATAAAAACACAAAGTAATCCAAATTTCGGTCAGCATTACATATTTGCTGGTTCCGATGAAAGATTTAATTTTTAGGTTCTATTTGTTCCATTCGAAGAACAGTTCAATGTGCCTTATAGATATCGGCAATGGTTTTGGCGGAAAATTTGAAATTGTTCCTGGATCCGTGACTTCAGTATACTTGAAAGAAGATATTACAGTAAGGTGGGGCGTGGTTGTTATCAGCATTCATTAGAAGCGAATGTGGTCGATTCCGTTCAGAAAAGCAATTGCATTGAACAGCTTATTCATGGTCATAGCTTAGCCTTTGATGAACCCATTGTGCCTGCGGAAACGGAGATTGGGATCGCTTTTAAAAAGTTATTTCCACGGTTTAACCCGATCGACGATAGTGATTTTCTAGGACCATGGGTTTCGGCTAAGCGCCGATGGCTATCATTTCGAAAATTGTACTGAATATACGCGTGAGAGTTAGGCGCCCATCCGGACCTTATCTATTAGATGAAGCTGATGAATCATCTTCGGGGCCGCAAAGTGTCGTTTAATCAAAAATCGAAAAAGCTTCTTTTACCCGATCTTTAGCAAGGTGCAATACGTTGAGCGAATGTTCAGGTGAAAGAGTGCCGTCGGGAAGTTTGCTGCACGCAGGAATCGAATTAATCGGCGGTAATTTGGCCATACTGGGTGTACCAATATAGCTGTGAAGTTTGGAAAGTATTACCACGTCGGTTAGGTTTAGTTTATCGCTTGAATCGTAATACCAGTTTTGTGATTCCTGGGGAATCAAGATCAATTCTTCAGAAAAATCCCATTTTTTCAACAGAAAATGGCCCGCTGGCCCACAAATATACGGTGCGATCAAGTCGATTTCATCCGGTTCATAAAATTCGGTTGGAAAATTATCGACGAACTGCAAAAAAGGAATCATACCGATGTCGCAAATTAGCCCCGCGAGTAGCGCATCCTCGGGATTCACAGAGGCCGATTCTGAAGCCAATACAAAACATAGGCAGGAGAGGTTTACACTTTGCTGCCAAGCTAAACGTGCTTTTTGTTTGATGGGAATTTTATTGCAAGTGAATAATTGTTTTAACGTTATGCTGGTGACCAAAGTGCGAGTTGCGTTCAATCCCAAACGTATCACGGCGTCACGGCAGCTTGTTACGGGTTTGGTTGCGACGTACAACGGACAATTCGCCACTTGTATCAGCTTGGTAGCTATTGCTGGGTCTAGTTGCACGATATCGACAACTTTATCGATGGGGACATCATTGGCAAGAGCTTTACGTAACCTCGTCGCGATATCTGGCATGGTTGGCAGGCTTGGGTGTTCTTGGCCATAGTATTGGCAAAACGATTCCAAAAGCCGGCTTGATTTAACCTCTTCAGGAATTTCTAGGGCGTTAATCTGGTCAGCGAAATCTAGCGTGGTTTTGGTAGGGGATGTCGACCCCATAATTCTGTTAGATACGCGTAATACGCGTACATCGGATAGTGCGATCGCCGTTCCGCTATGTTTTCGTCCGGTTGATAGAGGGAAATTTGCTTTCGCGGATTCTGCTTCAATTTCATAGGATTCACCGCCCTCGACGTCAACCCTAACCCGCCCTTCCAGTAGATAAAGTATCGAAGAATCTTGTTCTCCACCTTTGAATAAAATGGTTTTGGCAGCGTGGACTTCAGATTGGTTGTCCTGTGTATAGGCGGTCAATTCGTCTTCATTAATATTTCGAATTGGGATGAGTTGCTTTAGCGTTGCAACGCTAATCGGTTCGGGGTGTAGCGAACACGCCTTCTCGCCACTGAATATTTTCGAAATCAGCGACATAGCTGCACGTTAAATATGACGAGACATAAATTAAGCATGAGTCCAGCTAAGTCTTGGTTTGACGGTAATTTGATTGATCATGAAGTTTGGTGAAAAGTCAATATCCTATCTTCTCAGTATAGCAGTTTCTATACCGAAACTACCCCAAATTTCATGCCCTAGGCAACATGCTTATTACGACTATCCTTTAGCATGAGCAAATAATCTAATGAACAATATACCCCTAATATTTTTTGTGCAGAAGTTAGAATATTTTAATACCTCATTTGTATCTTGCCCGAGTGGCTATGCACATTGAATATCGCACTATCTTTGTTTATTTGGGTGTGTTGATTACGGCACATAGGGCATAAAGCCATAATTCAAGCGTAGAAATATTATGAATACCAGTAATGGAGAGACCTAATGAGCACAAATAAGCTCGAAATTAATGTGGATTTACTTCCGGAATTTATCCGCTATTTACCCTCGGAACCGGATGTTGAGGTCGTAGTGTCCTGGCTAAAAGATTTGCCAATGGCCAACGCACCGAAAGTATGCGAAATATTTCTGGCTTTCCTCGGTACATTGAATGCGAAACAGATTGTGCCAAGCCTGCGGTACGCTATGTTGGAGGCTATGTGGCCCGCGCTAGAGATAGTTTCACCGGTATTGGATACTCATTTTATGGATCGTGGGTTTCCGTTGGATGCTCATCCCCGCAAGATGGCAGATTTATCCTTGCAATGTTACGTAGAGCTTTCCAAAAGCTACAAACATATTGCCGATGATGTCGATTTTTCGAACGACCGGGTTCTGACTAAAGAACAGCGTGTTGTAACCTTGACCCGTTCGTTACATGCTTGTGCGCTAGTACAAACTCGTATTGCACAATTATATGAGGCGCCGTTCCTGGAATTTTGGCAGGATACCTACGATATTTTCCTGAAAGCCGAATCAATGGGATTGGATGGCGAATCGATCCGAGATAACGAATCTACTAATGGTTGTAATTCGACTATCGCTAATTTGTTCAAGCGTATTCTTTTGTTTTCGCTAAGTAATCCGAACCGGTACAGGCAAAGGCACCACGCACAAATAACCAGTTTGATCGAGCAATTCGTAGGTTTGAGCGAAGTGGGAGAAAATGCGTCGGTAGATGGCCGCAAAGCGACATTTTTTGTGGATTTGGAGGGAGGTGCCCCTAGACACCTAAGCCACATGGATGACGAAGCCTCAAGCAACACACGCTTCCTTTTTACCCGGTCTATGGTGGAGGAGATTGTCGCAAATGTTCAAACGCTGGCATCGTCCAGTCAGCAACCCACCTTAAACCGTAAATTGGAACGGTCTTTAGTATTTAGAGTAATCCGTAGTTTAGGCGCACCGGAAAGGCGTAAATCAATGAGAGTTTCGGAAAATGATAAGCGAACCTTGTTAATCGGAATGCAATCTATTGTCGATGCAATTATTGATTCTCGATACCGGACAATGAAACAGAATAAGGATTCGATGGGATCCAACAATTCGAAAAAGAATCTATTTATGGATCATGAGTCTGAATGCGGCAAAATAATCGAAGGTAGTGCGGAGGAATCGCCTATGAGTAATACCTATCAATACGGCTGGGGGGATTCGAATAAATTTGTGGCTAATGTGGAGCCAGATAAAGTTCCCGATTACGAATTGTTGCCAGTCGATGACGGGTGGGAAAATCCCGCTAAAGATACAAGGGTAAGCGAGCATAGAAGTGAGAGCAGTATGGCTCGTTGGTTTAGTCAAGCTAGTTCTGAACAGCTATGTTTCGATGATATTTGGGGCGCTACTGCCGAAAGCTTGAACAATACGGATGACCCGATCAAATCATCGCAATCATTGGACCCTACGGGTAAATTGGTTAATTCGAGCGTTACCGGATACAGTATGGTCTGGTTAGATAATGGTCCAGCAAAAATAAAAGTCGGCGAATTGATTTCTTTTCCGCTTGAAGACAACCGTTTTGAGCTCGGTATGGTTTGTTGGATATTCAATTCCGACGGAGGTGATCTGTCATTTGGGATCGAATTGCTTTCACCTTCCGCCGATGTGATCAAGTTTAATCGTTCCGCGAGTTCAGGTACGTCAGACTATGGGGTTTTGTTATCAGAGGTTTCCGCGGCAGAAGATGGTATGAATATCTTGCTTCCACCGTTAGATCATAAAACGATTGATTCCTTCGACATTGAGGTGGATGGTCGGCAAGAAAAATTTCGCTTAGGGAAATTAGTTGAAGCTACCGGAACCTATAATCGTTTTAGTCTGGTTAAAATCGAGAGCGATGGACAGCAAGTTGGATAAGGTCTGCTTGGGGGGTAGTCAACCAGCTTTTCATAATTATGGTGGATGTCCAGGATAAGTCTAAGGCGAATCAACTAAAATCACGAGATCGAGTATTGTGTGCCGTCAATGAACGACTACGCTACGAATCTTGAAGAGGTTATTAGAATAATCCCAGTCTTATAGCGCTAGCCCATACCGTCGTGGCCCCTAGTATTAGAAAAAACAAGGCGAAAAGCGCAGATTTTCGCCTTTGTTGGGCGATAAGCAGCGCTTGAGGTGTGGCAGATAGAATAAAGGGAAGCTCGGGGTTGGTCGGATTTTTTAGTACATTCGTTTGCGGATGCCTGACCTGATCAGGTTGTGGGTTGGCAACTTCTTTTTCCGCAGCTTTTCGGACGATTTCCCATTCTCTTTCGTCTATGCGGCCATCCTGGTTAAGATCAAACCGCTTCAATAAATTCTTTTTATCTCGTTTCCAATGACTCAATAAATCACGAAGTTCATTGCGGATATTGGAATTTCCCTCGAATGCTCCCAATGTTAGAAACATACCCAAAGTATAAAGGGTGTCTCCATCTTGTATTCTCTGTTCAGAGTATCGATAGCGGCTGGTATTAAACAAGTCGAACAGCCAAAAACTGGAACCGTGCGTGATCGCAAACGGCTGTTTGCTATCGCCGCACCAGCTATCGCTCACCGACGGCGTGACGGTCGCTGAGTCCGGGTCAATAATGCAACGACCGGTATCGTCTTCCAGATAGAAAATTGCGTCGCTCGTTCCGCTTTGAATGGTGTGCCAGACATTTTGCTCGCGGCTGTTCAAAGAGGGACTGCGTTCTTCGATTTTATAGCTGTACCAAGCACAAACAGTATCGGTTAATGGCGCAATGACCGGTTCGCCCGACATAACCCTGGCACGCCCTTCCAATTCAGTATAACCTTGAGCCGCGGAGCGAACTTTCGAGGTTGGAGTATCTTCTATAATACGGGTGTGGCGTAGCCATCTAAAGGAGCCCCAGAAACAATAGACTCCCAGAATCCCACCAGCTGAAGTACACAACCAAAATGCAGCAGGTGAGGCGAGGTTAATTACATTGGCAAGATTCATTGCGTATTTTGTTGTTTTGTCCGCATACTTGGTGCGCAGTCATGCGAACAAAGATTTCATTTCTACGTCTTCGATCTGTTCATCGGTAAATTCTAAAAGGTCGAAAGCTTCGAATTTGTATCTTCCAGCAACCAAGTTGTCGGGAAACTGTTCAATACGAATGTTATTATTGTTCACGCTTTCGTTGTAAAATTCGCGCCGGTCGGCGATAGTATTTTCAAGATCGGTGATGCGTGATTCTAAGTGCTGAAACGATTCATTGGCTTTAAGTTCGGGGTATGCTTCTGCCAATGCAAACAGTGACGTCAAACCTTGGCGTAATTGGGTTTCTGCGGGTCCCAATGCATTAATATCGCCCGCCTCTCGAGCTTGAGAAACACCGGCCCGTGCGCGCATTACTTTTTCTAACGTGTCCTGCTCGAACTTCATGTATTGTTTGCAGGTTTCGACCAACTTGGGCAATTCGTCGTGTCGTTGTTTCAATAGCACATCGATATTCGACCAAGCTTTCGAGGTATTGTGCTTTAATGAGACAAGTCGGTTATAGATGATGATGCCATAAACGACCAATATGGCGATTAAGCCGGTGATAATGAATCCGGTGACTAACATAATATGCTCCGCTAATCTGATTTGAAAATAAGGCGCGTTTAGAAGTCAATTACTTCGTTGAAAATCTTCTATTTAGAAGCTTTGCCGTAAAATTAATTGGCTTAGACTGTTCGGTTTCAACGCTATAGATTATAGTCGGATAATGGGTATTTTTTGTTTCTAAACTGGGATTATTGATGAGTATAAGAGAGTTTAAGGGCAAGAGTCCAAAGATTGGTAATTCGGTCTATGTAGATGACTCTGCTGTGGTGATTGGTGATGTAACTTTGGAAGACGATGTTTCGGTTTGGCCCTGCGCGGTAATTCGTGGTGACGTCGCACAGATTTTTGTCGGCGCAGGAAGCAGTATTCAAGATGGTTGTTTACTTCATGGTACGCATCGGGGAAAGTATTCTCCAGATGGTTTTACCGTTATGTTGGGTTCGGGTGTGACGGTAGGGCACCGTGCCATGCTACACGGTTGTACGATTGGCGATTATAGTTTGGTCGGGATAGGAAGTATCGTGATGGATGGTTCGGTTATTGAGGATCGCGTTATGATTGGTGCGGGAAGCCTTGTCCCGCCCGGAAAAGTGTTACGCTCGGGTAGTCTTTATGTGGGTTCCCCGGTACGTAGGGTTAGGCAACTCACGACTGAGGAATTGGAGTTTCTACAATATTCCGGGCAGCACTATGTGAGATTAAAAAACGAGCACAGGGCGGTGTCTGGAAAATATACATAAATATCGCAGCAATGGGAGGATCAGTTTATTTATCAACTAGAATTTGTGAAAGACGTTGAACCAATTTTACGCTGGTTAGCGATCAATATTTAGTTTTTTGAGGTCATGATATTGAAATTAGGAATCCTAATGGATCCCATCAGTTCAATTAATATTCGTAAGGACAGCAGTTTTGCAATGTTGCTGGAAGCGCAGGCTCGTGGTTGGGAGTTATTTTATATGGAGCTTGCCGACCTGTATTTGCGAGATGGACAAACTTTTGCGGGTATGCGAAGTCTACAAGTGTATCGGGACGATACGAAGTGGTATTGCCTCGGGGAAGGATTCGATAATCCGCTGGATGATCTAGACGTATTATTGATGAGAAAAGATCCTCCGTTTGATCAGGAATATATCTATGCAACATACTTGTTGGAGCGGGCGGAGCACCGAGGTTTATTGGTGGTAAACAAGTCGCAATCCTTACGCGACGCGAATGAAAAATTGTATACTGCTTGGTTTCCGGAATGTTGTGCGCCAACTCTTGTTGCGAGAGATGCAGGCCGGTTTCGTTCGTTTTTGGCGGAATACCGTGAAATGATATTGAAACCCTTGGATGGTATGGGAGGTGCGTCAATTTTTCACGTGCGCGAATCTGATACTAACCTGAATGTAATTCTCGAAACCATGACCCAGCACGGCCAACGGTTCACGATGGCCCAGCGTTATCTTCCGGAAATCATAGATGGGGATAAGCGTGTATTGGTGATAGATGGAGAACCGGTTCCGTATGCGTTAGCAAGAATTCCCGTAAAGGGTGAAAGCCGTGGAAATTTGGCCGCGGGTGGGCGGGCCGAGGGCCGACCATTGTCAGACAGGGACAAATGGTTGGTGTCGCAGATAGGTCTTACATTGAGGCAGAAAGGTTTGATATTTGTGGGTCTTGATATCATTGGAGATTACGTCACCGAAATCAACGTAACCAGCCCGACTTGCATCCAGGAGCTGGATAGCCTTTACGGTCTAAATATCAGTGGCCAGCTGATGGATAGCGTTGAACGCTATATAGCGCAATGAGCACAACAATTGATTTTGCATCGGTGAATGCGCCGGTATCTCCAACTGATCGGTTGATGATCACTATATTTCTGGCAGCTTTGGTCCATGCGTTGATTATATTGGGGGTGGGTTTCGAGATTCCAAAGCCGACCCGGATCAACAAATCCCTAGAAATTGCTTTGGTTATCGCACCCACGCAGAAGGCACCGAAAGAAGCCGATTTTTTATCGCAAGAAAATCAAGTCGGTAGTGGTAAATCCCTGGAAAAGGTCGAGCCGGTGCGGCGTCAAGCACCCGCATCAGGCAGACAAGGGCAGTCCTCGACGCAAGTGCCGGTGGTTCATGGTGCGGTATCCAAGCCGAAACGCGTCATGACCCAGCGAAAATCAAAGACGAAAATTGTTACCGCAGAACAGCCAAATCCGGAACCAGATGAAAACAAACAACCATTGACAGCGATGGGACTATCACAGCAGATTGCTGCATTAGGTGCAGAAATTGTTCGTGTACAAAACGATATCGCCAAACGACCTAGAATAAAATTTATTAATTCGGTTAACGCTCATAAGTATAAAGCGGCGGCTTATGAAAAGGCTTGGCAACGCAAAGTTGAGCGAGTTGGGAATCTAAACTACCCAGATGAGGCTCGGCGTCGAAAATTATCAGGTTCTTTATTGTTGGCGGTAGGTGTCCGCCGGGATGGATCGATTTATACCATCAAAATACGGCGTTCTTCGGGCCATAAAGCCTTGGATGATGGCGCGGTTCGAATCGTTCGATTGTCCGGTCCGTTTGCCCCTTTCCCCAAAGATTTAGCGGACGATGCGGATGTGCTGGTTATTACCAGAACATGGAAATTTTTTGACGATTCACATTTGACAACAAGTGGTTATTAGCCTGAAAAATACGATCGGACATTGAGATTTAAAAATGTGCAGTTGTCGATTGATAGCAACTCTGGAAACGCGTGATAAGTGCTGCACGAGGTCTTTAAGCCTATTGACAGAAGATAATGTAATGACAGACAACATGAATTTAACCGATCATTTTTTGATTGCGATGCCGAGTTTGGGGGATCCGAATTTCCAACGGACGGTAACATATATGTGCCAGCACGGCGACGATGGGGCCCTGGGTATAGTGATCAATCGACCGATTGATTTGACGTTGAATGATATTTTGGGGCAAATGGAAATAGAAGTGAAAAGCCAAGATATAGGTGCAACGCAAGTCTATTACGGTGGTCCGGTCCAACCTGAACGAGGTTTTGTAATCCATGATGGGAGCGGTGAGTGGGACTCGTCTTTAGCAGTTACCGATTCCATTATGTTAACGACATCACGCGATATCATGGAAGCGATTGCTCGAGGAAAGGGTCCCGGTAAAATGTTGGTTGCGTTGGGCTATGCGGGTTGGGGCGAAGGCCAATTGGAACAAGAAATTCTTCAAAATGCTTGGCTAAATGCACCAGCTTTAAACCAAGTCATATTTGACTTACCGGCCGACAAGCGTTGGAAATCAGCCGCCGAACAAATGGGGGTCGATTTGGATTTATTGTCGTCGAACGCGGGGCATGCGTGATTCGGCAAAAACTAGAGTGGTGGATTGGTCATTCTTGTCGGTGTTTTGATCTTAGACAAATAGCGTATCAACCGTGAAAATTGATCCGCTACTCAATGGCCTGAATTCGGATACCTACTTGGGTTTCGATTTCGGTATTCGAAAAATTGGGGTGGCGGTAGGACACGTGGAGACCGGAATTGCAAATCCACTTACGACTATTCGAGCGGTGAAACAAAAACCTGGTTGGCAAGCAATTACAGACTTAGTCAACCGGTGGCAACCGCGAGGTTGTGTCGTTGGATTATCCTTGCAGCAAGATGGTACGGAAAACCCGGTTTCCCAACCTATGCTTAGATTTTGCAGACAGCTTGAAGGTCGATACCAAGTGCCTGTTTTTCGGATGGATGAGACATTAACTACCGTCGAAGCAAAACGATTATTGTTCGAGGAACTTGAGCTGAGCGCATCGAAGCTTTGGCAGGTTCAAGATCAGCTCGCCGCCCAATTAATTTTACAATCGTGGCTTAACCATTATCACGCTAGAAAATGACATCACTATGGTAGAGATCGATTTGAACGTTGAATCTATGCTCGATGTATTGGCCGATAGGCTAAAGTTGGTAATCGAGTCTAAGGGTTGGAACAATCCCGTCATGATTGGGATTCACACCGGCGGTAGTTGGATAGCTGAAGAATTACACAGTCGTCTGGAGTTGCAGGAACCATTGGGTCTATTGGACATTGCGTTTTACCGTGACGATTTCTCGGAAATCGGAGTGCAGCCACAGGTGAGGCCAAGTAATTTACCGTTTAGCATTGAAGGGCGGGATATATTGCTTATCGATGACGTATTGTATACAGGAAGAACGATACGTGCCGCGCTGAACGAAATCTTTGATTACGGCCGGCCGGCCAACGTATTGTTGGGCGTATTGATCGAGCGAGATGGACGACAGATTCCGATTCAGGCGGATTGTTTGGGCGGTCGGGTAGATTTACAACCCAAACAACGGATAAAATTAACAGGCCCGGATCCACTGAAATTTACAATTCATGAATTCGATACAAAATCCAAATAACTTGTTTGTGTCTCAGTGAGTTCAAGGACGCAAGGTCACCAACTCGATACAACTGGCCAATTACGGCATTTTCTATCTATTGATGGTCTGAACCGAGAATTATTGACCCGTATCATGGATACGGCTGAATCGTTCGTTGGTGTTGGCGAGCAACCGGTAAAAAAAGTACCTTTGCTGCGTGGTAAAACTATCGCCAATCTTTTTTTCGAAAATAGCACACGAACACGGACAACCTTTGAGTTGGCTGGCAAGCGATTATCTGCCGATGTCCTGAATATTGATGTAGCACGTTCGGCGACTGCCAAAGGAGAAAGCCTGCTCGATACCATCCGCAATTTGGAAGCAATGCATGTCGATATGTTTGTGGTAAGGCATAGCGAAAGTGGAGCGTCATTATTCATTGCGCAGCACGTTGCTCCCCACGTTAGTGTGATTAACGGTGGGGATGGTCGGCATTCTCACCCGACCCAGGCGATGCTGGATATGTTTACGATTCGCCGGCACAAAGGAGAATTCGATAAATTGTGCGTCGCTATTGTTGGCGATATCTTGCACTCTCGGGTGGCGCGCTCGCAAATTCTTGCGTTGAATACCTTGGGAGCTGCTGAAGTTCGCGTGATCGCCCCTGGCACATTACTGCCAGCGCATGCTGATTCATTAGGTGTTCGAGTTTTTCATGACATCGATGATGGTTTACGTGATGTCGATGTGGTCATAATGTTGCGGTTGCAAAACGAAAGGATGCGAGGTGCTTTACTGCCTAGCGAACATGAATATTTCACCCATTTCGGATTAACCGAGCAACGGTTACAGATTGCCAAGCCCGATGCGATAGTGATGCACCCGGGACCGATAAACCGAGGTGTCGAAATTGAATCCCGAGTTGCGGATTGCGCCTCTTCGGTGATTTTGCAGCAGGTGAGTTACGGGATTGCAATACGTATGGCGGTGATGACGTTGGCAATGCATTCGGAAGCCAAGAATTCGGGCGCAACATGATGGCCGCACCACGGATTGTAATTACCGGTGGTAGACTCATTGACCCGGCGAACGGTATCGACAAAGACGATACTTTGTATATTGCGCGGGGTCAGGTCGCGGCGGTAGGAACGGCACCTGATGGATTTCATGTGGATCGAGAGATCCACGTGCCAGGGCATATAGTGTGCCCTGGCTTTATAGATTTGTGTGCACGGGTTCGTGAGCCTGGACAGGAGCACAAAGCTACCATTGCCAGCGAAACCACCGCAGCGGTTCGGGCTGGGATTACCATGCTGTGCTGTCCGCCAGATACTATACCGGTTATCGACACACCGGCCGTGGCAGAATTGATCAAGGATCGAGCAGAACGCATCGGAATGGCTCGGATTTTGCCTATTGGAGCGGTAACCCGGGGGCTGATGGGTAAAGAATTGAGTGAGATGCGGGCTTTAAAGAAAGCCGGTTGTGTTGCAGTCAGCAATGCGTCGAGCCCTATCGAGAATCTTCTTGTACTTCGGCGTACGATGGAATATGCAGCGAGTTCGGGTTTGCTCGTCATTATTCGGCCTGAAGACCCATGGTTAAGGAATCAAGGTGTTGCCCATGAGGGCGCAGTTGCCACCCGGCTGGGTTTGCCTGCGATTCCAGAAGCAGCTGAAACTGTGGCGGTCGCACAGGTGTTGGCGCTAATTGAACAAACAGGAGTGCGTGTGCATTTCGCACAGCTGAGTTGCGCGAGAGCTGTCTCATTGATCGCGAATGCGCAACGGGAAGGATTGCCCGTGACCGCTGATGTCTCTGCTCATCAATTGCACTTAAGCGATCAAGCCGTGGTAGATTATGACCCGCTATTCCATGTTATGCCACCACTGCGTACCGAACAGGATCGTGACGCTTTACGCAATGGCCTTTCTACTGGCGCTATTACCGCGGTTTGTTCAGACCATCAGCCGCATGAAGAGGGAGCAAAATTGAACGTGTTTTCGTCGACGGAGCCGGGTATGGCGACACTGGAAACACTTTTACCGTTAGTCCTGCGTTTGGTGAGTGCGCAGCAAGTGGACCGATTTAGAGCTATTTCGAGTTTGACCAGTGGACCGGCGAAAATCTTAGGATTGAAATCTGGACAGCTCGGGGCGGGTGCGATAGCCGATATATGTATTGTTGACCCAAATGCAATATGGATTCCTGCGCCGGAAAAATGGGCGAGTAGTGGACAAAATACGCCATTCTTCGGTCAGCAAATGCAAGGACAGGTGACCCATACCCTAATCGAGGGACGCATTGTATATGAGCGTGCATGAAGCGATGAAGAGGGTTAGTACTGGCTATCCAATATTCGCAGACCGCATATGGGGCGGTTTATTGATTTGGCGGAACATAACCGTCGGGTCTTTCTCCACCGCCGCCTAGGAAAAATTTGTCGCGTTCTTGTTCCAAAAAAGTTTTTGCACGAGGTTCGAATGGGGTCAGTTGATGTTCGTTGATGAGCATGGTTTGTAGACTGAGCCATTCCTGCCAAACTTGTTTAGACACGTTGTTAAAAATCCACAGTCCCTTTTCACCGGGAAACGGTTGGGTGTCCAGTCCATCGGCCTCTCGATCCAATTTCACACATTTTACAGTTCTAGCCATATAGATTCTCTCTAGCGTTGCGTTGTCGCGTCGACGGGTTTTTCGCCCTGCAAGATGCGATCGAGCAGACGGTTGACCGGCGTCGGCATTCCACAGGATTTTGTAGAAGTTGGGTTATACCAAATTGATTGCTGATCTTCCATAATCATATCGACAGGTTTTTCCAATAGTGCACTAACCGGCGTGTAGTCTAAATGAAAATGGGTGAAGCTGTGGCGTAAAGTTGGATGCCATTGCAGAATATCCTGCTTGATATCGTGTTCATTACACCACTCGAATAAACCTTGTCGGGTTGAAAATTCGGGACAGGCCCAAAGCCCGCCCCAGATGCCGTTCGGGGGACGTTTTTCAAGATAGCATTGGTGGCGAGGGGTATGCATCAGTAGCATATAACAACTGCGCTTGCGTAACGTCTTGGTTGGTCGTGGGTGTGGGATTTGTTGTGTCCGTTGCGTGAGATAAGCGTTACAGTGTTTGTTTAGAGGGCAGTTGATACAGAGTGGTTTTTTACGCGTGCACAGCAAGGCACCAAAGTCCATTATTGCTTGGCTATATTCCGCGCAATGTTGATTGGGTGTATAGCTTTCGCTAAGCCTCCAAAGTTCCCTTTCGGTGCGAGAATCGCCACTCCAAGATTCGATGCCGTGAACTCTTGACAATACACGCTTGACATTGCCATCTAATATTGCAGCGCTTTTGCCAAAGCCCATACTTAAAATGGCCCCGGCAGTTGAGCGTCCTATCCCGGGGAGCTTGATAAGCTGTTCCATTGACGATGGAAATTCTGGGAGGGTTGTTATTATTTGGGCGGAACGGTGCATATTTCTGGCGCGAGCGTAATATCCCAATCCCGCCCAGTAATGCAAAACAGAATCCAATGGTGCTGCTGCAAGAGCGGTGACTGTTGGGAATTCTCTCAAGAAACGATTGAAATAAGGGATTACGGTCGTGACCTGAGTTTGCTGCAACATAACCTCGGATACCCAAACTGGGTACGGTGCAGGATGTTCTTGCCATGGAAGGTTTTTGCGGCCATTTTGTTGGGACCAGCTTAAGACACAAGATTGAAATTCTTCAATAAGCATGAAGATTCGCCAATCTGTTTAGAACAAACGGTCTAGTAAATTCTGGACCTCGGGACCTAATTTTTCGCCCAGTTTTTTTTTCAGCTTTTTTCTGGTTTTTTGTATTTGAGGACTTGTGAGCACCGATTTTAGATCTGGCCGATAGCTGAGTTTGGAAAATGTCCCGCTAATTTTGATCGGTATAGAGACACCTTGCAGTTCTTTTATTTTGATTCCTTCGAAGCCTGCTGGATCATCATTTATTTTGGCTTTGATGTTGAGATCGACTGCCTCATTGACCAAGTAGATTCTCCCGCCACCGTCAATGGTCAATGTTTGAGATTTTGCATTGAGGGTTCGGGTCTTAACAAGACCGTCGGTGATGGTAGCGGCTATTCTCATTTCCGTAAATTGGGTTTCATCGCTGGTGGTGGTCTGTTGTCCGGATTTTGATTCTATTAAGTTTCTGGTGCCACCGATTATCTTAACTAGATCAACACCTTTGATATACCCGTCGCTAAGTAAGGCTTCTACGTTTCCGTTGAGCGACGATTTTATTGAGTCCGGGTCGGCGCCACGGGCCGTGAGTTGAAGGGTAGCGGTGGTTCTACCCGTTATTTTGGCCTCGCCGGTTAAGTCTTTGAGTAAAGGTTCTAAGTTAATTTTGCTAAATTTTTCGTTGACGGAGATTGTCGGCGTTACGCCCTGTAGATTCAATTCCATAGCGCCGCGGTAATGTCCCCGGTAAAGGTTTTTGATCCGTTGATTGGTGCGCACGATTCGGTTCTTTGCATTCACGACTATTTGAGCGCCACGCGCTCTAATGTTAAGAATTTTTAACGCCCCAATATTGAATATGCCGTCTAAATTAATAATGGCTAAATTGGGGGTTTTTATCATGGCGTTAGTATTAGCCGTTTCGCTAAGACCTGCATCAGAATTGGTTGGCTCAGTTTCCGACCGTTCAGTAATTTGGTTTGTCGTAGCGTCTTTCGTTGGAAAATAACGATCAACATCTAATTTATTCGCATCTAGATTGAATTTGACCAACGGTGGCTTGGTTCTATCGATTGAAGCCGCGCCTTTTATGCTCGTTTGGTCAATTTGCACGACGATATTGGCCAAATCCACGACCGATTTATGCTGTTTAAAATCAAATGCTGCATTGGCACTGATGATCGCATTGGGATCTGCTAACGTGGGTAAAGTTTGGCCAAAATGTTTTGCCAAATTTCTTGGGTTGAATGAGTCTATCTTTATAGACCCTTCAATTGTCGGTTCACGATCGATCCCTGTTCCAGAGAAATCCGATTGGAGATGCAAGTCATCAAGTTTGAAATCAAGTTTGAATACAGCGAAAGTGTTCTGGCTTAAATTGAGCGCAGCTGCAGCATTCAGGTCGCTTTGTATGGCGGGGTTGCCATTTATACTGTCTTCGCTGCTTGACGCGATATGAAATCGTTCCATTTTGTAGACGTTCAGGTCGTCTTGAACGGTTAATCGCCCGGTGATCGAAACCTGGTGTTTTGTTTTTGGCTTTGCGGTCTTGACTACGGTAGAGAGCTTGAAATCCACTGTTTCGTTGAATCTAAACTTATCCATATGGAAGTATAGATTTTCGGCGCTTAAATTACGTTGGGCCTGGCGGTCAAACCAGTTGATTTTTGCGTTTTCTAAGGTAATCTTCTCTATGGCCAGATTTGCCAAGCCTAATGGAATCTTTGGTGTCGAGCTGATTGAGTTTGCACCCTTAATAGGTATGCGTTTTTTGTGTTTACTTGGGGTTGAGCCATGAGAAGTGCTCCAATTATTTTTACCCTGTTCATTTTTGACCAAGTTAAGCCGCAAGCCATTTAACACTATTTGATTGACTCGGATCCGTTTTGAAAATAGCGGAATCAATTTGACCTTAATATTCGTTTTTTCAATCTCAACGAATGGCTCTTCGGCAAAACCGGTGGCATTACTCAAACTCAAATGCCCGGTTTCAATGCCCAACCAAGGGAATATTGATAGCGACAGGACCCCATCAATCGTTAGCGTTCTCCCTGTGGCAGATTTAACTGCGTTTTTAATTTCGTCCTTGTAATCGTTTGGGTCCAGTAACATTGGGACGATGGCGACTGCTAAACTCAGTGTGATAAAAATTGCAGCAACTATATAGAAGATTGGTTTGACCAATTTATCCACTTGGATTCTCTCTATTGGCCTGATCTAACGATACAGGTCGAACCGAGTAGAACAATGCAGTGCGAAAAGTCAATCGTGTTCGTTGGTCAAAAATTGCGTGCGTGTTTTTTGGGGCGCTCAATAGGATATCCCTTTATTCAGATGCTAGCGTAAGAATGACCTCTTGGACTGACTTTTTTCCATTAAGCCGAAAACCGCGCATTTCCAAAACGCCTTTTGTTTTTAAAGAAATAATAAGTTGTAGAGTGTCAGGGTACTCGGCCAATTCCAAATCTGTTGTTGAGGGTTGGGCGGGGCTCGACGGATGAGAATGATAGATCGCAAACAGTTCTTCATGGTTGTCCCTTATTTTTCGCATCGCATCGATTTGTTCGTGGGGATCCATAACAAAACGGTGGGATTGATCGTCGGCAATATTCTCAATCGGGTAACAGGTCGTTGGGCTGTCTTCATTTGCGCCAATCAATCCACAAATCTCAAGTCCGGGAAAAGTCTGAGCGTGGTGTAGCAGTCGATTAATCAGGGGTCTGGGCAAAACAATTTCTTCGGTCTTTGGGTTCTCGGACATATTACTTATTGGGTTTAAATTGAATCTCGCCATTGCGCTTGAGTGACTCGCAAATGACCTTGTAGATCGGTATAGGCCTTAATGTTCGAATAATTCATTTGGTTGAGGATTTGTTTCAAGCCAGTTGCTTGTTGGTAACCATGCTCAAGGAGAAGGTAGCCCCCTGGGTTTAGATGATCGCGTGCACGTTCCGCGATATGCTCCAACGCATCGAAACCATCGGGTCCGGCTAACAGAGCCAGTTTCGGTTCAAACGGCAGCCCCCCTTTTTGTAGGTGGGGGTCGTTTTCGGCGATATAAGGAGGGTTGCTGATAATTAAATCAAATAGACCGCCGTTTATTTCGCTGAACCAATCGCTTCGGACAAAATTGATGTGTTGCAATCCATGCTTCTCCGCGTTCCTTTTTGCAATTACTAGTGCTTCTTGACTGATATCGGATGCAACTACAGATGCGGATGGCTTTTCCGCAGCTAGCGTAATGGCAATGATACCGCTGCCGGTTCCGGCATCCAATATTTTCGGCGCTTCTGTCGTCTTGAAAATTACAAGTCCTTGTTCGATAAGTAATTCTGTCTCTGGCCGGGGAATCAAGACATTTGGCGAAACCGTAAATGTACGCGACCAAAACTCTTTTTCCCCGGTCAAATGTGCCACGGGCGTTCCGATAAGGCGTAAGTCGACCAGTTGTTTTATGCGGGCCAATTCACCGGCCAGCAGTGGTTTATCGGGCCAAGCGCGAAGAAAAGAGCGGTTTTTTCCCAGTGCATGCACGATTATTACTTCTGCATCCAGGCGCGGGGACTCCGTGATCTTTTGAAATGCTTTAGACGTATCCTGCAGAATATTGCCAATAGTGTCCATAGGTGCGAATTATTCTTCCGCCAATTGTGTGAGCAATTCGGTTTGGTGTTCTTGGGTCAATGGCTGGATTACGACGTTCAGGTCGCCTTGTAAGATATCCTCAAGCTTATACAATGTGAGGTTAATTCGGTGGTCAGTTAACCGTCCTTGCGGAAAATTATAGGTTCGAATCCGTTCCGACCGATCGCCGCTGCCTACCTGTTGCTTGCGTGATTGAGCCAGATCTTTGTTTTGTCGTTCCTGTTCGGCGGATAACAATCGGGCTTGTAACAAGCTCATCGCTCGAGCGCGGTTTTTATGCTGAGACCGTTCATCTTGGCATTCGACAACGAGGCCACTCGGGAGATGAGTAATTCGAATGGCTGAGTCGGTTTTGTTAACGTGTTGTCCTCCGGCACCAGAGGCCCTAAAAGTGTCAACGCGCAATTCCGCAGGATTGATCTCGATGTTATCGATTTCATCGGCTTCGGGCATGATCGCGACCGTGCAAGCCGAGGTATGAATCCTACCCTGGGATTCTGTTTCCGGTACACGTTGAACGCGATGCGTGCCAGATTCGAATTTTAGCTTCGAATACACATCATTTCCTGATATGCGGTGAACGATTTCTTTGTAACCGCCATGTTCGCCTAGGCTCTCGCTAATGGTTTCGATGCGCCAACCGCTTTTCTCTGCGTAACGATGATACATGCGCGAAAGATCGCCTGAAAAAATAGCCGCCTCTGCGCCGCCGGTGCCGGCTCTAACCTCTAGAAATATGTTGCGGGAATCATTGGGGTCTTTGGGGAGCAGTAGTAATTCTAATTCTCGTTCCAATGCATCTCTAGTCGCTTCCGCTAAATCGATTTCGGACTTGGCCAGGTCTCGGACTTCTTTATCCTCGTCGCTCAATAATTCTGTTGCGGAATCGATTTCGTTTTGCGTTTCATCATAACGCTTAAAGCATGCGACTATCGGTTCGATCTGCGAAAATTCTTGGCCTAGCGAGCGAAACTTATTTTGGTCGTTTTGTACTTCTGGGTCAGACAATAAGGCGCCAATTTCATCAAAGCGATCCGTTAGATTCTCCAGTTTTTGTTGAATGGATCTTTTCATTTATTATTAGATTCGTCGAGATTAAATAGGGCGCGGGCGGCGGCAAGTATATCGTGTCTTTCATCGATCCCCGCTTTTTTTATTTGGACGCTGGGTGTATGAATAAGTTTATTGGTTAGGCGGTGGGCCAATAATCTTAGAATTTCTTCCGGATCTTTGCCACTCTCAAGTGCCGATAAGGCAACGTTTAATGCGGCATCGCGGGTATTTTCCGCCCGAGACCGAAAGTCTTGAATCGTCGAGATCGAATTCTCGGCGCGCAGCCATGATAGGAAGTGTTGAACCTGGGTGTCGATGATTTCTTCAGCTTGTTCGGCCGCTTGCCGACGCGACTTGAGGTTTTCTTCTACAGTGTTTTTAAGGTCATCGACCGTGTATAAATAGACATCATGTAGTTGCTCTACTTCGGGTTCAATATCCCGGGGAACGGCTAAGTCTATCATTAGAATTGGTTTGTGTTTACGCGCTTTAATAGCGCTTTCGACAAGACCTTTTCCCAATATAGGAAATGGGCTGGCGGTTGAGGTGACCACAATGTCGGTTTCCGCCAAATGACTGGGGATACTGGGAAGTGAGATGGCGAAGCCGTTGAATTGAGATGCTAAATTTTGCGCTTTCTCCGGGGTTCGGTTGGCAATGATGAGCTTTCTAATATTTTTTTGGTGCAAATGGCGCGCGGTTAATTCCACAGTCTCGCCGGCGCCAACGAGCAATGCCGTTAGCTCCTGCATATCGTCAAATATTTGTTCGGCCAGTCGGACTGCGGCAAACGCAACAGAAACCGGGCTGGATCCAATTGCAGTATCCGTTCGGACTTTTTTAGCGGTTGTAAACGTTGATTGAAATAGCTTGCCCAAATGTTTCCCCAATGTGCCGGCTTCGCAGGCACTTTGGTACGCGAATTTCATTTGCCCTAATATTTGTGGTTCACCCAAGATCATCGAGTCTAATCCGCATGCAACGCGGAACATATGCCGAATCGAGTTGTCTTCCTGGTGCGTGTACAGATAGGGCCTGAATTCGTCTGGGTCAAGCTTACGGTTTTTTGCGATCCAGTCGATAATTGCGGTTTGTTCATTAGGCCGGATGCCGCAATAGAGTTCAGTGCGATTGCACGTCGATAGAATTGCCGCTTCGTCGATTTGAGCGATATTGACCAGTTCTAAAAGTGCGGGTTTAAGAATCTCCGTGGAAAAAACAAGTTTTTCTCGTACGGCTAATGGTGCCGTATTGTGATTTATACCTAGTGCGAAAAGGGTCATTACTCGGTTTTGAAGGTTAGCAATGTATAATTTTAAAAATAAAGTTGGAATTAGTCCAAATTGTCGTAATAAATTTGGCGTATAGTTATTATTTGGCCTATCTTTGGTCGAATGCGATATATAGATAAGTGGCCCAGAAATAATGAAGTGGGGCTGGATCCGCAAACGCATTATTCTATGAAAAATATATCAGTGATTAGACGATTAATTAAATCTGTAATTTTGATGCAACTACTGGTTGGTTGTTCCGATTTAGCAAAAAAACCTACCACGGCTGATCCGATATTTCCGGTGGAAGCCGAAAAACCGGTTGATAAGAAGAATATTCAGCCGATGAATAATGAATTGTTGTACGTGTTGTTATCGGCGGAAATCGCCGGGCAACGTGGGCAGTTTGATATCGCTATGGATCGGTATTTAAAAGCAACTGAGTGGTCAAAGAATCCGCAGGTCGCAGAACGTGCGACGCAAATTGCGCTTTATGTGAAAGATTACACTAAAGCCCAGAGAGCTGCATCAATTTGGGTGGAGGGTGATCCGGATAATGCGGCTGCAAATAGCGCTTTGGCGCTAGTTTATTTGATAAACGACGATCAAGAAAATGCAACAAAGGCGATTGATCGTTGGTTGGCGTTGAGCGATGACCAGTTCGGAAGGTCGATGATTGAGTTGGTTAAGATGTTGGAAAAACATTCTAGTGATCCTCTAGCGCTGATGGGCCAATTAGAAGGGCGTTACGGCGATAAACCGGAATTTTTACTTGGATATGCATTGCTTGCGTTGAGCCGGAATCAATCTTCATTGGCCTTGGAGTATGTAGATTCAGCGCTGTCGATTAAGCCTGAATGGGAGAATGCGCAGGTGTTGAAGGCGCGTATAGTCGCAAAGCAAGACGATGAGACTGCTGCCCGGGCAACCTTAGAGGCAATGGTTGCCGGCAATCCAAACAATGCCGAATTAAGATTTATTGTGAGTCAATTTTTTATCAAAGTTGGAGACTATCAGGCCGCTCGTTCGGAATTGGAGCAAGTGGTTCGACTTGATGGGGACAAGTATGATGCCCAATTCTCGTTGGCCGGCGTAAATCTGAAGTTAAAAGATGAGGCTGCTGCCAAGGCGCTATTTTTAGAATTGACCGATGTTCCCGAATGGCAGGACCAGGCACATCTTTTTCTCGGTCGGCTCGATGCGGATGCGGGTCGATCTGAAGCGGCCGTCGGTTGGTTCGATCGGGTATCTAACGGAGCACTCAAAGTTGACGCGGAATTGAGCGCGGTGATCGAATTGGCAAAATTGAATCGGACTGCTGAAGCTAATAACCGATTGAGTGACCTCAGAAAGCGTTACCCCGATGAGGCTGTTCGATTTTACTTAATCGAAGCCGAGATATTGACGAATAAAAAAGACTATTCCGGTGCTTTTGAACTTTTAAACACAGCTTTGACTAGACATCCAGATCGATCCGAATTGTTGTATAGTCGCGCATTGGTTGCCGAGCGGATAGATCGACTTGATATTTTGGAGCGAGATCTCAAAACAATATTGGCCAATGATCCTGATGACGTAAACGCATTAAATGCACTGGGTTATACATTGGTTGATCGCACTTCAAGATTGGAAGAAGCCCAAGGATTTTTGCAGCGTGCAATCAACTTGAAACCTGATGATCCGGTAATTATTGATAGCTTTGGTTGGTTGCAGTTCAAATTAGGGAACTACGATTTAGCGCTTGAATATTTACGCCGTGCATTTGAGGGGGATCCAGATCCTGAGATCGCCGCGCATTTGGGTGAGGTGTTGTGGGTTTCGGGGCGAGAGGCGCAAGCAAAATCGGTATGGAAAAAAGCCAATCAAGATGATCCAGGCAACGAATACATTGAAGTAATCAAAAACAGATTTCCGCAAGCATTTGAAGAGTAAATGATTTTTCGGATACTTCATGCCTGATCTAAGCGTCCATTTGGGTGGTAAAAGGTGTGGTTCGCTTTAACCCAATCTGGATTTTCACAGGCATAGGTTTATTGTTGATCCTAACTGGTTGTTCGCTTTTGCGGATGGAACCTGAAAAACCACCGAGCGTCGTTGATAGGCAAGCACTCTATCGTATTCACGACTGGAATATTCAAGGTAGAATAGCTGTACGTTCAAAACAAGAGTCCTGGCATGCGGGCTTGAATTGGTCGCATAATCCAATTAAAGATAGTCTCCAGATTGCTGGTCCGTTTGGACAAGGAGCTGTGCGAGTTGCGATAACTAAAAATTTCATTCGAGTCACGCATGCAGGGGGGGGTGTTGAAGAATCGGCTAATCCCAATAAATTACTTTATTCTTTATTAGGCATCGAAATTCCACTAGAGGAGTTGCAATATTGGGTGCTGGGGTTGGCTTCTCCCAAATCGGTATTTGATGCAGACTACGATTCGTCGGGTTGGTTAAGATTTCTGAAGCAGCTGGGCTGGACTATCAATATGATCGAGTATCAGCGTGTTGATAATTGGGTTTTGCCACGCAAACTGAAAATATCAAAGGCAGATGCGCGTCTTATTCTGGTTATCGACGAATGGGGTATTAATGGCTAAAGGCAGGCAAATCTTTATTGTGATATGGGAAAACTAGTAGACGTGAAGCGCGTTGAATGTAGTAAGCCATCCGATGGGTGGGGAGCAGCTTGGCCGGCACCGGGTAAGCTAAATTTGATGCTCAGGATTGTGCGGCAGCGAACTGATGGATATCATGATTTGCAAACGGTGTTTCAATTTATAGATCTTTGTGACGAAATACGTTTTTACCCCAGGACGGATGGGTTAGTACGATTGAGAAGGTTGATCCGAGGTGTATCGGAAAGTGATGATTTAACGGTGCGTGCCGCGTGTTTACTAAAAACGGATAGTGGTTGTTCGTTAGGTGTTGATATCGAAGTTGACAAGCGGTTGCCTATGGGCGGTGGTTTGGGTGGGGGAAGTTCCGATGCGGCCACGACCCTGTTTGTGCTAAACCAGCTTTGGGATTTGGGTTATTCCACGGAACAGCTTCGTGCGTTGGGGTTGCGATTGGGCGCCGATGTTCCAATTTTTCTTGCTGGTTTTAGTGCGTGGGCAGAAGGCGTGGGTGAGCAACTAGAGCCGCTTGAATTAGCGGAACCATGGTATGTCATTGCGGTGCCAGATTGCCATGTGTCTACCGCGGAAGTCTTCGGCGCTAAAGATTTGACAAGGGATAATATCCCGGTCACAATGGAGAAATTTGCTTCAGGATGGGTCGGTAACGATTGCATGTCAATTGTATTGGCTTTATACCCAGCTGTCGATAAGGTGTTCCGTCAGTTTTCTGTAATGGCCGAGGCCCGTTTAACTGGTACAGGGGGCTGTCTGTTTGCGCAGTGTAGCGACAAACGTGCGGCGGAGAAGATCGCGGATGGTTTGTCGGGTTGTTGTGAGGCATTTGTTGCGAGAGGGCTGAATGGTTCGCCATTGCACCGATTGTGTGCCCGGTATTTCGCAGCCGAATCTTTGATATAGGGGTTGGCTAAAGGTTCGTTTCGGTTTTTATTTGGGGCGTCGCCAAGTGGTAAGGCACAGGGTTTTGATCCCTGCATACCCAGGTTCGAATCCTGGCGCCCCAGCCATTTACCCTTGGTCGTTGTAGTGGCATGCTAGAGGAGTGTTTCCATGGCTGATGCATCGTCGATGATGGTGTTCTCCGGTAACGCCAATTTGCCCTTGGCAAATGGAATCGTCAAAAAGCTTAATATGCGCTTGGGGGTCGCGACAGTGGGTCGCTTTAGCGATGGTGAAATCGCCGTGGAGATTGAAGAAAACGTTCGCGGAGCGGAGGTTTTTGTCGTTCAGCCGACGTGTGCGCCTACGAACGAAAATTTGATGGAGCTGTTGGTTATGGTCGATGCGTTGCGTCGCTCGTCGGTCGCCAGTATAACCGCAGTAATGCCGTATTTCGGATATGCTCGGCAAGACCGGCGGCCGCGGTCTGCGAGAGTCCCGATTACCGCCAAGTTAGCAGCAAAAATGATTGGATGTGCTGGTGTAGATCATGTGTTGACAATCGATCTGCACGCCGATCAAATACAGGGCTATTTTGATGTGCCGGTCGATAATGTTTACGCATCGCCATTGCTATTGGGAGATGTCTGGCGGCAAAAATATGAGAATTTGCTTGTCGTTTCTCCGGATGTTGGTGGTGTTGTGCGAGCCAGGGCGCTGGCAAAACGGTTGGGCGACATGGATCTTGCGATAATCGATAAGCGCAGGCCTCGCGCAAATGAGGCGCGGGTTATGAATATTATTGGTGATGTCGATGGGCGTTCGTGTGTGCTTGTTGATGACCTCGTTGATACTGCTGGAACCTTGTGTCAGGCCGCGAAGGCTTTAAAAGCGAATGGCGCTGAGAAAGTTGTTGCCTATTGTACGCACCCGGTTTTGTCCGGTCGCGCAATAAGTAATATTGAAGATTCAATATTGGATGAGTTGGTGGTTACGGATACCATTCCGTTGCGATCTGATGCGAGGCAATGTGAAAAAATTCGACAACTCAGCGTAGCGGATATGTTGGCCGAAACGATTCGGCGCATTTCATTTAGGGAATCCGTGAGTTCTTTATATGTCGATTGAGTGCCCTGTGCGGTGCTCGCTGGTTGAAAATGTTTTTGGAGAATAGTAATGGCTAGTAGTTTTGAATTTGATGCTGAGCTGCGAGCGCAGTCTGGAACTGGGTCCGCGCGTGCATTGCGGCGTAATAAACGTATTCCGGGTGTGCTATATGGCGCTGGGGGGGATCCAGTCAATCTTTCCTTGGATCATAATGATGTCAAGAAAAAATTAGAAAATGAAGCTATTTATTCGCACGTTTTGAAATTAAATGTCGGTGGCAAGGAGGAAAGTGCAATATTGAAGGATTTGCAGCGGCATCCCAGTAGATCAATCATATTGCACATGGATTTTCTGCGAGTTAGTAAATCTGACAAGATAAAGGTTCATGTTCCAGTTCATTTTATAAACGAAGATACATGTTTGGGTGTTAAAAGTGGGGGAGTTGTTACCCATGTGCTTGTTGATGTAGAAGTAAGTTGCTTGCCGGGCGACTTGCCTGAATATATTGAGGTGGATCTGGCAACTGTGGGTATTGGTGAATCGGTCCATTTATCGGATTTGTCCGCTATTAAGAATGTTGAAATCGTTGCATTGACCCATGGCGAAGAGCACGATTTATTGGTCGCGTCCGTGCAAACCGGTAAATCCGAAGAAATTGATGATAGTGGTGAGGATGACGACGAATCCTCGGATGAGACAGCGGAAGAGTAATTGCAGAGTCGGTAATTGGTTGGGTGACTTGTTGGTCTTCGCTTGAGCGAGGTTTCGCTGGTTGTAGGGTTGGGAAATCCGACATCGCAATACGAAAAAACCCGGCACAATGCCGGGTTTTGGTTTCTGGACTTGTTGGCGAAACAGCAATCAAAACCCTTCGAATCAGTATCGCGCTTTCAAGCGGAGATGTTTTCTGCGGATTGGTCGGGTATAAAGGTTTTGTTTTTGAAGCCCATGACCTATATGAATAATAGCGGTCATTCGGTCGGCGCCGTTGCTAGATATTATAGGGTCCCTCCTGAAAAGGTCTTGGTTGTTCATGATGATTTGGATTTTGACGCAGGTACCATTCGATTAAAAAGGGGTGGTGGGCATGGTGGCCATAATGGCGTACGGGATGTGATCGATTGTCTGGGTTCGAAGGCCTTCGTGCGTCTGCGGATTGGCGTGGGTCGTCCAATGGATCGGCAGAGTGTTTTAAGCTATGTATTGACGCGCCCTTCTCTAGCGGAAAAGGAAGCAATTACCTCGGTGCTGCAATCGGCCGCAGATCAGTGCGGGCAAATAATATCCGGTGAATTGGGTGAGGTGATGAACCAACTTCATGGGTTAGGTGCAAAAAATTAAATCATTGTTGACAGGGCTTTAATAATAACCGAAAATGTCCTGCTATCGTGTGGGAGGGGTTCCCGAGTGGCCAAAGGGATCAGACTGTAAATCTGACGGCTCAGCCTTCGGAGGTTCGAATCCTCCCCCCTCCACCAAAAGTATATAGTGGGAAGCAAGTTAGCTACAAGAAATTGTAACTGCGGGTGTAGTTCAATGGTAGAACCTCAGCCTTCCAAGCTGATGATGTGGGTTCG
>CAZUGA010000054.1:0-26509 GCA_964619885.1 uncultured Methylococcaceae bacterium
GGAGAATATCAGTTCACAACTATTTCTATAGATGGTACGGACGGACGCTTACGGTACTGTCTCAAATAGCGGAAATTACAATACCTACGATGTCACCACCGGAATCAATGCATTATTGGCGGGTGGCACCAGTAAGACTGGAATTTATAATGATTTGGGTTCTGGAACCGGGTTTGGTTCGCGCAATATTGGCGGGAACGAAGACCGCACAATCATTGATATCGTATTGAACCAAGCGGCAATTGCAGCGTTGAACGCAGCCAACGGATTGTGGGCAATAGGCGGTTCCTATGCAAGCTCTGGATATGCATTCGGCTATACCGGCTACAGTTCCAACGTAAGACAACTGGTACTGGACATTCAACCCAGGGCATCGGTTCCAGAACCAGGCGTGTTTGCGTTGATTACTCTAGGCTTTGCGGGGCTATTCGGCTTCAATCGCCGCCGTGCCTTCAGTTAAATACAACAACCTAGATCTACAAAAAAAGTCCCATTTGGGGCTTTTTTTGGATCGATTCTTATTTTATACGCTGAAATCACTGACTACGCGTTGGTGATTTGACCACTGAAGATTTAGCGAAAACCCGACCCATATCTACACTATCAAATTGATAACGTCGATTGCAAAACTCGCAATCGACATCAATAACACCTCGTTCCTGCAAAATCGAATCGACCTCATTTCGCCCTAGAGCGTATAAGGTATTTTCAATTCGCTTTGAAGAACATTTGCAACGAAAAACAATCGGTTCAGCTTCGAACAAGCGAACTTGTTCTTGATTAAACAGCCGATATAACAATGTCTCGCCGGAAAGATCTAACAACTCTTTATCGGTAACCGTATCTGCCAAAATTTTCACCCGCTCCCAATCATCCTCTTGACCTGAATGAGACGGCAATTCCTGGATCAACAATCCTACCGCTCTACGTTGATCTGCAGCCAACCAGATTCCGGTTCGTAATTGTTCTGATTCGGTAAAATAGGTTTCTAACGCGCCAGCTAAATCAGCTCCTTGCAAAGAAACAATTCCTTGGTATGGTTCATTCTGCTCGGATTCAATCGTTAATATCATTCTGCCTTCGCCAAATACATCCGAAAGCGGACCTGTAGGCACCCCATCGGTCCATCGAGCGAGTCCCCGTATAGATTTACCGTTGGTTGCTTGAGCAACCAATGTAGTCAACGGACCGGTTGCCTGGACTTGCAAAATCAACGATCCATTGAATTTGATCGTGCCGGTCAATAACACGACCGAGGCTAGGCTCTGCCCTAATTGAAATTTAACCGCAGCGGGGTATTCTCTGGTCGCCAATACCGCTTGCCAGCTATGGTCGAGGCTAACAACTTCCCCGCGAACCCCCAACCCTTCAAATATAAAACGCTGAAACTTATCTTGGTGAATCATTAAACGGCCATGCAATAAGTTAGATTAACAGTTTGATCTGGCAATCAGAACAAAATTTGGGTACGTTTACAATTGTCCTTTAGATAAGTATGACCAATTTGCTTGCCACACGCCTAACCAACTTGTTCTAATACGGGCTTATACCAACGATCGATAGAGATATAGAGTTATGCGATTTTTCGGTAAAAATAACTTAATGCCCGCGGCCGAAGACGCACTGCCAGGCAGAAGCGAAGCAATGGCGATAACCAATCGTCATTTTGTAACGGGACACCCAATCAAACCTCCATTACCGCAAAACATGCATTTGGCGATGTTCGGTTTGGGTTGTTTTTGGGGTGCCGAACGAAAATTCTGGCAAATACCCGGTGTTTATTCCACGGCTGTAGGTTATGCGGGTGGGTTTACACCAAATCCGAGCTACCAGGAAGTCTGCACGGGAAACACCGGACACAACGAAACCGTACTTGTTATTTTTGACCCAACGATTGTTTTTTTCAAAAGGTTGCTAGAGGTCTTCTGGGAATCGCACAACCCGACCCAAGGGATGCAACAGGGAAATGATACAGGCACGCAATACCGATCGGGAATCTATTGCTATAATAACGATCAAATATCCATGGCCGAACGGTCTTTAGATCATTATCAACATCGTCTAAAGGCTGCCGGTTACCCGCCAATTACAACCGAAATTATTGAAGCACCCTATTTTTATTATGCAGAGGATTATCATCAGCAATATTTGGCAAAAAATCCAGAGGGTTATTGCGGACTTGGGGGAACAGGCGTTGATTGCAATATCGATAATTACTGAAACTCAGAACCTCGGTGAAATACACTGAATTTATAGCGTTATCCAAAATCTATACAAAAATAAAATTCCTCGACAAATAAAAAAGGACTGGGTGGTCTCTACGCGACCACGCAGTCCATCAAGAGGAGGAAATGCACTTGGTTGTGCGCAGCTCAAACCGGATGACTTATCCAGTGAACTTATGCTTATAATATCAATGGCTTGCCTGGAAATAAATGTGGCATATTGTCGCACCGTAGGAATCGCATTCACGATATATCTAGCACGCCATTAAAACGCCTAAAAATAGTTTTGGGAGAGCACAATTAAAATAAAGTCCGCCCAAATAGAATGGACCGGGAGATTGCCGTGAAATCTCGCGATCCATCAAGAGGAGGCTATGCGCGAACGCATAGACTTAATCAGGAAGTAATACAAATATTCAGCCTAGTTTCACCCTATCAATCATTTGTCAAATAGAAAATGTGGCATATTGTCGCACCCCGGCCAAATTGGAAACTTATGCTTAAAGATCTTTTAACAATGACGGAAAATATTAGAAAATTAGTGCCCTAAAGCCTCTGTTAGTAAATATCAGTATTAAATCGACATTAGCACAAAGCCAACCAGTAACAACGTGGAATTTACATATGCTCTAAAGAAAAACGGACTGGGGATCGCCGTAAGATCCCTCAGTCCATCAAGAGGAGGATATGCACTTAGTGCATAGACTTATTAGGGGTAAGTATCCTAATGAGCTGGTAACTATAATATCAGCACATTGTCAAGCTTGGAATGTGGCAAATTGTCGCATCCTGCGCTGAGCACTTAGAGGATGCTAGAATAACGTCTGTGACTACCGCCTAGCCTCAGATGCACAAAAAATTTGCAGAAAGCCCGGATCTATCCGCACGCCAAAACCTTAAATGGTTATTATTACTCCGCTGGTTCGTAATTACAGCGGTTTGTTTGATGGTTTCAGTGTCAATCTTTGTGGTAGGTTTTCCGCTACCCCGAGATCCACTCTGGACGTTGATTTCCATTACAATAGTGGTCAATTCGTTAACTTGGTTCCGGATTCATTCTTTTCGGCCAATTCGCGAACACGAACTCTTTCTACATTTGGTACTAGACGTATTGGCGATTACCGCTTTGCTTTATTTCACTGGCGGCGGCACCAATCCACTCAGTTGGTTCTTTTTATTACCGCTTATTATTACGGCAACTATCCTGCCACAAATTTACACATGGTTGATGGTGGGATTAACGTCAATATGCTACACGGTACTGATCGGTTATCACATTCCACTGCCAGATTTGCCGTCGCAAGTTGATAACGAGAACATTCCGCAATCGATATTGGATATGCAATCCAATTACGATCTTGATCTACACGTATTTGCGCTATGGTTCGGCTACCTGCTGATCGCTGGTATCGTTGCCTATTTTATTGTAGAAATGGCCAATACTTTGCGCGAACGCGAACGCAAACTTTCGGAAATACGAGAACAAGCATTACGCGATGAGCGGGTTATCGCATTGGGTACATTGGCGGCTGGCGCTGCACATGAAATGGGCACGCCGCTCGGAACAATAGCGATCCTGTCCCACGAATTGCAACAACAATACGACACGGAAGAATACGGCGATCTTGGTGAAAAAATGAAAATTCTTCGCGAACAAAGCGACCGCTGCAAAGATGCCCTCTCTATACTTTCAGCCTCGGCTGGCGAATTAAGAGCTGATTCAGGCCACGTTCTGCCGGTGGGCACCTACCTCAAAGAGGTACTCGCACAGTGGCAAAGTCAACAACCCAATACCAAATTGGAATACCACGTGGATGGTAGTCAACCGGAACCCAATATCTTGGCAGAAAGGACCTTAACCCATGCGCTGGTCAATATATTAAATAATGCCGGGGAAGTTTCACCACAACTAATTATTTTAAAAGCACGGTGGACTACATCGAAGCTCAGATTGGAAATTCTCGACCACGGCCCTGGAATCAGCCCTGAAGTGGCCGCCAACATTGGCAAAACCCCGATGAGCACGAAAAAACAAGGTTTGGGTGTGGGACTATTCCTGGCCAGCACCACTATCAGTCGAATGGGGGGTAGTTTGGAATTGATCAATGTTGACAGCGGCGGCGCATGTACCCTAATCGAACTGCCAGTCATAGCATCCACTGAACTTCAAACCAGCGAGGTAGACTATGTCTAAAAACAGAACACTGCCGAATAATGACCACCCACGAATTTTGCTGGTCGATGATGACGAAACCTTTTGTGCAGTTCTGAGCCAAGCATTAAAACGCAGAGAATACGATGTTTTGGTCGCGCAGAATGTCGCCCAGGGCGTTGAAATAGCGGAACAAAGTTTGCCTGAATTCGCCGTTATCGATTTACGGATCGGCTACGATTCCGGGCTGGAATTGGTCAAAAAACTCAAAGACCTCGATGCAAACACGCACATCGTTATGCTGACCGGCTACGCCAGTATTGCCACAGCTGTAGAAGCCATCAAACTAGGCGCAACGCATTACCTGACCAAACCGGCCGACGCCGATGAAATAGTCAACGCGCTAAACCGCAAGAAAGGCGATACATCGGTCTCGGTCAAAGAACGCCCGTTGTCGGTTAAGCGCTTGGAATGGGAACATTTGCAGAAAGTCTTGATGGAACACGGCGGTAACATCTCGGCCGCGGCCAGGGCACTCGGGATGCACCGCCGGACCCTGCAACGCAAACTGGACAAGCGGCCCGTGAGAGAATAGCCGCAAAAGTCAATCCGAACGGTTCTATTATTCCGTACGCTTTTTGAACTTTGGCAACATCACTTTAGCTTCATCCCACAACGCGTCCAGTTCATCCAGCTCACAATCGTCCAAACTTCGATTTTGAGCAGCAACGCATTTTTCAATATATTTAAAACGTTGGCTAAATTTTCGGCTACTCGCTCTCAATGCGGTTTCCGGCTCTACCGACATGTGACGGGCGAGATTGACCGCGACGAATAATAAATCGCCTATTTCCTCGCGAATATGCTGACCGTCGCCAGAGTCAAAGGCCTCACGAACTTCCTCTAGCTCTTCCAAAACCTTGTCGAATACCGGCGCTGCATCCTGCCAATCAAATCCGTGCCGCGCAGCTCGACTTTGCAATTTCTCCGCTTGCATCAATGCCGGCAAGCTTTGCGCGACACCATCTAATATGCTGCTCGCATCGCTATCACGTACAATCGCTTTCTGCTGGCGTTCATCCGCCTTCGCTTGCTCCCAAGCGGCTGAACGTTGTTCGTCGTTGTCGTATTCAACTCCGGCAAAAACGTGTGGGTGGCGCCGAGTTAACTTGTCGCCAATACGCCCGGCAACCGATTCGAAATCGAACAATTCTTTTTCTGCAGCCAACTGCGAATGAAAAACAACCTGCAACAATAAATCGCCCAACTCTTCCTCTAGATCTTTATAATCCTGGCGTTCGATCGCATCGACAACTTCATGTGTTTCTTCCAGCAAATACGGTATCAGGCTGTCGAAATCCTGTTTTTGGTCCCAAGGGCAACCCAAATCCGGATCCCGTAAAGTCGCCATAATCCGCAAAAGTTGATCGGTATTTCTTAGTACACCCGACATCGGCCTTGGTCCCTGTTCCAACCTAAAACTGGTACCCGTAATTCTCCAAAAATCGATCTTTAAATTCAACAATGGAAAAATTATGATTCTGCGTACCTTCGGTCTCAACTTTAATCGCACCCATTAACGAAGCGATCCGCCCCGTGGTCACCCAGTCCATATCCTCCATCATACCGAATAGCAATCCTGCCCGGTATGCATCGCCACATCCCGTAGGATCCGCTGCTTGCACCGGCTTGGCCGCCGCAATATCAATACATTGTCCCTCGGTAAATATTTGTGAACCTTGGGCACCACGGGTTACGATAACCGCTTCCACCCGTTGGCTGATTTGCTCTGGCGATAATCCGGTGCGCTCCTCCATCAATTGCGCCTCGTAGTCATTCAACGTGACCCATTTAGCTCGATCCAAAAACCCTAATAATTCGTCGCCGTCGAACATTGGCATCCCCTGACCTGGATCAAAAATAAACGGTATTCCTGCGTTGGCAAACTCCTCTGCGTGTTGAATCATTCCCTCTTTCCCATCAGGTGCAACCATGCCTATACAAATGCCGCGGTCAGATGGTATTGATTGGCTTTCCGATAACGACATCGCACCCGGATGAAACGCGGTAATCTGGTTGTCGTCCAAATCGGTCGTAATATACGCTTGAGCGGTATAACTCTGGTCAATCTGATGGATAAATTCGGTCCTGATCCCACAATCATCCATCCATTTCGCATAGGGTTGAAAATCCTGCCCAACCGTCGCCATCGGCAGCGGTTCGCCACCCAATAATTTTAGGTTGTAGGCAATATTTCCGGCGCAACCGCCAAATTCCCTTCGTAATTCGGGAACCAGAAAACACACATTTAAGATGTGAACTTTATCTGGAATAATATGGTTTTTAAATTGGTCATGAAAAACCATGATGGTATCGTAGGCCATAGATCCACAAATCAATGCACTCATTCTGTCTTTTATCCCCTTACTATTAAACTCAAAATATGGCTAGTATGCTTCTGAAAGTGTTAAGTTTTCATTAGTCTTACCAGAATCAAATATTACTACGACAATCAGAATTTACTACGGACTAGAAGCATTTTTAACTCGTTTTTAACGACCATGTCGAGCAGTAAAACCTAACAGAAATTTAACTATACTTTAGAGTTAACCAATTCCTAAACCAGTTATACGCATGGCCCCCAGCCGTTAGCCGGGCTCCTTTATGAAAATCAATCAACTAATAAGCGTTCCGACACACGTACCTGCCTCTTTCAGACGCGGCAAGGCTTTAGTCGTCGATGATGAATACACCAACCGCGCGGTATTAAAAGCCATGTTGGAACACGCCAATTTTCAAGTTATTGAAGCCGAAAACGGTGCCACCGCGGTCGAGCTTTTTACGCTCGAACAACCAGACATTGTCTTCATGGACATCATGATGCCTGTGATGGACGGATACGAAGCGACGGCAAAAATTAAAGCATTTAGCGGAAGCACATTTGTCCCTGTTATCTTCTTAACCGCGTTGACCGACCACGAAGTAATGGCTGCCGCGATCCAGTCTGGCGGCGACGACTTTTTTGTCAAACCGTATAACTCTATCACACTGAAAGCGAAAATCCTCGCGATGGAGCGCATGCGTGAACTGAACAATCGCACTCACAGATTACTTAGTCAGATGCACCGAGATCAGGAAATCGCTGAAACTTTATTTAGCGAAGCGATAACATCCGGCAACGTTGCCATGGAAGCTATCCAATCGATAATGTGGTCTTCTTCGACATTCAACGGTGATATGTTGCTTAGTGAACACACATTATCATTTGATCTACACGTCATGCTAGGTGATTTTACCGGCAACGGACTAGGCGCAGCGCTGGGCGCATTACCCTGCTCTGAAGTTTTTCGGGCAATGTGCGCCAAAGGATTCTCCGCACCAGAGATATTGGCATCGATTAACCGCAAGTTGAACAACTTATTACCCAGAGGCATGTTTATGGCTGCGCAGTACGTTGCGGTCAGTCACGATTTGGATTTTGTAACTCTGTGTAATTGCGCAATGCCGGACATTCTGATCCTGGATGGTAAAACGGGCCAGATTAAATCCCGTATTGAATCGACGGGACTGCCATTGGGTATATCCGTGGACGTCGACTACAAACTATTGCTGAAGCGCATTGCGATCAATCCGGGTGATCGAATTATCCTCGCCAGTGACGGGGTCGCTAGAGCCCAGAATTCAGAAGGCGAATTGTTTGGGCAAAATCGATTTGAACAATCTGTCACCCAGCAGGGTGAGAATTCTCACCTGGCGTCCTTGCAATTAGAGTTGGATGATTTTTGCGATGGCGTTCCACAAATAGATGACATCAGCCTGGTCGAAATTCCCTGTCTTCCATGGATTTTTCCTCAAGACACAACCCACGGATCAAATTCCCAATCGTCTGAGAATAGAACACACGCGTCATCCACTGGGCAATCCGCTGAGAGTTGGCAATATCAACTGAAATTGACCGGCATTAAACTAAAAACAGTGAACCCCGTACCACTTATCATCGCGCAACTTCAAGAATTGGAAGAAATTGGGGACCATCATCAATCGCTTTACACCATTCTGACTGAGCTGTACATCAATGCAATGGATCACGGTATACTCAAATTGGACTCATCAATAAAGCAGTCACCGGAAGGCTTTAGCCGTTATTTCGCCGAACGGGAAAGACGATTACACGAATCGCAAGAAGGTTGGATTAGTTTCTCTCTAGACGTTGAAAGCAGTGAAACCGTAGGACGGATTAATATACGCGTCCAGGACAGTGGTCCGGGCTTTGACATTACGACGGTTGAAAAACCCGCCCAGGAAAACTTTCATGGGCGGGGCATCCTGCTAATCCAAGAACTTTGCGAATCTCTGAAATTTATTCCTCCGGGCAACCAAGCTGAGGCGATTTATTGCTGGACGGAAAACCCGAAATAACCAAAAATCCTTGAAATTGAAACGCCTTTGTCGGTAAAAAATTAACGGAATTTGCGTTCGATGTAATGATTCCAGCCATGTTTATCAAAATTCGATGCTACACTCCCGACATTAGCCTTCAATCATTACCGCGTACGCTTCGGCGTCCATGAGCTGATTCATTTCGTTTAAGTCTGTAGGCCGAATGCAAAATAACCACGCCGTGTATGCATCATCATTGACTGATTCGGGGGATTCAACAACAGAATCGTTAAGCGCAACTATTTCTCCCGAAACTGGGCTGTACAAATCCGATGCGGCCTTAACCGATTCAACCACTGCGCACTCGGTACCTGCCGTAAGTTGCTGTCCTGCCTCGGGCAATTCAATATAAACCAAATCACCGAGCTCTTCTTGTGCATGATCGGTGATCCCAACTGTTACCGTACCATCGTCTTCCAGACGCGCCCATTCATGCGATCGGGCATATTTTAAATCATCGGGTAAATTATCCATCAAACTTCCTTTAACAAATTTGAATCCAGCCGGCCTTTGAACTAACTAAACCTGCCGGTTAGTACCATATTGAATATCCGGTTATCATACCGGGGTTCGGTGTCGATCGTAATCCCTAATTCGACCCTATAAGAAAATAAACTACACACCCTACAAATCAAATCTCACATACGCCTCGCATTCCGCGCCAATTCATCGCCAATTCATCAATTAGGACATGTATTTAGCGAAGCACAACAAACTGATTCTGTGGATTATTGCGGTTTTGCTAAGCGCGGAATTCATCAATAATGAGGACATATCACTCCTCCGGTACAGTTACGCGGAATCTGAAGGTTACACTACCAATAATCTAACCGAAGACGAAATAGCAAACCGGTCCGATGTGGATCACGCGCGGCTTGTTGTCGAACATGGGGTTCTTTCAATACGAGTACCCGAAACATTGCAAGATCAAAGCGGTATTCGGGTCCAATCCCTCTCCGCGAAAGATTATCGACCAAAAACCAAAGCCTATGCCAAAGTTTTGGATATCGCCCCACTTATTTTACTCCGCAACCGTTACCAGGAAGCAAAATCCAATAGTGAAATAGCTGCCGCAAACCTGATGGAGTCCAAGCAAAACTTGGATCGCCTGCATCAACTCCATCAGAACCAGGCAATTTCAACGCGCCGCTATCAACAAGCTCGTTCGCAATGGAAATCCAACAAAGCAAAAATGAACTCGGGACAATACACGACTGAGAATATATATGCGGAGACTCTGCAAAATTGGGGATCGGTACTTACCGACTGGGCACTAAATCAAGATAGCCAGACTCACTTCAAAACCCTGCTAGACCACCGAAACCGGCTGATACTGGTCACCCTGCAAGCTGGGACAAGTCTCGCGGCAGACGTATCTAGCATAACCGTTGGCCGCAACGCTAATCGCGAAAACGCTGTTTCAAGCCATTTGGTTTCCAGCGCACCTCGGGTCGATGGGTTATCTCAGGGGGAAACTTATTTTTTTATGGCTCCTGTAAAAAATTTACGAATTGGCATGCAATTACTTGCCTGGGTACCATCATCCAGTCAAGAAATACACGGCGTTGAAATCCCACTCAGCGCGATCATATGGCGAACTGGAAAACCTTGGGTCTATGTCAAAACAGACAACGATCGCTTTACTAGACGTATTGTCGAAAATTTTATTGAACTGGATCAAAGCTGGTTCGTAAGTCGAGATTTAAACCCCGGCGAACAAATCGTAGTTTCTGGTGGACAAATGTTGCTATCTGAAGAATATAGATGGCAGATACCCGACGAAGATGATTGAGAGACGCAATTATCAGATTAAAATGGCATCTTTGATCCTGCTACATTTCGATACGGATTCGGCAAAAATACGCTTATATCAATATGCCGCCGTATCAAACTAGCGCGGTAAGCACACGCCAACCCTAGACCCGTTCATCGATGCTTTCTGGAATTATTCGTTTTTCAGTGCGTTTTCGAGGTGTTGTCATTACATTGGCGATATTGCTGGTATGTTATGGCGCTTTTTGCCTGAACCAGGCCGGTTTGGATATTTTCCCCGAATTTGCACCTAAGCAGGTCATTATTCAAACTGAATCGCCCGGTTTTTCCGCCAAACAGGTTGAAACGACGGTCACTCAACCTATAGAAAATGCAATCGCCGGAGTGATTGGGCTGTACCATGTTCGCTCAGAATCGATTCAGGGTTTATCCGTCGTTACCGCGATTTTTGACGAGAATTCAGATATTTTTCAGAATCGGACCTTCATCTCGCAACGGATTGCTAGTCTTGCAAAAATGCTACCCGATGGCGCTGGTCCACCAATCGTGGTGCCGTTGTCATCTTCTTCAGCGACCGTGCAAACCATTGGTATACGATCTGAAACCTTAAACCTAATGCAGTTACGCAGCTTGGTTGACTGGACCATAGTACCCCGCCTAATGGCCGTCGAAGGTGTTGCCGATGTCAATACATTTGGCGGCGACATCAAACAGGCGCAAATCCAGCTGGACCCTGACGCCCTCAGACGATTCGACTTAAGCATCGATGACGTCGCCAATGCTGCACAGGCATTGATCGAGGTTCGCGCTGGTGGCTTTCTTGAGACCCAAAACCAACGAATCACGCTGCAGGTACACAACCCCAACACACTGGAATCGATTGCAAAAATTGTTTTGAAAAGATTTGAGGCCAGCAATATCACCATTGGCGATATTGCGACGGTAAGCTTTGCTCCAGAAGCTCCAGTCGGAGCAGCCGCGATACAAGGCAAACCTGGTATCGTGATGATGGTGATTGGCCAATATGGCGCCAATACGCTGACCGTCTCCCGCAATGTAGAACGAGCTATTGAAGAACTCACCCAAGTACTAGAAAAACAACACGTCCAATTCTATCCGAATCTTTTCAGACCCGCCGATTACATCTTAACCTCGGTCAGAAACCTTGCCGGACATCTGCTTATCGGCAGTCTATTCGTGGTAGTTGTACTCTATATATTTTTGTTCAATTTTAGAACCGCCTTTATCTCTGCATTAGCGATTCCGCTATCGTTGATTAGTGCTGTTGTCGTGTTGCTGGAATTTGGCACTAATCTCAACATTATGGTATTAGGCGGACTTGCAATAGCTCTAGGCGAAGTTGTTGACGATGCCATTATCGATACCGAAAACATTTTCCGGCGGCTGCGTGAAAACCGATGCCGCATCGCGCCGGAAAACCCGCTCAAAGTGGTCGTTGACGCGTCCACAGAAGTTCGAAAATCAGTGGTATACGCCAGCTTTATCGTCGTGTTGGTTTTCGTCCCCCTATTGAGTCTGGATGGGGTCAGTGGTCGGCTTTTCTCACCATTGGCTACGGCTTATATTCTGGCGATTTTGATGTCCCTCGTGGTCGCGTTGACAGTCACCCCAGCACTATGCTGTCTGTTATTGTTGTCCAATTCGGCTGAAAGTGCAGAACCGCCATTAATCAACTGGATAAAACCACGTTACCGGCAATTGCTATACAAATTATCGTTCGCTCCGCGCCCCGCGATAATTTCCACGATTACGATATTTATCATTGCAATTACAATACTTCCACTATTCGAGGGCCAATTTTTACCCCAATTGCGCGAAGGTCATTACATTGTACATACCTCCAGTGTTCCGGGAACATCGCTACAGGAATCGATGCGCATCGGCCGGCAACTCACATTACAGATTGAACGGATTCCAGGCGTAAAATCTATATCTCAATGGGCGGGCCGGGCCGAACGCGGTGCGGATACCTTCGGCAGTCATTACAGCGAATACGAAGTACGCCTGGCGGACATGTCTGGCGCTGAACAGCAACAGGTATTGCAACGCATTCGCACAATTCTGCGATCATTTCCTGGAATATTATTCGAGGCCAACACCTTCTTGACCGAACGTATCGATGAAACCATTTCAGGCTACAGCTCACCGGTGGTTGTCAATATCTTCGGAAATGACCTGGAGCTGCTGGACGTCAAGGCAAGAGAGGTTGCAGAAATTATTCGCTCCACTACTGGCGCAACTGACGTTCAATTACGTTCTCCGCCGGGTACACCGTTGCTACAAATACACACGCGCCCAGACCGAATGGCTCATTGGGGAATCAAACCAGCGCAAATCACGCAGGCAATACACACCGCATACGATGGTTCAACTATTGGCAATATTTTCGTCAACAATCGATTGATAGAACTGGCTTTGATTGTAAGACCCGAGCTTCGAACACAACCAACAAAAATAGGAGAATTGCCAATACGCACATTGGATGGTCAATGGATTACGTTAGATCAGGTGGTTTTCATCCGCCAGACGGGAGGGCGCTACAATATTCTGCACCACGACGGCCAACGCCTGCAAACCGTCACCGCCAACGTGGAAAACCGGGAACTCACCAACTTCACCGCAGACATTAAACAACAGATCCTAAAACAGATCGATTTTCCGAATGGATTCTACCCTGAATTTACCGGTGCTACAGTCGAACGCAGCAAAGCCCGCAAAGCATTGATGATGTATTCGGTACTAGCAGGATCCGCTGTACTAATACTGATTTATATCGCACTGGGCAGATTCCGATTAATGCTGATCACGTTGGTCAATCTACCATTCGCACTGATAGGCGGTGTCTTCGCAGTTTGGGTCAGCGGCGCCACTTTTTCCGTGGGTTCAATGGTTGGTTTCGTGACTTTGTTTGGCATTACTGTACGCAACTCCATCATGCTAATCACACACTATCAACACCTGGTCGACAACGAAGCAAAAGTGTGGAATCTAGACACTGCATTGCTAGGCGCGCAACAGCGTTTACCCTCGATCCTGATGACCGCGTTGGTAACCGCGTTGGCGATGCTGCCAATCGCCATCAACAGCGATAATCCGGGCCGTGAGATTATGGGGCCAATGGCCACAATAATCATCGGTGGTTTGTTTTCATCAACGCTGTTGAATCTATTACTTCTACCCATTTTCCTGTTACATTTCGGAAAATTAGGCCAGAACGCACCGCACACCGATAAAAATTTTGGTCAGTATTGACTACTTGAATGTAGGTTTTTAATGCACTATTGATAATTCGAACAAAAACATTCCAGAATTGGAATACACGCATCTATCGCAGCCAAATTAGCAATTTCGTAGCCATGCGTATTCTCGGTCGGAAAACTCAAACATGCCGCCATTGCAACATGGCCCATTTTCATCGCGATAGAACCATCACTACCGAACTGACTCAATACCGCATGTTGCACGGCAAACCCAACCTGAGCGGCAGATTTCACCAATACGCGGTTTAGCCCTTCATCGTACAAGCCATAGCCATCTTGAGATAGCAATACCGGAACTTCGTCATTTTCGATAGGATATTCAGATGACTTGGGACAAATCTCCAACGCGACTAACGCTTCAACTCGTTTGGCTTGGCTAAAATACATCGCGCCGATGGCCCCCACCTCTTCTTTTGCGGAGGCGACCAGATACACGTCCACCGGGGGTAATTTAAGCCGCTCGGCTAATGCCAATAACACGGCCAACGAAGCTTTATTATCCAGCGTATAACTCGCTATATACGCGCCCAAACGGAACGGCCGCTTTCTGTGCTTACCCACAACCATACGGGTTCCGGGCCTTATTCCGGCATTGATTAGGTCATCGTAGCTTTTCTTGGTTTCGACCCACGCATTTTCCCATAATACCGCTTTATCCTCTTGCTGGACTTTTTGCGGTGATTCGTGGGATACGTGCCTGGAACCGAAGCTCAATATACCCGAAATCACCTGCACATCACCGAGTAAATCAACGACTCCCTCACCGTAAACCCATGGATAAGCACCGCCCAACTTGCGAATATTAATCCGCCCCTCATCACCTACCGATTTCACAATAGCGCCGATCTCATCCTTATGCGCGGTTATCGCAATAGCCCTGGATGAATCCTTTCCAGGTATCCGTATAACAATATTGCCAGCTTTGTCATGCTCCCAACCCACGCCAAGTTTGTCTAAATAATTGATCAAGAATCGATCAACTTCACATTCTGTACCGCTGGGAGAATGGCACATCACCAAATCGGTGATAAGATCAAAAAGTTGCTGGTCATTCATGATTCACTGTTTTGAGAATTAGTCCTTTTTATTGAGACCGGGGGAAGCGCGAACTATAACTAATCGAATTCAATTTGAATCAATTCTTCCGTATCAACAGCACATATTCGCCATCTTCCATTCCGGAAAAATAAAGATCGAGATCGGGGTTGTAAATCGGCATGGTCATATCTGTCATTTCCAGATTCCGTTCCGCAACATAGGTTTGATGCGACGCATTATCGACCAAAACATGATACCAAGGTTCATTTTTCGGTGGCCTGCTACGCGCCACTTTCTCATACCATTCATCGCTTCCTTGAAACTGGAAATCAATATCGAATATCACACCACGATATTTAAATAGTTTGTGATGAACGATCTGACCCATCTTGAATTTTGCTGTATTCATCTATGGATTCCCCGCCGATCTTGATAGCTTCATAAAAAGTCAATAAGCCCCGCGCCAGATATCGTCGGAATCAACATTAGGTTCCAACCCCCAAAAACTGGTACTCGATATAAATTCCTGAACAAAATCTTCCCCATACACGCTGCATCCGCTCAAACATAGATTCAAATAATGACGTTGCGCCTCCGACCCTCTCAGGAATTGATAAGGCCGGTAATTCTTAGCCCAAAATAAATTAGCCGAAAATTCCACATTACCATCCCGATAATCGAACACGTTAACTTTGTGCAGCTGGTAGATTTGCTCTCGGCTCAACAGCGCATCAAAAGAATTGCCATCCATTTCGAAACAAATTCCATTTATCGAAACATCCTGGCTTTGCTCCACCAAATTCAGCACACAGACGGGTACCCTTTGCTTCGAACAATAACGATAATGAGACGCCAAATCAAACACTCGCTTAAACCCGTAAACCCGCGCTGGAAATACGTTACTGGCTGCCGGAACGGTCTTCCTAAGCGACGATTCGTTCATTAAACTACCGTATGCAAAAATCTTTTTATTTTCCGTCATTTAACACCCTTTTTCATACATTTCTCGGAGCAGAGTCATTTCCAGGGAAAACAAAATACGCTGGCTCGCGTTCGTCAATTCAACAGTTCACCGGATGATTTTCGCCCCCAGTCCTTTAAATCCTCATTCATCGTCCCCATTATTAATCCGTGGATCGAATCGAAAATGCAAGTATTTGCGAGTTTAATCCCGCACATCGACGATTTAAAGACAAAGCTAGGACCGCAACCATTCAAAACTAGCTAAGAACATCGCTGCAAGCCCCAGATTTACAGCAATTCGGCTTGCAAGTAGGCGCAAGGCTGTTTATGCTTTGTAGAACTGAATGGCGAAGAAACTACTACAAGCTTCCGCTGTCATAGTGATTGAAAATTGAACAAACAACGTACGAGGTAATTATGAGATTAAATCAGGTAATGCAACGATCAGAAGCGCAGATCATGGAGACCAACAAGGTGTTGAAAAACACCTATTTGCTGCTGTCTGCAACATTGTTGTTCAGTGCCGCCACAGCCGCTATTGCTATGGTCATGAATTTACCGCCATTCAGTCCATTGTTGACCATAATCGGTTATTTTGGATTATTATTTCTGACATCAAAATTCAGTAATAGCAGTATGGGCATCGTATGCGTATTCGCGCTGACCGGTTTTATGGGACTCACCTTGGGCCCGATTATTAACCTATACATGACCATGTTCAGCAATGGCCACGAATTGGTCATGACCGCGTTGGGCGGCACCGGAATTATCTTTCTGGGATTATCCGGCTATGCGTTAACCTCACGCAAAGATTTCAGCTTTCTGGGCGGATTTCTAATGGTCGGCATCCTGGTCGCATTTCTCGCCGGTATCGTAGCGATGTTCGTTCCCAGTATGCCGGGCATGTCGCTAGCGGTTTCTGCGATGTTCATCTTATTGATGTCGGGCATGATTCTGTATCAGACCAGTGAAATCATTCACGGTGGCGAAACTAACTATATATTGGCGACGGTGACGCTGTATATTGCAATTTACAACTTGTTCATGAGCCTGTTGCACATACTTGGTGCCATGAGTGGCGACGACTAAGCTTAAGTTCGCCAATTTTTAACGGACTTACTGCAGAAAAGCCCGGCACCCGCTGGGCTTTTTTGTGCCTATTGCACATTTCCAAAGGCAATCTACAAGCTTTGCAAAAAACAAGGAGGCGAGCCTCTAACTTTTTTTCAAAATGTTATTTACCGTAAAAGGATATTTTTCCGCCACTTTGTGGCAGCACCAAAGTATTCAAACTCATACCCACGGGCCGGAATTCACCGGGGGCACCATACGGTGGCGTCGATGGCAGTGGCGACAACGCCGGCGGTTTGTACGGTGCCGGCTTCGGTATTGCGGTCGATCCAGACGACAACGCTTGGATTTCAAATTTCGGATTCAAGACACCCAACTGCAAAGAGAAACCATCCGTTCTGGCCATCAGCGTCTCGAAATTCAATCCCGAAGGCGTGAGGCTTTCCACGCCCGATGGCGATCCTAGGATTACCGTGACTGGCGCTGCGCCTTATACGGGCGCCGCAGGCGATTTTGGTTATGTTGGTTCGGGTAATTTGAGCCAACCGCAAGGTATCCTGTCTGATAAGGAAGGTAACATTTGGGTTGCCAACTGCGTAAATAGCAGTGTGACACGGTTTCCTAAGGGAAATCCAGACAGGGTTGAGAACTATCCGTTTAATCCCGAAGAATTCGATAAACCCTTTGATGTTGCGATTGACCATCGCGGGCACGCCTGGGTCACTGGGAACGGGAGCAATAACGTGCTTGAACTCGATCAATACGGTATGAAAATCGGTGACTGGATCACCGGGGAAGGCATCGATCGTCCAATGGGGATCGCGGTAGATAGCAAAAGTAATCTGTGGGTCGCGAACGCAGGCGTCATGAATCCTCCTTGTCCAGCTCTCCTAGATGAACCGGATATTGGTTCAGATGGTTCAAAAAACAGAAATGCAGCAATCACGCTAATTCGCCATCATGGCAAGATGCGCAAGGTCACAACGTTTGGAAAAGATGACGGAACACTAGACGGATTACGATGGCCTTGGGGTATCGCAATCGATGGTAAAGATAATGTCTGGGTCGTTAATTTCGCCGGAAAAAGGATAATGCAGATGTGCGGTGTAAAACGGAATAACTGTCCACCCGGCGTTAAGACCGGAGAGCCAATTTCACCGGACTCTGGCTATGTTAATGATGCCCTTAAACGCGTAACCGGAATCCAAATCGATCCGTCTGGTAATGTATGGGCGGCAAATAACTATGAAGAAAACGGATTAACCACCGGCCAAGAGAACCCAGGTGGACACGAAGTCGTCGTCTTTATCGGACTCGCCGCACCGGTTAAAACGCCGTTACTCGGACCGGTTATGCAACCCTAACCCACACCCAATGAGCGAGATGATCGCCTAATCAAAAACCTAATGAATGTCGGAATAAGCGATGACTTCTCCAACCTAATTCAATAATCGTCTACGCACCCCTCTCATTGTTGGGTTCTTCACGAGAATCCAATCATGCGCCCCAGTCTTTACTATTAATTTCGTTGTCAATTAAATTGGGATTAACAATTCCTCACCCTGCCCCCATTAATTTCAAACTTTCAATAAATTAATTCACAGATTTACCGTGTAAATTACCGGATCCAGTATTGCATTGGCAGCGTAATAGCTATGTACACGTATTAAACGTGAACGTCATCTTTTTTTAATACATTGGGAGAATTATCATGGATAGACTCACGACATTGAGTAGGCTATATGGGTTTTGGCGACCATCCACGCTTGTAGTCACCGCGCTGGCTTTAATTTTGATGATCACCGGCTGTGCAGATAATGGGACACCGGCGAACAATAACCCCTCGGTGAAAAAAATACTGGACCATTTTAAATTTTATAAGGTCGAAATTGATTTACGCGATGGGCGTACACCGTTAAAACTCAAAGGCCAGTTCGACAATGGGTTTAGAGATCATCTTTTGATCAATATGACCCATTTCGGTAACCCGGTCTCCAAAAATAATGAGGGAATTCGGGATTACAATGCACATTTATCATGGTACAAATTGACTTGTACTCAGGAAGATCAGAAAACGGCGGTAGTCACCAACCAATTTGGACGAGATTTAATCACCGTACAATTTTCCAAAGGCCTGCTGGCTCCAGCGCAGAAGATTGAACCCGGTCAGAAATTCCCCAAAGGGCTAAATCATTTTAAATTGTATCGAATAGACAAGTTTCGTCATTTTAAGCCACGAGTTGTGACGCTTAAGGATCAATTCGACAAGCACCCGATAAAGGTTAAATTGATAAAGCCGGAATTTTTGGCGGTACCCGTCGCTAAAAAACACGCGGGAAAATATTTTCCAAAGTTGGCTAACGCGGACGACCAAAACCATTTGGTTTTATACCGCTTTAAGCCGGTTAAGTACAATGTAACACGGACAGTTAATGATCAATTCCAAGGCGGTGATTTACGCGAATTCTTCGCAAAGTATCTGGCCGTACCCAGCGCGAAACCCACTGTCATTGATGGCCTTCCCAAAGGTGAAAAACCACATAAGCCTGTCAACCCCTGCGGGTCGAGATATTAAAAGAACATTTTGATCGGCGCATTATCCCCGCGGTTTCGCCTGATCCGGCAATCGTGGGGGAATCAAAAATACAGGCATCACAAATATATGCAGGTCGATTTCTGCGGAAACGTGAGCGATTTAATTGGATTCCAATTCTTGGATCTTTTTTTCTAACGCTCTAACCCGCTTTACCAGATCCGGGAGATTGCCAACTGCAGTATCGCTGCGTCTCACATCCATCAAATTCCTCGCTGGATAACCCGTAATTTTGCTGCCTGGTGGAAAAGATTTGGACACCCCGGCTTGGGCGCCTACGAATGAATCGTGTCCAATGTCTATATGGCCGACAAAACCCGCCTGACCCGCGATAAGAACACGATCCCCTATTTTGGTACTCCCCGAAATTCCGGTTTGCGCCGCAATCGCGGTATCTTCACCAATAATAACGTTGTGTGCAATCATAACTAGATTATCGATTCTTGCACCCCGTTTAATCACCGTATCGTCGACCGCACCCCGGTCGACCGTAGCGCCCGCCCCGATGTGAACGTCATCTTCAATAATTACATTACCGAGTTGGTGAATGCGTACAAATTTAGCACCATCCTTTGCATTGCCGAAACCGTAGCTACCGAGTACTGCATTAGACCAAATTACGCATCGATCTCCGATCCGGGTTCCGTAATGGACAACCGCGTTGGGGTGAATTTCGGTATCGCGTCCAATACTGCAATTTTCTTCTATCACTACCCCACTATGAATAATGCATCCCGCGCCTAAACTGGTACCGGCGCCGATAACGGCATTGGCGCCAACACAAACATCCGCTGCCAAATCGGTATCGAGATGAACAACGGCGCTGGAATCGATCTTTGTACTCAAGTGAGTCGAACGGTTGGGTCTAAAAACCTCGGTTGTTTTTGCCCAACAAAGATAGGGATTAGTCGTAAGCAATTGCGCTTTTGATATTCCGGGGATTTCTTTTGGAACGATAATCGCCGATGCCTGGGTAGTTTTGACCTGATCCAAATACTTGGCGCTAGATAAAAAGCTAACCTGACCGTGTTGAGCGGTAGCCAATGTTCCGGCCCCGGTGATCACCGTATCGCCAGGACCGTTCACAATTTTAGCTCCGATTTTCTCCGCGAGTTCCATTAACGATAGTTTCATGTGCTGCAGGACTTTTAGAATATTGTTGTTTGAAACGGCATTAGTATAATCGCAGACCGATCGCTTATACACCGGATTAATGCTATTCGGATAGGTCAACCGTGCGGACGGAACTCATCTATTCGTGCATATTACTATGCGGCCAAAACTTTACACTCCGCCAAAACAAACATGCCCCGCCACGAATACTCTGCGGCGAGGCACATTGTTAGCAATTGAATTTAAGGTCTAGCGTCTAACCATTTACCAATCGCCGGGGGAATTTCTTTTTGCGCTCGGCCACTCACGTAGATACCAATATGTCCACCAGGAAATTCAATCTCCCGGTAATCTTTGGTCCCTACCAATTTCTTTAGCGCTTTTGACGCATCGGGCGGCACCAAATGATCCAGCGTGGCATAGATGTTGAGTACCGGCATAGTCACATTTTTCAGATCTACCGTCTGTTCGCCAATACGCAAATCACCTTCAATAAATCGATTTTGCTGGAAGAAATTCTTGCAGAATTCTCGATAAGCCTGGCCTGCCTGATCGGGACTATCAAATATCCATTTTTCCATCCGCATAAAATTCTTAACTTGCTTTTCGTTGGCTAGAATATCCACCATATCGAGATATTTTTGGCCGGTCAGGCGCATCGGTTTCAATGACAAAAATGTTTGATTCAGGAATTCACCCGACAGATTTCCAAGTGCGTCGACCATTTGATCGACATCTACGTTCTGTAACCACCGACTCAACATATTGTCCGGTGTCTTGAAATCAACCGGGGTCACCATAGTGATCAAATTCGCAACCTTTTCCGGATGCATCGCACTATAGCAAAGACTGAAAGTCCCGCCTTGACAGATGCCCAGTAGGTTAATTTTCTCCTGGCCGTGTTGTTTACGGATCACATCAACACACCGGTCAATATAACCATTGATGTAATCATCCAAATCCAAGAACTTGTCAGCCTGATCTGGATATCCCCAATCGATCAAGTAAACGTCTTGGCCGGCGTCCAATAAACCTTTCACCGTTGAGCGATCTTCCTGAATATCAGTCATATACGGCCGATTTACCAGCGCATACACGATTAGCAACGGTACTGAATTTTTAGCTTTATTACTGGCAGATTTATAACGATATAGGACTAATTTATCCTCATGGTATACCGCTTCTTTCGGGGTCACACCGGATTCAATTTCGTCCAACTCACTGAGATTTTTCAATCCTTTGGCAAGATTCGAATTAAATTGTTGGATTTCTTCGGTGGTCTTATCGGGATTCAATTTAAATGCTTCCACGTTGATTCTCCTTCGGATAATGTTTATTTAGCCGCTTTTGCGGAGGTGGATTTGGATACTGTTGTCGTCTTTTTGCGGGTCGTTGTTCGACGCTTCGCTGTGGCTTTGGCCGCACTGGTATTGGACTTTGCCGCAGTAGCTTTGGTCGTTCTTGTTTTGGCCGCAGGGGTCTTAGCTTTAGCCGCTGGCGCTGGTTTGGCATTGGCCAAGGCTTCAACCTGTGCTTTTAGTGTCTCGATCTCAGCGCGCATTTTCGATTTTTCGCGGCGCTCTTGTTGAAAGCGTTGCAGCAAAGTATCCATTTCTCGACGCGAAGGCATACCCAGTGTCTCAAGCGTCTCATCCTGAATCTCACGGTGCGCCTTAGTCAACGCCATCAACGCATTTACCATGTCACCATAGGCCGAATTATAATCGGGTTTCATCACCTCTTCGGCATACACTTCTTCGTAACAATCGACCCAGATATCGTAAATCGCGCGGCAAGACTCTGGTTGCTCTTTACGCTTGTACATTTCCACAAATCGCTGCTGTAATAAATCAACCGACTGCGTGCTTATATCGTTGTGCGCTTTAAGATATTCGCCGGTCGCTTTGTTGTAATTGGCCGCCAAGATTGCTAATCGCTGGAATCTCTCCTGCTTTTCCCGAGACAATCCGACGCCGGGCATGGATATCATTTTTTCGCTTAGGCTTTGCAATTGCTCGATGGATTTTGGAACGAAATCGGTACTCGAAGACCAACCCTGACCCACCATTCTTTCAAGAAACTCCATCGGTGCGGTTGAGGCACTAGCAGAAAGCGTATCTTTAAGGCCCTCAAAACTTTTGCTCACCATATTTTCAAAGTCATCCGCGGAATCTTGCGTATTAAACGCATCAACCAGCGTTGTATTGAGCTGCGAAGACAAATCGAAAAAAGTTTTTCCCTGGTCCAGTAACATGGAAAATATATCATTCGTTTGAGGTTGTGCATTGTTCGACGCCGCCTTCCACCAATTTTCCATGGCGGCAGACCAGGGATTCGCAGGCTGCATTGTAGGCATTGCATTTGCGGTCATAGATTGCCAGGTGTCCATATAGGATTTCTGGTAATTCTGCCACTGATCGAATAACGAGGAATACGGAGAATTTTGCATAGTGTTAGTCCATGAGCTGGGTTGAATTATATAAATGTTCGTAATTGACTTTGTAAAGGTTAGCATATACCATTTGTGCAGCGCAACAATTTACCAACCTTTCATTATTTTTAATCTTTTGACTTGGAGGAAAATTATGACCACTGCAGTAATCGTAGCAGCCGCACGCACGGCGATCGGAAGCTTTTCCGGTACGCTGTCTAAAATCCCAGCCGCCGATTTGGGCGCCAAAGTGATAGCGTCCCTTATCGAGAAATCCGGCATTGACCCGGCGCAGGTCGATGAAGTCATCATGGGGCAGGTACTCGCAGCAGGTGTCGGACAGAACCCTGCACGTCAAGCCCTGATCAAAGCCGGTTTGCCCGAAACCGTTCCAGCCATGACCATCAACAAAGTCTGCGGTAGTGGCGTTAAGTCAGTGCAACTCGCCGTACAGGCGATTTGTTGTGGCGATGCGGATATCGTCATCGCCGGCGGCCAGGAAAACATGAGTCTGGCGCCCCACATTATGGACGGTTCGCGTAACGGCACCAAAATGGGGCCCATTAGCATGAAAGATTCAATGATCGTTGATGGTTTATGGGATGCGTTCAACGATTATCACATGGGTAAAACCGCCGAAAACATCGCGAATAAATATGGTTTTAGCCGTGATGAGCAAGACGCATTTGCAGCAAACTCCCAACAAAAGGCCGAAGCGGCACAAAAAGCCGGTAAATTCACCGATGAAATCGTACCGGTGGTAATACCTCAGCGTAAAGGCGACCCCATCGTATTCGATACGGACGAATTTCCGCGTCACGGCACAACCGCAGAATCACTGGGCAAATTGCGAGCAGCCTTTGCTAAAGACGGCACCGTTACTCCGGGTAACGCGTCAGGAATCAACGACGGCGCGGCGGCTGTTCTCGTCATGTCTAGTGATAAAGCCGCTGAATTGGGACTCACCCCTCTGGCTACCGTAGCAGCCTACGCCAATGCGGGCGTAGATCCGAAAATCATGGGAACAGGCCCAATTCCGGCAACCCGAAAATGCCTGGACAAAGCAGGCTGGGCTATTTCGGATCTAGACCTGATCGAAGCTAACGAGGCTTTCGCTGCACAGGCCATGTCGGTAAACAAAGATCTGGGCTGGGATGTAGACAAGGTTAATGTTAACGGCGGCGCAATTGCGTTGGGGCACCCTATCGGTGGGTCCGGCACACGTATTCTGGTGACTTTATTACACGAAATGATTAAACGCGATGCCAAAAAAGGCTTGGCGACATTGTGTATAGGTGGCGGACAAGGCACCGCAATTGCCGTTCAACGATAACGTTATAAAGATTGCGGTGACCAAATGAGAACTATCAAGAAATATCCCAACCGTCGTTTGTACGACACAGAAAGCAGCTCTTATATTACCGTGTCAGATGTGCGGGCTATGGTGCTTGAAGGTATCGAATTTGAAGTCGTAACCAATAACACTAATGAAGATATAACGCGCGGCATTTTACTGCAAATCATTATGGAACAGGAATCCGACGGAGAACATTTGTTCACGTCGGATATGCTGTCCAAATTTATTCGTTTCTATCAAGATGACACGCGGGATTTATTCAGCAATTATATGGATAAAACTTTATCCGTATTTCTCGAACAGCAACATGCGTTACAGAAAAAATTCCTCGATACGATATCGTCTAACCCTATCGACTCTATGAAAGACCTCACTGCGAAAAACATGGAATTGTGGAAGGAAATGCAGAAAGGCTTCCTGGATAACGTCGGGTTTGGAACAACCAAAAAAACAGATTCAAAGTAAATAACAGGAGATTGACTATGTCCAACGAAAATTCGCGGGTTGCCCTGGTTACGGGCGGTATCGGCGGGATTGGCACTGAAATTTGTAAAGCATTACTCAAACAACGACGGAAGGTTTACGCTTCCCATTTGGAGCAGGAAACGGAACAAGCTCAAGAATGGCAACACTCTATGGGCCAAAATGGTTTTGAAGTCGGAGTCGTTGCGGTCAATATCGCATCATTTGAATCCACCCAGGCCATGGTCCAAAAAGTGGTAGACGAAGCAGGCCCAATAGAAATATTGGTCAATTGCGCGGGTATCACGCGTGATACAACTCTGCGTAAAATGGACGAAGATTTTTGGCGATCCGTGATTGAAGTCAATCTAAATGGTGCGTTCAATGTCACACGCCACGTCATCAATGGCATGCTGGAAACCGGATTTGGCCGGGTGGTTAGTATTTCATCGGTCAATGGGCAGAAAGGACAATTTGGCCAAACGAATTATTCCGCTTCCAAAGCGGGTTTGCTTGGATTCTCGATGGCGTTAGCGCAGGAAACCGCGCGTAAAGGTATCACTGTCAACACCGTTTCACCCGGTTACGTTGAAACCTCAATGACCGCTGCGGTACCGGAAGACATCCGCAATCAAATCGTGGCTGGAATCCCAATTGGCAGAATGGGCAAGCCGCATGAAATCGCCAACGTCGTCGCATTCCTAGCCGACGACAACACCACTTACGTCACCGGCGCAAACATACCAGTCAATGGTGGTATGTACATGTCTTGCTAATTAAACCGCTCGATTCTGCAACTTTATTTCACGGGGCTTCAAAACTGGATTTTGAAGCCCCGTTTTTTTACCCACCGCATCGCCCCCTTCAATCTAAAAAAAACACTTGACAGATGCAATCCCTCTAGGTATTGTGCACTGCAACAGAGTTATTGCAGTGCACCATTTATTAACCCTAGCAGGAGACTTAACAATGCAAACTTATCAAGAAGCCATGTTGCAAATGAATGAATTGATGACTACATCGTTCAAACAGCTTTCTGAAATCAATATGCAAACCTACGATATGGTCGTTAAAGCCCAAACGGAACTCGCCAACGTTTGCGTTCGCAACAGCCTAAAGCAATTGGAAGTTGCTAAAGAAATTCAGAACCCTAGCAGTTACATGGAACAGCAAAAAGAGCTGACCCAGGCAACCCTAGAAGAGTTGCAAAAATTTAGTACAACGACGGTAAAGCAAGTAACCAAAAATCGCGATGATATGATCGATTGGGTGGAAAGTAGTATTAAAGCCGCAGCAACGGTCAATCCAATCAGCAAAGCAGCGTAACGATTTTCTAAACAAACCTCCTCTATATTAGAAAATCGATTTGGCCCCCGTCGAAAGACGGGGGCTTTTTTGATCCAGTCGTTTAAAATCTCGCATAACCCAACTACGAGCTATTTATCAAGACCTCGGCTGTCTTTGATTTTCATGTTGGCATACAAACCCTTTTTGTGGAAAGTCGGGTTTCTGTAGCTCAAAAGAACCTCTACACGAAAACCAATTAATATTAATTAACAGAGCCTCTTGCAAAACACTCGGCTTTCAAGTGAGCGCAAATAAAAATAAGA
>CAZUGA010000055.1:0-25772 GCA_964619885.1 uncultured Methylococcaceae bacterium
AATGTTAATCCGGTGTCCAGATATGATTCTCCGCGCAGCGGCTTCGTCCAACAATATACATTAGCACCAAGAGCTTTAAGCTGATTTTGCATGGCTTGCCTAGAGAGTAGATTCTGGTGAATCAGTACGACAGACATATCCAATAAATTTTTTTGCTGATGGTGGCTGAGTTCAATTGGCAGAACGATCCAAAATGTTGATCCCCGTTGAGGGCGGCTGAATACACCAATATAGCCTTGCATACGTTCAACGATGTTTTTCGAAATTGTCAGACCGAGGCCGGTACCCTCATAGTGCTCCACTGCAAAATCACTCAGTTGCAAAAACGGAGAGAACATGTCTTTTTGATCACTTTCGGCGATGCCTCTACCCGTATCGGATACTGATAACAGCATGAAATTTGCGCCATGAATGTCCAGGTGTTTGGCTCTTAATACGATTCGGCCTTGTTTGGTAAATTTGAGCGCATTGCCAACTAAATTAGTAATAACTTGTTGTAATCGTATAGGATCCCCTTTGATCAAGTACGGAAAGTCTGGATCCATGCAAAGGACGATTTCGATATTTAATCCTTGTGGGCAAAGTAGAGAAACTGCGTCTTCTAGGTATGAGCGAAGGTCAAATTCAATTATATTTAGCGCGAATTTGCCAGATTCTAGCTTGGATAGATCAAGAATATCATTGATTATTATCAGTAAATTCTGAGCGGAAGAATCGATCAGTTGTAGTTTATCCAATTGCTCCGCGGTCAATTCACTTTTGGAAAGTAATTCGGTAAAACCCATGATACCGTTCATTGGTGTTCGAATTTCGTGGCTTACATGTGCAAGAAACTGAGACTTGACCTTGTTCTGCGTATCAGACTGGCGTCGCGCTTGCTTCAGTTTTACGTTTTGTTCCTCAAGTGAGCGCAAAGTTTTTTGCAAACGAATCGTCGCAAGATAGATCTTTCGCTCCATTTGAGCTTGATTTTTCCCTAAGGCATCGGCAAGTGCGTTAAAACCAGTATGCAAGTCTTCTAATTCGCAAACACCCTTATAGCTTGAACGTATTTCTAGATCGCCTTTGGTCAGCTGTTTTAAGGTTTTTGTTAATTCGAGTATCGGCAGACTAATTTTTCTACCAATTCGATTTGCAGCAATAAATATAATTATCAATCCTAGAGCTAGAGCGATAAAACTATTCTTAATTAATGTGGTTTTTCGTGAGTATATTTGGTCTCTGGACAGAAAAAGTTCAATGTACCCCAACGATTTTTCGGCTGCGCTTTCGGGTGAATAAGTATTTATTTCGGGCGCTAATATTTGTCTGGTAAGCCTAAGCGCTTTTTCCTCCTGATGGTGTATTGCATGAGGTGTGGACTGCGGTTTAGTTGCGGTCGCCAATAAATCTCCGAATCGATTGTAGATCTTGGCCTTTAAGACATCTTTTTCGTCAACTGCGGCGGTTACCAATAGGCGAAGTTTTTGTTTATTGCGTGTAGCAATCGCATCAGTTGATGAAATGGCGATCTGTTTAGAAATCAAATTCGCGCGATCGAGCGGATTGTTGTTTAACTCGCTAACCTGTTGTTGAATAAAATAAAAGACCAGACATACGAGCGAGAATGCTGCCGGAGCAAATCCCAGGATGAACAAATAAAATTTTATACCTGGGGTAAATTTCATTCTGAGAATCAGCAGATCAAAAATTGCCGTTAAAACTTTGACATAGCTAAGTTCGCCTTGGGAGATTGGGGCTGTTTTGACATAGAGTGCCTAGGATCAATCAAGGATAGAATCGCGAAGCGCCTCGATGACTGAAACGCTACGATCTGTTCAGCTTTTTAGTCAGTCAATGGGTAATCATAATTCAATTCGTGAGGCTCGCGTTCTAAATGAGCCATAAATTGTCAATGCTAAAACTATTTGTTTACCAGGACGAAGGAAACTTCTTGTTAATGAAAAGAGATTTACCATCGATCGTAATATATCCGCCCTTGATAAGTTCTTTAAAAATCTTGCTAACCATTTCACGGGATGCGCCGATCATATTGGCTAGATCCTGTTGGGTTGGTTTGTCGTTAATTACGCGTGTCCCGTCTTTTTCTTCGGCCATATTCTGCAATTCGATGATTAATCTGCCGTAGACATCGGATAGCGCCAAGCTGCGAACTTTATCGGTTAAGGTTCTAACTTTATTGGAAAGACCTTTGATGAGACTAAAGGGAGCGTCGGGGTTTTTGGATAGCCAAGCTTTGAATTCAACTTTGGAGATTAACCCGCAAGTTGATTTTTCCGCGGTGATAACTGAAGCAGACCGTGGCTCATCATCTAGCAATGCTAATTCTCCGAAATATTTGCCGCTGCTGTCCAAACTTAGGGTAAGCTCTTTTCCGAATTCATCGCTTACATAGACTCTGACTTTCCCTGAAAGAATAATGTGGAATGACCCTGTTTCATCCCCTTCATTAATGATGATTGCGTTTTTAGGGAAAGTTTTAATTGTTGCGTGAGAGGCCAACGATTCCAATGCTTGATCGCTTAGATGGGAAAAAATAGTAATTTGTCTCAATGCTTGAGAAACGGTTTGTTGCATCGGTGCTCTCCGGTAACTGGTCCCTGCGGATTATCAATTCCGCTTACGCTGTGTCATGCATGCCTAATTCCGCATTAGACGACAATTATGCCTGATATATAAAAATGTGAATAGTTCACATTGATAAAAAGCAATAGTTCACAGACTTTGGGTCCCTATTCAATTAAGTTACCAGGTCTAAGGAACAGAAAATTGCGATTTTTGGCAGGAAGCTATTCGATGACTAAAATAATGACTATATCCGCCTATGCAAGACCTTTGGCCGTGGGTAACAATTATAGGTGTAATATCGGTAGTTTACGGGTTCGCGTTGTTGTTTTTGTGTAGATACGGACTCAAAAGACCACTTGCTACGCTTTATATTTGTTCCGGTGCTTCCTTATCATTGATTCTGCTTAGTCTTTACTCCTCCTTGTCTTAACACGACTCATTTACGGTTACACTTCTAGTCCACCGACCAAATCTGCGATTTAGCGGGTTGTCTTTCTGTACCCATCAAAAAATAAAGATTTATTCAATGTGGCGGAATATTGACGCCTAACTTCGTGAATCTGGAGTCTAGAGACGGGTTTCTGCCTTATATAAGCCAGGGGGACGTAAGAGTTTGAAAATCAATGCTAATAAATATTGGCAGATTATTTGCAATCTGGTGGGGACAAACCAACGGAGAATGCTAAATGGCGGAAAATGAAATAGATTTAGGTGAAGAAAAAAAGTCTTCGAAAAAACTTGTTTTTATAGTCGGTGGTGTACTGAGTTTGTTGTTAGTAATTGGCGCGACCTTATATTTTGCTGGTTTTTTTGCCAATGCTGACGATTCAGAATCAGAAGAGCAAGAAGTCGCGGAAACCAGTGAGGAAGTCACAGAAAGTCTTGCCATTTACCATCCGTTGGAGCCGGACTTTATTATCAATTTTCCAAAAGGTCAAAGCGCCAAGTTATTTCAGGTCGGTATTACGGTGCTGGCTAAATCCGAAATTGCTGTAGAGGCGCTCAAACAGCATTCGCCAATGATTCGTAATAATCTATTAATGCTGTTGAATGGCCAGAAACCCGAGGCATTGCGTAAGCGAGAAGGAAAAGAAGCTTTGCAGGCGAGTGTACTTGAAGAAATTCAAAAGGTCGTTGACAAGCAAGCGGACGGCAAAGAGATTGAAGAAGTTTTCTTTACCGGCTTTGTGATGCAATAGAAATGGCTGCTAGTGATTTATTATCCCAGGACGAAATCGATGCCCTGTTGCATGGTGTAGATGATGGTGCAATTGATACCGTTGTTGGAAACGAAACACCGGACGACGGCAAAGCCCGGCCTTACGATTTTACCAGCCAAGATCGTATCGTACGCGGCCGAATGCCGACTCTGGAGATGATTAATGAACGTTTCGTGAGATATTTCAGAATTAGTTTATTCAATTTTCTGCGCCGGTCTGCTGAAATTGCAATGTCCGGGGTTCAAGTCCTAAAATTCTCCGAGTATATTCATAGTCTTTATGTGCCGACTAACCTGAACCTGATTCGGTTCAAGCCGTTACGTGGACGGGCTCTGTTCGTGATGGACCCTAATTTGGTATTCACGACGGTAGATAACTTTTTTGGTGGTAGTGGGAAGTATCACAATAAAATTGAAGGTCGCGAATTCACGCCCACCGAAATGCGCGTCATACGCTTGCTGTTGGATTTGATATTCAAAGATTTGAAAGAGGCCTGGCAACCGGTATTGGACGTTGAATTCGATTACCTTAATTCTGAGGTCAATCCACAGTTTGCGAATATTGTAAGTCCCACCGAAGTAGTCGTGGTTTCGACCATCCACATCGAATTAGATGGTGGTGGCGGAGACATCCATATCACCATGCCTTATTCGATGATCGAACCCATTCGAGAATTATTGGATGCCGGTATGCAGAGCGACAGAGGCGATAAGGATGATCGTTGGCAGAATGCAATGCGCTCGGAAATTCTGACAGCGGAAGTGGAAATCAATAGTCTATTGAGTGAAAAATCTGTCACGGTTGAGGACATAGTTAACTTCAAAACTGGCGACGTGATTCCTATCGAAATGCCCGAAACGATCAATTTGATGGCTGAGGAGATTCCTGTTTTTACCGGAAAGCTCGGCGTCTCTGACGGTAACTACGCAATTCAAATTATCGATAGGTTAAATAATACAACTGGCGGCCAATCGAATGTGGCTGTGGGATAAACCATTCAATCCAAACAGGGGGAATAATGAGCGAAGACGAAGCTGCCGAAAATCTTGATGTGGAAATTGATCCAGCCGATGAATTGGAGGCCGGTGGTTTGTCGGATTCGGCAAGCGATGACGATTGGGGGGCTGCACTAGAGGAGCAAAATCAATCTGAGGGTCTCGTAGAAATTCAAGATGACGAGCTTTCTCCCGCGGAATTTCAAGATTTAACAGATGGGGCTGCTGGCAATGGGGCGTCTTCGCTAGATGATGTAAATCTAGATGTAATTCTGGACGTCCCGGTGACTATTTCAATGGAGATCGGCCGTACCCGAATCAATATTCGAAATCTATTGCAATTGAATCAAGGATCGGTGGTGGAACTGGATCGGCTTGCTGGAGAACCGATGGATGTATTGGTCAATGGAACGCTAATCGCACACGGAGAGGTCGTGGTGGTAAATGATAAATTTGGGATTCGATTGACGGATGTAATCAGCCCAGCCGAGCGCGTCAAAAAACTAAAATGAGACGCAGTATTTTTCCAGTAGTTATTTATGCTTTATCGATTGACTTTGCTCACGCGGTGGATAAATCGGAGCAACTCATGATGAATCCGCGGAATTTGTCATCCGTCGACATATTACAATGGGCTTCCGGTCTGAGTATTGTCCTGGTGTTGATTTTCGTGTGCGCGTGGCTTTTACGCCGATTGGGGCAAATTTCCAACGTTGGCGGTTCCAAGCTCAGGGTGCTGGGCGGGGTTTCCGTAGGTGCGCGTGAACGCGTCGTTTTGGTTCAGGTCGGTAACAATCAATTGGTACTGGGGGTTGCGCCGGGCCGTGTGCAAACTTTACACGTCGTTGATCAGGCAGATCTGTCCACTGATATCGAATTAGAATCTGAAAATCAAGAACAACCGTCTTTTTCCCAGCGTTTCCAGCAGGTATTGGGACGTGGCTAAAACAAGGGGATCAAGTCCCTCTCTGAGTGTGTTGGGGCTTTTATTATTGGGGCTATTGCTATCCTTTGATAGTGCAGCCGGGCCCGGAATAGAAGCATTGACGGTTTCTAGCGATGATCAAGGAGGTCAAACCTACAGCGTAACGATACAGGTTTTGGCGCTGATGACGGTGCTAACCCTGTTGCCGGCGATGTTGTTTACTATGACTGCATTTACCCGGGTCATGATTGTGCTGGCGCTTCTACGACAAGCCTTGGGTACCGCGCAAACACCCAGTAACCAGATTCTTCTGGGGCTTTCACTTTTTTTGTCTATATTCATTATGCTTCCGGTTTTTGATCGGGTTAACGTGGAAGCGTTGCAACCGTATTTGGACGAGCAGATTGAGGCCAAAGAAGCGTTGGAAAAAGCCTCTATACCGTTCCGCCGGTTTATGCTGAAACAAACACGCGAAAGTGATCTTGAACTATTTGTGCGCATTTCCGGTCGGCCCGATTTGCAATCCCCTGAAGAGGTCCCATTCTCACTGTTGCTCCCCGCTTTCGTGACCAGTGAACTCAAAACCGCGTTTCAAATTGGATTTCTCATTTTTTTACCATTCTTGGTGATAGATCTCGTGGTTGCAAGCGTGTTGATGTCGATGGGGATGATGATGCTTTCACCGCTGATTATTTCTTTGCCGTTCAAGCTAATGCTGTTTGTACTGGCAGACGGCTGGTCACTTATTATCGAAATGTTAGCCGCGAGCTTTTATGTCTGATCATCGGGATAGATCTGTCAATAACAGCACCCATGATCATAAAAATTGGAGAATAAAATGACACCCGATTCGGTCATGATGATAGGGCAGGAAGCGATGTTGGTTGCGGTAAAGCTGACTGCGCCGATTCTCCTGTCATCTCTTGTTGTAGGATTGATAATAGCGATGTTTCAGGCGGCCACCCAAATCAATGAAATGACGCTGACCTTTGTACCTAAGTTAGTTACCATCGGTGCGGTCTTGGTTATCGGGGGCCCGTGGATGATTACAGTTTTGGTCGATTATATACAGGGTCTGGTTCGAAACATTCCAAGTCTTATAGGTTGAAGGGCCCCTCCCGATTGTTCTGAATAATGTTTGTGCATGAGCTTCACTGAACAACAGGTTGCGGCGACGGTTGCGCTATTCATGTGGCCATTACTACGAATCGGCGCGATGTTCGTGGCTGTTCCGGTATTCAGCGGGCGATCAATTCCTGCTCGAATTCGCGTTGTACTCGCTGTTGGAATTACCATCGTTGTTATGCCTTTACTGCCTCAGTTACCCCGCTTCGATATATTTAGTTATCAAGGACTCATGATTGCGATCCATCAGGTGTTTATTGGACTGTTGACGGGCTTTTTTCTACAGTTGGTATTTGCTGCGGTGGTTTATGGTGGGCAGGGTGTTGCCTACAGTATGGGGTTGGGTTTTGCGTCTATGGTCGATCCGCAAACCGGAATCCAGGTTCCGGTAGTCGCGCAATTCTATTTGATGCTGACTACGTTAGTGTTTCTAGGTATGAACGGGCATTTGCTATTGATAGAGATGCTAGTGGACAGCTTTAAAACCATTCCCATTGCACTGGATGGAATTTCGCAGGCTGGACTTTGGACGTTGATTGCCTGGGGTAGTCGGATTTTTAGCGGCGGCGTGTTAATGGCGTTACCGATAATTTTTGCATTGTTGCTGGTAAATTTGGGTTTTGGTGTTGCGACACGCGCGGCGCCGCAACTCAACGTATTTGCTATCGGATTCGTCGTAACGATATTGCTCGGCTTGTGGTTTATGTGGCTGACATTACCCAGTGTTTTTGGTTCGTTTACGCGATTGCTGGACGAGTCATACGTAGCGCTAGGTCGGATTCTACACCTGTAAGGGAAAAGTGTGGCGGAAGATACAGGTCAAGAACGTACCGAAGAACCCACGGGGAAACGGTTGTCTGATGCCAAGGATAAAGGCCAGGTTGTACGCTCTAGAGAGCTTAATACATTTATCGTTTTGGTCGTTGGATCAGTCGCTATATTAGCGTTGGGGCAATATGTAACCGAATCATTGTGGACCATAATGCGTGAACAATTTCAGCTAAATCGCGCAGAGATATTCGATAGTTCAGCGTTGCTACGCCATTTTGGCAGAGTTATGTGGTCGGCGGGTATGATGCTGGCGCCATTCTTACTGATCATGGTTGTTGCGGCGTTGGTTGGACCTTTGGCTTTAGGTGGGTGGTCGTTCAGTTTTGAGTCGATGCAGCCAAAGTTCGAAAAAATGGATCCCATAAAAGGTGTTGCACGATTGTTTGGTGTCCGGGGATTGATCGAGTTACTTAAATCTTTGCTCAAATTTCTGTTGATATTCGGTATTACGGTCAGTTTATTTATGTTCTATTTCCAGGATTTTGTTGGTTTAAACAGTGAACCTTTGGGCTTAGCGATTAAACATGGCACAGATCTTATCGGATTTTCTTTGCTTATTTTAAGTGCTTCAGTTGGCCTTATTGCGGTGATTGATGTGCCGTTCCAAATGTGGGATCACAAGAAGAAACTGAAGATGACGAGACAGGAAGTCAAGGACGAAATGAAGGATACTGATGGACGTCCGGAAATAAAAAGTCGCATAAGAAGTTTGCAGATGGAGCTGGCTCAAAGCCGCATGATGGAAGAAGTACCGAAGGCTGATGTCATCGTAACCAATCCTACGCATGTCGCGGTCGCGCTGAAATACGATCAAGACCAAAGCGTGGCACCCCGAGTCGTTGCAAAGGGCGCAGATTTGATCGCTGCACATATCCGAAATTTGGCGAATGCGTCAAAAGTTCCGGTTGTATCCGCGCCACCGTTAGCTAGAGCGATCTATCACTCGACCGAAATCGATAGTGAAATTCCAGAAGGGCTTTATCTGGCTGTGGCGCAAGTATTGGCTTATGTCTATCAGTTGCGCACGGCTTTTGAGCAGGGTGAGGTAGAACCGGATATGCCGGTTGATCTGCATATTCCGGACGAATACAAGATCTGAATGAGGCTGTCGCGAAGGGTAAAACGCTGAATCGCAATGAATTCCGAAGCAATAATCCGTAGTTTAAAACTCCTGGGTGGCGCAGGACTCGGCGCGCCGGTAATGGTCATGCTAATGATGGCAATGATCGTATTGCCGTTGCCAGCGTTCTTGCTCGATCTACTATTTACCTTCAATATAACGTTATCGTTGATTATCTTGTTGGTTGTAATCTACACGGTACGTCCGCTGGACTTTGCCATTTTTCCGACCGTTATACTGGTTGCCACGCTACTGCGACTGGGTTTGAACGTCGCATCGACCAGAATCGTTTTATTGCAAGGGCATAATGGTGGCGACGCTGCGGGTAAAGTCATCGAAGCGTTTGGCGCTTTTGTTATCGGGGGTAACTTTGCGGTCGGCCTGGTGGTGTTTGCGATATTGGTCATTATCAATTTTGTTGTCGTAACCAAAGGTGCTGGAAGGGTTTCAGAGGTTAGCGCGCGTTTTACTTTGGATGCCATGCCAGGTAAACAAATGGCGATCGACGCCGACTTGAATTCAGGTATTATTTCCCAGGAAGACGCCAGGACCCGCCGATCGGAGATTGCTCAAGAAGCTGACTTTTATGGCTCCATGGATGGTGCAAGCAAATTCGTTCGAGGCGATGCCATCGCTGGTATTTTGATCTTATTTATCAACATAGTGGGTGGTTTGATTATCGGTATGACGCAACACGATTTAGGATTTTCCGACGCGTCACATCATTATGTGCTGTTAACCATTGGAGATGGTTTGGTGGCTCAAATTCCCGCGTTACTGTTGTCTACCGCGTCGGCGGTTATTGTGACCAGAGTAAGTAGTAGCTCTCAAGATATAGGCGAACAATTCAGTGCTCAGTTTTTGGATAACCCCAAACCTCTGGCGATCAGCGCTGGCGCTATCGGTTTATTGGGTTTGATACCGGGCATGCCAAATTTTTCGTTTTTATTATTGGCCGTGGGTTTGGCATTGGCTTCCTATTTTATTTCGCAACGCAATAACGATCTTGAACGTCTGGAGGTCGAACAAAGTTTGCCCGAGCCGCCATCGGAAGACGCTGAATTGTCATGGGACGATGTTAAGCCGGTCGATATGATCGGATTGGAAGTTGGTTACCGGTTGATTCCGTTGGTTGACAAAAATCAAGGCGGGCAACTTATGCCCAGAATTAAAGGTGTACGCAAGAAGCTTTCGCAAGAACTTGGATTCTTGGTACCTTCGGTGCATATTCGAGACAATCTCGATCTTACACCAAATGCCTATAGAATTTCGCTGATGGGTGTGTCTATAGGTGAAGCCGAGGTTTACCCGGATCACGAAATGGCGATCAATCCGGGTCGGGTATTTGGCGAAATTCAGGGAATTGAAGGGCAAGATCCCGCGTTCGGATTGGAGGCGGTTTGGGTGAAACCCGAACAAAAGGACCACGCCCAAACTTTAGGTTATACGGTGGTTGATACGAGTACTGTAGTTGCCACGCATATGAGTCATGCTATCCAAAGTCACGCACATGAGCTATTTGGTCATGAAGAAGCGCAACAGTTATTGGATAGCCTAAGTAATACCGCGCCAAAACTTGTCGAGGGACTGGTACCCAAAATTATTCCGTTAAGTATTGTAGTCAAGGTGATGCAAAACCTGCTGCAGGAACAGATTTCCATCCGTGATATTCGGACAATCGCCGAAACATTGGCGGAATTTGGGCCAAGGAGTCAAGACCCCGGCGCGTTAACGTCGGCGGTTCGCGTTGCGCTGGGACGGTCTATTGTGCAGAAAATCAATGGTATGGATGCAGAGTTGCAAGTTATTACGCTGGCTCCGGAACTGGAACAACTGTTGCATCAAAGTTTGGAGTCTACTGGAGAAGCAGCAGTGGGGATTGAACCTGGATTGGCGGAACAAGTGCACAAATCGCTGGAAGAAAGCTGTCAGCAAATAGAATTGCAGGGGAAGTCAGCCATATTGCTGGCGTCAGCAACTTTGCGGCCCTGGTTATCGCAATTTGTTAGGCACACGATATCAGGCTTGCATGTTCTGGCTTACAACGAGATTCCTGAAGACCGACAAATTAAGGTGGTTTCGACCGTCGGTCAACGTGCTGCATAGTTTTAAATAGGTAAAGAATAATGAAAATTAAACGTTTTTTTGCACCCGATATCCGACGAGCCATTCGATTGGTTCGTGATGAGCTGGGCGCTGAAGCAGTCATCTTATCAAACCGAAACGTCGATGGTGGAACCGAGATCGTCGCAGCTCGGGATTTTGATGAAGAAATTATTCAGCAAAAGTTGGATGCCTCCTCCAAAGATTCAGGGCAAATTGAATCGGGACGACAAAACCCTCAGAATGATTCTGGGGCAAATATTGGTAGTCGTAGGGTAGGGGACCCGACCCCACATCACGCGCAGGTCAACAAAGCTGTTGACGATGAGAGCGTTAAAACTGTTTCTGCGAAAAAGAATTGCGCTAAACGGCGAGTCGACGACGGATTGAAGGAGAATCCTGTTTCTATCAAGAAAACTCCTCGTTCGAGTGATAAACGAAACAGCCCCAAACGGAATCTAAGCCAATCCATGGAGCCAATTCTGTCGGAGGTGCGTAAGGAATTTGGACAACTCAAAAAAATGCTGGACCTACGGCTGTCGGATTTGACCTGGAGCGAGTCTTCCAATGCCTCTACGGGCACTCAAGAATTTTCGCAGAAACTGCTAGATTTGGGATATTCGAGGTCTGTAATAAATTTAATGTTGCGGTCGCAACAGCGCTCAATTGATGAGCAAACAAATTGGACGGGCCTGACAGAAAATATTGCTGATAGTTTGTTGGTGCCCAGTGATGATTTGTTGACCGAAGGCGGGGTGGTAGCCTTGGTCGGTCCAACTGGTGTTGGTAAAACTACGACCATTGCCAAGCTTGCGGCTAAATTTCGCATGATACATGGCGCGGGTCACGTGGCGTTAGTCACCACGGATAATTATCGCATCGCTGCTCACGATCAATTGAATACCTATGGACGAATACTCGATGCGCCGGTGCGGGTTGCTCACGACAGTGCCAATTTAACGAGGATTTTGGACGATTATTCGGGCAAACGGTTAGTCTTGATAGATACCGCTGGTATGAGTCAGCGTGATATGCGTCTAGCTGAACAATTTGCGCTATTTAGAAGCAGCAATCGACCGATTAAATCGTATTTGGTTATGTCCGCCGCGACCGAATATGGAGCCTTATGCGAAATAATCAAAGCTTTTAGCATCTTCCAACTTCATGCGGGCATATTAACCAAACTGGATGAAACGGTTACCACCGGTAGCGCGCTTTCTGCACTTATCGACCATAAGCTTCCACTGGCGTTTGCCAGTGATGGCCAAAAGGTTCCTGAAAATCTTCATATCCCCAATCCCAGAACTATCGTAAAGCAAAGTTTAGGAGCATATTCGGGCGATTTTTACCCGATTAGATCTAGCGTCGACGGATACTCGGATAGACGGGCACATGCGCTTAGTTGAAATCAAAGCTTTCGAAATTACAAATGAATCAATCTAAACCGGTAAGAGTTTTTGCTGTCGTCAGCGGTAAAGGTGGTGTGGGTAAAACCAATGTCTCGGTAAATTTAGGGGTTGCTTTGTCCGAATTCGGGCATTCGGTCGCGTTACTCGATGCCGATATGGGTTTAGCCAATGTCGATGTGATGCTCGGCCTGCATCCAAGATTTAATTTTTCTCACGTTCTTAACGGCGAAAAATCCATAAACGATATTATGCTCGAGGGTCCTGCGGGATTGCGTGTCGTTCCAGGTGCCTCCGGGATTCAAAAGTTGTCAGAGCTCTCTGCGTTGGAACAGGCGTCGGTGGTACGTTCGTTTAGCGAGTTGGATGCCGATTTGGATGTTTTAATTGTGGATACCGCAGCAGGCATTTCGAGTAGTGTGATCACCTTCGCGCGGGCTTGCCAGGAGGTTATTGTTGTTGTCTGCGATGAACCTACTTCGTTAACTGATGCTTACGCGTTTATCAAGTTGCTTGCGAGGGATTATGGGGTCTTTAGATTCCAAATTTTGACGAATATGGTTCAAACTGCCGAGCAGGGACAGAACCTATTTTCAAAACTTTGCAAAGTTACGGATCGATATCTTGATGTGACGTTAAACTTTGTAGGGGCTATACCGGAAGATGATTACCTGCGCAAAGCGGTCCAGAAGCAATCTCCAGTCCTGCAAGCATTTCCGCAATGCCGGTCTTCACAGGCGATTCGAAATATCGCACGAAAAACTGAATCCTGGCCTGTGCCCGAGCATGCGGGCGGGCATTTAGAATTTTTTGTTGAGCGGATGGTTCAACAAAATTACCCAATTGGTGAAGTATTGGCATGAGCGGTGTAATGACCTACGTTGAAACGCAGGATATGGATGCGTTGGTGTCTAAGCATGCGCCGTTGGTCAAACGAATTGCGTACCATCTTGGAAATCGGCTACCTGACAGTGTTCAAATTGATGATCTGGTTCAGGCCGGTATGCTTGGGTTATTGGAAGCTGTTCGGGGTTATGACGCAAGTCAGGGAGCAAGTTTTGAAACGTATGCGGGAATCAGAATCCGCGGTTCTATGCTCGACGAGGTGCGTCGTTCGGATTGGACACCGCGCTCGGTTCACAAAAAGGCGCGTATGGTAGCAGAAGCCATTCGCGCGATCGAAAACGAAACAGGTCGGGATGCGCGCGCTGCTGAAGTCGCATCGCATCTAGACCTTGAAGTCGACGAATATCACCAGATACTGCGAGATTCGATAAGTTGCAGAGTTTTTAGCATCGAGGAATTGACCCAGGCTGGGGCTTCGGTATTGGACGAGGGCGGACAGGTCGAAAAAGCGCCGATCGAAGGGTTAACCCAAGTTGGTTTCAAAGCTGCATTGGCTGACGCAATTGCCGGTTTGCCAGAACGCGAACGGTTGGTCATTTCGCTGTACTATGACGAGGAACTCAACTTGCGCGAAATCGGTGATGTAATCAGTGTCAGCGAATCACGTGTCTGCCAAATCAATAGTCAAGCTATGCTTCGTTTGCGCGCTCGAATGGGTGATTGGCTAGAGGATAGGGAGCTCCGATCCAAATCTTAAGTTTCGTTTCACCCCTCGATCGCCCAATTACAGGTATTTGCGTTGGCTAACCGAAGTTGATTGTTCTAGACAAGGATCTTCTAAACGCACTGCGCAATAATTGATGCTGTAGATCAGATTCCTGCTTCATCTCGATACACTAGCTTTCATGTGGTTTAAGTTTTTTCGGTAGTTCTTCGGTCGAACGGAAATTAACTCACTTGCTCGCTTGAATGGCGGATATTGCTAGTCTTAAGGATACCGGATTGGTCATCGAAAACATGCGTATTTGCATGGACAGAATTCGGATTGCGGTCTATTTATATAAGTGTAGGTTGGGGAGTGTAGTAACGACTGATTGAACCTTTTCCTATTTAATACTTATGGTTGAGGAGATAACTTTTGGATAAAGATATGAAGATACTTATTGTCGATGATTTTTCGACAATGAGACGAATCATAAAAAATTTGCTGCGCGACCTTGGGTTTGTCAACACGGTAGAGGCTGATGATGGACAAACTGCATTACCGAAGTTACAGGCTGGCGGTATCGATTTTTTGGTAACCGATTGGAACATGCCTGGGATGTCCGGTTTGGAATTACTCAAAGCGGTAAGAGCTGATGCGAATCTAGCCGGTTTGCCGGTTTTGATGGTCACCGCCGAAGCGAAGCGTGAACAAATTGTTGAAGCAGCACAATCGGGTGTCAATGGCTATGTGATTAAACCGTTTACTGCCGCTACGCTACAGGAAAAAATCGACAAAATATTTGAACGGGTCGATGCGTGATATTACAGGTTCTAGCTAAGGAACATTTTGTATGACACCCGAAAAATTAACTAAGCCAGATGAGCGTTTAGCGCGCGCGCGCGATTATGTAGTTGCATTGGAAAACGGACGAGAACAAGAAGCCGATCGGCTTCTGGTCCAAATCGCTAATATGCGTGAGACGATGCTGTTTCAGGAAATCGGAAAGTTGACCCGTGAACTACACGATTCTATGGAAAGTTTTTCATTGGATGAAAAATTCTCAGAGTTAACCGAGAAAGAAATCCCCGATGCCAAAGAACGGTTGAACTACGTAATCAGTATGACCCAACAAGCAGCAGATACGACGCTGAACGCGATCGAAGAGATCATACCAATATCTGAGGAGCTAGACGGTAAATCTCAAGAACTTAATCAAAGGTGGATGCGATTTCGCAAAAAAGAGATGCCGTTATCCGAATTTAACGATCTGAGCAACGATCTGGCAGATTATTTTTCTAAGTCTACGAATAGTCTGCAAACGATGCAGCTAAGTCTGAACGAAGTATTGATGGCGCAGAGCTTTCAGGATATTACCGGGCAGATAATCAAACGCGTGATTAACTTGGTTCAAGAGGTTGAATTGAGCATGGTAGAGCTGATTCGTATTTCCGGTGGAAACTTTGTTAATAGCGAGTCCAAATCCAGTTTGGTCAATCCCGAATTAGCTGGACCGGCGATTCCAAGTCTGAACGAAAACGATCAGGTCGATTCGCAGGACGACGTTGACGATCTGTTATCCAGTTTAGGTTTTTAAGGATCAATAATATGTCTTTCGATTTGGATGATGAAATTCTACAAGATTTTTTGGTCGAGGCGGGCGAGCTGTTGGAACAGCTCGGTGAACAGCTCGTGCAGCTCGAGCAATCGCCAGATGATCTGGAATTATTAAACTCGATATTCCGAGGGTTCCATACTGTAAAAGGCGGCGCCGGGTTTTTGAATATCACCGCGTTGGTTGCTGTTTGCCATAACGCGGAGGATGTCTTCAATGTGCTTCGGCAAGGCGAGCGGTCGGTTGACCCAGCTTTGATGGATGTCGTCTTGGATGTGCTCGATGTGGTCAAGGAAATGTTCGAGCAAGTTCGAGGCGGTGAATCACCACTGCCCGCCGCTCCGGCGTTACTATCAGCGCTAGAGGATTTTAGCAGAGCAGAATCGGTGATTGATTCAACCCCAAAAGATACCCTGGATCACGAAGATAGTTCGGATGGCGGGCAGGAGGTGGATTCGACCGTGAAGGCCGAAACCGAGTGCGCAACCGAATCAATAAATGATGTACCCGCTCAAGAAACCGGAACAGAGGATATTACCGAATCTGAATTTGAAGAATTATTAGATACATTGCATGGCGACGGCAAAGGTCCGGGTGTCGTAGTTGAAGAAAAGCTGATTGAAGCTAATCCGAGTTCATCCCTCCCAGATAGTGGAAATTCCGACGATTTAATAACTGAGGATGAATTTGATCAAATATTGGACGATTTGCACGGCAAGGGAAAACACCAGGGAAAACCGACTTGTGTAAATGTCCCGCCTGAGAAGCCAAATGTTCAACTTGGTAATGAAACTGAGACGACCAATGCAAAGCAAAACCAAACCAATGCGTCGGACGAGATCAACGCCAAAGAATTTGAAGATCTGCTTGACGAACTGCATGGTAAAGGTAGGCATGCCGGAGTACCCAAAATAAAAACAGACGAGTCGCCAAAACCTGATGCGAAACCGTCGAATGGTGTGCGCAGCGAAAACGCAGGCACAAAGCAGTCAGCGGCCGTGTCTAAGCTGTCACCCAAAAAGCCGACCAAACCATCCCCGATTCCTGCGGAAACCACCGTTCGAGTTGATGTGCAACGATTGGATGACATCATGAATATGGTCGGTGAATTGGTATTGGTACGTAACCGCTTTGAAAATTTGAGGATGTCGAATGACCCGGACCAAATTGGCAAGGCGATTAGTAACCTAGACGTCGTGACATCGGACTTGCAACGCGCGGTAATGAAAACCAGAATGCAACCCATCAAAAAGGTTTTTGGTCGTTTCCCCAGGGTGGTGCGCGATCTTGCCAGAAGCTTGAAAAAGGAGATCAACCTTGAGCTTAGAGGCGAAGATACAGATCTCGATAAGAACTTAGTCGAGGCATTGGCTGATCCATTAGTACATTTGGTGCGGAATGCGGTAGACCACGGCGTAGAGATGCCGGAACAACGCCTGGCCGTCGGTAAACCGAGTGCGGGAAAGGTGGTCCTGAATGCTTCGCAGGAAGGTGACCATATTCAACTCATTATCGAAGATGATGGTCGCGGTATGAATGCGGATGCGTTGCGGAAAAAAGTCGTCGAAAAAGGTCTAATGGATGAAGAGTCAGCATCGAGGCTGGACAATAAGAGCTGTTTTAATTTGATATTCTTGCCAGGATTCTCTACCAAAACTGAGATCTCAGATGTGTCGGGACGTGGTGTGGGTATGGATGTCGTAAAAACACGAATCGCGCAAATGAATGGCAGTGTTGAAATAGATTCGGTGGAGGGTGAGGGCAGCCGTATTATTATTAAAGTACCATTGACCCTCGCCATCATGCCGACATTGATGGTTCAGCTACAAGATCAGCCGTTTGCGCTGCCCCTGGTCAGCGTTGTGGAAATATTGGATTTGGATTTGGAACAAACCAATGTGGTTGATGGGCAGCTGGTAGTGATGGTTCGAGAACGCGCATTGCCTTTGTTTTATCTAAGCGATTGGTTGTTGGACCGTCATGACGAAATGCAGCGTCAAAAACTGTCTGCCGGCCACGTAGTCATCGTCAGTGTCGGTGGACAACAGGTTGGCTTTGTAGTCGATCATCTGATCGGTCAAGAAGAGGTGGTCATTAAAGCCTTGGGCGCAAAGCTGCAGGGTTTGGAAGGTCTCTCCGGGGCAACCATTACCGGCGACGGCAATATAGCACTGATTCTCGATGTGCCCAGTTTAATGAAGCGATACGCAGCATAATCGGCACATTCAGCATAGTCGTTTCTAACAATCGACACCAATAATAAAAATCATCCGAAAATGAAAACCGTTCGTGTTCTAATAGTTGATGATTCTGGATTCATGCGTCGTCGTGTAGCCGAATTATTTGCGGGTCAGAACGATATCGAGGTTGTTGGGGAGGCGTCTACTGGCCTCGAAGCGCTTCGTAAAGTTGCTGAACTTGAACCCGATGTTGTGACCATGGATATCGAGATGCCAGTCATGGACGGTATATCAGCAGTCAAGCAGATAATGCAACACACGCCGACGCCAGTCATGATGTTTTCGGTTGCTACACAGCAGGGTGCCCAAGCGACATTGGATGCACTTGAGGCTGGTGCGATGGATTTTTTCCCAAAACAACTTGATGAAATCGATGTGGACGTGGAAACCGCCAAACGTTTATTTTGCTCACGGGTTCGAGCATTGGGTTGGCAGGCGGCGCGTATTAGGCGTAAACATAAAACCGGCAATGTTATGCATTCGGGTGGACTGCCTAACAATAAAACCCGACCGGCTAGTGCTAAATTAAGGGGAAATGATTATTCACTGCTTGTAATCGCAGCATCTACGGGGGGCCCCGTTGCGATCCAAAAAATATTATCTTCGTTTCCTGCAAATTTCCCAATGCCAGTTTTACTGGTCCAGCATATGCCGGGTAATTTTACCTCCAGTTTTGCGCAACGGTTGGATGAATTGTCACCAATACGCGTAAAAGAAGCGGAGGATGGAGATTTGCTTGAGAAGGGGGTCGCACTACTCGCCCCCGGTGGCTATCAATTGGAGCTGGCCAACAGCGGTGCCGTGGATCGTATTTCGATACGAGAAAGTCAGAAAGACGAATATTTTCATCCCTGTGCAGACGTAGCGTTCCGATCCATCGCGAGCCGTTTTCGAAAAAATGTACTTGCTGTTGTGTTGACCGGGATGGGTTCGGATGGAAAAGTCGGGGCGCAGAAACTGAAGGATTGTGGTGCGTCTATTTGGGCGCAAGATGAAGACAGCTGTACCGTTTATGGCATGCCAAAAGCGATAGTCGATGCAAAGTTGGCCGATAGGGTCTTGAATTTGGACGATCTGGCCAAAGATTTGGCGTCTTTATAGCTGCTTATGGATGTATTGAGCATAATTGGGATCACGCTCGGCTTTGTCGCCATTATAGGTGGCAATTTGCTGGAAGGTGGGCACGTGGATGCATTGCTCAATGGTCCAGCATTTTTGATTGTTATGGGTGGCACAATAGGTGCGACATTATTACAAACACCGCCGGCAGTGTTTGTCCACGCAATGCAAATCACCATTTGGGTATTCAAGCCACAGAAGATTCAATTAAAAACAGAAATTAAAAAGATGGTGAACTGGAGCTCGTTAGCCCGAAAGGAAGGTTTGTTGGGATTGGAAACTGTAATTCCTAAGGAAAAGGACCCATTTGCCAAGAAGGGCCTTCAATTGTTGGTTGATGGTAACGAACCTGAAGTCATACGGGATTGTATGGAGGTTGAACTAACCGCAAGGGAGCATCGGTTGCACCAAGCCGCTAAGGTTTTCGAGGCCATGGGGGGCTATGCGCCGACTATAGGCATTATAGGTGCGGTGATGGGGTTGATCCACGTGATGCAGAATTTGAGTGACCCGAGTAAATTGGGCCCAGGTATTGCCACCGCATTTGTCGCAACCATATATGGTGTAGGCTTGGCGAATCTAATATTTTTACCCATCGCGAACAAATTAAAAGCGCAAAGTCACGCTGTGGTGCAATCACGAGAATTGGTTGTTGAAGGTGTCATTGCTATCGCCGAAGGGGAAAATCCCAGGAATATCGAAATCAAACTTTCAGGTTATCTTAGGTAATCCGACGAGAATATAGCTAACAATGGCCCGGTCGCGCAGAAACAGTGTAGAAGAGAGTGCGGAAAACCACGAACGTTGGTTGATTTCTTACGCCGATTTTATCACCTTGTTGTTTGCGTTTTTTGTGATTATGTATTCAATATCTTCGGTGAATGAGGGTAAATATCGAGTGTTGTCCGATTCATTGGACGACGCGTTCGCCGAACCTGAACAAACATTGGATCCTATTCAGATCGGTGAAATAAGGCGCGATACCAATCCGATTGAAAATCTGATTGTGGGTCACAGTGACCCTGATAAGCTTACTGAACAATTGGAAAAAATTATCGATTTAGAGCAAGAGCAATCTCGTTTGAGGCGAATTTCGGACCAAATCGAAGAAGTTCTATCCCCCTATATTGACCAAGAACTAATCGATGTCAAACAGAACGAGCTATGGATTGAAGTAGAGATGAAGAGCGCCATGTTGTTTGGCAGTGGAAGCGCCGATCTTTCTCGCGATGCATTACCTGTACTGCAAAAGATCGGTGAGATCCTGCGTAATCTTCCTAATACAATTCACGTTGAAGGCTATACCGATAATAGACCGATTCATACCATCGCCTTTCCGTCAAATTGGGAGCTATCAGCCGGTAGAGCGGCCAGTGTTGTGAATCAGTTAAACCGTAACGGCGTTAAGCCCGAGCGGATGGCTGCGATCGGTTACGGAGAATTTCATCCAGTGGCTGATAACCTTAGCGAGAAAGGAAGATACAAAAATCGCAGAGTGGTTTTGGTTCTACTGGCCCAATCCGCGGCGCGGCATAAAATTTTGTCCGACGAACGCAGTAAGCTACTCCAATCAGCCGCCAACGACAAAAATTCTCCTTCGCCTCAATCGGCGGTTGCTGACAAAAATTAGCCATGAAGGTTTGGGCTGTATCGAATCAAAAGGGCGGTGTAGGCAAGACCACTTCGGTGGTTACTTTGGGGGGGCTTTTGTCGGCATGGGGATTTAATACCTTATTGGTTGATTTGGATCCTCATGGTTCGTTGACCAGCTACTTCGAGCTAAATCCCGATACCATTGCCAGCAGTGTATACGATATATTTTCGGCGGCGAGCCTGGACAAGGAGATGAGCCCCACGCCAATCATTTTCAATACAAGATTCCAGGGTTTGGACTTGCTACCCGCAGGCTCCGCAATAGCTACGCTGGATCGTCAGTGTGCATCGCTTGATGGGATGGGGCTGGCTATATCCCGCGCGTTAAACAAAGTCAATGGTCAATACGATTATGCCTTGATAGATAGTCCTCCAATGCTGGGCGTATTGATGATCAACGCGTTGGCCGCTTGCCAACATCTAGTCGTACCGGTATCGACCGATTTCCTAGCGATGAAAGGTTTGGAGCGCATGACGCGTACGCTGAGTATGATACAAAAATCGCGTAAACATCCGCTAAATTTTACCATTGTTCCAACAATGTTTGATCGGCGAACGCGCGCATCAGTGCAATCCCTGCGTTACCTGCGAGAAAATTACCAAGAGCACCTGTGGACTTCGGTAGTTCCGGTTGATACAAAGATGCGCGATGCGAGTCGAGCAGGCGTTCCGCCACCGTACCATGCGCCCAAATCCAGGGCTATATTGGCGTATAGCGAGTTTTTGGAATATTTGATGCGCCTGGAGCGGTTTCGCAGCCAAGCAATGGCCGGATAATGGCATCGCGAAGGTCTCGTCGAGCTTGTTTGATGGACCAAGGTCTCGCACTGGATGTCTATTTCCAAACCTTGCTCGTCGATAATATAACGACGCGAGAAATTGTTGCCGAAAGCTCCGCAAAGCAAAATTCTGAAACGCAAGCGATAAACAAAAAAGACGCATTCGACGAGCAGTCGAGTGTTAGGGTTGGCGCAAAGAATGGATCCGACCGGAAAGACAACCAACATTCTGATTTTTTAGCGCTGTTTTTTAAGGTAAATAACTTACCCTTGGCAACACCGTTGCAGGATTTATCACGAACCATAGATTTACCGGAAGAGATTGGCCAGCTACCGAATCAGCCCGCTATGGTCATCGGTTATATACAAAATCAAGGCGATCAGGTGGTTTTGTTGGATACCCCATTTTTGTTTAAGCGAGATGTACGAAAGATAAAGCAGCAACACGATACAAGTTCATATAAGAAAGCATTGATAATTCGTAATAGTCATTGGGGGATCGTTTGTGACGAGGTTTCTGCGGTTGTCAAATTAGAGTTCAATGAAATCCAATGGAGAAGGTCCAAGGTCGACAAACCGTGGTTGCTAGGTATTGCAACCGATCAACTACGCTCATTGATTGATTTGAATCGATTAATCGCACACCAAAGCTTTATTTAGTTGACTACACTTAAATTCATAGAATTTCAAAAATACCATGAACGCGGTGAAGAGTATGAGTGAATTACAGGAAAAGCTAAGTGATCCGGTCAATCAGTGGGTTACTTTCCGATTAGGCGATGAAACCTACGGAATTAACGTGATGCAGGTACAAGAAGTATTGCGCATACCGGATATTGCCCCTGTGCCCGGCTCACCCGATTATGTGATAGGGATCATTAATTTGCGCGGCAATGTTGTTACGGTAATCGATACACGATATCGTTTTGGTTTAGCATCGACGACGCTTGATGAAGCGTCCAGGATCGTTATCATCGAAGCCGAAGATCAAATCATTGGAATTTTGGTAGATAGCGTCGCAGAGGTTGTTGAACTAGCAGATTCCGCGATCGAGGCGGCACCCAACGTTGGTAACGACGAAAGCTCTAAATATATCCAAGGTGTAACCAGTAGGGGAAGCCAACTTCTGATCCTGGTGGATCTGAACAAATTGCTGAGTGATGAAGAGTTGGCCGAATTGGATATGGTTTAGCGCCGTGAATTGTTAATGTCTAGGGATTAATGGAGGTGAGATGAACGAAATATCTGCTCTAAAACCGGTAGTGATTCAGAAAATTTCCAAGATAGCGCGCGATGGCAAGCATCGGGACCAGACGCAAAAACGCCCAAAATATCAAGCTAAAGAAGAAATACCCTCAAGACGTCGCGCACGGCTGGATGAAATTGTCTAGTGTGACTGAATGAACGCGGTTATTTTTCTGTTGTTATTGTGTAGCGTATTGATGGGCAGCGTGATCTTCCTGATTTGGGTGAGTGTTCGACTCAAAAGAGAAATCGCTTTTTTACGCGCTGATCTTTTTTCTCACAATTCCGATCTGGCGCAGCTTTGTCAGGCCAGTTTGGCGGTGGATCGGCATTTGGCCGAGCATGACCTTAGATTCCACAGGTTAAGCGAAAAATTTAGAGTTTCAGAATATCAAGCTTAGGAATTCGACTGTTGAAAATTGCTACGATTGGGTATTGATTTAGAAAAAGCATTGGATATTATCTATAAGTAGCTTACCGGAATCGGAATGACATAAAGTGTCCATAAGGTCCCTTCAAGGGCTACAGGTAGATCCAGTCTTGTTTTGGTAGGTGAAAGTACTAGACGAAACTTGTATTTGCGCCCCAGCGCCTGCCATTCTTTAGAATTTCTTTTTTTCCAAGATTCGATCCATACCGGGTGGTCTGGGTAAAAATGTCCGTTATCGGTAAAATCCCTAAGTTGACGTGGATGCTCTGAAGGGTACGGTACCGAGCCGCTGATAATCTGAGCCGGTTCAAGAACCTGGTCCAGAACAATGCCATTGGCCATTAATTGAATGGCACTGTATAGCCCCCAAATTAGAGCCCCCCAGGTTAGCATCCTGCTTATTGTGATCTCCTCCGCGCCTGTCCACATTGAGCGAATAATTGACGTTAGAGCCTGGGTTTTCATAAATCTCAATTAATCGGCGTAACTTAAATTATAATTTGTTCGGCGGCAATGAAATGCCTTGTTTTCTCGATCGTACTTTATCAAATCCAATATCAGAGCTACACTCGACATTGAATAATAATAAGCGTTAACAACAAAATTTTGGAAAAATGAGCGATCAAAAAGTAATTAAGAGGCCTCATTCTTATGCACTCGCTTTGCTTTGTTTTGTCTTCATATTGATGGCATTGGGTCCAATCAAGCAGCCTGTTTTCGGAGACGAAATTCCGCTAATCGAGAATTTGATTAACTTCTATCAATTTAAAACGATACTCCCGACAATGTACAACTACCCCACGTTGTATTCCTATGTTGTATTCGTGGCATTCGGGTTTGTGGCGCTCATAGAGCGAGCTGTGACAGGATTAAATTTTGCAGAAATTGGTTTTTTTTTGGATTGGCCAATTTATGGCACCGCAAAAGTAACGACTGAATTTATCGTCTTGAGACTATTTTCGGTGTTGTTGGGGGTACTGTTAATTGTTACGACTTATTTACTGGGCCGCATAACTTGCAATCAATCGGTCGGTTTAATTGCTGCGGGTTTATTGACGTTTACGCATACATTTATTTACCGATCAACATTGATACTTCCCGATGTGCTAACTGCGCTTTTGTGTGCTATTGCATTAGCGCTGAGCGCACAGGTTTTAAATAGTAAAAATAAGCCGCTGTACTCCATTCTAGGTGTACCAGGATATTTGGTCGCCGCCGCTGTTTTTTCTGGAATGGCGGTCGCGGCCAAATACAATGCCGCATTAGTTTTTTCGTATGTTTGTATAGTGTTAGTCGTTTGGCGCATCCAATTCGGCGAGGGTAGCCCAAAAATAATCATTCGTGACTTGGCGTTAATCGGTATCGTTTTTCTTCTGGCATTTTTAGTCACGAACCCTGGGTTGCTGTTAGTACCACAGGAGTATTGGCTGGGTTTTCGGTATGAACGTGATCACGTGATGGATGGGCAGCTCTATATTGATTGGGGTGAATACCCGTTTCTTTGGATACCTATGCGCTTGGTCCAAGTTGAAGGAATCATCGGCATTATTTTTGTACTTGGTGCCATTCGGGCTCTGTTCAAATATCGCTACAATTTGCGTATTTTGTTTGTACCCGTCGGGTTAATGGTTGTAGCGATTGGAGGGTGGAAATACACCAGCATCCATTATTTATTGTGGTGCTTTCCTATTCTAGCCATTGGTGGGGCAGTCTTGCTATCGGATATAGCCAATAAACTTTGCCCAAACAAACCCTATATTTTAGCTGCATTGGGGCTGATTTGCATTCTACCAAATTCATTCGCGCTGGCTCAGAATTCTCTGTCTTGGTGGAAGGGTGATAGCAATCAATTGTTGGCGGAGCGTTGGGTTGAAGAGAATATAAAAAGCGGAGAGCACGTATCTCATAACTGGTATGGTGTACCAACGATTTGGAACGAACAGACAAGGAAACAGTATTTAAAAAGAATTTCATCGAGGGTAGAGATTGGCGAAAAGCTGAAGAGCCGCATTTTCGAGAAGCCGATTTACTCGGGCTATTTGGGTTTTCAACCATTACCGCCATCAGCAAGCCAGCTCAATGCAGAAAATCCAAAGTGGGTGTTGGAAAACTCGGATTTGGAACCGCCGACATCTAAACCACTGGAAGGCTATGGGTCTAAAGAATTGGTCGAATTACACACTCAGGTGGCCGGGTATTATGAATTTCTTAGTAATGGGAGTAAATATCGATTAGCTAGGAAATTTTCGGAGGGACCAGGTAGCAGTATTCGTCTTTATCGGAGAATAGATTAGACATGGTTGGTCATCGAAACATGGATCGTTTTTTTTGATTTAATTGGTTGCGTCGCGCTGGTTGAAGCTTCGAAATTTCAAACCAGGGATTGTGCTGTCGGTGGGAAATCTAGGTTAGTCGCCTGGCGTGGTTGGGCACAGTCCAGTAGATTTCAAATCAGCGCTAATCTGGGCAGGTTGGGCGCTACAATGAAGTTGGAAATCGAGTGATTAGCTCTTGAGGGTATTGACACGCCAAGGTTATCTGATTGAAGAGCAAGGCATGACCTAGAAAATCATCGGTGCCATCGAAGATCCTGAGCCATTTAGGCTTACCCAGCCGAGCGCCACCTCGCACGTCCGCGCAAAACTTAGATTGTTTTCTATCCACCTGATCGGAATCGACAACCCGCGTTTTCCGGTTCAGCAACGAACCGGCCCTCCCACTTGGCCTGCATTCCGCCAACACGCTACATTTCCCAATCCGGGCCAATTTACGCCTCTCCGATGCTCTGAAATTCGGTAAGCGTCCAGCGCAACCACCTAGATTTTATTATGGTTGATCTGATTGATGTA
>CAZUGA010000056.1:0-25644 GCA_964619885.1 uncultured Methylococcaceae bacterium
GCGTCTTATTTTTATTTGCGCTCACTTGAAAGCCGAGTGTTTTGCAAGAGGCTCGTTATCATAAAAGATAGTCTTATATTATTATTGATAGTATGAAGACGGTGGCTATAAGTTTATTGGGTACCAGCCTGGACAGGCGTGGCAAGGGCGAAAAGCGTTGGGACAAATGGCGGCCAAACGTATCCATGTGCGGGCAAGATGATTTGATTATCGATCGTTTGGATCTTTTATTTGGTGGCCGCTCTCAGGGTCTGGCCGACCAGGTGACCGAAGATATAGCTGCGGTGTCGCCTGAGACGGAGGTTTGCCACCATCGAATTAAGTTTGATAATCCGTGGGATTTTGAAACGGTGTTTGGGACTTTGTTGGATTTTTCCAGGTCCTACCCGTTTAGCCTCGAAGAAGAACAGTACTTGATTCATATCACTACCGGCACGCACGTCGCCCAGATTTGTTTATATCTGTTGACCGAAGCTCGTTATTTCCCCGGACGCCTGCTGCAAACTGCACCGGGTTCGCGGCAAAGCTATGGCCGCAGCCAACACCAGATTATCGATCTGGATTTATCTAAGTATGATCAGATAGCATCGCGTTTTTCGCGGGAGAAGGAAGAAGGCACGGTATACCTTAAAGGAGGAATTCATACGCGCAATCCGGCTTTCAACCGCATGATCGAACAGATCGAACAAGTCTCCATACGATCGACGGACCCAATTTTATTAACCGGTGCCACCGGTGCCGGAAAATCACAATTAGCACGCAGGGTATTCGCGCTAAAGCAGCAGCGCGGCCAGGTATCGGGCGAGTTTGTTGAGGTTAACTGCGCGACTCTGCGGGGTGAGAATGCGATGTCGTCGCTGTTTGGACATAAAAAAGGGGCGTTTACCGGAGCCATTAACGCCAGGGCGGGGCTGTTGAGAGAGGCGGATAAAGGTTTGTTGTTTTTGGACGAGGTGGGCGAACTAGGCCTGGACGAACAAGCAATGCTATTGCGAGCTATTGAGGACAAACGCTTCATGCCTTTGGGTGACGACCGTGAGCAAAGCAGCGATTTTCAATTGATTGGGGGTACCAACCGGGATCTATTGGATGAAGTTCGCGCTGGGCGATTTCGTGAAGATCTGTTAGCTCGGATTAATCTGTGGGTATATGAATTGCCGTCACTGCGCAACCGATTAGAGGATCTGGAGCCAAATCTAGAATTTGAATTGGAGAGGTGGGCGCAAAAAAGTGGTCATCGTGTTTCGTTCAACAAAGCTGCCCGGAAAGCATACTTGGCGTTTGCGACATCTGGCGATGCGTTTTGGTCCGCAAATTTTCGCGATTTGAACGCGAGTATGACGCGTATGGCGACGTTAGCATTGGGTGGACGGATTACTGAAACGGTCGTAAGCGAAGAGATCGAGCGCTTACAACACAATTGGATAAGGTTGGAGGCCGAGTCAAGTAATTTAGATCCAGGACTAGAAGGTTTATTGGAAGAAAAACAGTTGCTCGATACTGATTTATTTGATCGAGTGCAACTGGCGGGCGTTATTCGGGTCTGTAGAGAATCAAGTAGTATGGCTGAAGCGGGGCGCCGATTATTCTCGCAAAGCAGAAAGCAAAAAGCGACAGTCAATGACAGTCATCGGGTCAGGCAATATCTGGGACGCTTTGGTTTAACATTCAATACGCTAAAATCAGGAATTTGAAGAGTGTTATATTTGATTTGTTCTCAGTTTGAGTTAGACGGATATTTCATAGACACAATGCGTATAAACGACCGCAAATTGAGTTAACGTGCCTGCTGTAATCGATTATGGACATACCGTCGATGAATAACCGATGGTCCCGGCAAAATACCGAGTTTGACCGCCACCATATTTGGCACCCCTATGATTCGATGGTCGACCCTTTCCCGGCTTACCCGGTGACCGAAGCGCACGGGGTTAGATTGCACCTGGCCGATGGGCGAGTGCTGATTGATGGTATGGCATCTTGGTGGAGCGCTATTCATGGATACAATCATCCCAAACTCAATCAGGCGGTAACGCAGCAGATTTCGCGTATGGCGCATGTGATGTTCGGGGGGCTTAGCCACATGCCCTCGGTTGATCTGTGCAAACGTCTGGTCGAAATCACGCCGGCAGGGTTGGATAAAGTATTTTTGTCCGATTCGGGATCGGTGTCGGTCGAAGTCGCGTTGAAGATGGCTATTCAATATTGGCAAGCCCGGGGTTATTCTGAGAAATTTCGGTTTTTGAGTCTGTGTGGCGGTTATCACGGTGACACCTTTGGTGCGATGTCGGTGTGTGACCCAGTGAAAGGCATGCACCATTTATTTAAAGGTATCTTGCCGCCTCAGTTTTTTGCTCCGATTCCCAAGTCGCGTTTCGGAGAAGACTGGGATCCGATGGATTGCGCGGAAATTGCGCAGATCCTTGAGCAGCATCACGAAGAAATCGCCGCGGTGATTCTGGAGCCGGTTGTGCAAGGTGCGGGCGGTATGCGTTTTTATCATCCAGCTTATGTAAGGACGATAAGGGAATTGTGTGATCAATATAATGTTTTGTTGATCGCAGATGAAATAGCAACAGGTTTTGGGCGTACTGGAAAATTATTCGCTTGTGAGTATGCGGGTATTTCGCCGGATATTTTGTGTTTGGGCAAAGCGCTGACGGGCGGTTATATGACGTTGGCAGCGACGTTGACCCGTACCGAAATTGCTGAATCGATTTGCTCTTCTGAATATGTTGGGTGTTTGATGCACGGGCCGACCTTTATGGCGAATCCACTGGCGTGTAGCGTGGCGGTGGCGAGTATTGATCTTTTGCTTGCCAATGATTGGCAACAAGATATCAAGCGCATCGAAGACCAACTCAAGCAGGAATTATTGCCGTGCAAGAGTATCGAGTCCGTCCAAGACGTCAGGGTTTTGGGGGGCATCGGTGTTGTCGAATTGAAAGAACCAGTCGACTTACGCCGGGTTTCCGAATTTTTTGTAGGGGCGGGTATTTGGTTGCGCCCATTTGGAAAATTGGTTTATATGATGCCGCCGTATGTGATCAATACCGAGGATCTGTCACATCTAACCAGTACCGTTGTCCACGTGTTAGCGTCTACCGGGTCAGAGCCCGATTAAGCTAGCCGTTTAGCGACGATGTTTCACGTGGATCGGTGATGACAGACTTGCTTGTGATTTAACGAAGGTTGATCAAAAGGCCATGCTGAATACCAAATTCAGCGTTGTATCGGGAAAATTTCTTGCCAAGCCAATGTCGCTCGCGTTACTGTTCACACTCAATCTTTTTAATCCTAAATTATTTCAATATTCTAGAGGGGAAAATAATGAGTAACGATTCAAAAATTGCATTGGTTACCGGGGGTACCGGCGGTATTGGGGCCGCGATTTGTTTAAAGTTGGCCGATTCCGGATACAAGGTGGTCACCAATTACAGAAACGAAGAGAAAGCACAAGCCTGGCGTTCAGAAGTTCAAGCCAAGGGTTACAATATCGGAATCTATCAGGCCGATGCCAGCGATTACGGTCAATGCGAAGAACTGATCAGTAAAATAGAACAAGAACACGGCACCATCGAGATTTTGGTCAACAACGCCGGAATTACGCGTGATACAACACTTAGAAAAATGTCGTTGGAACAATGGAATGAGGTTATTCATGTCAATCTAGACAGTGTGTTCAACATGAGCCGTAATGTGGTTAACGGCATGTTGGGACAAGGTTGGGGCCGGATCGTAAACATTTCTTCGATTAATGGACAAAAAGGACAGCTGGGCCAATCCAATTATTCGGCTTCAAAGCGTGGAATGCATGGTTTCAGCATGGCGTTGGCGCAGGAAGTTGCACGCAAAGGCATTACAGTCAATACGGTTTCTCCTGGATATATCGCGACGGAAATGGTCATGGCTGTGCCGGAAAAAATTCGCGACGCGATCATTTCCGATATTCCGGTCGGCCGATTGGGAACAGTCGACGAGGTTGCGGGTATTGTAGATTTTCTGGCGTCCGACACGGCGGCGTTTATCACTGGAGCTGATATCGCGGTAAACGGCGGACAATTGATGTTCTGATTTCAGAGTATTCCCACTGCTCCGCTTTGTTAGGGTATTCGCTTACATAGCTTCGAGTTGTAGGGAATGAAAAGATTGACGGAACGGGCCTGCCGAGGGATCGGCGGGCCTTTCTGGTTTTTAGCGTTTTATTCTATTGCGCCGAAAAAAATATATTGCCGTAATATGCGGTCACGCTGGTTCCGGTATTATCGGTATCGGTCATCAGAGCAATCGCGTCTATGGTAGTAATCGTTTCGCCAAAAGCAGCCTTAAGATCGGCCTTCAGGTTTCGTTTTTCCTGTTGCCAGATATTGTTATCCTTGGTACCGGTCCTCAGAGCCATCATTATTACGTTTTCTCCGGCAAACGGGTTTGCCCATCGCGAATACCGAGCCGTATGACTGGCCCAAACATAATTAAGCGCACGGGTCCGCCAAAATGCCAATCCGCCACTAATTACGATATAGATTCGAGCGGTAAAATCATCCCCGCTTTTATTTTGTTCGTTTGTGTTTTCCAAACCTTGGTCAACTCGCCAAGACCAATTTAGATAGGGCGTTTTTGATAGATCGATATTAATTTTCCGGACCAACCCGGATGCGCTTTGATGGCTTTCAGCACGTAGTGCGTAAATCCCATTTGCCTCGACTAGTGAATAGCGGGTTGCAGTCTTACCGGTGAATTTCTCCGGCTCCCAATGGCTTAAATCTCCAGTGGAAAAATTACCCACCATAATCGTATTTTCGGTAGCCAGGGAATGGGTTGCCGCAATAAAAAGCAAGGCACTACCGATGGTATATTTGATATTGGGAAGCATTTCTGACCAAGTTAGAAATCGAGTTAAAAATCATTCGAAGTTATACTTCGTTAGTGGGAGCGCGACATTACTTTCGATCGAGTGTGTTCTTGCTTATGCATCAGGGAAATTTACCCGCCAGGCTTCAAAGCCACCATCCATACTATATACATCGTTAAAACCCATGTTTGCGAAATACTCCGCCGCACCCTGGCTGCTGTGCCCGTGGTAGCAATAGACCAGTAACGGCTTGGATTTATCAGAATTTTCGATAAACTCCTGGACATTGTTTTCATTGATCGACACAGCGTCTTCAATATGCGCGGCTTGGTACGATTGTGGGTCTCTAATGTCGGCGACGGTAATAGTTTGCTCATCCAACATTTTTTTCACCTGCTCTATATCTAGGGTCTGAAAGCTCATATAGTCTCCGTTAAAGTTTGTGAGTTGTTCCGAAATTGGTTGTTTAACAGGTGGTTGGTTGCTAACGCTTCAGTGGTTTTATTATCTCATGCCAGTTACGCCTCCGCCGAAAAATTAAATGCTTCGATTTGGGACACAAAATCTTTTCGGCAGAGCTCGGTAATTCTGACAAAATTTAGGTTTGTGTTTTGTCGGCGCCAATCCGTTGATTAGCTTGCGTCAATAGAGTTGCTGCATTGGTTTGATCAGACTCTCCATAAGATACGGGTCGTCAAAATGGCGCTTCCCGATGAATGCGATGGCGTGGGTTCCCCATTGCCGCATCGCACCTGCGCTGCGGACGCCTAGCGGCCACAGGACAAATCGTTCCAACCGCTCGCTGTTGGAGACCAGCCCGTGTTCGTTAAAGAAGCTTCGATTTTGATCTGATTTCGATTTAACGGAGAGCAGGTCAGAATAATGATTGAGCGCATAAACGGTGCTTTGTTGGTTTGTGTTTGCCGTATATACCCGGTCGATATAATGCGTACGATGGGCTACCCGAATGACCAGACGTTGCTGATCGCCCAAATCGGGTGCGGAATATGGAGATAGAACGGGTTCATCATGCTCGTTAGGCGGAATCAATTGCATTCCTTTGCGTGGAAATATTAGATAGTAGCACCCGCATGGATGGATGCTGTCGTAGACCAGAGGGTGGCCATCGGCGCCCAGTGTCACACGCCAAATCAGACCATCAAACCGGCCGCCGTACAGGTCTAAAGACGATTCTTTTTCTCTGGCCGGGAACCAGGCAATATAATTGAGCTGCAGTAAGATTTTTCCGCCGAAGCTGGTGTGCGAGACTTGTCTGTATACCCGTGGTTTCGTCCTGTCGACTTGAAATTGCCCGTTCTTGTCAAATGATATGGCGCCGATATTATCTTGATCGTTAATCACGTCAATTTCCCAAATTGGCGCAAATGTGCCGAACAATAGATTCAAGGCTTCATCCGATGGACCGGGAATCTTCAATGGGTTTTTGGACGATTCGGCCAAAATGCTTTGGATTTGCTCTGCGCTAAGCCAATGCCCCGTGTTTGGAGCATAACGCATGAGGTGCCCACTAACCGCCAGTTCTGTAGGGTCGGTCTTAAAATTTTTCGATAGTTCTTGGTGCAGGTCTTCAACCCCGGCTTTCGCAAACAACCGTACAATTGGATACAAACCTACAACGCGATGCCACTGTATATAGGAATCCGGCACACGTGCGTTATCGAACAATGCCTGTTGTTGATTCGGGTGGTTGAGCTGATACGAAACCAAATAGCGACCGCATTCATCTAGTTGTTGCCGTAACGCAAGCTCGTTGGGAACCTGCGGGGCTAGCTGTTTACGGCTTTGTTGAGGGAGATTGACATATTCATGCAGCCTTACGGAATAATCGAGTCTGCGTAATCGTTCCAGCCAAGCCGATAATTTTAAACCGCTTAAACTTTGGTCTGCGAATATTGACAAAAATCGGTTAATTCGTAAATGTGGGAAACCATCGATCTGAGCCGTGCCAGAGTCGAGCGTTCCGGCCTTATCGCTGGATCGGTCGAGCTTCTGGTAAAGCGCTATACAGTCTTGGCCATACCTGTCGTCATGAGACGAGATTTGCGTAGTAAGCGGACTGCAGCCGCAAATCACCAAGCCAATTAATGCGACGACAACCTGAACCCATTTTGAACCTAATTTCGTAATCATTGATTAACGGACCGTTTAACCGGGTGAGAGTTGCTCGGTGGATTACGCATCGTTGTTTTTAGGGTAGAACGGCTAATTCTAAGTAGCGATTGGGGTTTTCGAAGGCCTGCGCGTTTCGAATGAAACTCTATACCAGATTAATAATAGTCATTTGTCAAGATCAAGATCGCGGTAATATTTCACATAAATGGCGTTAAATAATACCTTGGCTGTAGAAGGTAGTACCGTATTCTTGCTGATAGGTTGTCGTTATATTCTAAAGAGCAGACAGAGAATGAAACCATCAAGTTGGGAATTGGATTCAGAATATGGCAAAAAAATCCTGAATCTTAATGAGCCTCAAATTCGGTATCTTGCAAAGACGGTTGGTATTGCATCGGAAAGATTGGTGCGGAAAACTAATGCGGATGTCAAAATTGATCCGCTAGAGGAGCAAAGGCCAGGGAGAAAAATTTGGGGTCGAGTGGTTCGATACGATACCCACAAAGCCTGCACTATTCCCATAGGCGGGGTGGTTATACAAATTCGCGATGTGCAGGCCTCATTTTTGGGTTTTTTCCCACGTGAAATTCGGTGGAGTTGGTTTTTTCCGTTATTTTCGGCAAGTAATGTAATGAAAGAGGTGAAAACCGACAGTGAAGGCCGGTTTAGCTTTAATATTCCGCATTGGGATATCGAGAGAATGCTACGCTATCGGCGACACCGAGTTGCATTATCCGAAATTAATAGGCCAACACTAAGAAATATACTTGAGGGTATCTTTTTTTTGAAAAGACCTAATGAGTCCGTTTGTTTGGACAAGTTATATTCTCCGGCAGCGCTGGTAGACGAGGACAGCTTGTCGCAAGTACAAAGTTTGTTGGGTCAAGATGTTTCCAGACTATTGCGGCAGGACGTTGAGAGTTCAGAATTAGATGATTGGCATCAGCCAATGGAAAGTCTATTGGATGTGCCGCTTCGCTCTGGGTCTCATCCGCCGTTGCTGGAAAAATGTCTTACCGATGATAGGCGACAAACGGGTGAACAACTAACCGTGTTGCACCGCTCTTTAGCCGATGCAGATAGCTTCGATCATGTTTTGGATCGATACGAGGGGCCGTTTCTGCGCCGAAGGCAATCTTGCCTACCGGAATGGCTACCTATTTTTGATGTTCCCGATATAGCCTTCGAGGTCAGTCGGCCAAATCATCCATCAACAAAGAAGGATGTATTGTATTCGGGGCAATTCTTCGATGTAAGCTGGACTACTGGCGATATACCGATGGTGACACTGGTTGTGGATGAGCATTCAAACCACCGTTAGACTACAGAAGCTTCACCTAACCGCACTTTTTCGGCGATAAATTCTATGTTAATTCGGCTTATTCAATAGCGAAGACTAAGTCTTCTAAGCAATTCGATTCGCCATAGCCAAATCGAAAGGATCAGCAATGCGGAGCTGGCCTGAATCCAACCTGGCGATCCAATAATCATAAAGTCATATAGACCGTGTAGGATTATCGCGATAAGCAGACCATAAATTGCAGCGGGGAAAATCTTCCGTTGTTCTATCCAGGCTCTGCCGCAATGATAACCCCATACTGAAGCAAACATGGCGTGAACCAGTGGGCTTGCGAGCCCTCGGGCTAGCATTTCCCGTGAATTCATAAATTGCGCATAGTGGAAATTCTCATAGCAGGCAAAGCCCAAGCTGATAAATGAAGCATAAATAATGCCATCGATCACTTCATCGAAATGTTTAAATTTCAGAACGATCAACCAAAACGGGAGAAATTTTGCGCCTTCTTCTATAACGCCGATTACGCAAAGTGAATATAAAAGCAATCCGGCTCGATTATGTTGTCCCAACTCGAAGGCATCGTATCGTAGACCGACGATGTCAAGCGCAGAGTATGCTAATTGACCGAGTAAACCCGAAAAGCAGCCCAATAAAAATGCGATGAGCAGATAAAGTATCGGCTCGGGTTGATGCCGGTCATGATAATAATGATAGCCAGCCCAAAGAAACCCCGGGATTACAATGGCGAGTAGGATGACGCTTTGAGTCATAGCCGCTGTTGTGGATCAAAGATTAGCATTTCTCATGCTGTTTTTGTGTTCGAAGGGTTTAACAAAAAAGTATAGTATAGGGATCTACACTACGATCGGTGTCCGAGATCACGATCGATAGTCTATAAAAATTTCCTATCGATCTATCCCCTATTGATACAATTTCATTTTTTCAATTTTTAAGCGACGTCATGAAACTTGTTACTTTTACCAAAGACAATCAATCTCGCGTTGGCGTGGTGGTCGATGACATGGTAGTGGATTCCGCAGGAGACGAATCAATCCCAAGTAATATGGTGGAATTTTTACGCGGTGGAATTTCTGTGATCGATAAAATGTCCGCGCTGATCGACCGGGGAGACGCTCGAGTGTCTATGCAGAATGTAAAGTTGGAGGCCCCGGTTCCAAATCCGTCAAAATATCTGGCGGTAAGTTTGAACTACGGGGATCACATTAACGAGACTGGCATGGCGAAACCGGAATTCCCCACTTTTTTCAATAAACAAACTTCTTGTGTGGTTGGCCCTGGAGTGGCGATTCACCGTCCCAATGTTTCCGAAAAGCTTGACTACGAAGGTGAGTTAGCCGTGGTTATAGGCAAGCGATGCAGGCACGTTCCGCAGGATCAGGCGGGCAAAGTTATTGCGGGGTATATGGTGGCGAATGATGTATCCGTTCGCGATTGGCAATTTCGCTCCCCGACCTTTACTTTGGGTAAGTCTTTCGACACACACGGCCCTACCGGTCCGTGGATCGTTAGCGCGGATGAGATTCAAGATCCGCATGATCTAAAAGTGCAGACCTGGGTCAACGATGATCGTAGACAGTGTTTTAATACGGCAGACATGATATTCAATTGTTATGAATTGATCGCCTATTTGAGTACCGTGATGACCCTGGAGCCAGGTGATCTAATTGCGACGGGCACAGGCGCTGGTGTTGGTGTAAAGATGAAACCGCGTGGCTACATGAAACCGGGCGACCGGGTGCGCATAGAAATCGGTGGGATCGGTGAGCTATCGAATCCGGTTATAGCTGAACCCGAGAATACGGCAAACTATTAGGAATAATTCTCTATGTTGTTAGCCGGCTTGTAGATAGGTCAAATACCATATTATATTTATCTAGAGTCTCGCAAATGAAGACACTAAAAGGCTGTTAATTTATACTAATGTTGCAACGATATAAAAATGCGATGGAAATGGAATTAGAAACGCAGCTCCAGAAATATTTGACAACGCAGGATACGATCCCATCCGAACGGTGTATTGTCTATAGTTTGGACAGGCTTGGGTTTTTCGCCGAGATTAATCTGATGCTAGCAGTCCTGGCCTATTGTTTTTCTAATAATATTCGGTTTTTCCTGTGTGACCGTAATTGGAATCACAGCGTGAAAGATGGCTGGCATGATTACTTTCGTTCTTTGCAAGTGACTAGCTTATCTATAGACAATGCCGATCCTAAGATACGTTTAAAATGGCAAGTTGCGCGATGCTTCGCGCCGATGAGCCGCATTTCCAACGGTATTATCAATGGTTCCTTTGCCGGGGTTGAGGTCAAAAGTTTGAGTTTGACCCATGAAATATTGGAATCGCGTTTTTCTCAGGTATCAACCGAAGACGGTTTGATTCGCTTTGTTGATCTACAGAGCGCGTTCGCCCAGCTGCTATTCAGATTTTCACCTAAGATAATGGAGCGGGTTATGACCCGCGTTAAGTCTCTAGATTTGATGGATCGTCGATACCTAAGTGTACATATTCGCCGTGGCGATAAAATATTGGAAAATCCTCGAATCGAATCGGCTAAATTTATTGATTGTATTGAGGCCTTGGGGATTGAATACGATGCAATATTTGTGGCGAGCGACGATTTTCGGGCGGTAGAGGAAATTCGAAGGGCGCGTCCCGATTGGGATGTTAAAACTTTGGTTTTACCCAGCAAGACCGGGCATGATCAACCGACCTTTAATAAATTGTCCAAACAGGAAAAGCTCGAAGAAACCCTGTTGTTGTTAACCGAAGTGTATTTGCATTGCCAAGCGGATTATTTTCTGGGCAGTATTTCTAGCAATGTGTCTCGGTTCATCGCGCTTAACCGAGCCGACGGTAAATCAACCATCAGCATGGATCACCCGGCAGGGAGCAATGTCGAACCCTATTTCAGCTTTTGGAACAATAATCATAAGGCGGTTCAGGCAGAAGCGGCTTGAACCGCTAATAACCGATTATTTTTTGTGAGAAATAGTGATGAGCCGTTGGATCGCGACTTTACATGTGTTTAGTCATGGAATGATCGTTTACGACGCTAATCTAATTTATGACGGGTCCAGAGGTAGATTTCTATTGCGTCTTGTTCGGCCACTACCAAATTATCAGTTAAACCACCCCGACGCATTCTATCCCATGCAAAGCATCAATCACGCTAACGGCATTTTTTCCAGATTAAGCTGCGGTTGTTGGCTGGCATCTCGCAGTCTTCGCTGAGCAACATTCCGGCATTTTCTGCGAGTTGATTGATTGCTTCGAAATCCCTGATGCCACTATTGGGGTCGCGGTCTTTGAGCCAAATGTCAAATTGTGCATTACTTGAACTGGTGTAGTGCCCCAAATAATTGAAAGGGCCGTACAATATTAATAGTCCGTTGAGCTTCAAGTTTTTTTCGACACCACTAAAAAACTTCTCGACCATCTTCCACGACATAATGTGAACGGCATTGGCTGAAAAAATATAATCCGCTCGGAAGGCGGGCCATGGTTTTTGCGCAACGTCGAGTTCCAACGGTGGCTTTAGATTGGAGAGATCGGCATCAGTTTGCCAAGCGCTTATTCCCGCTAGGTTTTCTTCTCTATCAGTGGGTTGCCAAATAATATGGGGTAGATGTTCTGAGAAATATACAGCGTGTTGACCGGTGCCGCTGCCAATCTCCAGAACCAATCCTGGCTCGATGAAACTACGTTTGAGGATGTTTAAAATAGGGTCTTTGTTATTGTCGCATGCCGGCGCGTAAGGTTTATGATTTTGCATAGGGAGTATTCCATTCCGTCCTTGAATCGTAATGTCAATCTCTAAAATTGTTAAATTGTAGGGGTAACTCCAGTTTTTCATCGCGGAGCAGTGCCATAACCTTTTGCAAATCGTCACGTTTCTTTCCGGTCACGCGTACTTTGTCGCCCTGAATTGCGGACTGTACTTTGAGCTTGCTGTCCTTAATCCGCTTGACGATTTTTTTGGCAAGTGGTGTTTCCAGGCCATGGCGCAATGTGCCTTGTTGGTGAACCTGTTTGCCAGATGTCGTCGGCTCGTCTACGTCCAGGCATAAGATGTCTATGTTTCGTTTAGCCAATTTATTTTGCAGTATGTCTAACATCTGTTGTAGCTGAAATTCAGCTTCAGCTTGAAGCGTTATGACGTTATCGTTCAGGCCGAAACGCGCCCCGGTATTCTTAAAATCGAATCGTGTAGAGACTTCACGATTAGCTTGGTCGACGGCATTGGCCGCTTCGTGCATGTCTACTTCGGAAACAATGTCGAAAGATGGCATATCGCTCACTCCGGACGGTTAAAAGGGTTAATAAAGTTGATAGAAATGATGGGCGGGATGTTATCACAACAAAACAACGCGGGTTGCTTGTATCGCGTTATTTAAAACCTCTTTTGTCCCGAACCAATTCATAGGCCTTGCGTATTTTCTGGGTTTTTTCGGTTGCGAGCTTTAGCATTTCTTCGGGCAGCCCCTTCGCGACGAGTTTGTCGGGGTGGTGCTGACTCATAAGGCGCCGGTAAGAAGATTTTATCTCTTTATCCGTAGCATTCGGTGTTAATCCTAAAACCGCATACGCGTCTTGAATATCGGGTTGTCTGACGGTGCCGGTTCGTCTGGACCGTCCCGATGATTGTCCGGAGTCGGTAAATCGTTGTTGCGCCTGCAAGATTGCTTTGAGACTTTCATATTCGAATTGGGAAAATCGCAACTTATCGCAAATATGCAGCAGCATATTTTCTTCGCTTGAATCCATTCGACCGTCAGCGAAGGCGGCCTGGAGCTGAATTTCTATGAACATTCGAATCAGGGTTGTGCGTCGATGGCATTCCGCTCTAAATTGGTTCAACGTCTCGTCTAATGGAAAGGATGGGCTCTTACCTTCGTTGAACAACCGCTGGGCGGTCTGGCGCAATTGATCTGAAAGTTCCATGTTTTTCATGACGGCGTTGGCCAGAGCGATTTCTTCGCGTGAGACTTTGCCGTCCGCTTTGGCGATGTGCCCCATGACCGAGAATGTCGCGGTAAAAAATGCCATCTGTACACGGCGCTGATTCCCCAGTTGGAATTCCGGGTCATCGACCCCTTCTACGCCCCTATCAAATTGATGGCCCAACGATGTTCCCAGGATTGCCCCCAACGGACCGCCGAGCATAAAACCGAATGCTCCGCCAAATACCTTACCTAGCCAACTCATGAGATTCCCCTGTTATTAGGAATGGCAGCAGAATTAGAAATTTTCTATTCATACGCCATCGATCTTGTGAAAGTATAACGGCAATGTAATCTCAATATTATTGTGGTTTGATCCGCCAAATATCGAGATGGGTACCTTGCAAATTAGGAGTCAAGCCTACATGATTCTGTTTTTCGATTATAGTGAGCAACGCTGAATGACCAGTCCATATGCATTGTACGATACATCGTTGGTAAGTTTGCATCGTCGCGCCCGGGGAAAGGTTCGCGACATTTATGACGTGGATGAAAATACGATGCTGATCGTAACAACCGACCGTATTTCTGCGTTTGATGTAATACTACCCAACCCTATTCCGGGCAAAGGCCGGGTTTTGACGGCGGTTTCGAATTTTTGGTTCAGCAGGATGCGGCATGTAATCCCCAATCATCTCTGTGATTTGAATTTGGAGCAGGTTATTTCCAATCGCGGGGATCTTGAGCAAGTTCAAGGTCGTGGGATTATTGTCAAAAAATTGCACCCATTACCCGTTGAAGCGATTGTTCGAGGTTATCTAATTGGATCCGGATGGAAAGACTATCAAAGTGGCGGAAGCATATCCGGTATCGCATTGCCCAAGGGCCTGAAACAGGCTGAAAAACTACCCAACATCCTCTACACGCCATCGACTAAGGCAGAATTGGGTGAACACGACGAATCCATTAGCTTTGAAGAATCTGTCGCGTTAATCGGTTTTGAAATTGCCGAATTGGTTCGTGAAACCAGTCTTCGCTTGTACACGGAAGCGGCCACCTATGCTTTGGATCGGGGCATTATTATTGCGGATACGAAATTTGAATTTGGGTTGGATGATGACGGCACTTTATACCTGATTGATGAAGTGCTTACACCTGATTCGTCGCGGTTTTGGCCCGCGGATCAATATCAGATCGGAACCAGCCCACCCAGTTTTGATAAACAGTTTATCCGCGATTATTTGGAAACATTGGATTGGGATAAAACCGAACCGGGGCCGACGCTGCCGGATGATATCGTGGAGAAAAGTGCGGAGAAATATCGGGAAGCCGAGCGGCGGTTGATCGAGTGATGAAATGAGATACTAAGGGATTGAGTTTATATCGCAATAGGGACTGAATCGCCCCTTATATTCAAAAATGTACTGAAGAAGTTTTCCATTCAACTCTTTTACGGTCGTTAAACATGCATATGATGAAAATAGAGAGAGAAAATACTCGTTTAGAAGATGATTTCGTATGCGTTGAACAAGATCAGCAAGCTACCATTATGACTACCGGAGGCGGTTTGTTTACCAATAATATTTCGAATTGCATCGGGATGGTAGTCAACAACGGACATAAATACGGAATGCTACATGTAAGCCCGGGGTACGGGAAAGAAAAAGAATGGATCATTCAATGTATTAAAGATGTAGGTGGTGATATCAATAATACGGAAATTGTAATTGTAGGCGGAAATTCGGGGCATGACGCCGGGCTCGAGTCCGTTAAAGAAGCGTTGCAAGATTCAGGCACTAGCGCAGCAAACATAATCGATGAAACGCGGAACAAGTGGGTTCCGGATATTAATCGCAAGTCAGTTGTAAAAGGTAGTAATAAGGTACTTGTAAATGGAATAGCGGTGTGGGCTAGTGACGGAAATTACGTGCTAGCAACCATGGGACGTAGTTTTTATCAAAAGGAATCGACTAGTCCTATTCGCAGTCCGCGGCGCAGTAATCGAGGGTGTACGATTGTATAAATTCGCATCGTGTATTTGGATTTAGCTCGGTAATTTTAATGTTTGAGGTTGGCAACTAATTGATGTCAGTAATTTTTACATTATCGCACTGATAATGTCGATCGCGACCACGATGGTTAAGTCTATCGCAGGGTATAAACGTGGATAGATATTGAGTCTATTATTATCACTAGTCGTTGATTCTATTTGTAATCAATTGCTTATCAAACAAATTGGCAACTTTTTGTTTAACTGACCCGATCAATTAACGATTAATCGAAGTTGGAATGGTACGGAAGGTGCATTTTTTTGCGGATAGCCTATCGGAGGGTTTCCTGTGAATATTTTGATTATATAGGGGCAAGGTATTTGAATAATAAAAAACAAGATGAGGGGGATGGCTTTAGTATTCATTCTGAACGGCGTCGTAATCAGGATCGTAGAACCCGAAAAATTACCGCATTAATGTGTTCCTTTTTTCGGGGCCGCAGACAAAATCCGCAACGCAAAGACGAGAAAAATCAGCCGTTTTATACCGACGTATACGGGCCTGACATGTTGCTATTGATGCTACTGATACTTTCGCTTTGTGTCGCAGATGCTGGTCTGACCATACTGATTTTGCAGAAAGGCGGCGTAGAGCTGAATCCATTCATGGTTTGGTTGTTGGAGTCGAGTAGCCATACGTTTTTTACCGCCAAGTATATTTTAACCAGCCTGTGCTTAACCGTTGTTCTTCTGCATATTAATTTCAAGCTTTTCAATAGGATAACGATGCAGTATGTGTTGGTGGCAGTGTTGGGGGGGTATACGCTTCTGGTCGGTTATGAATTGAAGCTTTTGGCCATTTAATTGATGGTCTTGTCAGTCGGATGATTGGCCGGTTTTGCTAAAACAGACCCGCTTGATTTGAGCCAATTACAAACAGCTATCCAGATAGGGTGAATGTCCTAAAGCAGTCCGTTTTCGGCAAATGAATAGGGTTCGTTGTCGCCGACAATAAAATGGTCGAGTACACGAATTTCTATCAATGATAATGCACGTTGCAACTTTTGTGTCACCTGTTTGTCTGCATCGCTGGGATTGGATATGCCCGAGGGATGGTTGTGTGCGAAGATTACCGCGGCGGCATTGTGTCGCAATGCTTTTTTGACAACCTCACGCGGGTAAATGCTTGTACCGTTTATGCTGCCGCGAAATAATTCTTCGAATTCTATCACTTGGTGTTGGCTGTCTAAAAACAAACAGGCAAAAACTTCGTACGGATGATCGCGTAATTCGTTTCTCAAGAAATCTCGGGTGTTTTGCGCGCTGGTCAAAGCCTGGCCTCGTTCCAGTGGTTCTCGAAGATGGCGCTTGGCCATTTCCAATACAGCTTGGAGTTGCGCGTATTTCGCGTCGCCGAGGCCCTTAGATCTCTTGAAACGCGGTAACTCTGCGTTGAGTAACGCGCGCAATGAACCGAACTCCGCGAGTAATTCTCTAGCCAGATCAACCGCAGTTTTGCCTTTAGTACCGGTGCGCAGAAAGATTGCCAAAAGTTCGGCATCGGAAAGGGCTGATGCGCCACGGATCAATAGTTTTTCTCTGGGACGCTCAGTTTCCGGCCAGTCGCTAATCCTCATCAATCCTACCGAGTCGACGGACCAGCTGTGAAACGGAAAAAATAGGAACTGCTAAGTGCATCAAGTTTATAGCTATGACTGTTCGGATTGTTTTGAAATTTAGTGGAGTTTAAGTAGAAAATGCGCAGAGTAACGGTGTATTTGAGCATTATCGACACCGTATTCGGATAAAATCGGGGGTAAGCTAAGTAGTTATGAAAATTTAAACTCAAAAGCATAGATACATCATAGAATACTTGACATAATTCGCCGAAGTTTTGTGACGCGTGCCATATTTTTGAGTGTTCGCATAATTGGTCCGTTGCATGGGCTGTAGTGGAGAAGTTTGGGTGGGACGGCTTTCAAATAAAAATGTTTTACTTGGTGTTTCGGGCGGAATCGCCGCATACAAATCGGCAGAACTTGTTCGCTTGCTAATCGCCGACGGTGCGTCGGTCCGTGTAGTGATGACTGAGGCCGCGACTCAATTTGTAGGGCCATTAACATTTCAAGCCCTGTCAGGTAATCCGGTGCATACCGATTTACTGGATGCCCAGCAGGAATCTGCGATGGGACATATTCATCTAACTAGGTGGGCTGATTTGCTTCTTGTCGCGCCGGCAACCGCTAATATAATTGCTAAAATTAGATCGGGATTGGCGGATGACCTGTTGTCTGCCCTATGTTTAGCATCCGACGTTCCTATTATTGTTGCACCAGCGATGAATCGGGCTATGTGGGAAAATTTGGCGACGCAGGATAATTTAACCTGTATAAGAGATCGTGGAATACGAGTTCTTGGCCCGAACGAGGGTGCTCAGGCTTGCGGTGAACAAGGCTATGGTCGGATGCTAGAACCCGCGGAGATTTGTGATGTTCTGTCTTCGGATGAATCGGCTGGCGTACTTGACGGAGTTTCGGTGCTGGTAACGGCGGGTCCAACTCGTGAGGCGATCGATCCAGTACGTTATTTGAGTAATCATAGTTCCGGTAAGATGGGCTATGCGGTAGCTCGTGCGGCGATAGCGGCTGGCGCGCGGGTTACATTGGTATCGGGACCAGTTGCTTTGGATGACCCTGGTGTACAACGCCTGGTTCGGGTGGAAACGGCGGCTGAGATGTACGATCAGGTGATGCAGCGCGCGGTGGATTTTGATATTTTCGTCGCAGCCGCGGCCGTTGCCGATTACACGCCGGCTGTTGTAGGCGTGAATAAGCTCAAAAAGGACCCGGACTGTTTGCGGCTATCGCTACAAAAAACCGCAGATATATTGGCTTCGGTTGCTGCTTTGGGAGACGGGCCGTTCACGGTTGGATTTGCCGCGGAGACAGAAAATTTGGAGTCTTACGCGCATAAAAAAATGGCAGCAAAATCTATCGATATGATCGCGGCTAATTGGGTCGGTCGGGATCAGCAAGGGTTTAATGTGGATACCAATGCATTAGAGGTCTATTGGCCTGGGGGTAGCCAGTCTTTGTCTTTAATGTCCAAGTCGGTGTTAGCGCAGCGACTAGTCGAAATTGTCGTAGAACGCTTCAATAATCAGAAATAATAGTCTGCGTGTTCATGAAAAAAGTACAACTTAAAATTTTAGACGACCGGGTGGGTACTGAAATTGAGCTGCCGCGTTACGCGACCGATGGGTCCGCCGGCCTGGATTTACGGGCATGCTTACAGCAAACGATGACTCTTCAGCCAGCTTGTTGTGAACTAATTCCTACCGGTATCGCCATTCATATTGCGGATAAGAATTTGGCCGCGGTAATTCTACCCCGTTCCGGTCTGGGGCATAAAAAGGGCATCGTGCTGGGAAATTTGGTCGGGTTAATCGATTCGGACTATCAGGGTCAGCTTTTTGTTTCCTGTTGGAATAGAAGTAAGGACTCGTTTGAAATTAAGGTTGGAGAACGGATCGCGCAATTGGTTTTTGTACCCGTGCTTCAGGCTGAATTTGAAGTCGTAGATGATTTCGCTCAAAGTCAAAGAGGTGAAGGTGGCTTTGGGCATACCGGCCACAGTTAAAGATTCTGGATCGATCCATTCGGGAGTTATTTGCTTATGAATCTGGGAAGAGTTTTTGGAGTGACCGCGTTGGTCGTTTGTTTAATTGTTGTGCTGAATGGTGTCGCGATGTTCTTTTTAAGCGCGATGAATACCCAACAACAGAACCGGCAATCTCTTGAAATACTGGGCCAAACTACAGCGGCCAGCCTTCAGGCTAAAATTCGAGAATATACCGATATTACCGAAAACATTGCCATGTCGCCTAGGGTTGGAATGTTGCTCGATCTTGGCGATAAACTACAGCTGGAAGCAGAACAGGAAAACTTTGGTTCATTGGTTCCTGGCATGTTGCAGGTGCGTCTTCTGAAAGAGAATGTTGCTGAACCTGATCAGACAATAATACCTCACATGGGATTTGCCGATTTAGAAATGGTACGTGCAGCTTTAGATCAGTCTCCTACACCGATGGTTCATGTCTATCGAACCCCTAACCGCCATTTGGCCATTGCACGCAAAGTTGTGGTCGATGGACGAACTGTAGGCGTTGTGCTGGCTAGTATAACCACAGACTTTTTGGCCAAGGCGCTCAACGCTGCCAAAGTATCCGGCGCATTGCAGATCGCGCAGGGTACTTTGGATTTGGCGACTAACGGTGACAAGACACTCACTACGGGAGAGGCATCGGGATCATTTAAGGTTGCCGGAACTGATATCAAATTGAATTATTGGGTTCCCGCACTATTTGGTTCGGGTTGGTTGGAATTGCTTGTTGCAACGCTAATTGCCATCGGTTTGGTCATTTTGGTATTTGTCTATTCAGCTCGCAGACTGACGCGTATCGTGCTCGCGGACCAAGCAGTTGTTGTCAGACTGACAAGTGCGTTATTAGCAGGAAACAAAAAAGGAAACTACGCTGTGAAATTGCAAGAATTCGAATCTCTTATTTCGAAGATGATGCGCTTGAATTCAAGTCGACCGGCCGGTGCCCAACCGGTTGAAGAAGATCTTACTGCCGGTTTGGGCGATATTGATAAAGACTTCGGTAATCCCAGTTTTCTTTCCTCTGAGGGTAGCATTGATGTAGAAGTAAAGCCGGGCTGCTCAATTCCAGCTTCGATTTTTCGCGCCTACGATATTCGCGGAGTGGTTGATGAAACGTTGACCGAAGAAGGGGTGACGGCCATTGGTCGTGCGTTGGGCAGTGAGGCACAGGATTGTGGGCAGCAGAACGTTATCATTGCGTATGATGGTCGGGCTACCAGCCCCAGGTTGAGTGCTGCGTTGGCGAAGGGACTTCAAGATAGCGGTTGTAACGTTGTCGATATTGGTATGGTGCCGACTCCGGTGTTGTATTTTGCGACAAATTTTTTGGACAGTAGTACAGGTGTGATGGTGACCGGAAGCCATAATCCTCCCGAGTACAACGGATTGAAAATGGTTGTGGACGGAGTGACTTTGTCCGGTGATCGAATTCAACGCTTGCGTGAACGGATAGAACGAGGTGATTATCTAACCGGTTCAGGGACACAGGAATCGCGCGACTTGATACCCGATTATGTGGGTACAGTAATCGATGATGTTCAATTGGGTAGCCCGTTGAAAGTGGTGATGGATTGTGGCAACGGTGTTGCGGGGAAATTAGGGCCGGTTTTACTGCGAACGTTGGGATGTGAAGTTGTTGAATTGTATTGCGATGTCGATGGTAGTTTTCCTAACCATCACCCAGATCCTAGTAAACCGGAAAACCTGCAAGATTTGATCGACATGGTTAAACAGGAAGAAGCGAATCTCGGAATAGCATTTGACGGAGATGGCGATAGATTGGGTGTGGTCGATTCCTCAGGGAAAATAATATGGCCGGACCGTCAGATGATGGTATTTTCTGCCGATGTTTTGTCGAGGCAACCCGGGGCGGATATTATCTTTGATGTAAAATGTTCTAGGAATTTATCCAAAGAAATAGTCAAACATGGCGGGCGCCCGTTGATGTGGAAAACTGGCCATTCGTTGATCAAAGCAAAAATAAAGGAGACCAACGCTGCGTTAGCGGGGGAAATGAGCGGACATATCTTTTTCGGCGAACGCTGGTTTGGGTTTGACGACGGGTTATATTCTGCCGCGCGGTTGATCGAAATTTTATCCGCGGACCCCCGGCCCAGTAGTGAGATTTTTGCCGAGTACCCGGATAGCGTGAATACGCCAGAAATCAACGTTGCGATGGAGGAAGGCGAAAATATTCCTTTTATCGAGGAATTGTTATCCCAGGCGCAATTTCCAGAGGCAAAAATTACCGATATAGACGGATTACGGGCGGACTTTTTGCAGGGATGGGGTTTGGTGCGGGCCTCGAATACAACACCTTCTTTGGTACTGCGCTTTGAAGCCGATAGCGATGAAAGTCTTTCCGCAATACAACAAAAATTCAAACAAGTCATGAAACAGACCAAACCCGACCTGGAATTGCCGTTCTAACGATGGACATGCAGAATCCGCCAAATAATAGTTCGGCGCTGGATATTGCCCACGTATTAACCGAAGCCTTACCCTATATACAACGTTTTACCGGTAAAACCATTGTCATTAAATATGGTGGTAACGCGATGGTTGATGAAGCCTTAAAGACTGGCTTTGCCCGCGATATTGTATTGATGAAAGCGGTCGGTATCAGACCCGTGATTGTTCATGGCGGGGGGCCGCAAATAGGTAGTTTACTGGAGAAGCTAGGCAAGGATACTCGTTTCGTAGATGGATTAAGGGTGACCGACAAAGAAACCATGGATGTGGTTGAGATGGTATTGGGTGGCTTGGTCAACAAACAAATCGTCAATCTCATCAATCAACATGGTGGGCATGCGGTTGGCTTAACTGGTAAGGATGGTGACTTTATTCGGGCAAAAAAAATTGATCAGCAGGAAAATCAGCGCCAAGCGCCTAGTTCCGAACTGATTGATTTAGGACATGTCGGCGTTGTGAGCAGTATAGAGCCGGCGATTGTTGATTTGTTGGCTCAGGGTGATTTTATCCCTGTGATCGCCCCAATTGGGGTGGGTGAAGATGGATTTTCTTATAATATTAACGCCGACTTGGTTGCCGGAAAAGTCGCGGAAGTTCTAGGTGCCGAGAAGCTTATTTTATTGACCAACATTCCCGGTATTTTGGATAAGAACGGTGAACTATTGACCGGTATTTCTCTGTCTGAGATCGATAAACTGATCGCCGATGGAACGATCTCAGGGGGTATGATTCCAAAAACAAGATGTGCGACGGAAGCATTACGGGGTGGAGTTAACTCAGCGCACATTATTGACGGGCGTCTACGGCACGCGGTGTTGTTGGAACTGTTTACCGATCAGGGTATCGGTACTTTGTTGTTGAGACGATAATTTTCGAAATGCATCGCCGTTCTGTTTCGTATCCGTATAAATTTCTTGTGCGTTAGAGGTCCGTCAGGAGCATAGGTTTTTCAACGCCGTAGCCCTGAGCAAAGTCCACACCGATTTCTCTTAATTTTTCTATAATCGCGTCGTCTTCTACATATTCCGCGATGGTCTCGATCATCAGTGAATGACCGATTTCATTCATCGATTTGACCATTGCATTGTCAACGTCATTGACGGCGAGATCTTTTACAAACACACCGTCGATTTTCAAGTAATCAACATCCAGATTTTTTAAATAAGTGTACGAAGAATAACCACTGCCGAAATCATCCAAAGAAAATTTGCAGCCGTACCGCTTAATTTGCGAAATGAATTTTTGGGCGCGGGACAGATTGCTAATCGCGGCCGTCTCGGTAATCTCAAAAGTAATTTTCTCAGGATTTACGTTCCGGTTAGTTAACGATTGTTTGGTGTATTCCAGAAACTCTTTGGATACGATGGAATGTCCGGATAGGTTGATCGAAAATCCTTCTATCGCCTCCATTTTTTCTGGGTGGCTGTCGATCCAGTCGAAAATCTGGTCGACGACCCAGCGGTCGATTTCGGAGATTCGTCCCGAGTGTTCGGCTGCCGGAATAAAAACTTCGGGCGAAACTATATTGCCGCTGCCATCTTTGATTCCCAATAGAATTTCGTAATGAGGGTTTCCCGCTGGCGATTGAGATAGCGGATTGATCAATTGACAACGCAGGAAAAGCCTGTTTTGGTCAAGAATGGTACTAATACGCCCAGCCCATTCGTAAATACTTTCTTGGATTTTGAGTTCCTCAGAGTCTTCGCCATAAATTAGTATTTGGTTTTCCCCTCCCTTTTTCGCAGCTGTGCATGCGCCATCTGCGTGGGCCAATAGCCCAGATAATCCTTCAGGTTGTTTAAAAAAGGGTATGACACCAATACTTACACCAAGCTTGTAGCGTTGTTCTTCCCATTGGAAATTAATTCCAGTAATCGCGCCCAGTAAGTTCTGGCAGTCCTTATTTAGTTGCTCTATAGATCGTAATTTGAAAAGAACGCCAAAATTTTGGTCGCCTAACTGTGCAATGACATCGTGATTAGCCAGCGTTGGTGTGATCTTATCAATCACGGTCTTGAGTAAAGATTCGGCCGCATCAATCCCGCATGTTCGATCTATCCAGCGGATCTGTTCAATTTCGAAATTGCACAGATAATGATTTGAACCGTCGTCATTTAGCTGGGAGAATTCTTGCTTAAGCCGTTTATCGAACTCTTTACGGTTAATCAAGCCCGTATGGTCGTCCACAGTTGATTGTTGGATAAGTTTATGATGCATGTCCTGCAGCATTGTTGAAAACGTGCGTTCGGACAATGGAGTATCCAGACTTTCAATTTTCCAGACCAATTTATGTTTGAAGAAGGTAGCGAGACTTTGTAGTGAAAGCTCGTTGCTTTTCTGGCCTTTGCGGTTAACAAACACAAATGACCATGGATTTTCCCCGATCCAAACAAGATTTAGAGGTTGTCTTTCGGCGCCCTGCAAGTTGAACATGAGCCAGTCGCCAACCCGAAGTTCCAATACTTTATCGGCATAGAGTTGTAAATATTCTGGAATTGCATCTGTGTCAGAATCTTCGGAACTGGTGTTTCGCGAATCCGCAATAACCATTTCCGGTTTTGTTCTAACGGGTGGTTGCCCTATCCCTATCAAGTGGCTGCTTAAGTCATCGATGATCTTTCTGTGCTGAAAAAAATCGCTGCAAACTATCGCAAGTTCTTCGTCGATCTGGTTCAACAAGGATTGTAATTCACTAGGTTGAGGTTTTTTTGAATCATCCGAACCGCAGAAAAAATGTAGTAACTGATCCAGTATGCCGAGACGGTTTTTAAGTGACTTGCTTTGCTTACCATATCTGAGCGTCGACAGTGTTAGCAAATGTTCCCATCCACTGTCCAGCAGCGAAATGACAATTTTTGGAACAGATTTACCGGAGATGCGGTCGTCGATGATTGAATGGATATAGGATTTGGCTTTTGCGGTTTGGTGTTTTCCGACGCAATTTTCGCGGATGCGTTCAACATTTTTGACCTTGGCGCTCTCCAAGGGGTTGACGATATGCTCAAGTTTGTTTTTTATGGAATCGAATACGGCGACGTCGTTGCTGGAATTAACCCCAAATTCGTCAATAATTTGATCTACCGAGCGCTGAATATCATCGCTATTCGGTGTGCCAGATTCAGCCAATGATGCGTTTAAGCGGCCAATCATATCCAAAATCTGCCAGGCGACATGCTCTGGATTATTGATAAAATCGGGTTCGTGTGCCGCCAGATTCAGCAAAGGCATACGCAGTTTTTCGGTAATAGAATCAGCGACTGTTAGATCGGCTGATTGGTCATTCAACACGTCGCAAAACTTCGCCGCGAAATCTGTATAGAGTTGATCGTCAATCGATGGCGTTGCGGTAGCTAAGTCATTGTTACGGAGTCGATCTAGAATATTTGTTTCAAGGCTCTCCAGGTCTGAAGCATGGTTGGGTTCGAGCGCACGTAATGCGGATATGATTTGTTTGGAAGTGCATTCGGAGATTGATTCTGGTTCTGCTATAGCTTCTGCCGTGGTTGCGTCTAGTCGCCCATTTAAAGAACGTGAATTCGCTGAGGATTTTAGCTCAAAAAAGCGCTTGAAGGTATCGACTAGGACGGGGCGTTTTTGATCTGCGGACATAGTCGGGGCGGTGTCGCTGCTGGATTGTCGTGATAGTTCCGAGTCCGTCTTGTCAACAGATTTGACCCTCGATGCGGGAGGGATCGATGCTATTGGTTCTAGTCGTTGTTTAAGGGTTGAATATAATCCTCCAAGTTGGTGATCTAAGGAAATTCCGAAGATCTTATAGATTTGCTGTTTTACTTGATGGTCAAGATTGAAACCTTCCAGTTGATCGCGAAGAACCTCGCAAAAAACGGCGGGACTTACCGGATTATTGGCTTCATCAACCGCTTGGTTTTCCAAAGTGGCCAGTTTATTCTCGATATTGCTAAGTGCGGTGTCGTGCGAGGAGTTGGTTTTATTGATAACGTCCGAAAGCGTTAACCAGTCCTCAAATTCGTTTTTGTCAACGACAGAAAGTTGATCAGGTGTAGCGTCCACCGGATTTGATAGTTCACGATCTTTGACTTTTAATTGGTGCTGGATCGATTCCGCATATGATTGTTCGAAGGACGTACGATTCCCTTTCAGAATCGAAAGCGCATCGAAATAGCCGTCGCTTATCGCGTTGTTATTTGCGGATTCTGCGGCCGAATTCAGGCCCGGTTCCAGTTCTTCAAAAAACTCTTTTAATAGAGCCACTTGCAAAACTCATCAAAGCGAGTGGACTTAGTAGCTTGAATA
>CAZUGA010000057.1:0-24722 GCA_964619885.1 uncultured Methylococcaceae bacterium
ACGGAGAATATCAGTTCACAACTATTTCTATAGATGGTACGGACGGACGCTTACCCATAAATTACTCTTTTGCCTTGTCGGCCGCCACTATCGCGACAAAATGGCGCCAAACCGACCAGAACACTGATTTGTTTATTGGATAGAGTACCCAATTCAGGGAGTTGCGATACCAGAGTTGAGGCCGTCATGGCACCAATACCATTGACGCCTACGAACTACTGTACCCGATTTTTAAATACGGCATTTTGACTAATCAGTGTCTCAATCAATGCGTCCATTTTTGTGATTTCCTGATCAAACGCATTAATAAATTGCTTGATAGAACGAAGGGGTTCGGAGGCCACTGCCGTTTCAAGGTGCTGCTTTTCTACGGTTCGTTGCTTAATCAACTGATCTCGACGTTTAATCAACGCAGCCAGCCGATCAGCTTCTTTTGTTCTCTGCTTGCAGATTCTAGGGTCCACCATTTCTGCATACTGGCGGATGACATGGGCATCGATACGATCGTTTTTCGCATGTTGTCCAATGGCTTTAGCATAGTCTCTTACACGTTTGGCATTAACAACGCTGACCGCAATCCCATTAGATAATAGAAAGTTGACTAACTTTCTTTCATAGCCTCTGGTTGCTTCTACAACAAAACAAACTTTATCGAGTTTCGAAGTTTGTCTGACCAATGGGTAAAAATTTTTCTCTCGATTATCGATTGTTACAAACTATTTGCTATCAAAAGAAATATCCAATTTAAGTTTGGCTACATCTACACCAATCATCTTGCATTTATCAGGTCTATTTGTCATCTTGAGGGTCATTTAAATTCTCATTCTTGTTGATACGGAATCACCAAGTGTTCCAGGCAACTGTTCGAGTTCATTTAAAGATTGGAAAGGCGACCTGAGCTTTCACACGGTTTCAGTCGAACCCAGATTTTTGCGGCCTGCCTTTCCATTTTCATTAGCATTCCTATTCTAACGAAAACCGGTTCGTTGCTTATTTTTCAACACACAAGATTTTGGGACGTCCAAGTTTCCAAAATCGACTCGCCAACGCGACAGCCATTTGTGCCCCGGCCGTCCTACGTCCGTGCCGCTCCGCCACACCGTTGTAAACTCGGCGCAGGCTTACACAACACTCCCTCGAATGACTAGACGCGACTTTTCGTATGCCTACTTTGTTTTCCTCTGCGCTATCGCACGACGGAAAAACAGTGCGGCGTGGCCGCTATCGGGGACTACCAGCCTTCGCATTCGCTCTCCCTGGCTGGCAGCGATCGTCAAGAACAATCCGCAATAGGTTGAAAAAGATGGCTCGTGTTTGGATTGCATTGCGTATTATCGTTGGCTGGACGATATTCAAACTGAAAAAAGAAGTCGAATGACTAGAAGCAATAGAATTTGCCAAATTGATGCGAGTCGGCAATTTTGCTATTGGTTGCAAACACGTCGATGGCCGCTTTTTACCAGAGTCATTCACATTGTTGCGGTCGCTCAAGCGGCCGGTATACGTTCTCCATATGTTTGTCTCCAAGTACCTGATGATTCATGACTAATAATCGATTGGCATCAAAGAAACATTGAGTCGCCTAAAATCCTCGGCGCGGACATATAAAAGCCAGTGGGTTTGCCACTGGCTTTTCAAATCCGAAATTCAATTATTTGAATAAACCATGCAATCTTAATAACTGTGTTTCGCCGTTGGAATCGTCAACCCCATCATTATCGTTCACAATCATCGCGTTTCCATTCTTATCGACGGCTAAACCCTCGATTTTTTCCAACACCAAGCCGCCCGTCGCTCTTAAGTCGGGCAAAAGATCCCGAACCAATGATTTTTGTAGCACCGGGAAAGAAGGTTCGACACCAAACGGTGTATCCGGAAGCGGTGTAAGCTCCGCGACTGAAAATTTGTAGATGCGCTTGATCGTCGCGTCTAGGCCAGCCTGATTATCGCGTTCAATTATCGCAAATTCGTCACCTGACAAATGGACTAGGTCCGATAGCCCCACCCAACCGCCGTTGGGCGATGTAGGGGATTCCAGCGGATAATAATAAAACTTCCATTGCCCGCCGGCCACTTCGTAGCGGCCGATGCGAACGTGATTCGTTGGATCGTCGGCCCACTCACGCTGAAACGCGACATATACAAATTCGTTGTCGCCCGAACCGACGCTGGTAACCCCTTCGAAACCGAATCGGATCAATCGCTGGGTTGTCGAGGCAGGCAGTGTGGCAACGTCTTCAATCAATCCATTTTCTGCAACTTTGATCAATAGATTTCGAAAAAACACCGGACTATCATCGCCCTCGGAAGCAATCCAAAATCCACCGTCCTCGCGGGTTGATATGCCTTCTTGATCCAGATTAACCGTTGTATCCTGGTTAACCAATGCCGGCTCGATCGCAGCCAATTTGCCGAGCGAATCGTACAAAACAGTTTCGCCGTTAATCAACGCGGGTTTACGCCGTAAATCTATCGAGTAAATTCGACTTTGTTGATAAAAACTATCGTGGATTGTGTAAGCTTTTCTGGCGTACTGTTTATCGATAGCCAATCCGGATAAAGCGCCCCACGGAATTGGCGTGCCATCCTCGCGGTCGGTTGATTTGATCGTCGGATAATCAACCGAACCCCGTTGGCGCCGGTAGATATTCAGCACCGAACGAATCTTGTCACCCCGGTCATCTACTTCGCTGGCCGCAACAAATAGATTACGTTGAGGTATCGCGAGCAGCCCTTCGGGGCCAACACCAGCGGGTAATACTTGTTGCAACTTAGGTCGATTCGGATTATTAATTCGATAAACCGCGATTACGCTCGAACGTTCCGACCCGACAAACAACAATTTTTCGAAACCGTAACGGCCGAATGCAACGTTTTCGGGTTCGTTGCCTTTGTTACCCGATCGATCATCCGGGTAATGGCCAAGCCGTACTACCAAATGTTCCAATGAATTCCCTGAATCATATTTTAGCCGGCCATTGCGTTTGAAAATTGAAAAACCGCGGCTTCCGCCGAATAAATCACCTTCGTTTGCAGTCGCAAATCGAGAATTACTGATCCATGTTACACCGTCCGGTTCGCGCGGGACTTCCGTCAATGCTTTGTCCAAGGTAATCAAAGCAGGATCTTCTTCATCCGTATCCACTTGTTCCAAATTTACGCTACCAGCGCTGAAGTCTCGGATTATGTTTCCGGTCTTGAGATCTACGACAGCAATATGATTATTTTCCTGCATCGTCACAACCGCCTGGTTGCGTTTATTGATATCAACATATTCAGGCTCGGCATCATCGGGAAACAACAAAGGAACACCCGAGAAATAAACCTGCCGCATCGTCCAATTAGCAGGCGATCCCTCCTTGTCAACGATAGTCAAGTGCCCTGGGGGCGCTTGTGGCGGTTCGCCGTTGCCCAAATCTTCATCACGCTCATTTTCGATCGCTATCGCTGCGTAGCGCCCGTCTTGACTAACCGCGATCGAATCCGGTTGACCATCCAACGGATGCGTTGCGACTATTTCCTGGTTGGAGACATCGATAACCACCAACTCTCCGCTGGTGTTAACAAAATCGGCAGACGTGTTCACCGCAACCAACGCATAGTCATCGCTGACGGCGACAGATGTCGGTTCGCCGTTCAACCCGACAACGCCAAGCGCTTTAGGTTTGGTTGGATCGTAAATATCTACGAATCCTATATTATTGGTTTTACCATCCGTGTAAATAAGCTTCATGCCGTCTGAACTCGCTGAAACAATTTCGGCGACTGTTTCAATTTCAATATTGGTATTTTTGAATACCGGAAAAACTGCGATTCGATTGAACGATTTATGCCTTGGCCAACCTTGGGTGTGCGCTGAAACGGTGGATGTGTGAGCGATTAACACAGCAGCACCTATCCCAAGCGCAATACGAAAACCAGCGGATTTCAACATTATTATTCTCCGGGAGATGTGATGGTAACGAAGGCTCAATTGTAGTGATCGATTATGACAATTATGTTAAGAGCAAACAGGCGCAAATAGTTAATATGATCGGTAACCAAAAAAAATATTGCATCGATTGGCGTTTACGGAACCTCAGCGGAGCGCGCGGGGTTATTCCGAATTTTTCGAAGCGTTCATCGATTTACGCAATTGACGCCAATAACGAGCCATTCTTGGGTGGCATTTGACTATTTTGATGAAGATCCTGCGTGCGCGTGATGAGTTTTGGAACAGAATGGATAAACCCAAAATCATCAACGGCAACCCGATGGGTAAAGGCAATGGAAAAGTGATTATCCCAACCAAGATCAACATTCCCGAAAATAAAATCGCTACCCAATTGGAAATCACAAATAATCGGTCTGGATAAATCAGTTTCGGGCTTGCGGAGCCCACAAAAAGGAGTATTGCAACGAACTATTAACGCTTACCTAGGCTTCATGGATCCACTCATGAAATTTCATGTGAGTCCAATCAACCATAATAGCCACCCAATATTGGAATAGCATGACAACTTATAAGATGCCTGATAGGAACGCTTTGACGTGAAATTAAGGAAAAATCGGAGCGTCTTGGCGCGATTGCGGCTAATTTGGCCGTATTCGTCCGGCCTGCGGCAAACTGTCAGTGCTCGCTTATAGGAAAAGCCCTAAATCAATTGCACGCGTGCACTGGTCGTTTGAAAGGGGTTAGCCCGGGGTTAAAATTTGGGCCACAGAAATCAGATTTTGCGCCATCTCCGATAAAGAAATATTGCGGTCCATGGCTAATTTCCTAAGGGTTTGATAGGCATCGTCCTCGCTGATCCCTTTTTGATCCATCAGGATTCCCTTTGCCCGATCGACTATTTTGCGTTCGCGTAACTTGGTCTTGGTTTGTTCGAGTTCGTGCTGCAGTGATTGATTGTACTGAAAGCGGGCGATCGCTATTTCCACAATTGTGTTAACTCTAGCGGTCTGCAAGCCATCTACAATATACGCGCTCACGCCCGAGTTTATCGCGTTCGCAATATGACTGCGGCGTTTGTGTTGCTCAGCAAAAATGATGATCGGGATCGGGTGTTGATCGTTGATATTTCGGATCGACTGTAACGCTCTGGGTTTCAGGGATTCGGTGACCACTATCAAAACATCCGGACGAATTCGCGCGACATGTTTATCGATCTCCGAATCGGTGAATAGTTTTTCCAGGCGATCATCAGAACGATCCGATAAGGCTAGCTCGATCGTATTCGCTTGACGGTTATCTTTTTCGCCGATCAACAGGTATTTTAATTTTTCCATCGCTATCTGTCAGATCCGTTAGCGCTATTGATATCCCGTATTACCAGCCGGAACAATGATACATTTCTTGCGTACCTCGTCGGGCGAGTCGAGCATACGATTGCCCAAATCGGCAAGACTATTGGGTTTCTATGCAACGGGCGCCCTTGGGTGGTCAATTGGGTGCAAGGAGACGCGGGAATTCGATTGGTGCTGAGCATAATATTATTCTTCGAGTGATAGACGTAATATCAGGGCAATAGTTATGCCAGGGCGTATTATTCACGATGAAAATAGGTTTGGTGATACTCGCGTTCGGACGCCGGCCTGCTGTAATTAGGGTCGGCAGATTCTAGTTATTTGAAATTTGTGTCATTCCGACTGATGATTGGTTTATCTGGAGTAAATCTATGCACCACGGCAGCAAACGTTAACCAAAACTTGCATCGAGATAGTGCATTGCATTTTTCTAATATTGCGATTGCTAAGAATTCTGAAGTGCGAAATGTCGCATCACCAGCACGGAGTTTAGTTTTGATACCTTTATATAATCCGATTGACCAGCCCTGATGAAAATACCTGGCACTTTAATTGCTTTTACATCAGAAACGCTCCAACGGCGGAGCAAAAGATGAATTTTGGTTAGCTTACCGCGGCGATAATAAAATACGAATGATCGGTTAGGATTATTTGAATCCCCGCACCGGCCGATAAAATTTGGTACTAACACGAACGTAGTCCAACGGCGGACTGCGTCTGAGAGACAACGGCGTCTTACAGTACGGCCCAAGGCTGTGCTGAGGGCGTTTTTTTTTGCGTGAATAACATTCACATTCAACAGACAAACAAAACGGGAAAAGGGGAAAATTTATGTTGATTCGATTCGCCGGGGTCTTTCTGGCATTGATGACGAGCGCTTGGTCGGTTTTTGCAGACCCGGTCGGCCAGACGGACTCGATCACCCACGCCATTGAAGATGCGCTAGTTGGCGACTGGGGCCAAATTAAACTCAACTTGAATTGGCGCTATGAGAATGTCGACCAAGAGGGTTTGGGAACCGCGAACGGTGACCCGATTCGTTTGCGCTTGGGTTACTTGACACCAAAACTTTGGGATCTACAAGCTTTCATCGAATTCGAAGGTAACACCCCAGTATTTGTTGAAGACTATAACAGTTTACGGAACGGGAAAACGCAATTTCCCATTATTGCGGATCCACAAGTTGCTGAGGTCAACCAAGGTTGGTTAAGTTATACCGGTATACCCGATACAGACTTGAAAGCCGGTCGGCAGCGCATTGCTTACGACAATGTTCGATGGATAGGTAACGTAGTCTGGCGGCAAATGGAACAAACGTTCGACTCCGTTTCCGTCGCGAACACATCCTTGCCAAATACCACGGTCCAAGGGGCTTTCTTGTGGAACGTCAAAAACATATTGTCGAAGGACATTAGTATGACGTCACCCATTTTCAATATTGCGCATACCTTTCCGAATTTCGGAAAATTGACCGGCTATGCCTATCTTTTGGACTACAGCGGGACCAACCCGAATTTGTTGCGGTTTTCAACTCAAAGTTACGGTATCCGGTTCAAAGGGAAGAGCGAGTTGATGGATAATCTAAATGGGCTTTATACAGCCGAATACGCTTATCAACAAGATTATCAAAATAATCCAAATCGCTACGAAGCCGATTATTTCCATGTAATCGGTGGCTTCGAGATTCCCGAAATCGGTTGGGGCTTCACCAATTTAACCGGGCAGGTCGGATGGGAGCAATTGGGTTCTGAAAACGACGTCGGATTGCAGACGCCCTTGGGAACCAATCACGCATTTAACGGTTGGGCCGATAAATTTTTAGTCACTCCGCCCAAAGGTATACAAGATCTCTACGGGGTCATTTCGACCAAGTTGTTCGGCGTCAAAATGGCAGCGATATATCACCAGTTCGATTCAGCGGTTGGTGGCATCGATTATGGCCACGAGATCGATGCGCTAGTGGTCAAAAAGTTCGCCAAGCATTACACCGTATTATTCAAATACGCCAATTACTTTGCCCGCAATTTTGCCACAGATACGCAGAAATTCTGGGTCTCGGTTGGCGTTGATTTTTGATCAAACATGAATGACTTAGACCGTTAGCTTTGGTTTAAGAACAAATCGAACGTTACTGCTCAATTTATCGATAGGATCATCAATGACTTTACAAATACGACATCTAACCAAAACAACCAACGTCTCAATTAAAACATTAATACTCGCTGTTGGCTCAATATTGATCGGAAGTTTTGTATCAAATGGATTTGCGGTGGAAGATCTTGAAAAAGAAGACTTGAAATTTGGTTTTATCAAACTGACCGATATGGCGCCTTTGGCCATCGCCTACGAAAAAGGCTACTTCGAAGATGAGGGGCTATATGTGAACCTGGAAGCGCAAGCCAATTGGAAAGTACTGCTGGACCGGGTGATAAACGGCGAATTGGACGGGGCCCACATGCTGGCCGGTCAACCCTTGGGCGCAACTATCGGATTTGGTACACAAGCGCACGTGATTACCGCTTTTAGCATGGATTTAAACGGTAATGGCATTACGGTTTCCAACGACATATGGAAACAAATGAAGCCCAATGTACCGCACAAAGACGGCAAACCGGTTCATCCGATCAAGGCGGATTATCTGAAGCCGGTAGTCGACAAATACCAAAGCGAAGGTAAAAAATTCAACATGGGTATGGTGTTTCCGGTATCAACCCACAATTATGAATTGCGCTATTGGTTGGCGGCCGGTGGTATTAAGCCCGGTTATTATGCACCGCCGGCCGACATTACCGGTCAAATCGACGCCGATGCGCTGCTATCGGTGACCCCACCTCCGCAAATGCCCGCGACGCTGGAAGCGGGAACCATATATGGTTATTGCGTTGGAGAACCTTGGAACCAGCAAGCGGTATTCAAAGGTATCGGTGTACCAGTGATTACCGATTACGAAGTTTGGAAAGATAACCCGGAAAAAGTGTTTGGGGTCAGTAAAGCTTGGGCGGACAAGAACCCGAACACGCATCTGGCTGTAGTCAAAGCGCTCATTCGTGCAGCGATGTGGTTGGATGCCGAGAATGACAAAAATCGTTCGGAAGCGGTAAAAATTTTGGCGCAAAGCAATTATGTCGGGGCTGACTATGATGTGATCGCGAACAGCATGACCGGCACTTTCGAATACGAAAAAGGTGATAAGCGGCCGCTGCCCGATTTCAATGTGTTTTTTCGCTATCACGCAACTTATCCGTACTACAGCGACGCGATTTGGTATCTGACGCAGATGCGTCGCTGGGGCCATATATGGTTATTGCGTTGGAGAACCTTGGAACCAGCAAGCGGTATTCAAAGGTATCGGTGTACCAGTGATTACCGATTACGAAGTTTGGAAAGATAACCCGGAAAAAGTGTTTGGGGTCAGTAAAGCTTGGGCGGACAAGAACCCGAACACGCATCTGGCTGTAGTCAAAGCGCTCATTCGTGCAGCGATGTGGTTGGATGCCGAGAATGACAAAAATCGTTCGGAAGCGGTAAAAATTTTGGCGCAAAGCAATTATGTCGGGGCTGACTATGATGTGATCGCGAACAGCATGACCGGCACTTTCGAATACGAAAAAGGTGATAAGCGGCCGCTGCCCGATTTCAATGTGTTTTTTCGCTATCACGCAACTTATCCGTACTACAGCGACGCGATTTGGTATCTGACGCAGATGCGTCGCTGGGGCCAGATTGCTGAATTTAAACCCGATAGTTGGTATATGGAGATCGCCAAAAAGGTTTATCGACCGGACATTTATCGGAAAGCCGCGGATGAATTAGTCGCGGAAGGTAAAGCAAAAGCTTCTGACTTTCCACCAGTCGGTGAGAGTGGATTCAAACCGGCGCAAACCCAGTTTATTGACGATATTGTCTACGACGGTACCAAACCCAACGAGTACTTAAAAAAATTCCCAATCGGGCTCAAAGGCAAAGATACCGTCAGCGGCGGCACCGTTAAAAAAGGTTAGAGCTCCCATCGCTTGATACGCGTGGTGTCGGTCCTTCGTCTTTTCGAGAGCTGGAGTGTCCTGCCCACGCGTCTTTTTTTACTAAACCAAAATAATTCTAAATTTTTATCACTGCTATAGGAAAACATCATGAGTCAACTAGTCCGCACATTGAATATGACCGGAATGACTTGGTTTGTTCCGATTGTCAAACTCATCCAGGGAGACAACCCTGCCCAACAACTAAAGTCGCTTTGGTTGATGGTGGGCGTCCCTATCGTTGCTTTTTTGATTTTCCTGGGATTGTGGCAAGTCTCCGCAGCGAATATTCAAACCAGTTTGGGTGTAATCCCCGGCCCAGTAGCCGTTTGGCAAGAAGCGATGGGATTGGTGGACGACCATCACGCCGAACGCGATAAAGAAAACGCATTTTACGAGCGCCAACGCGCACGCAATGAAAAAAAATTGGCAAAGAACCCCGACGCTAAACTCAGGATACGTCCGTATACCGGCAAACCAACATATTTTGACCAAATCATTACCAGTTTATACACGGTATTTGCAGGTTTTCTGTTGGCCACTGTCGTCGCAATACCGGTGGGAATCATCTGCGGCACAAGCCAGGTGTTTAATGCGGCGATCAATCCGTTGATTCAAATTTTCAAACCTGTTTCGCCCCTAGCCTGGCTGCCCATAGTCACCCTGGTTGTCAGCGCGGTCTACGTGACGACAGAAGATTCTTGGTTTGAAAAATCTTTTTTGACTTCGGCGATTACTGTGACCCTTTGTTCATTGTGGCCAACCCTGATCAATACCGCAGTCGGCGTTTCCTCAATCGACAAAGACTTGGTCAATGTCGGTAAGGTTTTGCGCCTTGATTGGCTAACCCAGGTCAAAAAAATCATCTTGCCGTCATCATTACCGTATATTTTTACCGGTATGCGATTGTCGCTGGGCGTTGGATGGATGGTATTGATTGCTGCCGAAATGCTCGCACAAAACCCGGGGTTGGGTAAATTCGTATGGGACGAGTTTCAGAACGGTAGCTCGCACTCGTTAGGAAAGATTATGGTCGCGGTCTTTACCATAGGTGTTATTGGTTTTCTGTTAGACCGCACCATGGCGTCAATACAAAATCTGTTCACCTTCGGCCGAGAATTGTAGACAGGGAGTAGACAATGATAGTTAGCGCAATAAAATCCGATGTTTATGACAGCGACGCGGCGATTGATGGCGTCGATTCGACGATTAATGATGTTGAGCGGTTGGTCCCGGTATCAGATGACTATCTGCTGGAGGTCAAAAATCTGAGCAAATCTTATGGAACCGGCAAGGACAAAACACCGATATTGACCGATATTAACCTGAATATAAAAAAGGGAGAATTTGTCGCCATCGTCGGGTTTTCCGGAAGCGGAAAAACGACGCTGATTTCGACCCTCGCCGGCTTGATCACACCGGATTCCGGTGATGTTTTGATTAACGGAAAATCGATTAAGGGTCCTGGCCCGGATCGGGGGGTTGTGTTCCAGAATTATTCGCTAATGCCTTGGCTAACGGTGTATGAAAATGTTGCTTTGGCGGTAGACCAAGCATTCAACAGTTGGTCTGCGCAAAAGCGCAAGGAACACACCGAGAAATATATCGAAATGGTTAACTTGACGCCAGCACTGCAAAAACGTCCGGCCGAGCTTTCCGGAGGAATGCGCCAGCGCGTTTCGGTGGCACGTGCGCTGGCTGCCAGTCCCGATATTTTATTGTTGGACGAACCATTGAGTGCATTGGATGCGTTGACGCGGGCAAATCTGCAACAAGAAATCTTGCGCATTTGGAGCCAAGACCAAAAAACAGTTGTATTGATTACCAACGATGTCGATGAAGGCATCATCATGGCGGACCGTATTATTCCATTAAACCCCGGACCGAATGCCAGTTTGGGTCCAAATTTTCAGGTAACGCTACCGCGTCCCCGTGACCGTACGGCGATGAACCATGATCCCGCTTTCAAAAAATTACGTAGAGAAGTGACCAATTATCTAATCGGGGTAGGGGTTGAGAAACAAGTCGAAAATCCAAATGATCGGGTAGCGCTACCGAATGTGAGGCCAAATACCAGCAACGACTGGAATTTGGATGCATCGGCGCTAAAACCTCCTCAGCAGGACCTCGGCAAACCTCGCTATTTAGAATTTTCAAAGATCGCTAAAATTTATCCAACTCCAAACGGTCGGGGTACGGTCAAAGTGGTCGATGGTTTTGACATGATGATGAAGAAGGGTGAATTCATCTCCATTATCGGCCATTCGGGGTGCGGAAAATCAACGGTACTGTCGATGGCGGCGGGACTCAATCCGATCGATGAAGGTGGTATTGTGCTGGACAACAAGGAAGTGGTTACTGCCGGACCGGATCGCGGTGTGGTTTTCCAAGCGCCCAGCCTTTTTCCATGGCTATCCGCGTTTCAAAATGTATCGTTGGGTGTTGAAAAAGTATACCCGCACGCCAAACCCAACGAGCGGAGGGATATTGTCGAATATTATCTAACCCGGGTAGGATTGGGTGTCGATACGGACAAAAAAGCTCAAGAGCTGTCCAACGGCATGCGCCAGCGGGTGGGTATTGCTCGAGCATTCGCTCTTTCGCCCAAACTACTGCTGCTCGACGAACCGTTTGGTATGTTGGATTCCCTGACCCGTTGGGAACTACAAGAGGTTTTGATGGAGGTATGGGAACGGACGCATGTTACCGCGATTATGGTCACCCACGATGTTGACGAAGCGATATTATTGGCCGACCGGGTAGTGATGATGACCAATGGTCCCAACGCCAAGATCGGCAAAATACTGCCCATCGATTTACCGCGACCAAGAACCCGTAAAGCATTGTTGGAACACCCTGACTATTACAAATACCGCGAGAGTTTGATCGGGTTTCTTGAGCAATGTGAACAGCATTAACTCTCCTCAGCAGTGAGGCCCTCAGCCTGCTTTGGCAGGCTTTTTTTTGCGGCCTATTTTTCAGGTGCATGTATAGGCCCAGGAATTTCGAAACTGAACGAACGACGAGCACGGATAATATTCTTATGGATTCTAGCTATGAATAAGTCATGACCATTATATCTAAATGGTCATGCGATTCTTCGTTGTTTTGAGAAAAATTATCGCTACGACGGTTCTTCACCTTGTCATTAAAAAGTCGAACAACGGTAATCGGCGAAGTTGTTGATTTAATAAAACGTAAAATTAACAGGATATTCCATTCGAGCTTCTCGCCAACGTCGTTTCGCGGACACTAAATGAATGCAGGTTTCGCAGACTGAGTTAACAATCATTTGACGATTGCGTTCCGCCACCTCTATGCAAACTAGAGCACTCGTTAACATAACGCACCAAAATAGGAGGCATAAACAGTACCAACATAGAGCATAAACCCGTTTTAGTGCTCTTGAACCGCGCAAAAATACGCGGCACGAGGGTGAGTTAGTCGATAGACCGATCGATTCAGTGGGTTGGGTCTATTGGTACAGGTATTGCTTTATACCTTTTACGGAGCATATTTAAAACGGGAGTCCGTTTCAGTGCTCAGTTCGCATCTCCGTTCTGAACCATACAAATGCAACTTTAGAAAACTTGTCAGTTGGAACATTTTTATTTTACTAAGTAGGGAGGTTACATTATGGCTTATTTAGCACCGTCAGAATTTGTTACTAAAATGGTAGATGCTGGTGAATCCAAAATCTACATGTCCACCAGAGATACATTGATCCGTGCGTTCATGGCGGGGGCCATCTTGGCGCTCGCGGCAGTATTCGCCATCACAATTACGACCAAAACTGGAAATCCGCTTATTGGCGCGGTGTTATTCCCGGTCGGATTTTGTATGTTGTATTTGTTGGGCTTTGACCTGCTAACGGGTGTTTTTATGCTAACCCCGCTCGCGTTATTGGATAGGCGGCCCGGTGTCACGATTCAAGCTATTTTGAAGAACTGGGGGCTCGTTTTTGTCGGAAACTTTTGCGGAGCGTTAACGGTGGCCTTCATGATGGCGTTTGTTTTTACCTACGGTTTCTCCACAGACCCTGGTCCGGTCGGTGCCAAGATCGCTGGTATCGGCAAAGCACGGACCCTCGGCTATGCAGAGTATGGAGCCGCTGGTTGGGCAACAATATTTATCAGAGGCATGTTGTGCAACTGGATGGTTTCTACCGGGGTAGTTGGCGCGATGATTTCAACGCATGTCAGCGGCAAGGTTATCGCGATGTGGATGCCAATCTTGGTATTTTTCTATATGACCTTTGAGCATTCAGTGGTCAACATGTTTCTGTTTCCTTCGGGCATCATTATGGGCGGCGAATTTTCAATCATGGATTACTTTTTATGGAATGAAATACCTACTGTTTTGGGGAACCTAGTCGGTGGGATTGCGTTTACCGGATTGACGCTGTATACGACGCACGTCAGAACCGCACCAAAACGCGTTCTGGAAAAGAAAGCAGCTGTAGTATGACTACATTACCGCAAAAGCGTGCTGATTTGGCTTAGATTTAGGATTACAAGAATAAGCCGTTAAGTTAGCGAAACGTCAAAATCGATCGGTTTGAATACATTCATTTTTCAGACCGGTTCCAAAACCCTCGGTCGGGACAGACACGTCCCAGATTTAGTTTTTAGGGTTCAACATTTTTTAGTCTGCAAAGCAGCCCAGGGCGTCTGGCCGTATACGACAGCCCGACAGCGACCTACGTTAGGCTATAGGCCGCTGCGATGTTGCGTGACTGCAGCTGAATTATAGCGCTGAGGAGGCTATATGAATAAGCAGAGTATGACCGACACGATTGTAACGACCAAGACAGAGAGAGGCTTGACATGGGAGTCTATGGGTAACCATCTGGGCGTGTCGCCGATTTGGTTGGCTTCTGTTTGTCTCGGCATGAACAGCGCACCGCAAGAAAAAGCTGAAGCGATTTCCCGATATCTAGAATTGGATGCCGATGTCTCGGCAGCGCTGCAAGCATATCCGACCAAGGTTTGGGAACAAAAGGTGCCGACAGACCCGTTGATCTATCGTTTCTATGAGATCATGGGGGTTTATGGAGACACTCTAAAAGAAGTTATTCAAGAAAAATTTGGCGACGGTATTATGAGCGCTATCGATTTTTCAATGGAGGTGGACAAAATTAATGATCCGAATGGAGACCGAGTCTGTGTCAAGATGAACGGAAAATTCCTGCCGTATAAAAGTTGGTAAAGTAAGCATCTATGTTTTTTCCGGATTTAGCCAGAGATAAGGCGTTGCTGCCCGGAGCGAATATTATTCCAGCGGTATCGGTGGTGCGAATCTACCGCATTCAATATTCAAAGGTAGATTTTTATCGTGCGACCGCTAAACTGAAGTGCATATAAAAAATGGCCGAACTAAAGATTACCATCGGCCAATATTCCGATAAAGGCCGCAAAGAAACCAATCAGGATTTTCACGGCGCCATTGTCCCGAAAGAACCTCTTTTGAGTTCAAAAGGTATTGTCATTGCGCTGGCTGATGGGATCAGCAGTAGCGATGTTGGACAGGTAGCAAGCGAGTCGGCGGTAACCGGTTTTTTTGAGGACTATTATTGCACTTCTGAAGCGTGGTCGGTTAAAACTTCGGCGTTACGAGTATTAAAAGCGACCAATTCTTGGCTACATTCTCAGACCAAACAAGGTCCTGGCCGTTTCGACAAAGACAAAGGATATGTTTGTACGTTTAGTGCAATAATTATCAAGTCCGTGACAGCGCACATCCTTCACATTGGGGATGGCCGTGTTTATCGATTAGTCGATGACCGCGCATTAGAACAACTAACGATCGACCACCGCTTAATCGTTTCACCTGAACAGACCTACCTCAGTCGTGCGTTGGGGATCGATTCGCAACTTGAAATCGATTACCTAAGTTTACCCCTTGAGAAAGAAGATATTTTTCTGATTGCGACGGACGGTGTCTATGAGTATGTCGAGGATCAGTTTTTAGCCAAATCAACGGTACTTGCACGGAATGAAGACGAACTAGACACGGTTGCGGCCAGCATCGCCGAATATGCGTATCAGCAGGGTAGCCCGGACAACCTAACCATCCAAATTGTTCGAGTCGATGAATTACCGTCACCGAATGCCAATGAAATCCACCAACAACTTTCGGAGCTATCGCTGCCGCCCATTCTGCACCCCAGAAGCAAAATTGACGGTTATCGGATTATTCGGGAATTGCACGGTAGTAATAGAAGTCATATCTACCTTGCAAAAGATCTTGAATCCAATCAGATTGTGGTGATCAAAACGCCTTCGATAGATCTTGGAGAAGATGCGGCCTATCTAGAACGGTTTTTGATCGAAGAGTGGGTCGCCCGGCGAATCGATAGCGCGCACGTTTTAAAGCCCTGTGCGCTTACAAGAAAGCGAAATTCTATCTACCTGGTGACTGAATACTTGGATGGTCAAACGCTATCTCAGTGGATGATTGATAATCCGGCGCCGGATCTTGAAGTAGTGCGCGAAATCATAGAACAGATCTCCAAAGGGTTGCGTTCGTTCCATCGATTGGAGATGTTGCACCAAGACTTAAGGCCGGAAAATATCATAATTGACCGTTCCGGCACGGTAAAAATAATTGACTTCGGTTCGGTTAGGGTGGCGGGCATTATGGATAGCGCGCAGCATGCGGATAGGGAACAAATCCTGGGAACGGTTCAATATACGGCACCGGAATACTTTGTTGGTGAGGTTGGGACAATCCGTTCCGATTTATTTTCCCTGGGTGTAATCGCGTACCAAATGTTGACGGGAAAATTGCCGTACGGCGCCGAGATAGCAAATTTGCGGACCAAAGCCGCACAAAAAAAATTGGCGTACCAATCTGCACTGGCCGAAGATCGTGCCATTCCGGCGTGGGTCGACACTACGCTGGAAAAAGCCGTGCACCCTAATCCGGATAAACGATACCGAGAACTATCCGAATTCGTATATGACCTTCGTCACCCGAATGAACAATTTTTAGCCAGAAACCGTACGCCATTCATTGAGAGAAATCCGGTTGATTTCTGGCAGGCAGTTTCGTTAACGCTACTGATTTCGCTGCTCGTTTTACTTCATAAACTTGTGACCCAGTCCAATTGTCTTTAGCGGCGCAGCTAAAGCGGTTCTAAAACTTAGCATACCAATCGGTTACTTTAATCGAATCTCTTGGGTGATATTCCAACCTTTATCAACGGACTGAAAAACACTTCCGCGCCAGAGATGAGCCCGCAGGAAGAAATAGAGGATTCCACAACCCTATAACGATCGGGAATATTCGAAATTTTGCTGACCGCCGAATGTAGCACTGTAAAAGTATTATCGGGGTCAGGATACTAGACACAATATAAAGGCTAAAATAGACTTTTGCCAATGCCTAGACCCGTACGAATCGAATACGAAAATGCAATTTACCATGTCATGAATCGCGGGCGTGGTCGTCGAGTGATTTTTCATAGCGATGAATATTATCAAGCATTTGAAAAAGCGTTGCTGGAAGCGCATCGACGGTTTGGCCTGTTGAAACATGCCTACTGCTTAATGGGTAATCAATATCATCTATTGCTGCAAACGCCCCGAGGCAATTTGTCACGGGTGATGCGCCATATCAATGGTGTATATACGCAATTGCGAATCAGGTTGAGCCGTAGACGCGGCACTAACGTGGCGAGACGTTGCATAAATTACCCCGGGCATCCTGCCCTTCGCCCTATGGGCTAACCTGCGGTTGTTCAAAATCGCTCCCGGCGATTTTGTCAAGCCGTGACATCACGATAGGGGTGGTTCCGTCCCGATAAGGACTCTTCAGCTGCAGCATGATATCGCCGGCGCTGTTTCGTTTAAGTCGTTCGTTGGCAATTGCCGGTCGTCTTGCACAATCCACAAAGCATCGCTTTTCTCCGCGACCTATATTTGCCATAGATCAACTCAAGGCCATCAGGGTCCAGGCAATCTGATTAGATTGACCGTTATCAATTAAAAGATTTCGTTAGGGTATTCCGTAGCATGTTCCAAGACAGTGTTGTCATGAACCTGTCACATTTTTGATATATAAATGTGTTCCAAGAGATTAGGTTCAACCCTGTTATCGACAACACGTATGAGCGGCGATGACGACTTTGAATGATTAATCTTTGATAACGAATTTATTTTTGATCACTGACAATTCTTGGGAGTATATAATGTCAAAAAATAGCTTTGTATCGGCAATCGGAATTGTATTGGGTGTCGGTGCGGCTACACTGCACGCTCAAGCGGCTCGTGATTACATCAGTATTGTCGGATCTTCAACCGTCTACCCGTTTGCAACCGTAGTCGCTGAACAATTTGGTCGTAGTAGCAATTTTAAAACACCGAAGGTCGAATCTACCGGTTCTGGCGGCGGGTTGAAATTATTTTGCGCGGGCATCGGTGTTGAACATCCTGATGTTACCAACGCATCGCGAAGAATTAAAAAGTCCGAGTTCGAAAAATGCCAGAAAAACGGCGTGACCGATATTGTTGAAGTTAAGATCGGCTACGACGGCATTGCAATCGCCAATTCGAAAAAAGCTAAGCTGATGGAGCTGACGACTCGGGACGTCTTTCTGGCGTTGGCCAAACAAGTGCCCAATCCTGACGGCAGTCCGACCCTGGTCGCTAATCCTTATCGCACCTGGGAGCAGGTCAACGGTGCGTTGCCAGATATCGCTATTGAAGTATTGGGTCCTCCGCCAACCTCGGGTACTCGAGATGCGTTTGCCGAATTGGCATTGGAAGGCGGATGTAAGACGTTTGATTGGATCAAACAGATCAAAGCCGACTCTAAAGCCGCCAAAGCCGCCGGTGACAAAGAAAAAGCGAAAGAACTCAAAACCCAATATAAAGGTATTTGCCACACGATTCGCGAAGACGGCGCGTATGTTGAGGCGGGCGAAAACGACAATCTAATCGTACAAAAATTGGATGCTAATGAAAAAGCCCTGGGCGTGTTCGGTTTCAGTTTTCTGGAAGAAAATCGGGATAAGGTTCAAGGTTCGACTGTCAACGGTGTTAAACCGGAATTTGAATCCATTGCGGACGGCAGTTATCCGATATCCAGACCGCTATTTTTCTATATGAAGAAAGCCCATATTGACGTAATTCCGGGCATCAAGGACTACGTGTTGGAATTCGCCAGCGATAAAGCGTTTGGCGACGAAGGGTATTTGTCCGACCGAGGATTGATTCCGATGCCGCCGGACGAGCGCGCGAAATTTAAATCCGATGTCGAGAGTCTCACCAATCTTTCGATGTAGCTTGGGTTTCGGATGGCTGATTGCGGTTATGCGACCGCAATCGACCCGCATTTGCGATGAATCCGGATGGCCAATTTCGGCCACCCGGATCTTTGACGTAGTGACCATTGCGTATTGTATCTGATAAAGTTTGCCGCCTTGTCAATTTACAATAGAGATTGATGACGCGGTGGTTATAGAGGGCTCGGCAACGACGTCATCGGTCTAACATGAATTGAATATTATGAACGAATTGTGTTTCACTCATTTGACTTGCGTTCTCGACGACGCTTTCGGGAAGAGTTCGAGATGAACAAAAATTTGAACCGGCTCAGTAAGCCACATTAACGGAATTATCGTGCAAACTTCAAGTCTTGTCGTCGTCGTGCTTTTAATGAGCGTGTCCGCGTTTTATTTGGGTCGGCAACGAGCCTATAGCGCGGTACAAGGCAAACTGCGCAAACTCCATTCTCTTCCGGTTTATTACGGATTTTTTACCGCTATCTGGTGCGGCATTCCAGCCCTGTTGTTGGTCGCCGCTTGGGTCGTCACCGAATCTAATGTGATTACCCACATGGTCATTTCTGATTTTCCGCAAGAAATTAAAGATCTTGGACCAGATCGTTTGAATTTGATTGTTAACGACGTGAAAAACTTGGTGCAAGGCAATATCACGTCCAGACATTTGAATCATGACGTCCAGATCGCCGCAGACCGGTACAAAACATTGCAGGCCAGAAGTCATCTGGTGTTGACTGTTCTGGCGTTGGCTTCAGCCGTATTATTTGCGTTGGTTGCGTTGGCGAAAATAAAGCCTAAGTTACGCGCTAGAAATGTGGTTGAGTTTTTGATCAAAGTTTTTCTGATGGCCTGCTCCAGTATTGCCATCCTAACCACATTGGGCATCGTGTTGTCGGTTCTGTTCGAATCGCTGCGTTTTTTTCAGATGGTGCCGCCCGGCCAATTTCTGTTCGGTTTGGATTGGAGTCCGCAAACGGCGATCCGTTCCGATCAAGTCGGCTCCAGTGGTGCATTTGGGGCAATTCCTCTGTTTGTCGGTACGATATTGATCTCATTTATCGCCATGTTGGTGGCGGTACCGGTTGGTTTGCTGTCGGCCATTTATCTTTCCGAATATGCCACGAATCGTTTTCGCGCGGTGGCCAAGCCATTGCTGGAAGTTTTGGCCGGTATTCCGACAGTCGTGTACGGGTTTTTCGCCGCGCTGGTGGTTGCGCCATTTATTCGCGACTATGGTTCGATGCTAGGATTGGACATCGCTTCGGAAAGCGCGTTAGCAGCGGGACTGGTGATGGGCGTCATGATTATACCGTTGGTGTCTTCGCTATCTGACGATGTTATCAATGCGGTCCCTCAGTCGATGCGGGACGGTGCTTACGGGTTGGGTGCTACGCAATCGGAAACCATAAAAAAAGTCATATTTCCCGCAGCACTGCCAGGTATCGTCGGTGGAGTCCTATTGGCGGTTTCGCGAGCTATAGGTGAAACGATGATCGTAGTCATGGCTGCCGGTCTATCGGCAAATTTGACTTTTAATCCGCTAGAAGCGGTGACCACGGTGACGGTGCAGATCGTGACGCTGTTGACTGGCGATCAGGAGTTCGATAGTGCCAAAACTCTGGCTGCTTTTGCTTTAGGTTTAATGTTGTTTGTGACCACGTTGGTGCTGAATGTTGTTGCACTACATGTGGTCCGTAAATACCGGGAACAATATGAGTAATCCGATAACATTCGGTCATTCCGAGGGGGATTTTCGTGGTACGACAATGGACGTCGTTAGCGCCGGTCTGTGTAAGCGCCAACGCGCTGAGAAACGCTTTCAGCGGCTGGGGAAAATGGCCATTGGCATTGGATTGCTATGTTTGGTCACTTTGTTTGTCAGTATTATCAGCAAGGGATGGCCGGCTTTCCAGCAAACCTATGTGAAACTAGACATCCCGCTGCCGGCGGCGGACTTCGACAAGGACAATTTATCCGCGACGAATTATAGAGCGTTAATCAAATCCAGCCTGAGAAATCTTTTCCCACGAGTTGAAGCGCGACGAGAAAAACGCCAGCTCTACCGAATGGTAAGCCAGGGAGCAGCGTATAGATTACGCGACCTTGTACTTTCGGATCCGGAATTGATAGGGACCACGGTATCCATTTGGTTGCCTGCGGACGATGAGGTTGATATGTTCGTCAAAGGTCATATCGATCGGAATATTTCGCAGCGAGATCGGCGGGTCAAAGATAATCAAATTGGGTGGATTGATCAACTCGAATCGGAAGGGCGCTTGCAAAAACGTTTTAACACGACCTTTTTTACCGCCGGTGACTCACGGGATCCGGAGCTCGCTGGAATATGGGGTGCCGCGGTCGGATCCTTCTATACCCTAATGGTGACGCTATTGTTGTCGTTTCCAATCGGGGTTTCGGCGGCGGTCTACCTGGAAGAATTTGCCCCTAAAAATAGATTGACTGATTTTATAGAGGTCAATATCAACAATCTGGCCGCGGTGCCATCTATTGTATTCGGCCTTTTGGGTTTGGCTGTATTTATTAATTTTTTCGGCTTACCCCGTTCCGCTCCCATTGTCGGGGGTCTGGTACTAACCTTGATGACTCTGCCAACCATTATCATATCCAGTCGCGCGGCGCTCAGGTCGGTTCCACCGTCTATTCGCGAGGCCGCGTTGGGTATTGGCGCCTCGCCAATGCAAACGATTTTTTATCATATTTTGCCGCTGGCAATGCCGGGAATGCTGACCGGAGCAATTATTGGTATGGCGCAAGCTTTAGGAGAATCCGCGCCGTTGCTGATGATCGGGATGGTTGCATTCATCGTCGATATACCCGCCAGTGTATTTGATCCGTCGACCGTTTTACCGGTACAGATCTATTTATGGGCAGATAGTCCGGAGCGCGCTTTTAGCGAAAGAACGTCCGCTGCAATTATTGTATTGCTCGGCTTCTTAATATTAATGAATTCAATAGCGGTGTTTCTGCGCAAACGCTTTGAGCACAGGTGGTAACCAAAACGAGAGAAATCTTATGCAAACAACAAAAGTCAGCGACGGTGATAACAGGGTGCAAGATAACTTATACAATCAACCGCAAAAAACCATCCAGAACCGTTCCAAGGTACCTAAGGTTGACCGCGATCAACGCGATACAGTCGGCCAAGTTCGCGTTGATGATCCACGGATGAGATGTACCGACATTAATGTTTATTACGACGAAAAGCACGCGATCAAAAATTTGAATCTGGACGTTGGAAAATCGGAGATTTTGTCCATGATTGGGCCATCCGGATGCGGGAAATCCACGTTCCTTAGGTGCTTGAACCGAATGAACGATACGATTGACGACTGCAGAGTAACCGGAACCATAGAAATGGACGGTTTCGATATTAACACCAGTGCAATCGATGTTGTTCCATTGCGTGCCACGGTGGGGATGGTGTTCCAAAAACCGAATCCGTTTCCAAAATCCATTCGCGACAATATCTTGTTCGGACCGAAGATTCATGGCTTGGCCGCAGGCAAGGATGATTTGGAGGAAATTGTCGTGAATAGTTTACAAAAGGCCGGGTTGTGGAACGAGGTGAAGGATCGGTTGGACCATCCAGGTACCGGATTGTCGGGAGGTCAACAACAGCGATTATGCATTGCCAGGACCATTGCGGTAGAGCCGGAGGTGATCTTGATGGATGAACCGTGCTCTGCATTGGATCCCATATCAACCGCAGCGATAGAAGATTTAATGCTGGAATTGTGTGAAAATTATTCGATTTGTATTGTGACACATTCCATGCAACAAGCCGCACGAGTTTCTAATCGTACTGCTTATTTTCATCTTGGTGATCTAATAGAAGTCGGCGCAACCGAGCAAATATTTAGTGAACCGCAGCACCAATTGACTGAAGATTACATTACAGGCCGCTTTGGTTAACACGGAATTGCAATGACAAACTCTTTGGAAGGTCACGCCGATCAGCGATTTGACGGTGATTTAAATACGCTGCATCTGTTGATTCTAGAAATGGGTGGACTGGTTATGAATCAGTGTCATCTTGCCCTAGATGCGTTAGTGAATCAAGACATTACGCACGTGAACGCGGTGGAAGATCGCGAACCGCAGATCAATTCAATAGAAGAATCGGTTGATAACCGTGTGGTCGAAATTATTGGTCGTCACGCGCCCATTTCCAAAGATTTACGCATTATTATGGCGTTCTCGAAAATCGTTGTTGATCTGGAGCGTATTGGCGATGAAGCCTTGCGAATCGCTAGAATTGTGGCGGTTATCCATGATGGAAATCAACCCAAACCCGGCAAGTATCAAATGCGCGATGTCGTTTCAATGGGCTCATTGTCGCTCGGTCTGCTGGAAAAAGCGCTGGCGGCGTTCGACAATTTGGACGCGAAATCGGCTGAGTCATTGCTGAATTCAGAACAAGAATTGGATGCGGAATTTCAATCGTCGGTTAGACATCTCACTACATTTGTTTTAGAAGATCCACGCAATTTGGGTCATTCCATTAACATCACTCTGATTTTAAAGGCGTTAGAGCGAGTCGGTGCGCACGCGCGAAACATTGCCGAGTACGTTGTTTATCTGGTACACGGTGTGAATATACGGCACAAACGCCGTGCTACCGATAAAAAAAGCGGTTAGAAAAAATCAAAGCGATTCATTGCGTGTAACGGCTGTTAAAAATGTTACACGAATCCAGTAGGCTGCAGGTTCGGCATTCAGGTCGAAGATCACAATTAGTAATATCCATCCACTCCGGATGACCGCAAAACGGGTTTTTTCATATTTGTTCACTGTGACGTTCTCGGATGAAAAATTGGTATTTTTAGAGTTTCAAAAGAACACTAGAGTAGTGATTCCGACAATTTTTCGGGTTTCGGGTAGATGATGGCCAAAGGCGATCGCCGGCTCCGAAGGTGAGCCGAATGAATCGTGGTACCGGTGTAAGATCAGGCTATTTCGAATAGTTTGAATGACTACTCGGGAGCCCGGAGTGGGTGAGCTGCGATTAAGCAGCGAACGACAAGCCAGGAAGACTTGGCTGGACCGCAAGCGAAGCAAGGACAGCGCAGCACAGATGGCGGGTGGGCAGGCCAAGATGATCAAGAATCCTGGCCAAGACCCTGGGTTCCTGGATGGCAGCGATGATTTTCAATTCGCCTCCACAGTGAGGGCAGTGTTCGATGTCGATATCGAAGACCCGATTCGAAAACCATTCCTTTGTTTTCGCCCTTCGGGCCGGCATGTGCCGTTCAAAACCCGCTCCCGGCGATTTTGTCAAGCGGTGACATCACGATAGGGGGGGTCCGTCCCGATAAGAGCTCTTCAGCTGCAACATGAAATCGCCGGCGCTGTTTCGTTTAAGTCGTCCGTTGGCAATCGCCGGTCGGGTGATATAGCGACACAACCGTTCCAGTTTGTTGCGTTGATTCATCGCGCAGCGTACCTCGGCATGCCGGCTAAAACCTTCCGCATTGACACAGCATTTTGAGGGTTGTAGCGATTCCTGTCTCTTTGCGTTCGGGACGGTTTTCATGGTCAGTACTTTTGCCCTGCTCGGGGACCCAATGCAATGCGGTAAGGACAAGCCGCAGATTGCAGAGGAGCCAAAGCGGTGTTCGGTTCAATCTCAGCCATGTAAGTTATCCCCGCCTCCTCAATAAGGTCACCTTTTCGCGTTAATAAGCTGATGAAATACAATCCCTGTATTTCACCCTGCGGGTCGCTTCGCGGTCCTAATTTGCTCCGGGCAAAATAGTCTTGATGCGTTTTATTATCCGGCTGAGTCAGGTCTGCAACTGCTCGTGGATCGGTGTCGGTACGGGTTGAAATACCGGCTCCCCGTCAATCCGATAAACGCCATCAAAAAACAGACAATGCAGATGAATGTTGAGATTATTCCGGGCTATCCCTGCCCTTCACCCCATTGGGGCCAGCCTTCGGCTGTTCAAAATCGCTCCTGACGATTTTGTAGCCGCAGAACCAAACCGCTGGATGACGGTAACGGCGCCGGTCTGCGCCTCGGTGCGTTTCAATCCGGCGTGTTGAATCAGAAAAGTTGAAATGGCGCGGTGAATCACCTGTAATACCGGCGAGAGCAGGTGCGGATGGCT
>CAZUGA010000058.1:0-24473 GCA_964619885.1 uncultured Methylococcaceae bacterium
AGCTATTCAAGCTACTAAGTCCACTCGCTTTGATGAGTTTTGCAAGTGGCTCTAATAATTTACTTTTTGAATTTATCGTCAAAATCTGTTTAAGCAATCTGCGCGCGCCGTATTCGAGAATTCTGCGTTGTTGAGCAATACAAATAAAGATGTACAAGTTGTCTTGTTCACATTGATACGGACCGTTTTATGGTTCCGTTGCTGGTCAAAGGCGTGGGTTTACCAATGAAAAAACCCTGAGCGAAATTAACGTCCAGTGTCTTGAGTACCTCGAGTGCTGCTCGATTTTCCACTGACTCGGCGACGACCTCCAAACCCATGGAATGTGCGATTTCTGTCATTGATTTAACCATTACCCTATCGATTGGATCCTCGTGGATTTCGCGTATAAAGCTACCGTCGATTTTTAGAATGTTTACCGGCAATGTTTTTAAATAACTGTAGGAGGAGAACCCGGTACCAAAATCGTCTAACGCAAAATGTGCTCCGTAACTTCGAATGGTTTCGATAAAACGCAGCGTCTCCTTCAGGTTTGATATGGCGACGGTCTCGGTAATCTCAAAACAGATCTTTTCTCCTGGAATGTTGTGCCCTAAAAAGGATGCCTTCAAGAATTCTGAAAAGTCTACATCGCTGATCGATTGTCCGCTCAAATTTACGCTGACGATATGAAGATTTTGCAGTGCATCGGGATGGTTGGATAGCCAATTAAACAAGGTTTCAATCACCCATCGATCAAGTGCTGGCATTAAATTAAATCGTTCAGCGGCTGGCAGAATCGCTCCCGGTGGCGTCAATTGGTTGCCGTTGACCATGCGGACCAATATTTCGAAATAGTCTCCTTTGTTGGATTTTGAAGTCGATGCAATGTCCTGCTTATAAAGCACCAATTTATCGTTATTTATCGCTTCGCGAATTGTTGAAACCAATTGCATCTCACTTTGCCGCTTCTTCAAATTACCCGTCGTTTCGTCGCAAACATAGACTCTGTTTCGACCGGCATCTTTGGCGGCGTAACATGCGGTATCGGCCAAGCTTAATAGTTGCTGTACAGATTTTGAATGCGCATTTACACCGACCACTCCGATGCTGATGCCAAGCCCGAAGGTTTGCTTTTTCCAAGTAAATCGAAACTCGTTGACCGCAATTCGAATCAGGTGGGCAATTTCTTGCGCCTTTTCCATATCGCATTGTTCCAGCAATACGCCGAATTCATCACCTCCAAGTCTTGCCAGTGAGTCTCTTTGCCGAAGATGCGTTCGAAATACCAAGGCTATTTGTTTTAACAATTCATCGCCGGCAGCATGACTGCACGTATCATTGACTACTTTGAACTGGTCTAAATCCATATAAAACATTGCGTGCAGAACATTCATCTCGCGACAGTGTAGTAGTGCGATATTTAGCCTGTTTTCGAATTCTGCGCGGTTGATTAGATCGGTAAGCGGATCATGTCTAGCCAGGTAATTTAATTTTTCCTCACCGAGCTTTCGTTCGGTAATGTTGTTGATTGACCCGTCGATTACATGATCTCCAATTGTTCGATCATAAACCAGACGGGCAAAAACGATACCCCAAAAAATTGTGCCGTCTTTCGTTTTCCCCTTGAGTTCAAACTCTGTTACTGGGTTTTGATGTTCTAAATCCATCAACAGCATTTGTACTGCTGATTTTCCAGCGGACAGATAATCACCTATATTGGTGACTTCCCTCATAAATGTTTCTTGAGAAGAAAATCCGAACAATTTAGCCAATGCCGGGTTTACCGAAATCGGCTTTCCCTTTTTATCTATGCGGAATATACCTTCCAGAGAATTTTGATAGAGATCCTGATACTGTTGCAGATGTAAAATCGATTTTTTTTGTGCCGTGTGTTTTTGCTGGCGATCTTCACTGATTCGGTCAGCCAAGGCCAAAGACAGAAAAGTAACCACGACAGCCGAGCCAAGGTGGATAGCGTTTTCCGTTAGAATATTGCGGCCGATCAAGCCGTATTTATTTAACACAAAGGCAATAGCGGCCAGCGTGAAAAAGCTAAAGGCCAGGACAAAAAATCGAGCTGATTTGAGTCCCTGTAACCACAAATAAATGCCAGCGGAATATGCAGACAATGGAACGATAGCGACGAATACCGCGGTAATTTTTATCATCGTTGAATAGGGCAAGATAAATCCAGCAACAGCGTTAACCAGACATATCCAAAAATACCCTTCCATAAGCCATGCGGTTTTGGGCATCTTCTCGCTCAAACCCAGAAACAATTTGCTGAAACGGGCGAGTGAGGCCAATGCGATCGATGATATGACAATCAGGCATATATCATTCCACCGAACAGATTCGGGCCACATATAGGCGAAAGCCGTTCCTGAAAAAATCCCCTCCACACCAACGTAGCCTAACGCGGTAAAAACGAAATAAACGTAGCTTTTATCGCCGGTTGCGAAAAATAAAAAAAGATTGTAGAGGGCCATAATCGCCATCAATCCGATAAAAATCCCCCAAACCAAAAATTCCCAGCGATCATTTTCGTAAAACTTGGCGGGTTGCCAGATATTGGCCGAAAATTGCATAGATGAAGTCGTTTCGATGCGGAAATAAATTATAGAAATCTGACCAGGATCGATCTGGAACGGAAAGATTGAACCAGGATGACGGATTTGTTGGTCGTTATACGGATAGAAATCCCCAGCAGTAAAACTTTGAATGTGTTCAGAGCCATTTTGGGTCGTCACAACATAGAGATCCACCTTGTCTAGCAAGGGATAGTCAATTTCAAACAAGATCGATTGCGTCAGCGTAGAATCGTTGTCGATGTTAAATCGAAACCAGTAGGCATGGTTAGAAAATCCCAGATTGACGCTATCTTGTGCGACTTTCCGCCAATCAAACGATTGCCGGTTGTCGATAATATCCGAGAGCGTAATAGGGGTTGAAGATTCTTCGACAAACTCCAAATTGGGACCAATCTCTAAATGCCCGTCGATTTGTAGAGCAGACAGATTGATAGGTGTTTGCGCCAGAATCGGCACGGGGAAGCCCGAAAAAACTATATAAAATAGCAGTAGACGTAATCCCAGCATCGGGCAATGATAACGGATTGGTTAATTGAGGTATATCTTTGGTTTCTAACGATAGAATTCGTCTAACTTAACATTCATAACAGTAAAAATTATAGCCAGTTTTCGTGCTGACAGTTGCCTAAGATTTCGCTGAGATAAACTCCTTAACGATGCATGGAATCTATCAGTTATTTTGAAGTTTTGAGTTCTCTATACCCGAGGCAAATCGTAAGCTTTACGAGATCGATAAAGGTATCACAAATTTTGTATTCTTTTACAAAATCATAATGCGTTCAAACTCATCAATTGTTTCATCAATTCCGCTTGATTATGTACATCCATTTTTTGCATGGTATGTTTTATATGGTTTCGAATGGTTTCCTGCGAGCGATAAGACTTCATCGCAATATCGCGAATCGAAGGCGTCTTCATAAACTCCAGCGCGCAAACTGCTTCAGACCGGGATAGATGGTAAATTTCTCCTGAATCCGTGACTTTACCACTACTCGCAAGAAACTATGCTGACAAGGCAACATGAAGTATCTAATGGTGGTATTTAAACAGGTATTTCTGCAGGCGTTTAATTCGGCCATAGAAGCGCTTGTCTTGGTTTGCACATGCTTCATAATGAGGAATTAATTGTTCGACTCGATTGCAGTGTCGAGCGGCGGATTCCAACGCAGAAAGGTATTTAACATCGCGCGTACGCTTTGCCAGGCCATCCAGGAACAAGCCCATGGCCAGGTCGTAAGCTTGCAGTTGATGGCATACCCAGCCCAGGGATGCAGCAGTTGACTGATCAAATGTTTCCCGATAAGTGGTGACAAATTTTCGTGCTGCTTGGCCTTGGCCACTTGCCAATAAATGTTGTAGATAGGCGGGTAATAGTTCCGACGGGACATCTTCGTCAAGTTCCAGTAAGCTTTCAACGTCTTCTGAAAGTAACTCGGGTTCTAGGGTCATTGCGCGCAGGCGTAATCGTTGCTGAATGGCGAATTCCTGGTCGGGATGGTCGCGCAGAAAGGTTTCGACGTGTTTCAATGCACGCGCAGGTTGATTCATTCGCTCGTATAACCAGGCCAGATCTAGATCAATAACGCGATAGTCAGGTAGTAAGGCAAGCAGAATTGCCTCGGCATCGACAAATTCACCGCGTTGGGTTTGCGTTTTTCCCAGCCACCTACGAGTCCTCCAGTTTGGGTGTAGCGCGTTACTCTCCGAAAAACAGGTGATTGCCGCGGGATAATCTTTGGCTTGGTAGACAATGCGTCCGGCAAGATAGTGGATTCGTGCTGATTGCGGAAAAAGCTGCAAGAGTTGCTTCGCGAGAGTTTGCGCGGTTGCCCATTGCTGGTTCGCGATGAGAAATTCGAGTTCCAGACCGCGTGTTTCAAGTGACAAGGGCTCTTCGTCCTTGAGGCGATCAAGTAAGTCTTTAGCCTCATCAAATCGACGGTTTTTGAGGGCTTTTTGCAGGTTTCTGCGCAATACTTTGATTACTTGTTTGCCCCTTGCCATGGATACGTAATTAGTCTGGATTAGCAACCTGAATGATAATCGCTTGTTTGCGCCTTATTCTCATCCTGCAGTTTCTTGAAAATTCCTGGCCATTTGTTTAGAAATTTCTATAAAAACAGATCGCTGCACGATCATACTGATCTCTGGTTTGGATCAGCGCTAGTATACAATAGCAGCCATGAGTCAATACACTGGAAGCATTCGCGAACGAGTTGAGGTCAGACCTCATGCTACGGTTGTGCGCCTGGATGACTTGTCCGCGAAGGGAAACCAGTGGTTGACGGAGAGTTTCGTATTGACCCAAGAGGTCAGCAGCCATTTGACTGTTTTGCGAAGTTTGTTGACCAGGAAGCAGGGTTGTGGCGTATTCCTTATTGGTCATTATGGCTGCGGTAAGTCGCATTTCCTGGCTTATTTCATTCAAAGGTTATTAGACGGAGATTTTGGTTCTGAAACACCCGGGGTGACATACCTTTCATTAGTCAATTACAGCGCTGAAAACCGCCTGGAAGAGGTAATTACCCAGGGTTTGAGTATCGAATTGAAAAAGGGTGACAGACGTACAGCATGGATAGACTGGTTTAAAAAACACAACCCAAAGGGCGGTGTCTTGGTATTGGACGAGCTTTCCGAGTTTCTTCGATCCAAACCCGATGCGCGTTCGTTTACGGAAGATGTGCGCTTCCTGCAATTTATGGGCGAGTGGGCTCAGGATAAAAGGTTTTGGGTGGTTGCGGCTATGCAGGAGGCCATAGAACATACAGGTGAATTGGAATACAGCTTGTATCGTAAGATAAAAGACCGATATCCGTTACGGTTATTGCTGACGCCCGCGCACGTCAAAAGTTTGATCTCAGATAGTATTCTCATAAAGAAAGACGGATATGAACTGGCGGTGGAACAACTGGTGTCTGAGTTACGTGCCTCGTTCCCGGCTGCAAATCTGGATGATGCACTGTTTAAACAAATATACCCTCTGCATCCCGCGACCTTGGAACTGCTGGAAGAGGTGAGGGATCGTTTTTCACAAGCTCGTGGGGTGGTTGATTTTACCGTGGCGCGCTTGCGGGGAGATCCGGCTCGAAAAATTTCAGCATTCCTAGACGAAGCATGGGGCAGTTTGTTGACCCCGGATCAGATTATCGATCATTTCCATGATTTGTTTGAAATGCAACCGGAATTCATGCCGTTGTCCCAGCAGGTGCTGCCGTGGTACGAAAAAAATTTGCGGAGTATTTTCGATAAACCTGCTTTACAGAGGCTTTCCAAACGCTTAGTCGGTTTGTTGATATTGGTACATCTTTCACCGGTACGCGAGAGCCTTTCCGTAAAACAAGCCGCGGAATGGCTACTGTTCAGTACCATCCGCACTGATCCGGCGAAAAATCAAGCAGTGGTGCAACGGGTGCTATCCAAACTAGCGGAGCAAGGTCGCTACGTTACAGAAACCAAGCAGTGTTTCCGCTTAAACCTTAAGGATAGTGGTCGCCAGCAGTTGGATAATCTTTTGGTGCGTGAAGTTCGCGAATTAACCGGCCAGGAGCTTTTAGTGTTGGAAATGTTGACATCGCTATTGCCGCCTCGAGGGCTGAATCCATTTTTGTTACCGCGTAATCAGTGGCAGCGCCGTCAGGTGTTGTGGCATTTTCATGCGCGGGCGTATTCGATTTGGTTCGGTGAAACTCAGCCGGCCAATCCTGAGGGTGTTTGTTTGGCGATTCGATTGCCCTGGGGGCAAAGCGAAACAATTGGAGGTATCTATTCGCTAGAACCTGCCCCAATAATCGTTACGCCAGATATGCTCGAGCTCGCGGCATTAGGGCGTTTACAGGAACGCCCATTGAGCCCGGAATTATTGAAACTTATAAGACAGCGCATAGAAGTACGTATTGAAACATTCCAGAGCATAATTCTGAATGCGTGGTCTGAAGCAACACTGATTAATCCAGATGGTGGACGGGAAACGCCGCCAAGACTGGAGCGGGAATCTACCCTTGATACTTGGCTGGGGACTTTAGCGCTATGGATTTTACGTCGTACTTATCCCGCGTTTGAACGCTATGCGCCCTCCCATGGGCCACTGCCTAAAGAGTCGTGGTTGCAATTTATGCGTTTTGCAATCGAGGAGGATCTGGGTCGTGGGGAGGCTGACGATTCAGTAAAACTCATACGGGAAGCTTATCTGATTCCCATGGGTCTGATGCGTCGGGTCGGCCGGGATTACATACAGCAGGCAAAACTCGAGAAGCACGAGTTGGTCAGGTTATTGATGCCCCTGGTGGAGCACGGTGCATCACCGAAGACAATACACCAACATTTCGCGCAGCCGATATACGGATTGGTACCCGAGCAAATCAATCTATTGCTGGTATTTTTGTTGATTCAAGGTGAAATTGATATTGTGAAAGGCAGTAAGTCGTACCGGGAGGCGTACGCGACACTTACTAATCCACTGCAATATGATCGGGTTGTGCTAGGTTCTGCGTTGGCAGCAAAGCAACTCGAAGCGATGAAAGAAATTTGTGCAGCGCTGCACATCGCTTTGCCCAAGCAATGGACTGTGCTCGCGCAGCGTCGAGTCATTGCGCAACTTCGTGAAATCGGTAGGTGTCAACTTGAGAGTTTCTCGCCTTTGATTGTCAATCTTGAATCGCTAGAGCAAGGCCGAAATCTAGTTGAATGCCTAAAAATTCATCTACAAAACTGGAACCGTTTGAGCAAGGGTGAAAACGATCTACAGGGTTTCGAACAATTTCTGTATGAATTGGGTTCACTGAGTGGTTTTCTGGACGATGTGCGAAGATTTAGTGATTTGCCGGAGCGTCTTCCGCGATTACTGGGCGAACTGCAGCGATTCCAGCATTTACTGAATCATCCTGCGATAGCCAAGCACGGCGATACTGAACTGGTTGATGCGGTACGTGGCTTGGGAAGGGTACCTAACCTTGATGAAGTTGATGCTTTAGACGATTGGCTGAATAGGGCGAGAAATATTTATGCGCGCTACAAGCAAGATTATCAGTTAAAACATCAAAAATGGTGGGAGACTCAAGCGGATGCACCGATCTGGTCGTGGCGTGGCCCGGCGATCGAGAGAAGCCAGTATTTGGGGCTAGCCGATGACCTTGAAAAATTAGAAATTTGTAGACAAGACGCCGAACGGCAGCGTTGCCGCAAGCTTGTGAATCTGGATTTTCAACCACTTTGCAGCTGCGGCTTCGATGGTGAAACTGCACCTATCGCCGCAACCCTAAAGCGATATGAAATACAACGCAAGGACTTAGATAAGCAGCTTAGGTTGTTTTTTCAGCAGGATGATGTCAAAGCACGCATTAAAGATTGGCAACAGCAGGGGTTTGAATTGAGCAAAGGGACGGCTAGCTATCTGGAAGGGCGGCAACAGGTGCCGGATATTCAGGATATTGAGCTATTCGACAAACATCTTGCGGGATTGAAATTGGTACAAGACGTCCATGTTTCGACGTTTATGGAAATATTTGCCAAGCGGGTTTGGGAACCCGCTGCATTGCTAAGGACATTAGAGCGCGAGTTAGGCCGGTTCTGTGACCACCCATTGCGTTTTGTGGGTTTTGATGATCGACAGGCTATTTGCGATGAAGTCGCTTGCTAGTGTGTGCAGCAATGCCTGATCCATGGGCTGGTGTTGCCCGAATTTTCAGATCGGCAATTTGCGGTAAAAGTCAAACAGTTTATGCGTCCGGAATGGGTTAGTGCCACAGCTGTGGCTCAACTTGAGCACTTGGGCTTGGATCAAGCCGGCCAGGATACGATTCTAAGTTGGTTATTGACGGGTAAAGTAGCCTTACCTGATACTGTCCCCGAGCCGAATACCGCATTGTTTGCGTTGCGGGAATTTTTACAACCTTCGCGTGTTTTGAGTGTGGAGGATATAGCCTGTGTTAGTGAGTCATTGTACCGCTATCACCATCGACTTTACCCGATGGCTGGACAACCCTGGTTGGATTGCTTGGGTGCTTTGGCCCAATTGCCGTTGCCAAATTTACCATCGCTAGCCGAATTGTTAAAACAAAACCTGGGTGCTCAGTGGTTGTTATTGGATTGTTTTGGATTACCCCTGGTTGGCCCTGTCAAATCATTGATCGATGAAATTTTTGGGGCCTGGCAACCCGCGCAATTGAATTTTGCACAGGTGGGCATGGGGACCTCGACAGATAGTTGCTATCGGGGGTTGCTGGATGAGAATGTCCGTCATTCGTTCCAAAAATGCGATGTTATAGATCGAATTATCCATTCAAAAAAACTGGCTTTCGAGGACATTGTTTCGCTCGTCACTACCGAACTGGGAATCGCATTAAAACCGATTACAAAGCGACTGGAATCTAATCAGAAAGTGGTTATTTTTGCCGACCATGGCTTTCGTCTTTCGGTAAATGGTCGTCACTATCAACACGGTACGGGATCCACGTTGGAGCGAATAATTCCGTTTTTGGTATTAGCCGCTAGGCACTAAAGATCGAAAATGCGTCAGTCACACGGTATTTTGCGTTGTGCAATACATTGAGAATGTTCGGGTGATAAGGTGCCGTCAGGAAGTTTGCTGGAAGCAGGAATAGCGTTTATCGGGGGAAGATTAGCCATTGTCGAAGTACAATATAGCTGCGTAGCTTGGGTAATATGACAACATCGGTCAGATTGATTTCTTCCCCGTTGTCGTAATACCAATTTTCAGAATTTTTGGGAATACTCACTAGTAGTTCGTTAAACTCCCATTTTTCCATCAGAAATGAACCGGCTGGTCCCCTGATATACGGTGCGATAAGGTCTATTTCACATGGATCGTAAAAGTCCGATGGAAAATTGTCTGTGAAGTTTGTTAAATTAATCACTGGTATTGCGTAAGATTTTTAAAAAAACTTTTGCAAACGTATAGGAAATAGTACAAGTATGATTGCGCCTTCCAATAGTGATTCCCCGGTTGCTATATAAGAACATCATTAACAGCAAACTACAAAGTGCCTATAGATGCTATCGAATCATCAGAATATTTTGAGGTAGGTTTAGCTTCGCCCATATTTTTGTCGGTAATTAATTGGCGCATTCACATACTGCCCAGTTGCACGGTAGGGATCTAGATCACAGCTGATTCTATTTCCAATAGGGTGTAATACGATATAAAACCAAGCGCGACCTTCATTATAATAATCGGTGTTGATCGACGTGTTCTGAACTATTAGCATTATATTCGAATCCTAGCCGTTACTGGTTTATTACCGGGAGGAAACATGATGGAAAAAACCCAGATTTTATGGACACCGGCCGGTCAAAACCTAGCGTCGCTCGGGGCTAAATCATTGGTCGATGTTTCTGATGGAGATACGCCTAATATTCGGATGCCAATTCGGATGCTATCGATTGATACACCGGAAGTGACGGCTAAGTCGGTTGGTCGTGCCGGAGTTGTCGATGACGAATTTATGCAACTTGTCGGTTGGATTAGAGCAGGCGCTGCCCCCGTTTCAAAAGCGTTCGGTGAATATATTCTGCCGAAGCTTGAAAACGTTGATGCCGGTACATTGCAATTCCAACAAGGCAAAGAAGCAAGCGCGTATTACAAGAATAAGATAGATGAGAGATTGATTCGTAAAGGCTCTAGCCGGCGTCGAAACCTGTTTATCCGGGCCGCTGATTCACCGTTTGATAAATACGGGCGTTTGCTGGCTTATGTTGCGCCATCGTATAGCCAAAAAGAGCGCGAGAATATGACCCGGCGCCAACGTGCGACATTTAATCTAGACATGATTGAAAGTGGATGGGCTGCCCCGTTTATCCTGTTTCCGTCGATTCCCGGAGAGCTGGATTTGCCGCTTTATATTGAGATGGCAGTCAGCGCAGAGGACTCACGCAATGGACAATATAGTCATGAATTGTCGTTACCCGGTTATGAATATAGGATGTGCGAAAGGTTATACGATATCACTAAAAAGATAGTCAATGGCGTGTCGCTGTCTTATCCGCAACAACTGGGCTGGCGAAGCCGCTACTGCGCGGACATGCGCGATCGAAGGCTTGTGGGGCCGGAAAATTATTTTCTGATTCCTCAACCCTATCGAATCTGGATTTGGCCTGAGGATGTACAGCGGGCAATTGGCATGCTCAATCTTGTGCCTATCGCGAGTTGAACGTTTATCGTGTTTCGTCACTTAGGGCTGACGTTGTTCGGTTCATTCAACGCGTTAAGTGAATTGGCAATCGACTGATTTTATGAGTTATCCAGAGTAGTCTCGAATATCAATTACTTACGACGAATTGTGCTGGAATAATTGCATGAAATATCTAGTTATCCTCATTCTTTCCCAGTTCCTGACCGGTTGTGCGAACCCCGGATTAACATTTGTGAATAGCATTGCCTTGTTTGACAACTACGATCTAGTCTCCAATTTGAAATATGGAGAGAATCAATCCAATCAATTGGATATTTATCAACCCGCCGGGTCACCAAAGGCGACGGTGATTTTCTTTTACGGGGGGTGCTGGGGCGCTTGTACTGTTTATGGCCGTGAAGAATATCGGTTCGTCGGGCAAGCATTAACTCAGCAGGGTTACCAGGTCGTTGTCCCAGACTACAGGTTGTACCCAGACGTTTTATTTCCGGAAATCATGCAGGATAGTGCGAAGGTGATTGCATGGGTCAACGAGAACATTGCCCAATATGGCGGTACCCCTGAAAAAGTTTTTTTAATGGGGCATTCTGCCGGTGGACATATCGCAGCAATGCTAACGGTAAATGAGACTTATCTACCTTCGGAATTGCGCCAAGCCATAAAGGGATTTATTGGTCTTGCGGCACCGTATGATTTTATCTTAGACAAACCGTATTTAGTGAAACTCTTTTCCGACTTGAATTATATTGAATCTCAGCCCGTTCACTACATTGACGGCAATGAACCACCGTTGTTATTGCTCTATGGAAATGAAGACCGTACTGTTTATCCGCGTAATATCATCAATATGACCCGGGCTGTAGAATCTCAAGGGGGCCGTGTCGAAGCGCACACCTTCGACGGCGTGGATCATGTGGATATTCTAGCCGCATTGTCGATCCCCTATCGCGGTAGTTATCCGGTCATGCAGGCAATTGCCGCGTTTATAGAAAAACATAGGGGTTGATCAACTTCTGGGACATTGATATTCCAACCAGTAATCTCGATATTCGATGTCATACAATAAAGATTATTTGATTAACCAACCTTTAATTCCTAAATCGACATGACGTTAACGACACGCGCTTTACAATTTCCCGCGATATCCTTGTTGCTACTCGTTTATACCAATCGTTTTCAAGTTTTGGCCCAACTGATCCGGAACCTTCGTAAACAACACATTGAGCGGGAAAGTGATGTCAATCTGCGGCAATTATCGCTTCTGCAAAAACGCATTGGCTATATTAAATATATGCAGGCTTTAGCTATTTTCAGTTTTATTCTTTGTACGTTCTCGATGTTTTCTTTGTTTTTGGATTATCAAATGGCAGGTATGTGGCTTTTTGGGATTAGCTTACTGTCGATGGTCGGATCATTATTGTTCGCGCTTGTCAAAGTATTGATGTCTACCAACGCGCTATCGGTTGAGTTGGAGGATCTTCTCAAATAAACAGCCGCAACAAAATTACCATTTCTCAACGTAAGGACGTAGATCCAATTCAAAGGTCCAGGCTGATTTCTTCTGTTGTGATAGGTGGTAATACGTATCGGCAATGTCATTGGGATGAAGCAATTCGTTATCCGCCGAATCGGCGACATGCTTGCCACCCAAGGCTGGTCCAACAGAGCCATCAAGGATCACGTACGCAACGTGAATTCCGTCTGGTCCCGCGTGTTTGGCAATGGACTGCGCGAGACTACGTTGCGCGGCTTTGGCAGGTGCAAAAGGCGCTGTATGAACGTTGCCCCGCAGTGACGCGGTTGCGCCGGTTACGATGATTGTGCCGGTTCCAGAACGACGCATATCCGGTAGAACCTGTTGAGCAGCCACTAGCAAGCCCAATGTATTGATGCGCCATGAGCGTTCAAAATCGTCAATGGTCGTATCATCGATATTCACAAAGACACCCGATCCAGCGTTATAGATCAGTAATTCAACAACGCCCATTTCGGCATTGATCGTCTTAAAGGCCGCTTTTATCTGATTCGTATTAGTGGCATCACAACGATATGCTTTTGCATCACCTATCTCGTTCGCTAAAGAATTGAGGTACTCCATATTTCTTGATAACAGTGCAACTTGGTATCCATTTGCGCCAAACTTATGCGCAAAAGCCGCGCCGTTACCAGGGCCCACACCTACGATGACACAAACGGGTTTATTCATTTTTTCCTCGGCTGTATTGAATCACTAAAATTGGTTCAATTAGACAATTCAAGCCCGAACAAAGATCGAAAGACAGCACTTGGCAAATTGCGAGCATTGGGGAGTTCAAGTGGCTAAAGTATAATCTAAGTCCCGGGTGATTCAGCCATATCCTCGCAGCGGCAGTCACCGGAGACCTTGAGTTTCTCGGACAAGTCTCGGAGCGCAGTGCGGATGCCTTCTTCGATGACAGGATGATAGAACGGCATCTCCAATAATTGATTGATGGTGAGTTGTTGTTGGCATGCCCACGCCAGGAGGTGGGCCGTGTGTTCAACCCGGGGTCCGAACATTTCACCGCCGATCAATCGGCAGCACTGACGATCGGCATAAAGCCGCACCAAACCCGCGTTTTTTCCCATCACCCGGGCCCGACCTTGGCTTGCGTAATCGATTTCACCAATGGCAATCTGTTGAGGATCGAGTTCCGCGTAGGATTTTCCAAATAGCGCCATTTGTGGATCAGTAAACGCGATAGCCAGAGGCGTGCGGCGCACATGGGCCATCACGTTTGGAAAAAGCATGCTATTGCTTCCGGCGATGCGCCCTTCATCACTGGCTTCGTGGAGTAATAGACGATGTCCCGATGCATCACCGGCAAGAAACAGCGGCAGGTCTCCAATCTGGGTGGTCTGCGCGTTCCAGTTTAGTATCGAACCGTTGTGTATTTGAGCGCCGGCAGATTCTAAATTGAGGTCTAAAAGATTGGGGCGTCGTCCGGCGGCTACCAGTACTTTTTCGAATGTATTTATTTGCCGTTCGTCATTTGGCCCGTTCCAACCTAACGTAATACCTTCGGCAGTGACGTCCGCTTGGTCTATTTTCGTACAAAGATGAAAATCCAGCTGGGAACCAAGAAGTTCAGAGACCGATGATTGAACCGCCGGGTCGGTAAACGGGCCAATTCTGTTTGATCGGCCAAAAAAGGTCATCTGTACGCCCAGTCGGCTCAAGGCCATACCTAGTTCCAAACCAATAATGCCAGTACCTATGACAGCCATGCTTTTGGGCAACGTTTCGAGCATGAAAACATCATCGTTAATAATGATATGCTCGCGAATTTTGTCGAACGGATGGGGTATGACCGGCGAGCTTCCCGAAGCGATTACAACGGAGTTGGCATCAATCTGCGTATGGTCGTCAATTTGTAACTGCGTAGCTCCGATAAATTTTGCTCGCCCGATAACGCGGTTTTCCTCGGGAAGTGCCTCCGTGTCCGCAACTACAAAACTGACAAATCGATCGCGCTCACTTCGCACTCGCCCTAGAACTGCTTGATCGTCGATCGTAATGTTGCCCGCCTTAATACCAAATTTTTCGGCTTCGGTAATTTCATGTGCAGCATCCGCCGCGGCAATCAACAATTTTGATGGCATGCAGCCAACACGGGCGCAGGTTGTTCCATAGGCGCCCGATTCGATCAGGACCCAACTGCCCCCGGCTTTTTCGATTTCTCGTCTGGCGTTGAGTCCTGCTGAACCCGCGCCAATAATCGCCACATCGACCTTTTTCGCAATCATTTTCCATTCCCCGTACATCGATTGATGCTAATTTTTGAATAGTCATATTAACGGATTCGAAGCTCTTTTTGTTGCTCACTTTGGCGACCGATCTCATATTCCCAATCGCAGGTTTTTACGATGCTTGTTGGTCAAGCAGCGCCAGGATTTTGCAGCAATTGTTCATTGCTTGTAGATGCGGTTGGCAGACTCAGTGGTTTATTCCCAAAGTTTTCCAAAGACCTGCTGCGAATGCGGAACCTCTCCTTCCTCGGTGTAGATACTGCTATCACTGACCCTAGGGAATAGCGGTCGCCAAGGTTTGTCCGGCGCGCGGCAGTCCCAATCCCAAAAAATTTGCGGCACATTGTTCGGGCATTGGAAAAAAAACACCGAGTGGCTCATGATATTGAATAAGCCCTCGCAATAGGGTGCCGAGATATATTTGTCGAGCAAGGATCTGACACGAATGATTTCCGATTCGCCCATGTGGCTTTCGGGTGCGAGCAACGAAACTTCTTCACTGACGCTAACCAGCTGAACTTGCCGCGGTTTAACCACATCGAATGTTTTTCTGATTTGTTTAATCTGTTCGATTTCGTCGCTTTCGTCCAGACGGTAAAGTATTTTGACCAAGGGATCAAAATTTCCGCGATTCATCTGATAAAAAGTATCTATAGCGCGTTTATTCGCAACCAACGTACCGAGGTAGACTTTGGCATAGCGATTAAATAGCGCGTGATGATCTCTACGATAGCTGAATGAAAAGAACTGGCAACCAGTCCCTACGTAGTCATCGAGTAACACCAAAGCACACTTAGAAAAATCTGTTTTTTGGGATTCGAGTGCTTCAAGATTGGTAAATTCTAAGCTCCGGATACCGTTTGCTTTGCGATAAAAATAACAGACCAAATCGCCGCTTTTTGAGCAGAATGTACGGCTGAAGTCGATTTGATCGTAACAGTGTTCGGGGTCCGTATTTACTATGAAGCCATCGTGCTGAAGTCGTTCTTTCAGTTTTGTATGCAATATCTGTAGCCCAAAATGAACCCGCCGATATCCCCAATAATCGATCAATTCCGCCAACCGCAGTGCAATTGAACGATCTTCGATTTCAAATTGATCCAGCCAGGTATTTATATTGTCCCGACCGACAAAGTCTTCGTTAAATCGGTGGTAGAGCGTATCAATATAATTTTTGACCATAATCCAAAAACAGAATGTCAATGGGTAAGCTTGGGCGCGGCAATAAGGTAGCGTAATTTTCTGGGAGAATTTGTTGTTGGCAAAGGCCATTTCATAATAAGTCTAACCGGTAGAAGCGCGCTGCATTATCCACTAGGATCTTACGCCGGTCTGACTCCGGTAATGATGCAAGATTATTCTCGATATAGTCGTGTGAGTTTGGAAAAGCGGACGTGAAGTGAAAGGCGTCTGCCTCCCAAAGAATATTATCAATGCCGATTGCGGCTAGGTGTTCTTGGGTAATCTTTTCGTACCAAAAATTAACCGCGCACTGGCGTCGAAAATATTCGCTGGGTTTGAGTGGCATTCCTTGTTCCCAGAGCTTGCCTGCCTCCCACTGGTGGTCACAGGTCTCCAAAAGGTGCGGCACCCATCCTAGGCCTGCCTCGATGGATATACATTGCAATTTCGGAAAACGGGATAGTACTCCCGAAAACAGCAGATTGCCGAACAGTTCAGCATTCCCTAGCATCGCGCGCATCGAAACATAAGCCTGCAATTGCGCTGGGTTATAGCCTTTCCATACCTCTCGCCCGAGCATAGTAGTGGGGCCAATATGGAAAACCAAAGGCATATTTGCTTCTTCGCAAGCTGAATATACCGGATCCCAATGTGATTCATTGAAGTGCGGAAGACCGAGGATCTCAGGCGCGGCTAACCACATCAGCGCGCGGTGACCGCGCGCTGCACACCGGTTGATTTCAGTCACCGCCAACGAAACATCCCAAAGTGGCGCCAGACATTGAGGGATAAAACGTGGACTTAGGTTATACCATTCGTCAATGACCCAGTCATTATAAGCCTGAATACAGGCGAGCCTGTAAGCTGGGGTTTCGGCATCGATAAATTCCGCGGAACTCCACACCTTTGAAATATTCGGAAAGAATGCCTGCGCGTCAGTCCCATCAAATTCCATGGCACGGAGCCGTGCATCAGGTTGATAAGTTTCTTTGGGCACATCCTCCCAAATTCGTACGATACTATCCGCTTGGGTACGGTCTTCCAGTGCGGCGGCAATACCTCTGGAAACAGGGCGGAGTTTTTTTCCGGCAACAAACCAGTAATCACGGCCATCATCGCCTCGATTGACCTGCGGCGCGAGTGATCGATACTTTTTCGGCAAACGATCGACAAATAGGTGCCTGTCTTCCTGCAGATGGTCGTCGGTAGAGATAACCCCATGCTTGATTTCAAGTTTCACGATATTGCTCCGTATTTTGCGACCGGATTAGAATAAACCATAAAACCGAACTGATTATTACGATCAAACCGGTCACCGCCGATGCCGTCAAAGCGCTTTGAGGCACTTCCTTGGTCACAGCGGCAGCGATTACGACTGCGGCAGCGCTTTGCACAACGGCTGTTGTTCCCTGTTCTAGTGCGAGCAAGCGCGATAAATAATCACACTCGCATTTTTGTTGCAGTAGAGCCATCGTGCTGACGCGAACGATACCCGCACCAAGATAGCCAATCGCCAGAACGAATGCGGCGATCCATAATCCATAGTGACCGAGCAGTCCTGTCGCAAGATAGCCCAAGCCAAGGATTCCGAGCCCGGGGGCAATTATCCTGAAGCCATTATCAGTGGCATTGGCCAGAGCTTTTTGCATTAAAAGTGGACCTAGAAATAATCCTATTCCGCGCGCGGCGAACAACACGCCGATTCCAACTTTACCTGCCAGGAAAACCGATTCCCCCAATATATTCAGCAATACCTGTGCGCCGGTGCCGATATACAAACTAAGCCGCATACAAAAAATAATGAGCAACGTTTTACGTTCCAACAGATATCTGAGAGCTGCACGTACGCTCTTTGGAGAAGACTGTTTTTCAACGGAGTCACGATGATTGCCAGAGTAAGGCGCTAATTTGACCATCAGTAACAAAAACCAGCTAATCACAAAGCTAATCGCAACGAGCAAGAATAATTCTTCAGTGGGTGTGTCATTTCCCCGCAGCGCGATAGTCGCGCCGCCGGCAATTATCATGGAACTTGGTGCGAGATTAACTAAAGTGTTGGCCTGCATCAGATCATCTTTCTCAACAATCCGCGGTAATAGCGAGCCGCTGGCGACGATCGCAAAAATAGTTGAGGTGCTATTGAGAATGTTTATCAGATATACGGTGACATGGGTGGCTTCCTGCCAAGCGATTAGCAATCCGATCGTAAGCGATGCGCTGATCAGTTTGCTGGCCAGAAGTACATTGCGGGGGCCGATTTTGTCGATAAATTGACCGGCCAACGGAATCACGAATACAGCCGGAAGAAAACTGGTGGCGAGCACCAACCCTTGCGCTACGTGACCGTAAAGACTGTTTTCTATGCCAGCGAGCAAAGTAATCGTAAATTTAGATATCGAAAAATAGGCGAGCAGCTCGCTCAACCAAAAGATCGAAAAATTTCGATTATCGAAGCACAAGAAACGGATCAAATTCAATCGTTACTCCGATATGGAATGTAAGTCATGTAAAAAATTCGTACTTTGAAACCTGAGTCGGTGAGATTGCCGCGCCAACTGGGGACTCTTCCAATGCAATGGAAACTTGCTTGATTTCATCGAGGATTTCATCGACGCTACCTGCTGAACCATTTAGACTGCCAGCATGTTCAATCTCGATCTGGTTCAAGATTCTCCCGTCCTCACCGAGGCACTCGTCCACGCTGAACTGGAACACACTTCCACTGTCGAGTACCACAGGAATTTTAAGCTGTGCCTTTCGAAATGCGTTCAGTTTGCGCAGTTGGTGTTGCCGGATAAATTCATCCGGTTCGCATTTAGCGCCGTCTATATCCGTGGAATGAGAGGCTTGTGTCCTGCGTAAGAGTATTTCTCCGTGTGCTTCCGTTGCTTTTTTAGTCTTGAGCGAGCAGCGGCCTGCTCTTGTTTCAACAACCGTATACGCACATTCGGCGTCCGGGCCTGCGCACAAGTGATAGCGCCGGACCCTTGAAAACACATGGGGGTACGGTAGCAACAGGCGCCAACTGTCGGCTTTACCTTCCAACCAGGCGTGTAGGCGTACAAAGGTTTTTTCCGGGTCGTTGACCGATATGGTGTGCTTTATTTCTATTTCCGGAAATTTTAGATAGGTATGATCCGAAATTGTCTTGTGCATATAGAATTGCATATACAATTCAAAAGCCCCGAACGGCAACCAGAATACATAAGGTGCAATATCCTGGATAACCGGGAAGTCATCTTCGCGGTCTAAAATTGGCAGCTTGACCTCAATGCGCGGGCCAAGGTCTCCTAGCAATTCGAGCCGTTTGTCGACGACTTTGTACAGCAAGCGTGAGTAATCGATGGTTATTCGGTGGCGTTCGTCCTTGTGGGGAGATATTGCGAAGTGACGCCGATGTACCGCTTTCACCAGATTTGTGACATGGGTTTTGTGCAATATTTCCAGGGCTTCCTGATTGTCGTCAGGTATTTCCTGCAGTTTGTCCAATTCGCCCAGAAAGACCTTGGCCTCAGATTTCTTGCGTTCGACTGTCCAGTGCAAGGGTAGTAATTTTTGCATTGAGAGATTCTCAATGGGTAAGTCTGAATAAGCCCTAAGCCGTAAACTGGTATCAATTTCCGGTTCGGTTTTGACCGGGTCATAAAAATACAGCGTTAGTGTCGATTCGTAAGGGCGCTTAATCTCAGGATAATTGCGTTCAACCATCTTAACAATCTGTGCCATGTCATGATGGAACAGATCGTGTTTGAATTCATTTCGCTTGAAAAAAGACTTCATGATAAAGACATCGCGAGCAAAAATAGGGCGTAATATGACGTTTCTTCTGGTCGAAACGTACTCAGAACCCAATTCGATGTCAATTCTGATCGGGATCAGAGAATAAATTTACGACATAAAGACAAATATTGATTGCCCAAGATAGTATTGAAGCGTTGTGTTTTTTGATACAGTGAATGGGCAATCTCTTTTACTGAAATCACAATGTTTTTTTAAAGAAATATGCGAAGATTTCTAATTTACTGCCATCGAATTGACCACAGACTATGATGACTAACGATAAAACAAGCGAGGTCTGGACGCAGTGAACGCAGCGAGTGCACGATGGAAATCTGCCTTTAATTCCGGTGACGCGGCAGGTTGTGCGAACCAATATGAAAAAGATGCGGTGATGTATGCCCGACCATTTGGCACCTTTAGCGGGACGGACGAAATACAGGGTTTTTGGCAGAAACTTATAGACGATGGATTTTCCAACGTCGATTATATTGATCCCAATATAGAAGTTGTTGATGAGAATAACGCGATACTCACGTCGGGTTGGAAAATGAATCTAGCGGCTGGCGTAATTCATAAAGAACATTGGGTATTACAAACAGATGGAACTGCGAAATTACGCGAGGATGATTTTGAGGCTACAGCCTAGCAACCAATACGGGATAAAGAATAATATTGTCACCTCAAGATGCCTACGGAGCATCGAAAAAACCCGGGTTAGCTCAGATTCGTCTTCCGATTTCCGGCCACGACTAAGCCGATTAGCCCTACGACTAGCAAAAATACTGTATTCGGTTCGCTGACAGCTAAGGTTCGGGCTCTTATCCTCACGGCATTGATGTATGCACCCGCCTTAGCGCTTCTGAAGAATTGTTGAGTAATAGGATTCTGGTTAGTTTGAAATTTTGACCGAAACCTCAATGATTAACAGATTACATATTAAAAAATAGGGTTTAGCACGGCCTTTTGTCAAGTTGAAAATTTGCATCGGTCAGTTTAAGCATCTAGCTCCGCAAATACATCTTTGGTTGCCAGTAACGCGTTCGTGGCCCCCGGAAATCCGCAATATGCGATCATTTGTGTAATCACTTCTACAATCTCTTTGCGTGAGGCGCCGCAGTTGAGTGCCGCATGTACATGTATTTTGAGCTGGGGCATCGCGAATCCCTGGACGGTTAATGCCGCGACGGTACAAAGTTCCCGGGTTTTGTCATCCAAAATGTCCCGTGTATAGAGTTCTCCAAACGGAAATTCGACATTGACCTTGGCGAATTCCGGTGAAATTTCTCGAATGTTTTCTACGTAGTGATCTGCCTCTGGACCGAGATGCTTGCGCATCTCCTGCATCCCTTTGCGGTAGAGTTCGTTTGCCATCGCATTATACCTCTCTAATGGTGTTGGTAGATTGATCGGTTTTGGATTATATGCCGACTAAAGTCCAGGGTCCCGTACCTTGCAGTAAAAAAAATGCAGCGACTGCGGCGAGTACGTAATTTTTTTGTGCCGAAGTAATATGGCCGACCGCTGCCAGTGTTTTCAATTGCTCCAGAGTATTTTTGTCCTCGGTCGAGGCCGTCAAAGACATGCTTGAGTCCTGAGCTTTTCCAGCCAGACGGTAATGAACTACGGCGCCACCCAAGCTGAAGATTAGCAATCCAAGCGCTCCGATGCGGCCATAAATTCCGAACAATATCGAGCACGCCCCTAGCATCATTACCAGTAGCGACCCTCGGGCAAACCATTCCGGTCGCCAGGGAAATAACAGACTGGTATTGCTTACCGTTCCGGGCCAATTTTTTAACAAATTGGGGATGGGTGACAAGAACATCCATGCGAAAACCACACGCAACAGGATCCAGGCGGTTGTTTCCCAATTCATCTTTTTAGTATCGTGATGTTCAGGCTTTCAACAGACATTAATGGCCGCCGTAATGGTCCGTGTCAGCAAATAGTTCAGCGTTATCACTGTAATCAATTGGAATGTCGATCAATACTGGGCCATCGACTGTCAGTGCCTTTCGCAGCACCGGAATAAGTTCATCTGCGTGGTGGACAGCAAGCCCGACCGCGCCAAAACTTTCAGCAAATTTGATCAGATCGACGGGACCAAAATCAACCCCGGATCGGCGCCCATATTTCATTTCTTCCTGACTGCCGACCATGTCATAAGAGCCATCCCGCCAAACGCAGTGGACAAAACGGCATTGGTGCCTTACCGCAGTCTCTAGCTCCATTGCGGAAAACAGGAAACCACCGTCGCCGGAAATAGAGATAATCTTTTCTTCGGGACGTACCATGCTCGCCGCCATCGCCCAGGGTAGCGCAACTCCAAGGGTTTGTTGACCGTTACTGAACAACAAATGATGAGGTTTATAACTATATAAATGTCTCGCCAACCACATATAATGCGATCCAACATCGCTGATCACGGTTGTATCATCATCGGCGATGCTTTGCAGGTCATGGATAAAGCGCAGCGGATGAATCGGAAATCCGGATAAATTAGCTCCCTTTGTACTGCCTGCATCCAGTTCATCTCGCAGTTGAGCGATCGTTGATGGATTAATCAGCTTTGAATCGGCTAAATGATCGGATAATTGCCGAATGCTGGAAGCAATATCGCCAATCAATTCGACCGCCGGACGATAACAGGCACCTATATCGGCGTAATTTGCATCCAAGTGAATAATTTCCAGTTTGTTGCCTAGATTCCAAACTTCCGGGTCATATTCAACCGGATCGAAGCCTACAGTGACCACAACGTCCGCTTCGCTGAGTAATCGATCTCCAGGACGGTTTCTAAATAATCCTACTCTGCCCACGAAGCAAGGTACGAGCTCCCGAGATAATACACCGGCCGCTTCAAAGGTTTCGATCGTTGCGATCGGGCACTTGTTTAGCAGATCTCGAATAGCCTCTGTATTTCTTGGTTTGCCGGATTCCAGTCCTAACAGCAATACGGGCTGCCGGGCTTTTTTGATTAGCTCCGCTGCTTTGGAAATGGCTTCAACAGACGCGCTCCCCATAACAGCGGGCGGAATTCGGCCGGTTGTTTCCTGGTTTACCGGTTCGTTGAGGATATCTTGGGGCAGACTAACGAAGGTTGCGCCACCCCTTGCTTCGGTTGCGATGCGAAACGCATTTGAAATTACTTCGGGGATACTTTCGGCGACGACCACTTCCACACTGCTTTTGGTCACCGGTTTCAGTATGCTGACATTGTCCAGACTTTGGTGCGTTTGCTTTAACCGCATCCGCCGGGGAACGGCGCCACCTAGTGCAACCATAGGGTCGCCCTCGGTAGTCGCGGTCGCAAGACCCGTAGTTAGATTGGAAACGCCAGGGCCGGATGTAACCAATACTACCCCCGGCGACCCTGTAAGCCGTCCGATGCAAGCGGCCATAAAAGCAGCATTTTGCTCGTGACGGCAAAGAATCAATTCGGGACCACCATCAGACAGCGCATCGAAAACTGCGTCGACTTTGGCTCCAGGAATACCGAATATATATTCGACACCCTGTTTTTCCAAGCACTCGACCAAAAGGCGTGCCCCGTTTTTAGCTGTACCCATAAAAATCCTTGGCTAAGCTGTCAAAGTCTTACATGTGTCACATTAGGAGCTTTATCATATCATTCGTCGATAAAAAGTTGCACAGCGGTTTTGTGCTAAGTACAAATATGGGTAGTAAAATTAATAGTCATTTCGACCCTTAACTAAGTAAGTTAATCTAAACCTACTCTTTCTACTGTGGGTCGAATGATCCACACGAAGATCCGCGATTCCTGTATGTAACGGACGGATTCGGGCAAGTGGGATGCGAATGGTCGTGATTTCATGCGGGACGTTATATTGGCCAGGACGCCAATATGCAAAGTGTTGCAACTGTTTTTGCAATTTAGGAACAATGTTTAGGAGTATTAGAGTAGTACAATCTTTCCTACCTTTACCATAGTGAATCGTTAAGATTTCTACGTCGAAATTACAATCCAGTACATCTAAATTCAAGCATTTAAATAGTCGTAGTACGCAGCCATCAAAAATTTAGAAACCAAACCGACTGGGTCGTTCAAACGATCAAAAATGAGTTCAATTTCCTGCCGGGATAATACTGCGGGAATATAAGGCTTGTATTTTAGTCGCACAAAGCCGTTGAACTAGTCGAACTCTTGCATAAACATCTGATAAAACAAAAAACCATAGCGGATTAAATGCCTGCTTCTGACAGGATGTGGAATTTTTTTCAAACGCTAGAAACGTCAGGTAATCGACCACATCTTGTTGTGAAAGATTCCTATGGTTTTTACTCTTGGTAAGGTTTAGGAATGGGCGAATCCTGCCACTGTCAGCCTTGAGCGTCCTGAGTGTATAGTGGCGCTATTTAATCTCGCTGAACAGCCGATAGAATAATAACATCCAAGAGATTCCAGTATTTGTCCGATAACATTTATTAGACTCACGTTTATTCAGGGGGACGATTGCTGATTTGCCGTTTGATTCACGCTGGATGGTTTACTACTTGGTTGTAAAGCAATAATCGAATAAGCTGTTGTTGGATTAGCTCAATGCTGTGATAGACTGGAAGCGCTGTAAATTCTGGGTAGTAGTTGCGTTACGGTCTTTGCATAGAACAAAGGATACCGCCTGTTTGGCCTGATCCTACTGCCGTTAAGACTGTCGTTTTTCGTACAGTTTTGCAAATAAAACTACCCTCATGGAGACCTGATTACGTTAATTTTGACAAAAACCTGAATCCGTGACTTCGACATACTGGGAAGCCTATATAGCGAGAAGGCATCGCGGGGTATAAAAAGGGGCTTGTTGAAAAGGTATTTAGGTTGGTAGTTTGTTATTTATCTGGGGCGAAGACGGGTATTTGGTCGATTTATCACAAACTGATGTTTTGCGGGCGAACGGAATTGTGCGAGGTCCGATTTGGCACGCATCGATGATCTGCTTGGCGCGCAATTGTGGGTTAGCCGTATCCCAATCGATTATAGGCGAACTGAAACGCGCTAAAACCGGGA
>CAZUGA010000059.1:0-24398 GCA_964619885.1 uncultured Methylococcaceae bacterium
GATAGATTCCGAAGCTGAAGTGACTACTTATTACACGTATCCTGAACAGACCCCTACTTCATCTACGTCTTCAATTGAATCAATAATCGCTTGTTTGATTTCTTGTTGCCTGACGTCCGATGTAATTAGGCATCCATCTTTTTCGCTAATGTAGAATACATCCTCGGCGCGGTTACCAATGGTGGTGATTTTCGCGTTATGCAGCCTTATTTTTAGTTGGTAGAAAACCTTGCCTACTTTGGAAAGCAGGCCGGGTCGATCGGCTGTTGTTAGCTCGAGTACGGTGAAATTTCGTTGCGGTTCACCATCGAAACTCAATTCGGTTTGGATCGGAAAGTATCTGACCTGGCGCTCTTCGCGCCGCACAACCCGAAAACTTGAATAGTTCGGATCTATCAGTCGTTTGCGCAAGCGTAGGCAAATATCGTGTTCTCGGGAAAGATCTCGGATTGGTTTGCCGGTTTGTTCCAGTACTTGGTAGCTATTTAGAACCAGACCATGGGTTGTCGTAATTATCCGCGCATCGACAATGGTCAAGCCCAATTGATCGAGTACAGCCGTACTTTGGTAAAAAAGAGCGGGTTTATCTTCGGTATACAAGAAAACTTCCGCGCTCCCGCGTTGATCGTGTGGCCGCAAAAAAACCAATGGGAAATCGGTTTCACTGCATGCTGAAATCGCGATCGTATGCCATACCGCTTCGTCTATTGAATAACGCAGGAAATAAGCGTTATCCAAGTTTTGCCAGACGGCATTTATGGGTTGATCTAGTAGACCTAATCTAGTTAATAAGGTACGGGCTTCTTGTTGCGTGCTCTCGACTTTGTAGGTGCGGTCGACCGGATTGTCAAGCCCACGGTGGAGGCTTTTATGTGTGGCGGTATAAAGTTGCTTTAGCAAGGAATCCTTCCAGGCGTTCCACATATCGGGGTTAGTCGCGCGTATATCTGCAACGGTTAGCAAGTAGATATAATTCAATCGTTCCATGCTGCCAACCAGCGTGGCAAATTCGTGAATTACATCCGGGTCGCTGATATCTTTGCGTTGTGCGGTCATCGACATCACCAGGTGGTTGCGTACCAACCAAGCGACAAGTTGCGTGTCGTGTTCTGTCAGATGGTGCGAGCGGCAAAAATCGCTTGCGATAGTCTCACCGAGTAACGAGTGATCTCCGCCTTTACCCTTTGCAATATCATGGAATAATGCAGCCAAATAGAGTAATTCCGGTTTGCCAATCAACAAAAACACATCGTTGCAAAATGGCAATTCGTCATTGTGTTTGTCCAACGCAAATCGACGTAGGTTTCGAATCAAAAACAGCGTGTGTTGATCGACCGTATAGACGTGAAACAAATCGTATTGCAGGCGCCCGACGATGTTAGCGAAAGCAGGAATATAGGCCGCCATAACGCCATAACGGTTCATGCGGCGTAGTTGGTGGGTGATACCCTTGCGCTGTGCAAGTATCCCCATGAATAGATGGGCGGCGGCTGGGTCTTGTCGAAACTCGTCGTCGATAACGTGTAAATTCTGTCGAATCAATCGAATGGTCGATGCTCTAATCCCTTTAAGTTCTGGATTTTCTTCCTGGAGCAGAAATATCTCTAATATTGACAAAGGATTTTTTTCGAACAGGTCTTCGTCACGGACTTCGATGTAATCGCATAGCGCTTGGAAATTTTGATTTATCGGCACGACTTCGCAATTTTCGTGTTCGAGGAATATTTCTTCTCGAAATAGTTGGAGTAACATTTCAGTCAGTCTTTCCAAGCCCATAACAATTTGGAAATACTTCTGCATGAATTGCTCTACCGCGCTGGATTCTTCCGAATCCTCAAATCCGAATTGAGTGGCTAATACACGTTGGTGATCGAATAACAGACGATTTTCGCCACGCCCCGTCAAAATATGCAACGCAAACCGGACTTGGCAGAGAAATTCTTGTGCTGCGAATAGCTCTTGATATTCGGTTTCATTCAGGCAACCGTCGGCGACAAGCTCATGCAATGTCTGCGAGTTGTAATGGCGTTTTTTGATCCACGCTATCATTTGAAAATCGCGCAGTCCGCCCGGCCCGTCTTTAACATCGGGTTCTAAATTGAAACCGGTGTCATTAAATTTTGCGTAACGTTGCCGCTGTTCGGATAATTTTGCTTCGAAAAATTTATCGGATGACCATATTTTTTCCGGACCGGTCCGTTGTTTCATTGAGTCGAAAAGACTTTCTGATCCAAACAACAGTCGAGATTCAATTAACGTAGTCGTAATGACCTGGTCATCGGTTGCTTCTGATTCGCATTCGTCTACTGTTCTAACACTGTGTCCCAGCTTAAGTCCGATGTCCCAGAGAAAACGAAGAAAGTTTTCTAATGCGTTTGCATGGGTTGGATCAATCGACGTGTTGTGCAATACCAGTATGTCGATATCAGAATAGGGATGTAATTCTCGCCGGCCGTAACCCCCAACAGCAATTAATGAAAAAAACTCTAAATCTTCACAGACAAAATGCTTCCAACAATAAATCAGAATCTGATCTAGCAGGTCGGCTCTAGCTCTTAAAAGGTCGAAAACCGGAGTATTGGCGTGAAACTGCTCGATTTGATGTTGATTATCTTCGGCTAGCAGGTTTTTAAAATATTCAAGAGGGTTCGATCTGTCGAAAGCTCCGAAATCAACCAGCGAGTTTGATATGGTTTTTTTCAATTGATTCGTCATTGCGCAATGTCAGTATTTCAAACCCGTCTTCGGTTACGACGAGTGTATGTTCCCACTGGGCCGAGAGGCTTTTATCTTTGGTTACTGCGGTCCATCCATCGGCTAGAATCTTAACGTTTCGTTTGCCAATATTGATCATCGGTTCAATCGTAAAGGTTAAGCCGGGTTCTAATTCTAGTCCGGTATCCGGTTTACCATAATGCAGGATCTGGGGGTCTTCATGGAATACCCTCCCAATCCCGTGGCCACAAAACTCCCGAACCACCGAATAGCGTCTGGATTCAGCATATTTCTGTATTGCAAAACCGATGTCGCCAAGCCGTGCGCCGGCTTTAACCTGTTTGATGCCGATATACATCGCCTGTTGTGTAACGTCGATCAGTTTTTTTGCTTGCGGTGAAATTTTGCCTACGCCAAACATTTTGCTGGTGTCACCATGGTAGCCATTTTTAATGACGGTAATGTCTATATTGACAATATCGCCGTTGCGTAATTTTTTCCTGCCAGGTATACCATGGCAAACCTGATGATTGATCGAAGTGCAGATGGATTTTGGAAAACCCCGATAATTTAAAGGTGCAGGAATAGCCTGTTGTACATCAACGATGTAATCATGGCATATGTTGTCTAGTTCTTCCGTGGTTACACCCGGTACCACGTGAGGTTCTACCATTTCGAGAACTTCAGCTGCCAACCGTCCCGATATTCGCATCAATTCTATTTCTTCAGTGCTTTTAAGTGATATCTTCATGACTCGTATCTGCCAAGGTCAAACTAAATCTAGATTTTCAATGTTAAATCCTATGTGGATTCTGCCGAATATTCTATAAAATAACAATGCAGTTTTCGCGACTATGGCATAGTTCTAGAACAATATTCGTTGCATCTGGTTTTATTAATTGTTGGGCAATATGATTTATGGTATAAAGCATCGCCGATTTCGGCTTTAATTCTCACATACACCGACACATTCAATTTGGGTGCCCGCTTTCGGGTTGGGTCATTGAATGGGGTGTGTGGAGGCGTAACCCATTCGTTGACTATTACTTTATAAATTGCGGTATGTGTCAGCGGTACAATTTAGGAGTTTAATTTCATGGCAAATGTCACAATGCGCCAAATGCTTGAGGCTGGCGTACACTTTGGCCACCAGACCCGCTACTGGAATCCAAAAATGGGACCATACATTTTTGGGGCCCGAGGTAAAATCCACATTATCAATCTTGAAAAAACGCTTCCGCTTTTCAACCAAGCGATGGATTTTCTTGAAGAAACCTCGGCGGGCAAAGGTTCAATTTTGTTCGTGGGCACCAAGAAAGCAGCTCGCAAAGCGGTTGAAGAGGAAGCAAAAAAGTGCGGCATGCCGTACGTCAATTATCGCTGGCTGGGCGGTATGTTGACCAATTTTAAAACTATTAAACAATCTATTAATCGACTGAAAGAGTTGGAAGCGATGCGGGACGATGGCAGTCTGCAACGTTTTAGCAAGAAAGAAGCTCTGGGAATGACCCGCGAATTAGAAAAACTTGAGCGTGGATTAGGTGGAATCAAAGACATGAACCGCCTCCCCTCGGTATTGTTTGTTTTGGACGTTGGCTACGAGAAAAATGCGGTAAAGGAGGCAAAAAAATTGGGCATCCCAGTGGTTGGAATTGTCGATACCAATAACGATCCGAACAGCATTGACCATATTATTCCTGGAAATGACGATTCAATTCGGGCCGTTCAGTTATATTCACAAAGTGCTTCTATTTCTATTCTCGAAGGTAAAACTCATGGTGTTCAGGCTAGTGCCGAAGATGAGTTTGTCGAAATGGAACAAACAATTGATGACGAAAAAGCCGGAGAGGATTAGATCAATTCTTACCTGCTACAGTGGGGTAGTGAATATCAAACAAAACGCTTCTGGACTTAGAGGCGTTTTTAGGAGAGTAAAAACAGTTTTGAGGTGTGAAATATGAACGTAACGGCAGCAATGGTTAAAGAGCTGCGTGAGCGAACCGGCTCCGGCATGATGGAATGTAAAAAAGCGTTGGTTGAAGCGCAAGGTAATATGGATTTGGCGATCGAGCAGATGCGCAAAGCCGGATTGGCGAAAGCCGACAAAAAGTCCGGGAGAACTGCCGCCGAAGGCGCCATTTTCATAAAACAAAGCCAAGACCAAAAATCAGCCGTGATTGTTGAAATTAACTGCGAAACCGATTTTGTCGCCAAAGGCGATGATTTTCAAAATTTTGCGGCAAACCTGGTTGAAGTTATTAGCAATTCTGACGTTGATTCGTTAGAAAGTGTTATGCAAGCCAAATATGATGGCGAAGGCACTGTTGATGACGCAAAGTTGCGTTTGATCGCTAAGCTTGGTGAAAAAATTGATGTTCGGCGATTTCAGCGTGTGGTGAGTCATAACGGTATGATTGGTCATTATCTGCATGGCAGCCGTATTGGTGTATTGGTAGAATCTGAGGGTGGCGACAATGAAACCCGTCGGGATATCGCCATGCATGTTGCTGCGAGCAAGCCGGAATGTGTCGCGGACAGTGATGTTGATGTTGCTACATTAGACCGCGAACGGGAAATTTTCGCCGCGCAGGCTAAAGAAAGCGGTAAACCCGATAATATTATCGAAAAAATGGTCGAAGGGCGTTTGAAAAAGTTTCTCGGCGAAATCACTTTGTTGGGACAACCTTTTGTAAAGGATCCAGATATATCCGTTGCTAAGCTTTTGCAAAGCAAAAATACCAAGGTTCTCCAATTTATTCGTTATGAGGTTGGGGAAGGCATAGCAAAAAGGGAAGAAAATTTCGCCGAAGAAGTCATGGCGCAAGTGCGCGGTAGTTAAATACTTTAGGTTAGTTTTTTTTCAAAACGTCTGGTTAATCGCAATCAATTTGGTACTGCGAGGGTAATGGTTCGGCGCAGTTGGCGGGCTTGTTTTTTTATACCGCGCCGTCCTAAAATTGATCGGGTGTGGAGTCATAGTGATTGAAATATGAATGGACTGATTTGCCGTAGAATCCTACTTAAATTAAGTGGTGAAGCGCTGATGGGCAGACAGGGCAATGGAATCGACGCGAATACGGTAAAGCGTTTGGCATCCGAAATATGTGAGTTATCTGCGGCTGATGTTCAAGTTGGTGTGGTGATTGGCGGTGGTAATATTTTGCGCGGAGCGGAAAAGGCCTCCGAGGGGCTGGATCGCGTTACCAGTGATCATATGGGAATGCTTGCTACCGTCATTAATGCTTTGGCGATGCAAGACGCTTTGGAAAACATGGGTCAGGAAGTTCGGGTCATGTCAGCCCTCAAAATAAACCAAGTCTGTGAAGATTATATTCGTCGACGGGCTGTTCGGCATCTTCAAAAGCAGCGGGTAGTAATATTCGCCGCGGGGATTGGGAATCCTTTTTTTACCACGGATTCTGCGGCGAGTTTGCGCGCAATCGAAATCAATGCGGAATTATTGATAAAAGCAACCAAAGTAGATGGCGTATATTCCGCCGATCCTTTGAAAGATCCTAATGCAACCCTTTATCCTAAGTTGACGTATGATCAGGCGTTGGATCAACGTTTAGACGTTATGGATGCAACCGCGCTGGTTTTATGCCGTGATAACAGCATGCCGTTACGAATAATGAATATTTTTGAGCCAGGCGCTATTATGCGTTTAATGGAAGGCGAAGATGTCGGCTCTCTGATCGAAACAGGACAGATAAATGATTGATGATATCCGCAAAGATGCCGAAACACGCATGAAAAAAAGTGTTGAGGTATTGAAGCAGGAGTTTTCCAAAGTCAGAACCGGTCGAGCTCATTCCAGCCTTCTTGACCATATAACCGTATCCTATTACGGAACAGAGACTCCGTTACAACAAACAGCAAACGTGAGTGCCGAAGATTCTCGTACATTGTTGATAACGCCGTGGGAAAAACATATGGTTCCGGCTATTGAAAAGGCAATAATTTCGTCAGATTTGGGCCTTAATCCTTCTACCGCAGGTACGGTAATCCGTATTCCTTTGCCGCCGTTAACCGAAGAACGTAGAAAAGATCTGGTTCGGGTGGTGCGCCAAGAGGCCGAAGGCGGACGGATAGCGATTAGAAATATTCGACGCGATGCGAATGCCGAAATCAAGGAGGCTCTGAAAGAAAAAATGATCAGTGAAGATGAGGAACACCATGGCGAGGAATTGATCCAAAAACTCACGGATGGGCAGGTTAAAGAAGTCGATCGGTTGTTGGAGGAGAAAGAGGCTGATTTATTGTCGGTATGAGCGATTCTCGAAGCTTATTTTGATCCACCGGTTAGCGTACTGAATTTCAGTTAGATGCCTTTATTATGACTGAGCAGAAAATAGTCGATGAAAATCTGGTGGGGGAAACCAGCGGGTTACCGCGGCATATCGCGATAATTATGGATGGTAATGGCCGTTGGGCACAGCAACGATCATTGCCCAGAACTGCAGGTCATCAGGCAGGGGTTAAATCTATCCGAGCTGCAGTCGAGCAATGTGCGATCAAAAAGATCGATGCGTTGACGTTATTTGCGTTTAGCAGCGAAAATTGGAGGCGACCGCGGCAGGAAATTGATGTGTTGATGGGGTTGTTCGTTTCAACGCTGGAACATGAAACCGATTCTTTAAATGAGAATGGTATTCGGCTCAGATTCATTGGGGATAAAAGCGCATTCTCGGCTAAATTACAAAACAAAATCTCAGAAGCGGAACAACTAACCAGTAAAAATACCGTGTTGAATCTTTCCATCGCCGCCAACTATGGTGGCCGATGGGACATTATGCAAGCAGTTCGAAAACTAGCAATCAATGTTGAACGTGGGGTTGTTTCTTCTTCCGAGATTACCAGCGAAGCATTAGAATCGCATCTTTCATTTTGTGATTTACCCGAACCTGATCTGTTTATCCGTACCGGTGGAGAATGCCGCATCAGTAACTTTTTGCTGTGGCAATTAGCCTATACCGAATTATATTTTACGCCGACACTCTGGCCCGATTTCGATAAAAACGAATTTGAGTTGGCGTTGGAGGACTATGTTGGACGCCAAAGAAGATTCGGATTTACCGGTGACCAGGTTGAATCCAATTCACCTAAAAACAAAGTGGCTCGCTGAGTCACCACAAAACTAAAGCTTGAATAATCATGTTGTTGACACGTGTTATAACCGCTTCTATTCTTGCGCCATTTATTATTTGGGGCATATTAAAATTACCGAATGACTACTTTAGATATATCTGGGGTGCGGTAATTTTGTTGTGTGCCTGGGAATGGTCAAATTTGGCCGGGCTCAAAACGGCAATTTCTAGAGTGCTTTTTTTGGTTGCTATTGTCGTCTCACTGATGCCGTTCTGGTATTGGACGGATATCATCGCGCATATTGCCCAATATCTAGAATCTAGCGATATTTTAAAGTACTCAACGGCTATTGATTGGTTCGCGACGCCAGCCGTGGCATTTTGGTTTGTAGTGAGTTTAGCGATCAAGCGCAACGAAAAACAACTGTTGAAATCCCGACCTTCGATCAAATCTAAACTTATAGTCGGTTGGTTCGTATTGGTTGTTGCCTGGCTGTTTTTGGACCGCCTGCGACATTTTCACGGACCCGCGTTTGTATTGTTTTTATTCTTCCTGATTTGGTTGGCAGATATCTCGGCCTACTTTGTAGGACGGGCCTATGGAAAAACCAAACTTTCTCCGCATATTAGTCCGGGTAAAACTATAGCCGGACTGAATGGCGCGCTTGTAGTGGCAATTCTTACTGCCATTACGCTGGGTTTTTTCTACGATTTCAAAACAATCATTAAGTTCGATTTTATATTGCTGTCATTGACCACGGTATTGGTATCCGTTTACGGTGATTTGGGTGTGAGCCTAGCCAAGCGTTGGCGTGGTGTAAAAGATAGTGGCACGTTGTTGCCGGGGCATGGTGGCTTATTGGATCGGCTTGATAGCTTGCTTGCAGCGATTCCAATTTTTTATACCGGCCTGGTTTTGATTTATGAAGGCACATTAAAATGAGATCTCTATGTGTGCTGGGGTCTACCGGATCGATAGGCGTCAGCACACTAGATGTCGTCCAACGACATCCAGATCAATATCGGGTTGTTGCGCTCAGTGCGAATCGTAACGCTGAATTGCTCTACCAACAATGCTTAATACACAAACCTGATCAAGTTGTATTGGTCGAAGAACTCGGCATCCAAGCCCTGAGAGACCGATTGGCTGACCATCCAGATGTCAATACCGAAGTTCTCGGGGGGGCCAACGCACTGCAAGAAATAGCGACATTGGGAAACGTAGATACCGTTATGGCAGCGATTGTTGGTGCGGCGGGGCTTTTGCCGACACTCGCTGCCGCCAAATGCGGAAAGCGTGTATTGTTGGCAAACAAAGAAGCGCTGGTTATGTCTGGTCAATTGCTGCTCAATGCGGTCGCGGACAGTAACGCTGAGCTTTTACCGATAGACAGTGAGCACAATGCCATATTTCAGTGTATGCCGGCTGGATTTCGTGTAGGTCGATACCCGGAGGGTGTCAAGCGAATTTTGTTGACCGCGTCCGGAGGACCGTTTCGTACCATTTCTATCGACGAATTACCTGGTGTGACGCCGGAACAGGCGGTCGCACATCCCAATTGGGACATGGGTAAGAAAATTTCGGTTGATTCTGCGACCATGATGAATAAGGGACTAGAATTTATAGAAGCAAGCCTTTTATTCAAGATGCCCGAAGATCAAATCCAAGTCGTTATTCATCCGCAGAGTGTTATCCATTCAATGGTCGATTACGCCGATGGCTCCATACTGGCCCAATTAGGCAACCCCGATATGCGAGTACCCATTGCTCATTGTTTGGCGTGGCCTGAACGTTTCGATTCGGGCGTGGAACCTTTGGATATATTCAAAGTCCAACGCTTGGATTTTGAACCGCCAGACGAAAATCGCTTTCCTTGCTTAAAATTGGCATATTCGGCGGTTCACGACGGCGGATTAACGCCGACGGTTATGAATGCCGCAAATGAAATCGCGGTCGCGGCTTTTTTGTCTGGCCAAATACGCTTTACCGACATCTATAGGGTTGTCGCGCATTGCATGGACACTATAGATCATGGCGAGCCCGATAGTCTTGAGGTTGTGCTTGATGTTGATAACCGGACTCGATCTTTGGCTGAAGGCTATATTAAGCATATTTAACAGAGCTATATCATGGAATCGCTATTTCACACGTTAATATTTTTTATTATTGCCCTAGGCGTATTGATTGCGTTTCATGAATTTGGCCACTTTTGGGTGGCGCGCAAACTGGGGGTCAAAGTAACGCGCTTTTCGATCGGTTTCGGTAAACCTCTTTGGCGATACCAGAAAAATCAGGAATCTACCGAATACGTCGTCGCAGCCGTTCCGTTAGGTGGCTATGTCAAAATGGTCGGTGAAGGTGATGAAGATGTTCGTTTGGAAGATTTACCCCACGCGTTTAATCGACAATCATTGTGGGTTCGGAGTGCGATCGTATTGGCCGGACCGGTTTTTAATTTATTGCTCGCGGTTTTATTTTTTTGGATCATATTGGTTGTAGGTGAGACTGGTTTCAAGCCAATTTTGGGGCAAATAGAAGCAGGTACACTCGCTGAACAATCCGCATTCAAGAAAGGTGATCAGATTTTGTCGATAAACGGGGTTGAAACACCCACTTGGGGTTTGGCCTTGACTCGTTTATTGTCACAGGCGATCGACAACGAATCTATTGCGATAGATATCGAGACTATGGCAGGGGTGCGTGAAAGCAAAGTCCTGATAATACCAGAAGAAATTGCCATGGATCCCGGTGTATTACAGGAGAAATTGGGTTTCGTACCTTGGCAACCCGAATTTCCGCCTGTAATCAATGCCGTTCTGAAGGGAAGCCCGGCCGAAGATGCGGGGCTATTGAACGGAGATTTGATTGTTAGCACCGATGGAATCGAAGTTAAAAACTGGTCGCGATGGGTGAAGTTGATACAAGCGAAGCCAAACCAATTAGTCCATATTGTATTTCAGCGGGATTCCGTTGAAATGGCTGTGGACGTTCAATTGGAGTCGGTCGAGTCTAATGGCAAGCAGGTAGGCCGCGTTGGTGCTTCGGGCCGCGTTCCACAGGATATGGTGGATAGCTTTAGTGTCAATTACCGCTTGGGAATATGGCCGGCGTTAAAACAATCAGTCATAAAAGTTGGTGATTTCTCAGTATTGACGGTCAAAATGATGGGGCGAATGTTGATCGGAAAAGCTTCGATTGATAATCTGAGTGGCCCCATTACGATTGCCAAATACGCAGGACAATCAGCAAGTTTGGGTGTGGGACATTTTCTTAAATTTCTAGCTTTTATCAGCATCAGTTTAGGCGTACTAAATTTAATGCCTATTCCAATGTTAGATGGTGGGCATCTGATGTATTTCTTTATTGAGGCCATTAAAGGCAGTCCAATTTCTGATCATGCTCAAGCGATTGGTCAACAAGTGGGTATTGTGATTTTACTTTCTCTGATGGGCTTAGCTTTCTTTCTGGATATAGAGCGGCTATTCCAGTAGCTGGGCTATTAGTTTTCTATTAATCTGATACATCTGATGCGTGCGCAATGATTAAAATTAAAATATTAAGTTTCATTCTTTTACTGCTTTGTGGTTATTCTATTAATGCCTGGTCTGACCAGGACACCATAAAACTAGCGGTTATCAAAGCGATGCCGGGTAGTGAGATTGACAGTGTTTCGCCTTCGCCCATTGACGGGTTATATGAGGTTGTGATTGGTCCTTCTTTATTTTACGTATCCGCCGACGGTCGCCACCTGTTCAATGGAAATCTATATGATTTGCAAGCGCCGCCAGCCGAACGTGATTTAACCGAACCCAAAGTGGCGGTGGCTCGAACCAACGCGATATCTAAGATTGGGCCGGATAACATGATCGTCTTCAAGTCTCCAAATCAAAAGCAGGTTGTGTCGGTTTTTACCGATGTGGATTGTGGATATTGCCGCAAATTGCATTCTGAGATGGATCAATATTTGGCCGAAGGAATCACTATCCAGTATTTATTCTATCCTCGTGCGGGTTTGAATTCGGAATCTTACGAAAAGGCAGTTGCAGTTTGGTGTTCGGACGATAGGCGCTCGAGTTTGACCAAGGTTAAAAAAGGTGAAACCATCGAAATGAAAAACTGCGATAATCCCATCGCTTCACACGTAAAATTGGCAACAACTTTAGGTATCAGAGGAACGCCAATGATCGTGAAGGACAGCGGTGAGGTATTGCCTGGGTATGTACCTGCCAAGAAGCTTTCAGCTGGTTTCCCATCCAATAATTCAATCAAGTAGCGATTTAAGCTCGTACAATACATCCAGCGCTTGCCGAGGGCTGGTGTCTTCTAAAGAGGCATTTTTCAGCAGGTTTAAGGCTGGGTGCGATGTCTGCGGTGCAAAAATATCCAATTGAACGGTTTTCGCATCTCCCTGATGCTGCGTAGTTGCGTCGATTTCCAGTTGACTGAGCTTAGCCCGTGCATTTTCGATAACGGATTTTGGAACGCCCGCCAACCCCGCGACCTGCAATCCATAACTTTGATTTGCCGGGCCGCTCTTTACAGTGTGCAGAAAAACGATTGTATCGCCGTGCTCGATAGCATCCAAATGCACGTTGTAGATTTCCTGGTGATCATCGGCCAACGTGGTTAACTCAAAATAGTGCGTTGCGAATAGCGTGTAGGCTTTGATGTGATTGGCCAGATATTCCGCGCAGGCCCAGGCCAGTGACAGCCCGTCGAAGGTGCTGGTGCCCCGTCCGATTTCGTCCATCAATACCAAGCTGTTTTCGGTTGCATTGTTCAGAATAGTTGCGGTCTCGGACATTTCAACCATAAATGTCGATCTGCCACTAGCAATGTCATCTGAAGCCCCAATTCTGGTAAATATTCTATCGATTGGGCCTATTATTGCACTCTGGGCTGGCACGTAACTGCCGATATGTGCGAGCAGAACGATCAGAGCGGTTTGACGCATATAGGTGGATTTGCCACCCATATTAGGGCCGGTGATTATTAACATGCGTCTATCGTCGGAAAGTTCAATGTCGTTGGGGACAAACGGTTTTTCGGTGGCTTCGGCGATTACCGGATGAAACCCTTCACGTATATCAATAGTTGGATTGTCGCTCAAAGTGGGGTGTGAAAGCTTTAAGGCTTCGGTACGGCAGGCGAAATTAACCAATACATCCAATTCTGCCAGACAATTTGCGCATGATTGAATAGGGTGCAAATGATCATTTATTCGATCCAGCAATTCGTCGTATATTGCCTTTTCCCGCGCCAAAGCCTTTTCCCGTGCGCTCAAAACCTTGTCTTCGAAGGCTTTTAGTTCTTCGGTGATATAGCGCTCTACATTTTTAAGGGTTTGTTTGCGGATGTAATTTGCGGGAATGTTATCAGATTGCGAGCGGGGCGCTTCCAGGTAATAACCGTGGACCCGGTTGAAGTTAACCTTAAGATTATTGATACCCGAATTTTTACGCTCCCGTGATTCCAGGTCAGCTAAATATTGGTCTGCATTTTGGCTAATATTTCTTAATTCATCCAAGTTGGCATCGAAACCGCGAGCGATTACGCCGCCATCACGGATCAATACCGGTGGATTGTCGACTATTGCTCGTCGCAACAAGTTCAATAACTTCGGGTGTTCACCGATTCCCTCAGCAAGTGTGGTAATTCGTGGTGCTGAATAGGCATCTAGTAAAGTCCGTATTTCTGGTAGAGAAATTAATGTGTCGCGCAGGATATCCAAATCACGGGGCCGTGCAGAACGTAGTGCAATTCTACAACTGATTCTCTCGATATCGCCGGTTTTGCGTAATGCGGAGTGTAATTGTTCGTGTCCGCCGCAGGTCAACAGTGTGTCGATACAGGTATAACGGTTGTTTAGTACGGTCTTATTACGAATTGGTCGGTTGATCCAACGTCGGATCAGGCGCGCTCCCATTGCTGTGGCAGTTCTGTCGATAATGCCAAGCAGTGTGTATTCCAGTTGTCCGGATGGGTGTGTGTCCAATTCCAAGTTACGTCGGCTGGCTGCATCTATAATGATGGTTTCATCATCATTTTCGATTCGTATGCCTTGAATATGGGGTAAACTCGTTTGTTGTGTATCTTTGACGTATTGCAACAGACAGCCAGCAGCTCCGATGGCGCTGTGCATTGCATCGCATCCGTAGCCTTTTAGGTCATGGCATTCGAATTGATTGAGCAGTGCGCGTTGCGCGCTGTCGTAATCAAAATGCCAGCTGGGACGACGGGTTAATCCATTATGATTCGCGAGCGACGGCGGGGGTGATCGATTGTCATCGATCAGAATCTCGGCCGGCTTTAAGCGTTCAAGTTCGCTCAACAACTGCTCGAGGTTGTTGAGTTCAGATAAACAAAAGCGCCCTCTGGATAAGTCCAATGTAGCAAGACCAATAACCGGTCCGGAAGGGTTGATCGCGATCAATAAATTATCCTTTCGGTCATCGAGTAAGGTTTCATCGGTGACGGTTCCCGGCGTTGCGATCCGTACCACTTTGCGCTCGACGGGTCCTTTGGATGTCGCTGGATCTCCAATTTGTTCGCATATTGCGACCGACGCCCCTTTTCTTATGATTTTAGCGATGTAATTTTCCGCCGCGTGATAGGGTAAACCAGCCATTGGTATCGGGCTGCCTCCCGAATTGCCTCTGCTGGTAAGCGTAAGATCGAGTAATCGCGCTGCTTTTTTGGCATCATCAAAGAACAATTCATAGAAATCGCCCATTCGATAAAACAACAACGTATCCGGGTATTCCGATTTTATCCGGAAATATTGCCGCATCATGGGTGTATGGTTAGTATCTTCGGTTGACTTTTTCATCCGTTAGATTGGATTAGCTATTCAAAATACAGCCTATATTCACTGGATCGGTGGGCGTATAGTATCTTTGTTTTTGCTTAACTAGGTATGTCTTTAGATTTGGAGTCCAAGTATTTGTGATGGTCAGGGTAGTCAATGAGTGACGCATTATATTCGTTATCCGAGCAAATCGGCAGTTGCCTGTTACAGCGGGAACATAAGCTGGTTACCGTTGAATCGTGTACTGGTGGGTGGATATCGAAGTGCATTAGCGATGTGTCGGGTAGTTCGGCATGGTTTGATCAGGGGTTTGTAACTTATAGTGATCAATCAAAAATTGTATTGCTAGGGGTACATCAAAGGACCATTGAGATGTATGGAGCGGTGAGTGAAAACACCCTACGGGAAATGGTTGCCGGAGCGTTGGCTAAAACCAATGCGAATATTGCTTTAGGCGTTACCGGTATAGCTGGTCCCAGTGGTGGTAGCACTGGCAAACCAGTTGGTACTGTTTGGCTGGGTTGGCAAATTAGAGCTTGTTCTTTCCATTCTCAGCGGGTGCAACTGGTCGGAGACCGCGAATCCGTGCGTAGAGAGTCTGTGAAGTTGGCGCTGGATGGTGTCTTGCGCGTGTATGGAGATTAGGACAAAGCGGTTGTTCTTTGCGCTAATACCAGAGCCTATAATCCGGGCGCAAATTTTTAATAACATCAGTAAATGCATAGGCAAGGAAGGCCAATTGACCGACGTTGAGAATCTTCATTTAACTCTGGCATTTCTCGGCAACGTAGAAAACCAACAAATAGCATGTTTATTCGATATTGCGGAACGGATTTGCACTGTTCGATTTGATCTTAAATTGGATCTGGTTATCAGAAAATTGCAATCGAACATGATTTGGTTGACTACCGATCAATCTCCGGTGGAACTAATTAGCTTGGTCGATGCCCTAAGATTGGAATTACAGGCGAACGGGTTTCGAACTGATGATCGACCGTTCAAAGCTCACATTACCCTGGCAAGAAAATTGAGATCATCGGTCGTACCGTTCGGAATTCGCCCAATCCTGTGGTCAATTGGGGCTATTTCATTGATTGAATCAAAGAATGATGTCAACGGGCTGAGTTATCTACAGTTGCGATCTTGGTCCTTGGCGAATAATGATACCTAATACCTTTGTATTTGGTTGCAAGTGATTAGGTCGGATCATGTCGGCTATTTGATGACTTTAACCTATGACAGAGCATGTTCGTATGGGATAATTGATGGTTTTAGAATTGAGCGTTTCCGCAGAGGAAAAAATGGACGACAATAGAAAGAAAGCCCTTGGGGCGGCATTGACGCAAATCGAAAAACAATTTGGCAAGGGTTCGGTTATGCGCCTTGGTGATGTCGCTGCCAGTAGGGATATCGACGTTGTATCTACCGGTTCGTTGAGTTTAGATATCGCTTTGGGTTGCGGGGGGTTACCGAGGGGTCGGGTTATAGAAATTTACGGTCCTGAGTCTTCGGGCAAGACGACGTTAACCTTAGAGGTTATTGCCCAAGCTCAAAAATCAGGGGGTACTGCTGCGTTTGTGGACGCGGAGCACGCCTTGGATCCCTCCTACGCAGAAAAAATAGGTGTGAACGTCGATGAACTATTAATATCGCAGCCGGATACCGGTGAGCAAGCACTGGAGATAACCGATATGCTGGTCCGGTCGGGCGCTGTGGACATCGTAGTTGTAGACTCTGTCGCTGCGCTGACCCCAAGAGCTGAAATCGAGGGTGAAATGGGCGATACGCACGTTGGATTACAGGCGCGTTTGATGTCGCAAGCATTGCGCAAGTTAACCGCCAATATCAAACGATCCAATACAATGGTTATATTTATCAATCAGATTCGGATGAAAATCGGTGTTATGTTCGGTAATCCGGAGACCACAACCGGTGGGAATGCGCTCAAGTTTTATTCTTCAGTGCGGTTGGATATTCGACGAATTGGTGCGATCAAAAAAGGTGACGAAGTTGTTGGTAACGATACGCGGGTCAAGGTGGTAAAGAACAAGATTGCACCGCCCTTTCGTCAGGCTGAATTTGAGATATTGTATGGCGAGGGTGTGTCGTTAGAGGGAGAGCTTATCGATCTTGGGGTTAAATTCAATCTGATTCAGAAATCGGGTTCTTGGTATAGTTATCAGAATGACCGCATCGGACAGGGGAAAGAGAATGTCCGGGAGTTTATGAAGCAAAATCCGGAGATCTCGCAGCAGTTGGATAGCCAAATTCGAGAACATGCTTTCGGTATAAACACAGCTAGCCCAGAATAACCGGCAAGTTGCGTGATACAGTTTGATTTTGGAAAATGAAATCCGTAATTCCTGTTTACGTCTACTGTCCCGCAGGGAACACAGTAAACTGGAATTGCGCCATAAACTTGTAAAGCGGGATTTTGCGCGATCAGAGATCGATTCCGTTATCGCAGAACTTGAACAATCTGGCTTGCAAAGTGACCATCGGTTTACCGAACAGTATTTTTTGAGTCGAGTGTCCAAAGGTTTTGGGCCTCTGCGTATCAAATGTGAACTGCAAGAAAAGGGCATTATGGATCCCTCCATGGACCAATTAATACAGGGAATTGATGGTGGCTGGGAATCGGTGATTCGCCAGGTATTTGGCAAAAAATATCGTGGCGTGCCGGTAAAGAATCATACGGCATTATTGAAGCGATTTCGCTTTCTAAGCCAGCGTGGTTTTAAAACGGAGCAAATAAATAAGTTGATCGATGAGATGGGTCAATTGAATAACAATAATGCATGAACGAATAAATAAATGATGGAGAAGATGTCCAGCGCGCAATTGCGCTCTGCTTTTTTGCAATACTTTGTCGAGCGAAACCACGAACTCGTGGCTTCCGGTTCTTTGGTTCCAGGGGATGATCCCACTTTACTATTTACCAATGCTGGAATGGTTCAATTCAAAGATACGTTTCTGGGGCGCGAGACGCGTAGGTACAAGCGCGCTGTTTCGACGCAACGTTGCGTGCGTGCCGGAGGTAAGCATAATGACTTGGAAAATGTAGGATACACCGCTAGACACCATACATTTTTCGAAATGTTGGGTAATTTTAGTTTTGGCGATTACTTCAAATCCGAAGCAATTCATTTTGCCTGGGAGTTTTTAACGCTACGCCTTCAAATTCCTACAGATAAACTATGGGTCACCGTATTCGAGGATGACGATGATGCTGCTCGAATATGGTTAAATGATATTAAAATCGATCCAACACGATTCTCCAGATTGGCTGCTGCCAGTAATTTCTGGTCGATGGGGGATATAGGTCCGTGCGGGCCGTGTACCGAAATATTCTACGATCATGGCGATCAAATCCACGGCGGACCCCCGGGGACTGCGAATGAGGATGGTGACCGCTACGTTGAACTTTGGAATTTGGTGTTCATGCAATTCGATCGTCGCAAAGACGGTGAATTGGTCCCCTTACCAAAACCCTCAGTTGATACCGGCATGGGACTAGAGCGACTAGCGGCTGTGATGCAAGGCGTTCACAACAATTACGATATTGATTTATTCAAAAATCTAGTGGGTGCCATTGCCCAATTGTCTGCATGTTCGGATATGCAAAATAATTCTCTGCGGGTCATAGCTGATCATATTCGATCTTGCGCGTTTTTGATTGCAGATGGCGTTTTACCTTCGAATGAAGGTCGTGGTTACGTGCTACGCCGTATTATTAGACGTGCCATTCGCCATGGTTACAGGCTGGGTTTGCGAGATGCTTTCTTTTTTAAATTGGTTGGTCCGTTGGCTCAGGAAATGGGCGAGGCCTTCCCGGAATTGGTGAAGCAGCAACTTCAAGTTGAGCGTGTTTTACGGAATGAAGAGCAAAGGTTCGCTGAAACCTTGGAACACGGAATGAAAATTCTGGAAAACTGCGTGTCAGGATTAACAGAAAATATCATTCCGGGCGATGTCGTTTTCCAGCTTTATGATACTTATGGATTTCCAACGGATCTTACAGCTGATTTTGCCCGTGAGCATGAATTGGTATTGGATATGCCAGGGTTTGAATCCGCAATGCAGGGGCAACGAGAAAGAGCTCGCGCGGCGAACCGTTTTGCCTGCGAGTATGAACAGAATATCGATTTGGATTTTAATACACAATTTACCGGGTATCAGGAGTTAATAACCGATGCTTGTATCGTAGGTTTGATCTTAGAAGGAAAAGCTGTGGATCGCCTTGGCCCAAATGATTATGGAAGTGTGATTTTGGATAAAACCCCTTTCTATGCCGAATCGGGTGGTCAGGTGGGTGACATCGGCGAAATTTCTACCGTTGACTCGCGGTTTGAGGTTATTGATACGCAAAAACACGCCGGTCAGGTCTATTTGCATAATGGTGTTGTAAAAGCGGGGTGTTTATCGGTGGGTGATAGGAGTAGCGCCCAAGTTGATTCAGTAACGCGTAAAGCCACGGCATTGAATCATTCAGCGACCCACTTGCTGCATGCAGCGTTACGCCAAATACTAGGCGATCATGTAACGCAAAAGGGATCGTTGGTCGATGCTAAACGATTGCGGTTCGATTTTTCGCATTTTGAACCGGTGTCTACAATGGAAATGGATGAGATTGAGAAAATTGTTAATGGGCAGATTAGAAATAACGCGGCTGTACAAGCCGAAGTTATGTCCAAAGATGATGCGATGAACGCGGGTGCTATGGCCTTGTTCGGGGAAAAATATGGTGCTGAGGTACGTGTTTTAAAAATTGGCGGATTTTCAACTGAATTGTGTGGAGGAACCCACGTTTCGCGAGCTGGAGATATTGGATATTTTAAGGTGTTAGCAGAAACAGGTGTAGCGGCAGGAATTCGCCGTATAGAAGCGGTTACCGGTTCGGCTGCGGTAGTACGGGGAGAGCAGAACGAAAAACTGTTACAGCGGATTGCCAGAACTATAAAAGGTACACGGGATAACCTTGACGAAAAGATCGAGCAACTGATAGAGCATAATCGCCAGCTGGAAAAAGAACTGGAACGCATGAAAGCCAAAATTGCGGCGTCAGCCGGTGGTGAACTGAGCAGTAAAGCGGTGGAGATTGCTGGGCTAAAAGTGCTTGCCGCAAAACTTGAAGATGTTGATGCGAAGTCTATGCGTGAGACGGTTGATCAACTCAAAAGCAAGCTGGGAAGCGCAGCCATCGTTTTGGCGACAGTCAACGACGGAAAAGTAGTATTGATCGCTGGTGTAACCAAAGACCAAACCGACAAAATCAAAGCGGGTGAATTGGTTAATGTCGTGGCTCAGCAGGTTGGTGGGAAAGGTGGGGGAAGGCCAGATCTTGCGCAAGCCGGGGGCAACAACCCTGCTGAATTGGATTCCGCATTGCAAGGGGTTGCGGACTGGGTTAAGCGAAAAATGGCTTAAGCTTGGTAGCTGGGTAAATCAGAATTAGTAGTATGGCATTATACATTCAAAAATTCGGTGGTACCTCCGTGGGGACTACAGATCGTATCAAAGCGGTTGCGGAAAAGGTTATTAAGACCAAAAAAAATGGCGATAACGTAATCGTTGTTGTTTCGGCAATGAGTGGCGAAACAAACCGATTAGTAGGTTTAGCCCAGGAGATGCAAGTCTATCCAAAGCCGCGAGAAATGGATGTGTTGCTGTCTACCGGAGAGCAAGTCACGATAGCTTTACTTTGCATGGCAATAGAGGAGATCGGATTTCCAACGCGATCATATACCGGTGGCCAAGTTAGAATATTGACCGACAACAGTCATACGAAAGCGCGGATTGAAGAAATTGATACCGACAGTATCCAGGCCGATCTTGCTACTGGGAAAATCGTGGTCGTCGCCGGGTTTCAAGGGATCAGTGAAGACGGACATATCACAACCTTGGGTCGAGGCGGTTCCGATACAACTGCAGTGGCGCTCGCGGCAGCGTTGAAAGCATCAGAATGCCAAATATTTACAGATGTAGATGGCGTCTACACAACAGACCCTAGAGTCGAACCAAGGGCAAAAAGACTAGATCGTATTACCTTCGAAGAAATGCTTGAAATGGCAAGTTTGGGGTCAAAGGTATTGCAGATTCGTGCAGTGGAATTCGCCGGTAAATACAATGTACCGTTGCGAGTTTTATCTACTTTTGAACAGGGCGAAGGCACATTAATTACTTATGAGGATGAAACTATGGAGCAAGCCTTAATCTCGGGGATCGCATTCAACCGAGATGAAGCAAAAGTAACCATCGAAGGTGTGCCGGATGAACCCGGTATTGCTTCGAAAATAGTTGGTCCCATCGCCGATGCAAATATCGAAGTTGATATGATCATCCAAAATGTGGCCGAAGATGTGACAGCTGATTTTACCTTCACTGTTCATCGCAATGATTTTAAGAAAGCTTATAGTATATTGCAGGAGATTCGTGATACGCTCGGTGCCCGACGCGTAACCGGTGACGAAAACATTGTGAAGGTGTCGCTGGTTGGGGTGGGGATGCGTTCGCATGCAGGAATTGCGAGTACGATGTTTAAAGCATTAGCTGCCGAAGGGATTAATATCCGTATGATCTCAACCTCGGAAATCAAAATCTCGGTGGTTGTCGATGAAAAATATCTGGAGCTAGCGGTTAGAACATTACACGAGGCGTTCGACCTGACGGATCGCGCATATGACTAGTACGCGTGCGGTGTGCTTTCTTCCACAATACTAAAAAGATGTTATACTGTTCAGATTATACATTGTGTTCAAAATTGGTTGGCTAAGTCTGCGATTTCAGCATTGGTTCGCGGCTTACTGATTAGGGACAAGAGGCCGGTAACATGCTTATATTGACTCGCAGAGTAGGTGAAACTCTGATGATTGGTGACGACGTAACCGTTACCGTACTAGGAGTAAAAGGAAATCAGGTGCGTATCGGAGTTAACGCGCCAAAGGAGATAGCAGTACATAGGGAAGAAATTTATGAAAGAATTAAAAAAGAACAAGCCGAAAAAGGTAACGAAGATTAGAATTTCCGAAATCGATACTCTGTAAACGATATGACGAGGTCTTATCTGGGTTCTTCTTAAAACCAACCGTTGCTAACGCAGATCCATAGCATGATGCCTGTTTGGCAGCAGCGGATTACAAAATACATATAGGAATTAGGAGAGATGGCCGAGTGGCTGAAGGCGCTCCCCTGCTAAGGGAGTATGGGTTAATAGCCCATCGAGGGTTCGAATCCCTCTCTCTCCGCCATAGAAGTTATTCTTGACAGAAAATCAACACATCACGACAATACCACGTTTCAAAAAAACGCGCCCGTAGCTCAGCTGGATAGAGTACCTGGCTACGAACCAGGCGGTCGGGAGTTCGAATCTCTCCGGGCGCGCCATATAGAGCAAAGGCTTAGCGTTTTATCGGCGCTAAGCCTTTTTCGTTTATGCGCTTTTCTTGCTTCCTGCACCCATAATTCCGCCCGATACTTTCTTCAAATCCAGTCTTCAATTGACTCGCCCAGCAGATTCAGCTTTGCGGCCATCCCGGCCAATGAAACCTGCACGAAGGCGTCGTGCTGCGCGGTCAATCGCTCGAATGTGTTCCAGTGCATCCCCTTGGGCTTTTAGACGTTGCCGTTGAGGATGCCAGGCTCCCATCCCAGCTTGTCACGGATTCGATCAGCTTTCCTTGCTGCCCGGTCATCCCAGGTTTCCCGCTGACGGGGGTAGGCCCACTGGTAGCAGTGACGACAGGTGAATATGCCGCCGTCATAGAGAATCGCCACACGCGACCACAGCCACGGGCGCAGCAGAGAAACCAGGGGCGTTCACCGCCAAGGTAGCAGGGTGTTCAGTCCAGATAAACTGGGTAGCTTTCGTTTTGCCATTCTTCTTCCCCTCGGTTCCGGTGGCGATAAGTGAGAATTACTCGGTTTGTTTCGGTTCGCACACGAATGGATGCGAAAACCTCGCCATGTCTTGACCACTGACAGCCAAAGGATTGATTCGCATTTAGAAACCCGTCCCGTCTCCAGCGCCGCACATCAAGCGCCTGGTAATCGCTCGTTGTGTCTTTTGCACCATAGTGCCAGTGTCTTCCGCTGCCTATTCCACCCATGTTTACCTCCAGATTATGCCGAAATCAATTGGGAGTTTTAACTCGAATGTTAAGCCACCGCCTATGGCGGTGCGAAAAACGAAGGCACTGCCGTCCAGGGGATTGACACATCATTGCAACTTTAAAACCAGAGAGGAGGCTAAACACCAAATATTTGAATATATCGAGGTATTTTACAATCGTATACGACTTCATTCTGCCAATGATTATTTGTCACCGGTAGACTATGAAAATCGTCAAGAATCTGCATGACTTTGTGTCCGGTAAAGTGTTGACACATCACATAACATCAATATCGACAACAAAAAGACTTAGCTGTTTACATGCTTTTTCTGTCGTTCAACATATTGCATGAACTGTAGAACCTTTGACTGAAAGGCTTGAGTAGGATTCACAAAAGCACAGCCGATTCTTTGATTATCTGGCAGGTTGTCCGTTGTTGGTTGTGTCGTGTGGTTTTTGATCGTAAGGTCTATCACAGCTTCGTGTTCTGGCAACAAAAGCGCGCAGCCGGTGAGTACGGAGTCTTTATCCTCCGGTAAGGCAGATGCGCCTTTGGGATCAATCAATGCTAGACCTGTAATGCTCATATCGGACACATAGAGCTGTACGGCTTTATCACCGCCCAGCGGAATTTTGCAATAAACAGGTTCAGTTAGTGGAATCTTAACCCTATAAAATTCGCGTCGTTCCATCCACAGTACGCTGTCAGGGATGGGAACAGCAAATACGGTATTGCCCTTGAATTTTGCTTGGGTGATTTGTTCCGTAGAAAACTGAGTTCGAATCCCATTGTAAACAGCGGCGAAAATGACACGAGGCGCAGTAAGAATTTTCTTATTGATCGTATCGTTTGTGCCGTAATCCAATATGACTAAGTTTTGCTCAAGCAAAATGTCAATAACGACGGTAACGAACGAATATTTTCCAGCGTGAAATCTAGCCGTGATCAGGCACTTGTTTTTGGCTAGCAGCTTTAAGGTCTGCAGAATCTGCTTATTGTTATGTATTAAATATTTATCCAGATTATCTTGAGATTTCATTCCTTAGCAAATTCCAGTTTTTTCAACGTTTTGTTATTGATCAATGATTGAAAATATAGACATTTTTTAAAATATTGTACAAAGAACTGCTTATAGGGATGACTACTGGTTAGTCATTTAAGCGGTTTTGACGGTACTATACGATCATTCTTAGTAGGATACAAAAAACCTCAAGCAAATAAAAACCTTGGGAACAAATTATTGGCAGAAGTACTTCACAGGCAGGATTTTCGGTTCAAGTACTGTTTTGCGAATGAAACCGAATTTTGGATCTTGAATAAAGCGGGCTCGCAGTAAATGACTATGCTACAAATAAAAATTACATTTCATGGCGTTACAAATCTGAAAGCGAAATTCTAAGGTACGGATTTTACGAATTCAAAATAGGCAATCGTTAAAATAATTCAAACCTTAATATATAATTAATTGTGCCATTTTGAACGAGCAGCGATTAATCGAGAGACGAAGGATAACAACATAACTTGGTACCGAAGAATCGTTGTAAAAAAGTACGATTTTCCGCATGTTTCGCATTGACCAACCGGATCAGTTCCTCGTACAATGGACAGTTCAAGTCAAGCTAATCCCCTGTAGCTCAGTTGGTAGAGCGGGTGACTGTTAATCACTAGGTCGGCGGTT
>CAZUGA010000060.1:0-18048 GCA_964619885.1 uncultured Methylococcaceae bacterium
CAACAAGCTTACTTAATTTATGATCTTTTTGGTCTAGACAATGGGGTCCACTTTAAAAAGAGGACTTAGAAATGGAAGAGTTAGAAGATTGTGGTGGTAAATATGTCGTGATCTGCACTGTTTGTGGGATCATTGAAGAAGATTTTCACGGTAATAGTGAGTGTGAAACTTTAGACGCAGAAATCACCGACTCAACTCCTGACATCGTTCAATGGGAGGTGCCGAATGGCGATACAGCATCGTGAAAAGTACTGTAGATGTCGTTCCTGCCGCCTAAAGCGACTCCAGGAAAAGTGGGCGCAAAAACATCGTAGCCTTGAACGTTCTGCGAACGCTCGGAAAAAACGTGCATTGCAAGGGCAGAAAAGCCGTAACAAGAAGTTGAACAAAGTTGATGGATTTCTTAGGAAGACGGTGTTCGGTTTCGATAAGAACTTTGTGAAGCCTGCGTCAAAATCTCTTGTTTCAGCGGGCGATCAATTTTTCTACACTAAACGGCCGAGACGAAAGAAAATTATTACGAGGAAAAAAGCGATTACAAGACGGCGCATCAGGCATTAGCGGGTACTAAATTGGATATTCAAAAAAACTTCGCGCGTCGTGTCGTCCCAGGGCGAGCACCTGACGATTCGCGGATTGTCGATGGCGCGCTGGAGACTATGCCGATGACAACATTACTATACACACTAGACGAAAGTGCCGAGCAATTGCGCGTTTCGACCCGTACTATTCGCCGACTGACGGAGCGCGGTGAGCTGCCTTTTGTCCGTATTGGTCGTGCGATCCGCATCCCGGTCGCATCCGTGAAGAAATGGATAGACGACAATACGTTAGAAGGGCATAATTTATCTTGCGCGGGGGATGTGCAAGGAGGAAAGAGCACATGTCAAAACGACAAGATCAAGATGGACTTTACAAGCGCAAGGATTCGCCCTACTGGTGGGCGAGTTACAGCGACGCAAGCGGCAAAAGAACTCGCTGCAGTTGTGGGACTGAAAACAGGAAAGAAGCCGATGCACTCTTAGCCAAATGGAAGCTGGAATCGCATCGTGGGCGGCTTTGGGAAGAGAAGCCGTCACGAACGTTTGATGAATTGATACTGGACTATATGCGCGAAGTACAGAAAAAGAGTAGCGACCGCGATCGGTGCAGTATTAAACAGTTATACCCATTTTTCAGTGGGTGTGATCTGGCCAGCATCCGTGCGAGTGATGTACGTAAGTATATCAACCAGCGGCGAAATGCGGGGATTGCACCGGCGACAATTAACAAGGAGATCGGTTTGTTGCGAACGGCGGTAAACTACGCGAACCGCGAATGGGATTGGGAAATGCCGAACCCGTTTAATAATCGTAAATTGAAGGAACCGGAAGGACGTATCCGTTGGATGACGCGAAGTGAGTCAGTTGCCTTGCTTAATGTCGCCGGTCGTGAACCCAAAGCGCCGCATCTGCCAGATTTTATCCGGCTTGGATTGAATACAGGTATGCGGCGTGGTGAGATGTTGGGTTTAGAATGGCAGCGGGTGGATCTCCACCAAGGGTTAATCTATCTGGAGGCCCAACACCAAAAAAACGGCCGTTTTGGAAGCGTACCGCTGAATCGCGAAGCAAGAAAGGCTTTGGTTTCAAGAGCTAGTTTTCGAGCAACGCATTGTCCGGCATCCCGATGGGTCTTTTGTAACCGGGAGGGCATACAGATTAAAGCAATCAAGCGAAGCTTTAAGACCGCGTGTCGGAGGGCGGGAATCGAGGATTTTCATCCACACGATTTGCGCCATACGTGCGCAGCCTGGTTAGTCCAAAAGGGTGTGCCGATCAGGGAAATCGCCGAATTGCTTCGGCACTCGGATATTCGGGTCACTATGCGCTATGCACATTTAGCGCCGGAAAACGTACGTGCTGCTGTCAACGCTTTGGACGACGATGCGTCACGATTTGGTCACGTTGACGAAATGGTGAAAATGGAAAAGACCGGTAACCCATTGATTTAATTGGTCGGGGTGAGAGGATTTGAACCTCCGGCCCCTGCCTCCCGAAGGCAGTGCTCTACCAAGCTGAGCTACACCCCGAATCAGTAATTTCGTTGCACCGAAAATTCGGCCAATGCAACCATCGCATCTTTGTATTTAGACGGTGGGATAAGGTCTAACGCGTCTATTGCAGTTTGAGCTTCTTCCTGTGCGCGGCGCTCAGTGTACGCTATGGCATCGCTTGATTCAACGATTTGGTAGACTTCGGCGAACGCGTCACGATTTCCGTTTTCTATGGCCTGACGAATAATATTTGCTTGTTTTTCCTCGCTTTGTTGTATCGCGTAGATTAATGGTAATGTGGGTTTTCCTTCGGCAAGATCGTCGCCTAAGTTTTTTCCGGTTTGTTCTGGGTCGGCTCGATAGTCCAGCACATCGTCTATTAGCTGAAATGCGATACCTAGATGCAGTCCATATTTGATCAAACTGTTTTCAATCTCTACGGGTGCTTCGGCCAATATTGCGCTCAATTGAGCGGCGGAGCGGAACAAAATGGCGGTTTTTCGGGAGATAACTTCCAGGTAAATTTCTTCTGTTGTGGCAGAATTATGAATGTTGAGAAGCTGCAAAACTTCCCCTTCGGAAAGCGCTGTCGTGGTTTCGGCTATTTGTTGCATGACTCGCAAGTTGTCGGCGCCAACCATGATCTCGAAGGCTCGGGAGTACAAAAAGTCGCCAACCAATACGCTGGCCGAATTACCCCAAGCGGAATTGACTGTTTCATGCCCTCTACGCAGATTTGATTCGTCTACAACGTCATCGTGTAACAAAGAAGCCGTATGGACAAATTCCAGCGCGGTCGCCAGTTTTAAGTGTTGTTTGCCGGTATACTTTAATGCGTTTGTTGCCAGTAATAGCAATAACGGGCGTAGCCTTTTGCCGCCGCTATTAACAATATAGGTTCCAATTTGGTTTACAAGTACGACGTCCGAATGGAGTTCTTGTTTTATTAATTGATTAACTGCTGTGATTTCCTCCTTGATGGGTTCGCGTATAATATCAAAATCTATGCGGGGTCCAGAATTTAGTGCCGCATGATCGGGGCAAGAATTAGAAGAAGTCATTTAAGCAGTCTACAGGATCAAGTATTACCTTACATTTGAGGCCGGGTGCATCCTAGGGAGCAGTTTGGCGCTTGTCAAGTACAGTATAACGTTTACTACAGGTCTGTTATAGTTTCATTGGATGTATTGACCTTGGCTATTCTAACATTTAAAATATTCTGTTCACTAGATATTACTTAAATAGTTCGATGGAGATTGCGCAGATGTATGCGGTAATTCAGACAGGTGGTAAACAGTACCGTGTTGAAGAGGGTCAGACCTTAAAATTAGAAAAGCTTGAGGCTGATGATGGCGCTGACATTGAGTTTGATAAGGTGTTAATGGTTAAGTCCGACGATGGTGTTACGGTTGGTAAACCGTTTATCGAAAGTGGTAGGGTGACGGCAAGAGTTCAATCTCAGGGTCGCCACAAAAAAATAAAAATTCTTAAATTTAAGCGCCGGAAGCACCATATGAAGCGGATGGGGCATCGTCAATATTATACAGAAGTACAGATTACTGGTATTTCTGCCGGATAAAATTGGGATTGAATTATGGCGCATAAGAAAGCAGGCGGTAGTTCGCGCAATGGGCGCGATTCAGAATCGAAGCGTTTAGGGGTTAAACGCTTCGGCGGGCAGCAGGTCATTGCTGGAAATATAATTGTTCGTCAGCGTGGCACCCGGTTTCATCCGGGTGATAATGTCGGTTGTGGCAAAGATTATACGCTTTTTGCAACGGCTGGTGGCCGGGTTCAATTTCAAGTTAAAGGGCCTAAAAAACGTAAATATGTGAGTGTCGTTGCCGAATGATAAGAGCCAATCGGTGGCGCTAATGGATCGGATGATTCATAACGATTAGCAGTGATAAAAACCCCGTCTCTAGACGGGGTTTTTTGTGGGACATTATGAGGTTTGTAGACGAAGTAGAAATATCGGTTGAGGCGGGGGATGGTGGAAACGGTTGTGTTGGTTTTCGCCGTGAAAAATATATTCCGCTAGGTGGTCCCGATGGAGGCGATGGAGGTGATGGTGGTAGCGTTTATCTGGTCGCTTCGGATAATCTAAATACCTTGGTTGATTTTCTATACCACGCGGTCCACCGTGCCGACCGGGGTCAAAAGGGTATGGGGGCGAATTGTACCGGACGAAGTGGCGAAGATTGTTACGTCCGTGTACCAACTGGTACAGAGGTATATGATTCCGATACCGGCGAGCTTATCGGCGATTTGGTGAGTAGTGATGATAGCTTGTTGGTCGCCAAGGGTGGGTTTCACGGTTTGGGTAACACCAGATTCAAAAGCAGTACAAATAGAGCTCCACGTAAGGCAACCAAAGGTACGCCCGGCGAACGCCGATCACTACGATTGGAACTTAAGGTTATCGCTGATGTAGGTCTGCTGGGGATGCCTAATGCAGGTAAATCCAGTCTGATACGTGCCATTTCTTCTGCGCGGCCAAAAGTTGCAGATTATCCGTTTACCACAATACAGCCGAATTTGGGTGTTGTGCGTGCTAGCGAGCTACATAGCTTCGTTGTCGCAGATATTCCTGGTGTTATCGAAGGTGCATCACAAGGCATGGGTCTCGGCCTTCAATTTTTGAAGCACCTTTCTCGTACTCGATTGATATTGCACATGGTTGATGTTTTTCCCTGTGCTGGTGATCCGGTTGCCCATGCCAAAACCTTAATTGATGAGATGGCGGCTTGGAGTAGGGCCTTGGCGGAAAAACCTAGGTGGTTGGTGCTAAATAAAATTGATTTACTGCCAAAGGATGGTGGGCAGTCTAAGTGTGACGAAATTGTACGTAGATTGGAATGGAATGAGCCGGTTTATGTGATTTCAACTTTGACGGGTGCAGGTTTAACAGAGTTAAAGTTTGCAATCGGCGACTACTTGGATAAAGAAATCTCGGATAATGAAGCGAAGATCTGATTTTTCTAGCGTGCATCGGGTGGTCGTTAAGATCGGCAGTTCTCTGCTGACTGACGGTGGCCGCGGTTTAAGTCGTTGCGCTATGTCGACGTGGGTGGAGCAAATGGCGGGTCTGCGTAAACGGGGAATTGAAGTGTTGTTGGTATCTTCTGGTTCAGTTGCAGAGGGTATGTGCCGCTTGGGTTGGAAATCTCGGCCTAAAGCATTGCACCGTCTTCAGGCGGCTGCTTCGGTTGGTCAAATGGGGTTGGTGGAAGCTTACGAATCAAACTTCAAAACTCATGGGCTGCAAACTGCTCAAGTTTTACTTACGCATGAGGACTTGTCCGATCGGCGGCGCTACTTAAACGCTAGAAGCGCTTTACTGACTTTGTTGGGTTTTGGTGTGGTGCCTGTAATTAATGAGAATGATACGGTCGCAACTGACGAAATTCGTTTTGGTGATAACGATACCTTGGCGGCTTTAGTGGCGAATCTGGTTGAGGCTGATTTGATGATTATTTTAACCGACCAACTTGGTCTTTTCGACCGTGATCCGTCGTTTGATGCTGACGCCAAACTGGTGAGCCAGATTGAAATTACCGATCCGTCTTTAGTGGGCATGGCGGGGGGAAGCCTTAGTGGATTTGGCCGCGGCGGAATGATGACAAAGATTACAGCAGCTGCGTTGTCAGCAAGGTCAGGAGCAGCAACGGTAATCGCTTCTGGTTCTACACCGAATGTACTGTCTAGTATTATTGCAGGTGACGAGGTGGGGTCTTTTTTGGTGCCAGATGCGGAACCCTTGGTGGCTCGAAAGCGGTGGTTAGCCGGACAACTTCAGGTTAAGGGTAAATTGGTCGTTGATCAGGGGGCTGTAAATGTGCTCCAGGATTCTGGTCGAAGTTTGCTACCGGTGGGCGTGGTTGGGGTTGAGGGTTGTTTCTCGCGCGGAGAATTGGTGGCTTGCGTAGATGTTGATGGCCGAGAAATTGCGCGCGGTTTAGCGAACTATGGTGCCCAAGATGCGGCTAAAATTAAGCGCCATCCCAGTGGGGCCATTGAGTCTATATTGGGTTATGTTGATGAGCCTGAAATAATTCACCGCGATAACCTGATCTTGATATAGGTTGTCGCGATTCATTGGTAAAGCTACACATGGTTGTGGCTGCAGAAAGATCCGCAGTTTGTAGGACTAGAGTGCTTTAATTCGATTATTCAGGCGGCTCTTATCCCGCGCAGCTTTATTTTTGTGGATAATGCCTTTATTGACTGCGGCGTCAATTACAGGAACGGCTGCATTGTAAGCAGTTGAGGCTTTGGCCTTGTCTCCTGACTCCGTTAACGCAATTACTTTTTTTGTGGCTGTTCGAAGGTTGCTGCGCTGGCTTGCGTTGTGATTTCTTCGCTTTTCGGCTTGCCGTGCTCGTTTTCGTGCAGAAAGTGTGTTTGCCATAGTGTCTGGATAAATTATAACCGCGTTATCAAACTCTGTATTTTCCATTGGCTTTGAATTTTTGTCAATATTTTTATGGGATAGCGGTTACAATGCGGCGGTTAGGTTTTGATGGTTGGGATTAGGCTTAGTTTGTCATAACCGTAATTAGTGGTTCACTAGGAATTTCATTGAATGTAGGTGAGTAAACTGGGTAGGCATTTATTCAAGTCAACTGCTGTCGTTAGCGGTATGACTTTGATATCACGGATTCTGGGTTTTCTACGCGATATGATATTTGCCCGGTATTTTGGCGCGGGTGCGGGAATGGACGCATTTTTCGTAGCGTTTAAAATACCGAATTTTTTGCGCAGGCTTTTTGCAGAAGGTGCATTCTCCCAAGCATTCGTGCCGGTTCTATCCGATTATAAAGCAAAAGGATCTAAAGAAGCGCTTAAAGGTTTTATAGACCGAACCGCGGGAACCCTCGCGCTTGTGTTAATGTCGGTGACAATTATCGGGGTTGTCGCGGCCCCGTTTTTGATTATCGTTTTTGCTCCGGGATTTTATCTGGAAGGTAAACGTTACGACCAGACTGTTGAAATTTTGCGAATTACATTTCCCTATTTGTTTTTTATCTCGTCGACCGCATTTGCCGGAGCGATTTTAAATACCTACGGGCGTTTTGCGGTTCCTGCATTTACACCGGTTTTCCTTAATATTTGTTTGATTGTCGCGGCGATATGGATTGCACCCATGATGGACGAACCCATTATCGCGTTAGCGTGGGGTGTCTTCATTGCCGGCGCGGTGCAGCTCGCTTTCCAGTTTCCCGCGCTAATTAATATAGGACTGTTACCCCGGTTGAAGTTTGGATTTGGTGATGACGGCGTACATCGAATAATACGTCTAATGATTCCGGCAATTTTCGGTGTTTCTGTGACGCAAATAAATTTGTTACTCGATACCTTATTGGCATCATTTTTGGTAACGGGTAGTGTGTCATGGCTTTACTATTCAGATCGGCTTGTTGAATTTCCGCTGGGAGTTTTCGGAATTGCACTGGCGACGGTTATTTTGCCTAATCTGTCCAAAAATCATGCGGCCAAGGATTCTGTAGCTTTTTCGACTTCTTTAGATTGGGGATTGCGCTGGGTCATATTAATCGGAGTACCTGCAGCTTTGGGTTTATTGCTGTTATCGGAGCCGGTACTTTCGACTTTGTTTCAATACGAACAATTTTCAGCCCATGATGTATCTATGGCTGGGAAAAGTTTGAAGGCGTATTCAACCGGTTTGGTCGGGTTCATTCTAGTTAAAGTGTTGGTTCCCGGCTTTACTTCCAGGGAGGATATGCGAACCCCTGTGCGTTTTGGAATTGTGGCCATGTTGGCCAATATGGTGCTCAATATCGTTTTGGTTTTTAATTTTGCCCACGCTGGTTTGGCTTTGGCAACTTCGTTGTCGGCATTTTTGAACGCAGCTCTGTTGTTGCGATGTTTGCTAAAAGAACAAGTTTACATACCGCTTGATGGATGGCGGGTTTTCTTTGTGAGAATATTCATTGCCAATTTTGCTATGGCACTGGTATTGTATTTTGGAGTTGATATACCCGCATGGTACGAATGGGATGTCTTTGATAGGGTCTTCAATCTATTTCTGTGGATAGGCGTGGGTGCGTTTGTGTATATTACCTGTTTAGTTGCGACAGGGATGCGTACAGCCCATTTGTCGGTTCCTTCAGTTTGATTTTCCATAATTGACCTTGTATTCACGTTGTGTCGACGCGCGTTGTAATCGCTCGAAATTGAGTCAGTGTCTTGTTGGTAAATGAAGATGCCTTGTATGGAATTTTGTTTTTCTGCTGTAAATGAACCGGCCGGTTTCATGCCAGCCTCGAGGGGCATCAAATTCTTTTTATATACAACACGGCGTCTAACTGGATTCTTAATTGAAATTACATGTCATCAAGATAAATACTGCGTGGTTGGATAGATGTTGATAATTCGCGGTTTGGTAAATTTAAGGCGATTTGTAAACGGTTGCGTCGTGACCATCGGAAATTTTGATGGCGTGCATTTGGGACATCAAGCTGTGATTAAAAAACTTTCCAATAAGGGTAAGTTGTTGAGTTTACCCGTTGTGATTGTTCTATTTGAGCCACAGCCACGCGAATATTTTCAGGGCCAAAATGTGCCGCAAAGGCTAACGCGCTTACGTGAGAAAATTCAGAATTTACGCAAATTACCCATTGATTATGTAGTGGTATTGCGGTTCGATAGAAAGCTTGCAATGCAGGAACCCGAAGAGTTCATAGAGTCCATACTGGTTGAAAAGTTGAATACCAAATACCTTGTTCTAGGAGATGATTTTAGATTCGGAAACAAACGGAGAGGAGATTTTAAATTGCTTTGTGATTTATCGCCTCAATATGGCTTTGAGGTAGACGATACCGGTTCCGTTCATGTAAACGGTAGCCGCGTGAGTAGTACATTGATCCGGAAACATTTGTTGGGAGGGGATTTGGTTACGGCAAGTGAAATGTTAGGTCGACCTTATTCAGTGTGTGGGCGAATAATACACGGAGAGAAGCGTGGTCGAAAGTTGGGGTTTCCAACCGCAAATGTTCGGATGTTGCGTAAAAATACTCCTATACATGGTGTTTTTGCCGTTACAATGACGGATGTGCAGGGGTGGCATAAAAAAGGAGTTGCGAATGTGGGTACCCGTCCAACGGTAGATCAAAACGAAAGCGTATTTGTTGAAACTCACCTACTTGATTTCGATGGTGACTTGTATGGTAAAACCGTCGAAGTCCATTTCCATAAAAAAATTAGAGACGAAGTTAAGTTTGCAACAATCGGTGCGCTTCAAGCGCAGATTCAAAATGATGTTCGTGAGGCACGGGAATTCCTGCTAAACGAAGCAAGATTAACCAAGTAACGCGGTCAGAATAAAGTAGCAAATATGGATTACAAGAAAACACTGAATTTGCCTAAGACATCATTTCCGATGAAAGCCAATTTGGCTCAGCGCGAGCCTGAGAGATTGAAGCATTGGGATGCTATCAATTTGTATGCGCAGATTCGAGAGAAATTTTCCGATAAGCCCAAATTTATTTTGCATGATGGCCCGCCCTACGCTAATGGTGCTATTCATATTGGACATGCGGTAAATAAGGTACTCAAGGATATCATTATAAAAAGTAAAACCTTGGGTGGTTTTAATGCGCCTTATATTCCTGGATGGGATTGCCACGGACTTCCAATTGAACTTATGGTTGAAAAGAAAATTGGTAAGGCTGGCGTAAAGGTTGATCCTGATGTATTCCGAAAAGCCTGTCGCGAATATGCAGCTAAACAAGTGGGGCTGCAACGCGACGAATTTATCAGAATTGGCGTATTTGGCGATTGGGAAAATCCATACTTAAGTATGGATTATACCTTCGAAGCCGACATCATTAGGGCATTTGGAAAGATTTGTCGTAATGGTTATTTAGACAAAGGTGCGAAGCCGGTGCACTGGTGTACCGATTGTGGTTCTGCATTGGCTGAGGCCGAGGTCGAGTACGAGAACAAGCGGTCTCCAGCAATTGATGTTGCATTTCCTGTGATCGACGAAACAGATTTGTTTAATCGTTGTCATCATATACCGGATCATCAAGGCAGTGGACCCATTGCTATTGTGATTTGGACGACTACACCTTGGACATTGCCAGCAAACCAGGCTGTTGCCGTTCATCCTGAATTTGAGTATGCCATTGTACAGTGTACAAATGATGGGGAGACCACGCGCTTAATCGTTGCCGAAGAATTGTTAAAACATGTAATGCTGCGTTATGGTTTCGAGCAATACAAGGTTGTCGCCTATTGCAAAGGCTCGGTACTGGAAAAGGTTTTGCTGCAACACCCGTTTTATGACCGTGAAGTCCCTATAATTCTAGGTGCTCATGTTACGTTGGAGGCAGGCACTGGCGCTGTGCATACTGCGCCCGGTCATGGCCAGGATGACTATGTCGTGGGTCAAAAGTATGGCCTGCCGGTTGATAATCCGGTTGCCGACAACGGTACTTTTCGACCGAATACGGAATATTTTGCCGGTGAACATGTTTTCAATGCGAATGAGCATGTTGTGGACCTGTTGAGAGAACGAAAGGCGTTGATACATGAAGAGGCTATAGAGCACAGTTATCCACATTGCTGGCGGCACAAAACACCGATAATTTTTCGCGCGACTCCGCAATGGTTTATCTCAATGGAGAAGACCGGGTTACGAGAAAAGTCACTAAGCGAGATTAAACGAGTTGGTTGGATTCCAGACTGGGGCCAGGCGCGGATTGAAAGTATGGTATCTGCCCGACCGGATTGGTGCGTTTCCAGACAACGCAATTGGGGCGTGCCGATTGCACTCTTCGTCCACAAAAATAGCGGCGAAATTCATCCGAGGTCCGCCGAATTGATCGAAAAAGTGGCCTCGTTAGTTGAACAAGATGGCATTGAGGCGTGGTTTAAGCTCGACCCTTGTGAGTTGCTTGGAGAAGAGGGAACCCATTACACTAAGATCAATGACATTCTTGACGTCTGGTTTGATTCTGGTGTGACTCATGCCTGTGTACTTGACCGGAGACTGGATTTGGGATTTCCTGCAGATTTGTACCTGGAAGGTTCGGATCAGCACAGAGGATGGTTTCAGTCGTCTCTGTTAGCATCGGTTGCAATGAACGATGTAGCACCCTACCGAACTGTTTTAACACATGGTTTTACAGTGGATGCGGATGGTCGGAAAATGTCTAAATCTCGCGGCAACGTTGTGGCCCCTCAGAAGGTGATGAATAACTTGGGGGCAGATGTATTGCGGTTGTGGGTAGCGGCGACTGACTATCGGGGTGAAATGTCGGTCTCGGATGAAATATTGAAACGTACATCGGATGTGTATCGTAGACTGCGAAATACCGGCCGGTACCTTCTTGCTAATTTGCATGAATTCGACCCCGAAACGGACCTTGTACCATTCGATGAAATGCTGGCATTGGATCGTTGGGCGGTCGATTGTGCTCATCGCCTGCAGCTGGAAGTTATCGATGCGTATGATAGCTATCAATTTTTGCACGTGTATCAAAAAGTTCATCACTTTTGTGCCGTTGATATGGGTAGTTTTTATCTCGATATTACCAAGGATCGACAGTACACCACGCAAGCGGATGGTATGGCGCGCCGATCAGGGCAATCAGCGATATTCCATATTGCAGAGGCGTTGGCCAGATGGCTGGCTCCGATATTGAGTTTTACCGCCGACGAAATATGGCAACATCTACCCGGTAAACGGAGTGATTCTATATTTCTGGAATCGTGGTACCCGTCTCTAGTTTCGCTGGATAATGAAGGTCAGATGAATCGAGATTTTTGGGATGCTATTATCGAAGTTCGTGCAGCAATCAGCAAAGAGTTGGAAAAACTGCGCGAGCAAGGAGAAATAGGTTCAGCCCTGGATGCTGAAGTTGAAATTTATTGTGATCATTCCTATTTCCAGATACTTAATCTGCTTGAGGACGAATTGCGTTTTGTTTTGATTACGTCGTATGCATCGGCCGTTTCCGATGAATTTTGCCCGAATGATGCAATCCAAACGGAATTGACCGGTATTAGACTAAAAGTGATGCCGTCTAAACACCAAAAATGTGTTAGATGTTGGCACAGACGTCGGGATGTAGGTGACAACCATGAACATCCAGAATTGTGTGGCCGCTGCGTAAAAAACGTCGTGAATTCTGGGGAAACAAGGCATTACACCTAGGTAGATTGAATGATTAAGTGGATTTCGCTGTCGGTTATTGTGTTGGTCTTGGATCAAGTGTCCAAAATTTGGATTACAACATCTATGTTTTTGTATGAATCGATTAATGTTATACCATTTTTTCAATTGACTTATGTTCAAAATGAAGGCGCAGCATTTAGCTTCTTGAACGACGCTGGTGGTTGGCAACGTTGGTTCTTTGTCAGTTTGTCGCTCATCGCCAGTGTTTTTATAGTTATTTGGTTATCCAAATTACCAAAATCTGAGAAGTTACAGAGCCTGGGTTTGGCCATGGTGCTGGGAGGAGCTATTGGAAATCTTATAGATCGTTTACGTTTTGGCTATGTAATCGATTTTTTGGATGTTTATTACCAAACTTGGCATTGGCCGGTATTCAATGTAGCTGATTCGGCGATTACAGTTGGTGTATTCATGTTGCTCTTGGATTCCTTCAAAAATAAAGAAGGGAGCCTGTAGCAGTTCTAAAATAAAAAGTTTCTGTACGTTGGCGAATTGATAAATTAATCATCAAAGCTATCGATTTACGAAACATCATCGTCCAATAATCGCCTCAGTCTATCCCAATCGAATGACTTACCCGGGTCAGTTTTCCGTCCGGGAGCGATAGTGCTGTGTCCCACGATCCTTTGCTCAGACAGATTAGGGTAATTTTTGATTAATACTCGAATCAGTCGTGCAAGCTGCGTGTATTGCTTATCGTTGTACGGGGTGTCTTCTGTCCCCTCCATTTCTATGCCAATAGAATAATCGTTACAGCGTTTTCTGCCTTCGAACATCGATTCTCCCGCGTGCCAAGCACGTAAATTAAAGGGTACATATTGGGTAATTTGACCACCTCTCTCTAAAAGGATGTGTGCCGAGACTTTGAGTTGGCATACGGATCGAAAATAAGGGTCGTCGGTGGGGTCAAGCTGGTTCAAGAAAAGCTTGTCAATGTAGTGACCGCCGAATTTCCCTGGGGGTAGACTAATGCAATGAATGACGATCAAGTCAATGTTTGTTTGTTTTGGTCGATCATCGCAATTGCTTGAAGTGACTCTTCGTGCCTCTTCTAAATAGTGATCTGATATTTTCATTATTCGGAAAATTAACGCCTGAATGAACTATGCTTTCTAAAATTATAACTGTGCTAGTTAGATAGAATTAGTCCAAATTTGGATATCCAGGTCAGTTGAATGTGTCAATTGTTCACGCGCAGTTCCTGTTGAAACCCAGATTTCCTTGGTTTTGCGATCGTGGTCACGATTTTTTTCGACAAAAAAAGTTATTCTAAACTACAACGAATTCCCAAATGCGTACATAAAATGTGCATATCGGGTGTTCCAGATAATAATTCAATGTTGTAACAGTTGGCGATAGCAATTTCGCATGAAATGCGATGTAACAGCCACTCCTCACTTTAAGGAGATCGAACCATGGCCCAGTCAAATACTAAAGTTGTTCCCTTTGGTCCTAAAGGCAACGCTGCTGTTGCGCAACAAGGAAATGCAGCATCAAACCACGCGATCTCAGAGTGTAGAGAAGTATATTCTAAGTATATTACCAATATTCATCGTGACTTTTTCGATAAGGTTGATGATGAGTTGTTCACGCTCTCGGATAAAGCAGAATCAAGTACTTTGCAATCGGTATATTTCGATGCAATGCGTTTTGTTCGCAAGGAGCGAGATAAACTACAAATCAAATACGTTAAGAACGTATTAGAACAATATGATGGATTTTGGCAGAATCGTGGGCAATCGCCTCAAACTGAATTACCGCAAGAGAGTGATGAGGATAGTTTTTCGTTGGTCGAGAATGAAGATCTGGAAGAAGGTTTAGCTATCACGACGATGGTCGATAAGGGCCAGAAGTTATTTCATACAGATCTATACGCACTGGATCGAAGATTTGGAGCTCTTTTGGGTGTAGAAATTATTGATAGGGAAGTAAACCCGGTGAGTCCTTTCAACGTATGTTACGGTTTTGAAAATGTAATCAAACCGCTCGACGTCGAACTGGAAATTAAATTAGTCATTTACAAACTTTATGATCGTGTCGTATTGAGCCAATTAGGTGAAATGTATAGCACGTTAAACACGGTATTGGTCAAAAATAGAGTTTTGACCAAATTACCAAAGCAGTCTAAGCGGGGGGGGCAGGTATCGCCAGGGATGTCGAGCGGCGCAAGCGGACATACAGCGGGTCAATTTGATTCAGATAATCTAGAAGCAGCTGCAGTTTTGGGGGCTCAGCAATCGGTTTCTGAAACTGCGGCCGATTTGCGTATGTTTCAATCGTTGCAGTCCTTGTTGAGTGGGTGGCGGTCGCAAACGAGCACCGGATCTTCATTCCAGAGTGCTGGATTTAGCGGCCCAGCCTTCGAAACCAACGATGTTTTAAGTGCTCTATCAGAACTTCAACGTGTAGGGCTTATGCACAGTTCACCCGCATTTGAAACCGGGCATGAATTGAAATTATTTGTTTCAAATGAATTAAATAATCTACAGACAGGCGACGGAGCGCGACCGATAGGTACGTTGGAAGAAGATGTTATTGACATGGTCGCTATGATTTTTGATTTTATCTTGGATGATAAAAATCTTCCTGATCCGGTAAAGGGATTGATCAGTCGATTGCAGATCCCGGTGATTAAAGCCGCTGTGTTGGAAAAGTCTTTTTTCGCAAAAAAACAGCATCCGGTACGTGAACTACTCAACAGCTTAGCCCGCGCGGGTGCCGGTTTGGATAACAAAGGTTGTGAGAACAGTCCGGTGTATACCGAGATTGAATCCGTTGTAAATAGAGTGTTGAATGAATTTGACCAGGATATGTCACTTTTCGCGGCATTACTCACCGATTTCACAGCTTTTTTGGAGAAAGATGAGCAACGCAGTCGAATTATCGAAGAGCGGACTCGGCAGGTGACAGAAAGCAAAGAACAGTTGAATGTTGCAAAAAGTAAGGTTGCATATGAAATCGCGTCTCGAATGCAAGGCAAAGAGTTGCCAGTTATAGTTCGATCTTTTCTTGACGATACATGGAAAGACGTATTGTTATTAGCGTATCTGCGAAAGGATAAAGAATCGAAAGGTTGGAACAATTCTTTAGGGGTTGTTGATAGATTGGTGCAGAGTGTCCTAGTTCCCGCTGATGCCGATACTCGCCGTATGGCTTTACAGGATATTCCCCGATTGATTAAAGATATTCGAGTTGGTTTGGAGAATATCTCATTTGAGCCGCACAAAATGTCTGTTTTGTTCAAGGATTTAGAAGTCTGTCATGTTGCGGCTTTAAGCGCGACGGGAAAAATACAGACCGAAGAGCCTAGTCCCACTTCAATCAACGATACGTTACCTGAGCAAGCGGTTGCTGCAAAGGTTGAAATGCCAATCGTTAAAGATGCGGCAATGGCGGCTGAGATAGAATCGTTAGCGGGCAGTTTGGCTGTTCTTGACGAATCGTTGTTCGAAACAGGAGAGAAAAGTACGACTGTTACGGATACAAAAGGAATCGATGAAATTGTGTTGGAATCCAGTTCAATTGGGGAACCGGTAGAAGCGCTGCAGGACGAGTTTTTAGAACGGGCCGAAGCATTGAATGTTGGACAATGGATATCGTTCACAAATGAAAAGGACGAGTTATCACGGGTGAAATTATCGTGGAAAAGCCCCATGACCTCTGTATGTGTGTTCGTGAATAAGAAAGGTGTCAAAGCTAAGGAGACTACGATCCTAGATTTAGCATCTGAGTTTCGTAGAGGGGCTGCAGTAGTGCTAGAAAATCCGTCGGTTCCAGTGATGGACCGTGCACTATCGGCGATGATGAAAACCTTTAATAAATCTGAAATGGAAGACCAGGGCTTGCCTGCTTAAGCCTCGTTCAATATCGAAATGATTTCTGCCGGTTTTATATTTCTCAAGTTTTGATGTTCCACGCGAGATTACTGTAATTTATCCGGTAGTTGTTAATTCTTACCTAATTGTACTTTGTGGGTCTGTATTGATTTGAAGTCAATGTACGATCGGCTAGCTTTGAGTGTAGTGTAGGTTTCAGACACTTAGGGTGCTATGCGATAATTCAGCTTCGTTCCAATTTTCCTCGGTATTTCCATGCAGTTTAATGAAAAAAATTTGGTTAACCTTGACCAAATAACGCAATTTTTGGCGGAAGATGTGGGTTCCGGGGATTTGACTTCGTCGATAATACCCGAACATGTTCTTGCGTCCGCCAGTGTTATCACGCGGGATCAAATGGTCTTTTGCGGCCAAGCCTGGTTTTCTCAAATATTCGCAGTATTGGATTCTACAATTACAATTGATTGGCATGTTTCCGATGGGGAAGAGGTCGAAGCGGGTCATAAATTGTGTGATCTGCAGGGACCGGCCAGACCCTTATTGACTGGGGAAAGAGTGGCATTAAATATAACTCAAACGTTATCGGCCACCGCGACTATATCGCGTAAATATGCTGATGCGATTCAGGGATGCAAGACAAAGATATTGGATACGAGGAAAACTCTTCCAGGGCTACGTAATGCTCAAAAATACGCAGTACGATGTGGCGGGTGCGTGAATCATCGATTTGGACTATATGACGGAATTTTAATTAAGGAAAATCATGTTACCGCTGCGGGTTCAATCGTCAATGCGGTAAAGTTGGCTAAATTATCGAGTCGTACGATGCCGGTTGAAGTAGAAGTTGAATCGATTAATGAGTTAATTCAGGCAAATGAAGCCGATGCGGATAGAGTGTTGTTGGATAATTTTAGTTTGGATATGATGCGTGAAGCAGTGTTGGTTAATCTTGGCAAAGCCGAATTAGAAGCCTCTGGAAATATAAGTTTGGATAACCTTCGTGAAATCGCGGAAACGGGGGTCGATTTTATTTCTGTTGGTGCGTTAACCAAAAACATTACAGCGATTGATCTTTCAATGAGGGTTCGGTTTCTCAATTAATGTCTTGCTGAGAAGTGTCTGACAATTCAATTATTGTCGAGGGATTATCTGAAATCCTTATTGAAATTTTGCTTAGCCTTTCTCACGTTGGGATCTGAAAACAGATTAGAGTTTGGTTCAGTTTTTGGTTTGGATTTCGTTTGGTTTTGTGGGTTGGGTTTTCCATTGGGATTTAATTGGGATTTCTTTTTGGATTTCGATTTTGGGATCGGGATCGAAATGGAGCCAGTATTGGTCCCGGTAGATGCAGGCGACTGAATTGGTTTGGAGGCCAATCCTGATTTTCCTGTACTGAAGACTTTAATTGTTCGGGAACCGCCGGTGACGACAAAAGTAGCCAGGCCTGATGGACTAACCTTAAGATTTTGGGTGCTTTCGTTTAGCGATAGGACCCATTTCAGATCCGGGTTAAGATCGGCTAAATAAACTTTAGTCTTAGTTGTGGTGTTGACGTTCATGCCAAAACCGGATTGAAATAAGCGCAGTTTCGATAAATTGTGCAACTGATTCGGGTTGTGAGCCGCTTTTCCGTTACTTTTACTACCGGTGGGTTTTAGGGCCACCGGATTTTCATTGATGCTATATGGTAAGGGTCCAGAATTTGCATTAAAAATCGCCAATGTACTGTCGGTGCCGTTTTTAACCAAAACGGCTTGAGCCTGTTCGCCCGCCTTGGCCTTAAACTGGGTCGCACTCAGTGGTCCCCCAGTATGTACCACATTCAGCAGGGTTTGCCAGCCACTGGTTTGATTGGGAATCAAGCGTAATTGATAAGCACGCTCACTGGGTGCGATAGTGCCTGGTAGTCCCAAAGTGCTTTCGTCATAAAACGCGGTGCTGTAATTGGATGAAAGAAAAGATTTCAGACGAAC
>CAZUGA010000061.1:0-16458 GCA_964619885.1 uncultured Methylococcaceae bacterium
GTCACTGGTCATGTATCGCCCAGTATGGGGATCATAATACCTAAAGTAGTTATAGTGCAATCCAGTCTCCGCGTCAAAATACTGCCCCGGAAACCTGAGATTAAACGTCACGGTGCCCGAGGTTGCGGTATCCCCATAAGGCGCCGCATCCGCTGTCCACACCACGGTTTGTTGATCATCGGTCAGCACCTTCGGTGTGGCCAAGTGATCATTATGAATGTAATAAATCTCCGCCCCGCTGGTCGTAGCAAATAGAAGACCGGCCAGGACAATCAACAGAGAACTAAATTTATTTTTGAGAGTTGTTTTCATGGCGGCTTCCTTATGGATTGACAACGCTAGTGACCCACTTTTGCACCGGGGCATCACTGCTGCCCTGGTTGCGCGCGTCGATCCGGATCTTGTTGGTGTTCCCTACATCGATGTAACCCGTGGTATTAAACACCAACGTGTTCGAAGGGCTGTAGGCCTGCAATTCAACCCACGCGTGATTGGTCGCGTCCCCTTTGAACCTGAACCGGTACTCGTAACTACCGCTGCCGCCGGATGCGGTCGCGGTAAATGTGACTAGCGTGCCTTCTGTGACCGGAAAGCTCGGCGTGTGCGTTTCGGTCAGTCCGGTCGCCACACCGGCTGAATTCACCGGGGCATTCATCCATTTCTTGGTCGGTACATCGGTACTGCCTTGATTACGTGCATCCACCCGGAATTTGTTCGTCGAGCCGACAAACCCGGTGGTGTCAAAGACGTAAGTGCCTGAGGGGTCATATCCACGCTGTAAGGTCCAAACCTCATTCGTGGCCGCACCCTTAAACCAGAAGGCGTATTCATAATTCCCGCTGCCGCCACTGGCGACCGCGGTTAATGTGATGCTAGCGCCTTCAAGAGGGACCGGGTTAAACGTCGGATTGGCGGTTAAGGTCATCGCATTCGCCGGTGGCGGTGGACTGCTACTCGGCACCCACATGGCCAGCGCTTCAGTGCCCAGGTACACGTATTCTTTCTCCCAATTCCCTGTGGAATCGGTCTCGGCCAACAATTGGCCGTTTAGACCGTAATGGTAATTGGTGGTCGTCCCCGATACGGTTTTCTGGACCCGTTCGCCTTGGCCGTTGTATACATAACTGGCTACGGTGCTGGCGCCCAATTCAACTAAATCCATGCGATTGTGCGCCGCATAATTGAAGGTATAGGTACCGTTATCCTCGATATTACCGTTGGCACTATATTGAAAACTGCGGGGATTGGCGCCGGTGATCTGTTCGAGCTGGTTGCTGGTCGCAGGATTCGAGTATTGGTAGTTCTGCGTACTGCTGTTATGCGTCTTCAGCGTCCGATTACTGTTTTCATCGTGATTGTAGACCCACGCATCGGTGCTGTCGGTAGCGGTAGCCAATCGGTCCAGGTTGTCGTAGGTGTATAAAGTATTCTGGGCCGTATTAAGATGATCCGTTAAGTTTTCTAAATTATCCGCTCCATCATAAGTGTAGTTATAGTCGACGACGCCCCCCTGATCATTGTCTTCCAAGCGGTAATCGAGATCATAATTGCGATCCAGTTGAATGCCATTTTTGTAAGTCAACTTCGCCAGCGGCCCAAACGGGAGGTAACTCAGGGTATGCACGACATCCTCCGTCACACCACTCAGTGTGGCACTGATACGCTCGACTTGGCCGAGGGTATTGTAGTGATATTCCACCTGTCGCCCACTGGGATAGGTGATATGGGTCAGTTGGTCGGCGCCATTGTACAGATAGCTCAGCGTGTTCGTGATGCCGTTGCGGGTGCTGTTATGGTGAATCACATTGCCGCGCTTGTCGTAATCATACGCATCGGTCCCACTGGCATCCACCCGGCTGGTTAATCGGCCTATGCCGTTTTGTGCGGTGGGGTCATCGTAGTTGAAGGTGATATCCAGGCTGTTGTCGGTGTAATCGATCAACGTCAGACGGTTGAGTGCGTCGTATTGGTAGTTGACGATCTCACCCCGCGCATCGGTACTTTGAATGACATTGCCCGCGTCGTCATGCTGAAACAGGGTCGTACCGGTATCGGGGCTGTCGATTTGGGTGGTCTCACCCAGCGCATTGATCGTATAGTCGGTGTTCAGACCTTTGGGGTCGGTGACTTGGGTGACTTGATCCAACACGTCGTAGGCGATGATCGCATCATTGGTATCGGCATCGGTTTGTTTGACCAACCGGTTGAGCGCATCGAAGGCAAACATCGTGGGTTGATTGCGCCCATTGGTGATCATTTCGAGGTTGCTGTTGAGGTCATAATCATACTTAGTGACCTGGTTGGCGCCACCGGTGTATTTAATCAACCGACTCAGCTCATCGAATTCCCGGGTTTGCATCCGGGTTAAAGTACCCGTGGGGTCGAAAGTTTTGGTTTCTGTGCGGTTACCGGCCGCATCCAGGGTATAGATGATTTTATTCGGAGTCGGTGTCGTGTTGTCGTGTATTTCTTTGAGCCGGCGTGCTTCATCATATATATAAGTGAGCACCAAGCCATTGGGTTGGGTCAGGCTGGTGAGATTACCCGCCGGATCGTAACCGAAGAGTGTCGCGTGGCCGTCGACGGTGCGCGATTCAAGGCGCCCGCGGGGATCATAGGCCAAGTGACTGATCAATCCGTTTGGGTCTTCTAAAGTTTCCGGTCGGCCGCTGGCATCGTGTTGGGTGATCTTGCTGGGTGGAATTAGCGGCGTTTTGACCTCGGTTAAATTACCCAAGGCATCGTAAGTCAATGTGGTGACATCAGTCACATTGGTCCGTGGACCATCAATGGAAATCAGCAGGTTTTGGCTATTATAGGTATAGCGCGTGATCCTCTCTTTAGCCGAGGCCATATCGGTTTCGGTGATTGAACGCAAGCGACCCAGACTATCGTAGCCGTATCGGGTCCGTTTGATCAGGTTATTATTGTTGTCTTTAACATCGATACGTGTCGGTACCCTATAAGTCGCATGCCAGCCGGTTTGAATTCTCCGCTGCTGGGGCGTGCCTTTGGCTTCGAACCGGCTGATTTCAAGATTGCGGGTGTTGTAGGCGTATTCGGTCAGGTTGTTTTCCCAATCCGTTACGGTTTTGATATTGCCGTTGGTATCGTAGGTGTAGTTCTGGTTCGCGGCGACGCAATTGGTCGAAGCGTGGCCCTCGACCTGGGTGACTTTGCGTACACCGAATAGGGTGGTGACGTGGTAGGTCGTATCTTTACCCAATGGATTGGAAACAATTACGCGTGGGTCGCTGAGGTCATCGATATCGGTATAGTCCAGCGTACTGTGTTCGACACCACCGGCGTGTTCGGATGATATCGCTCGGCCTTGGGCGTCGTAGGTCCAGGTCGCGAAGCGGTCGTTTTTCTCGTTGGTGATTCCCGTTAAAGCATGGGGGAAATTGGCATCTTCGTAGTGGTAAATCCGAAATGGGTTGTCGCTCAGATCTAAGGGCGTTAGGTCCGGGTAGGTGACGGTGGACAGGTTATTGTCGACATCGTAAGCGTAATGATAAACCTCGCCATCGGGGTCAGTCATCGTGTCGACACGTTTATTGACATCGTATGTAAAAATCAGTGTGCGACCAAAAGGACCGGTGACGATATCCAGCGTATCAGGGTCGTCGTCCCCTCCTAATGCGCTTGGGATGCCATAGCTCAGCGTTTGAGTTAAGCCACCACGCGGTGTGATACTCACTAACTTGCCATTGACGTCATAATCTTCAACCGTATCGCTAGTTTGCGTATATCGCCAACCCGTGAAATTACCGACTGAGTCGGTCAGTTGTTCTAACTGGTCATTAACATCCGCATCCGAGGCCCAGAGAGTACCATTTAAGTTGAAGAATAGGACTTTACCGTTCGGACGAATTACGTGTGCCGATGAATAAGTCGGTGTTGCGTACAATTCTATTCTTCCCTCGTAGTCACCTCGCCAATGACTCCCCCACCGAGAGTCGGTAACTGTGTTGTTGCTGTTGTAATACCTGGTCAGTCTCAGAGGAACACTACCAGTACCGGAATAGTCCGGTTCAGTTTGGAATTTATTACCGTTTAACGTATTAATTGGATTGCCTGTGCACACGTCTTCGGGTTGACCAATATTTTTCGGGCCGTCGGGTGTCGTTTGAATCTGCAAAGCTCTACTTATGAACGTTGTATTAGTCGTTTCTTCACAAGCATAAGTGACACCATCTGACTGAAGCATTAAATTGCCATATTGAACTGTAATATCGCGCTGGTCTATTCTGTAAAGGGTATCACCATTTGTAATGCCAGAAAGGGTGTCCTCATAGGCAAAAGTCCATGCGCCTGAAGGATTTGCGCCTACATTACAATAACCTTCTCCTTCATAATAATTTGTAATATCATCCATTGCCTGCGATTCAGAAGTACAGTTAAAACTTATACAGGGACCTATCGAATCGTAAAGTGTTGTTGAGCTTTGGGCCGGTTTTACACCGATAAGGGGTACAAAACCTATAAAAAGCAATAGACAGGTTAATAATTTTGGATTGGGATTAGTTCTTAAAAACATAATTTGTATATTCCTCAAAAATTATCGCTTCCTGATCGAAATCAGAGAGATTTGATCTACCCTATAGACGCTACTGCTAAAACGTTGGCTTTCACCATAGCAATCTATAGTCCATTGTTTGTTTTCGCCCTATAATCATTGAGTTAATAACTTTGGTATGACAATAAGATCCATCGGCTTGTTATTTTGTAAATTAACCTGACAGATACTCGTAGATCATTGTCTATCATCCTGGTAGAAATACCTCGGTCGTTTTGGGGCCGGCCCCTATTGCTAAGGCGGGATCTATTCGAAGAATGGTTACTCATGTCGACCGACAACCAACGCAATTACAGTATCTTTTGGCGTTCATCCTGAATCCGTGACTCCAATCCTGTCAATCAGCTTGTAAAAATTGCCAGTTTTTTCAAAAAAACAGCATCCAATTTTACCAGTACAATTTTGTAGGCCATTGTTTACTATTACTTAATCTCAATCAATATATACGCTCAATATATACGCTGATACTGGAAAAAATTGGATGCTGATTTCCATACTATTGATAAAATGTGTTATCAAGAGTAAAACTTGACCCATAAAAGCCTCTAGAAAACGTGCCAGAAGCGTAGCTTTTCATTTTCCGTGTCGGGGCCGTGCACGTTACCAATGTTCCGGTTTTTTTATAACGCGTTTACGGGTTAGAACCTTATCGGGTAATTGGCATTTTGTCAGCTCATCCGTTTTTATTCCGTGGCGCAGCCAATCCGAATATTCGTGTAAATCAGCGCTGGGTTTTCGGTCACTGTTACGAACAGGTGTAACAATACCTATCTTGATTCCTGGATTCCGTTCTTTGGTGATGCGGACAGCCGGAGAGATATCGCTATCATTGGAAAAGAGAACCAGCTGTTCACATGATTTATCGATTGCATCACAGAGCATATGCAGTGCGATGTTAACATCAGTATGTTTTTCTTCGGATTTCCAAACGTCGTGTTTTCTATCGAAATCTACAGGGTCAGCGTAGGGATGGTAAGTTCCTCTTGTGATGAAGTATTTACCTTTGATGATTTCGATGATGGGTGAATGTGTTTTCAGGGCAAGCAAATAGTCCTGCTGTGCCTTACAAGACGCTTCCCCTCTTTTCGATAATTTTGCTTTGATATCCGCAGTGAAATATTTGATGCCAACAAGTTCTGCCTGCGGATTCTGTTCCTTGCAGAGCCGTGTTGCTAATGCGGAAATATCGAGCCATTTCCAAGATGTATTTTTGAGGCTACCGAAATACAAATTAAAACCGTCTATATAGACAATAGTGCGCAATTATGGCCTCACAAATCTTTGGTATAGAATTGAAAAAACCGCCCGAAGGCGGTTCTTTCTCCCCAAGCTCCATTGAATCAACTTCACAAGGGGGCGGTTGACTCTTACTTTAAGCAAACTATTGCTATTTGTAAAGTGCTAGTCCCTTCCAATATGAAATGTGCCTGAAATAACGTTTGGATTTTTCATCATGGGGCGTTTTACGCAAATCCCCAAATTCAGGCGAACTACCGATCATCTAAAACGGCCTGCAATTCTTCATCGGTAATCCGGGCATATTGCAACGAATAAGCGGCATTTTTGTGGCCTAATTGGCGTTGTACCGCCGCCACATTGCCAGTTTTTTCCATCACATGTCGGCCCATGGCATGACGGGCTGAATGCGGGGTTTTACCTTTGACGCCCGCCAAGCGGCAGACCTCGTTCCAGATCGTATTGATGACCACCGGCGATAGCCGGCCGTGACTTTGGGGTTTGTTGGACGCCGGCAAAAACAGGGCCGGCGACATCGTCCAATAGTCGGCGTCGCCGCTTCGTTCATGGTCGAGATAGTCCTGGATCGCTTTTAATCCTTCGCGACTGATTTTATAGCGATGCTGAGTTTCGCCTTTTTCCGTAGTGGTGACGAATCGTCGATCAAAATCGATTGCATCGATATTGAGCTGGGTCACGGCCGCCCGTCGCATGCCGGTCTCGATCAGCAAGTAGACCACCGCCCTATTCCGCCAGGCGCGATAGCCTTTTCGGCGCGGCCTCTGTTCGGCGAAATCCGTTTTGATGCGTCGATTCCGCGACCGACCCCCGGTCACCGGTAGATAATCGGCGGCATCGAGAATCTTCCGCCGCTCCTGCGACGTAATCGCCCGTTGGATTTCTAGCCCGGTTCCCGGAACAACGGTTTTTACTTTCGCCATGGGATTTCCCAACGGGAACGGTGCCAGTTTATGGATCCATTTGGCAAAGGTTTTTAAATGGGCAACGATGCGGTTGATGGTTCGATCCGAATACACCCGATTGCCGTTTTCCTTCACGTCCTTTCTTAAACCACTCACAAAGGCCCGAGAAAGCCGTGCCGTCCAGATCGCACGGTCTTCACGCCCCTCTTCTCGCAGCACAAAATCTATAAAGCGCTGAAGATCGCGCCGCTGCACCTTTTGAGAACTTTCTGCGGTACTGACTTCAACGGCAAAATACGCCTGAAACCAAGCGCTCAATGTGTCGGGAAAATTGTCTTTGAATGTTGTTCCAAACGTCGCTGGTAATGCGCTATGCGCCACCATCGGCAAGGATATATTCTTTCGTATAGTAATTTGGGGCATTTATTGAGCTTCTGACGGCATGATAGAGGAGAAATATGACACAATTACTTCACGAAAGATACCTTTTGTTAAGTAAAATAGTAGGGTGGTGACAGTCGGGTATGGACTAAATCCGGACGGTCAGGGGATATAATCGCGATCGACATCAGTCGACGCACGGGAATCAGTCGCAAGATTTTAAAAACTATAAGCCCTAACCATCGATATTCTGAAACCACCCGAATTGACAACCAAAAAAAAGGCATTCCGCAGCAGTCCCTGGAACAGTATCGACGATCGCCGTTTGCTGCAAACCTTTGCAGGCATTACCGAAGGATTTCTTTTGATTCGACGAGCAAAGTAATTCATAGCAAGCCTGAGAGATTGGTTGAACTTTAGGACTATTATTCAATCTCCACACTACCAAATAGTCATCGACAGCGGCGGAAGGAGGCTTTGTTTTATATTGGGTTACCGCTTCCCAAATCTCATGAATGTTATGTGTTGAGGACATCAGAGTGACGGACGGATGCAAACGGAACTGCAGGGATTCCCATTGATCTGATGGTATTTGTGAAAGTTGATTGGTGGACAGCAGATCAGCATCCGGGGCATCGAATGCGTTTAACACGGCCCATTCAAGTGCGGCGATCTCCGACCAAACAACGGGATGATTCTCGCTTTTTAACCAGTTACTCAGACGGTGCCCCAAATGCCGTAGCGAAGTCGAACCCGATGGATGGTCGAATAGATAAGACGTCATAATTTTTCCAAAACGGGTGTCGCCCAGCTCTACCAGCAGCACTGGGAAGTCATTGGCTAGGGCATCCTGTAAGCGCACATAATATCCATTGCGGTAAACAGTCAATCGATCGATCGATCCCGGCGGGTGGCTGTTATTGATCTGTTGGGAAAGAAGTGCTTCATTGTGGCCATGGACGATATAATCGGCAAACTGCTGTTGCAGCTGCCGCAAACCCGTTCTTTCAGTTTTCATTGCCGGATTCTTTAAGTGGCTTGAAATCGATGGCCGTTTTGTGAATCGTTGCTGCGCAACGGATCTTGTCTAACTCTTGCAATAAAATCGGTACGGTCGGAATCTGATCATCCCATTCAAGCAGCGTTGCCGCATTGCCGAGCTGGACGACGGCCTCTTTATAGAGATTCAATACCTCTGAAGAAATCGAATGATCGTGGGTATCGATCGCCAGCCTGCCCTGTTTACTGTGTCCTGCCATATGATACTGGCCGACCCGGTCGGCAGGAATCGTAGAAAGGTATTCAGAAGAATCGATACCGTGGTTTGTCGCATTCACAACAATATTATTGATATCCAGTAGAATCCGGCAGTCCGCCCGTTCCGTAACCGCTGCCAGAAACTCAGCTTCAATGAGTGTATTATGTTTAAATTCCAGATAACTGGAAACATTCTCTATCAGAATCTGTTGCTGCAAAAAGTCCTGAACTACGCGAATTCGGTTGGCGGTGTTTTCAACGGCCTCTTGGGTATAGGGCAGCGGCAATAGATCATGGAAAGACTGTCCTCCAAAACGTGTCCAGCAAAGATGATCGGATACCCACATGGGTTGAAATCGATCCACCATTGTTTTTAACGCGGTTAGATATTTCTGATCCAAGGGGTCGGTTCCGCCCAGATTCATTGAAACACCATGTAAGACAATCGGATAATGGTTGCGGACTGACTCCAAAATTCGGATTGGTTTGCCCCCGGCGACCATGAAATTCTCGGTGATTACCTCAAACCAGTCCACAGGGATTTGACCTGCACTGGCAGATTGATAAAAGGGACGTCTAAGACCCAGCCCGTATCTTTGTTTCACGGCCGGATGCATGACATGACCTTAGACTCATTCCAATAACTTCCATTTGAACTTTAGGAAGGATCAATTCAATATGACTGTCTTGACTGCAAACGTTCTGAGTGATTGTGAGTAGCCTACCGATGCAATTGAACACGAATCATCCCTCATCTGTTGCGGACATTACGCTCATCGGCAAAAGATTCAGTAGTTTGCTGAAGCCATTTCACGGTTTGGCAGCCGCACTATCCTTATCAGAAAAAGTGCAGTGCGGCTGCGGTCTCCGCATATTGCCGGACAATGATTATTGCATTTATGTTCGAATGAATGCTTAATTATTTTTTTGGCTGCGGATGGGGCTCCTGAGGATTCGCATCGTGACTTATTCCGTACAACAAAAAACCAAAAACGATAAGCCCGCCCACCACTATTAGTTCGCTTAATATAGAGATACAGGACATTTTAATAACCTCCGATGTAAACACTATGACTTGATTTCATCGGGCGCCCTAGCGGAGGTTGCCCGATGATTTCGATACGCAGTTCATTCGCCGATCAACTTTGATGGTGTTCATTCTGCTGCGCTCGCGCCGCTTCCTCGACTTTGATCCGTTTGCGAAGCTTGCGGACACTCTCATGACGTTCGGTATCATTTTTGATACCCACGAATAAAATTGCACATAAGATGAGTCCACCCGCGATAAAGAGTGCTTTGATAAGAAATACACTGGACATTTAGATTCCTCCATTGAAGTTAAACAGTGTGATCCAAAATGAACAGATCCAACCCGTTCATCTTTGATCCTAATGCTAAACCCCGTACCAGCCTACGATGTCAAGCGAAATCTCGAGCATCTAATCAGCGACCGGTGGCTAAGTTTTATGAGAAGGATAGCTCCAGGAGAATTCGTCTATGACACTGGATCCGGCGAGGATAGGTCCGCCCGTATATTCAAATAATAGAGTATTGCTGTTGAAACCATGACAGCATTCCATTGTTTACCATTCGACCGTCATGCTTTTAATGCTTCTCAAACATTTCTTTCATTTTCTGTTTAAATTTTTCTTTATCCTTAAAATAAAAAATCAACAAAATGATAACCGGCCAAATCAAAAAAAGTGTAAGTTTACTTACGGTTGCAAACTCCATCATGATCTCCGCAAAATATTTTATCCAACCTATAGACTGCGTTTATTAATCACACTTAAACGTCCGGGTATTGCATCGCATTGATTTTTCGTCCCAGGGTGTGGGCCTGGTCGATCGTCAACAAAAACGTTCCCGGGTGCTGCCCCGTCCAGCCCCGCCCCGCCTCTTCCGACTCGAAAAAATGAACTGAACAACAAAAGTGAGTCACCACATTTTCTTTAACGCGGGCGGCATTCGGAGTTAAAAAAGAGATCACCGCATTCTTAGGTTGAACGTGTTCCACGCGGTTTGGGCTTAAATTCAAGCGTATTTGAGTATCGGTGGTTGCGCACAGCGATTCAACCCGTGCATGGGTCTGCAGAATTTCCGGCAGAAACAACGTATCCCAGGCACACCAGGTATACAAAACTTGTCCATCAACATCAAAACAGTGCCGGGTTGGTTGAATCGTGAGTCCCCAGTAGGCGACGATTCGGTTTTGCTGGTCAAAATGGATGCCCCACCACCGGTTCAACATTTCATGAATGGTTTTGATTGGAATTTGCAGGCTTTCAGCAAGCATTTGCTGTGTGACAGGACTCCCATTGCACAATAATCGATAGATTTGTAAGGAAACGTTTTGTTCCATCTTATTGAGTGATGGGAAGGCCGGTCGGAGAATTTCGACCAGATCATCGAGCGTCGGTTTTTCAATAGTATTTGGTTGCATTCTATTGAAGACCGGGTGGACGTCTGTGTGTTAGCCGCGTTTAGGGTCGCCTTCGGATCCTGCCAGCGCTTCGCCACCCTTGGCGAAACATTCCTTTTCCGGTACATAAATGTAACCTTTGCCGCGGCATTCATTCTGCCCGGTGCACGCGTTAAAGGCCGTACCGCAAGCAGTGGTGCCTTTGCACTCGTTGATGCCCCAACAAGCAATTTCGCCTTTTTCTGCTTTCTGTGTATAGGCATCGACCGATTTATAGAGTCCGTAGAAAACCCCGGCCGCTGCGACACTCATCGCCGCACCCGTCATCAATCGACGTTGATTGTCGACCGGCTCAAACTTTTCATTCTCAGAGAAGACATCGGGCTCGCAAGGTTCGTCGGCGCAGGCTTTGGCATCCCGGCCGATCACAAAATCGTAAACAGACCCAATCACAAAGAAGGTCAAACCCAGATAAATCGCCCAGTTCAGTGCCGCAATCCCGGTTACGGTAAACCATAAGCCCACGGTGCTGACCAGAGCGCCGGCACCGCTTAACCACAATGGGAACATTGCATCCGGTGAAGCGCCCACATGTTTTTTGGCCGAACGGTAAAGGGTCCACAGGCTCAAGCCGATAAAGCCCACAAACATCGGAAACAAGTAAACGTCATGAACCAGAAAACCCAGGCCAACCGCACCGACGGCACTGAGTATGACCGGCACGCCTAAACAACAGGCGGCGGCAATCATGGCGCCAAACACGCTGCAAAACTGCCCGATTTTTTCTTTCATGCTATTTTACCTCTGCTGGAGCGGATGAATAACACTCTGGATCAGCGCGAGTAAATATACGAGTCAGGCTATGTTCCAGATTACTGAGTCGATTCCGTTTGTCCAGAATGTAATTTTCAAGGTCCGCCAGACATTGGGCTGTTTCTGATGGGTCATTTCTGTCCCCTGCGGAAAAAAGCCTAACCAGTTCGCTGACCGGCACATCGGCTTCCCGGGCGATCCGGATAAATTGAAGTCGTCCGATCGCGCTATCGGGATACAGGAGATAACCTCCGCCGGTTCGGTCACAGGCCGACACCAGGCCACGGTCGGTGTAGGTCCGGATACAATGAACACTCAATCCGGTTTTTTCGGCCAGTTTAGAGAGCCTGAGCGGTTTACCGTTGATCGATTTAGGGTTCATCATGGATTCGATTCTATTATCAGTAATCACTAGCCCGCACAGCAAGAAAGCTGTTTTACATCTTTAGCAAAAGTTTGAGCGCAAAGCTTAAGCCCTTCGACCATGGTCAGATAAGGAAACAGTTGTCCGGCCAGTTCCTCGACCGTCATTTGGTTGCGAATGGCCAGTACCGCAGTTTGAATCATTTCACCGGCTTCCGCAGCGACAATCTGTACGCCGAGGATGCGGCCGCTCTGCTTTTCCGCAACCAATTTGACGAAACCGTGGGTTTCGAAGTTCGCCAGCGCACGAGGCACGTTGTCCAAGGTTAAGGTTCGGCTTTCGGTTTCAATGTTCTGGGTATGCGCTTCGGCTTCACTCAGACCCACCGTTGCCATTTGCGGATCGGTAAACATCACCGCCGGCATCGCCGAAAGGTCTAGCGAGGCCTCACCGCCGGTCATGTTGATCGCCGCTCGGGTCCCTGCAGCCGCGGCGACGTAAACAAACTGGGGTTGGCTGGTACAGTCACCGGCGGCATAAATATGTCCCACACTGCTTTGCATACGACCGTCCACCTGAATCGCACCCGACCGATCGGTTTTTACACCGACCTTATCCAGAGCCAGTGACTCGGTATTCGGCGGGCGGCCGGTGGCCATCAGCAAATGATCGCCTTTGATGGCGCCGTGTTTGGTGTTGACGGTAAACTTGCCGGAAGAAAACAAGCTCTTCTTGTATTGGACGGCCTCCGCCTGGGTATGGGTCAGGATACGCATTCCTTCAGATTCCAACACCTTTTGCAATTCTGCGCCAATGGCTGGATCTTCGCTATACATTAGCGTGTGTCGAGCCAACAAGGTAACCTTAGAACCCAGACGCAGAAAGGCTTGTGCCAATTCCAGGGCAACAATGCCGGCACCGATCACAATCAGATGTTGCGGCAGTTTGTCAGCCACCAAGGCTTCGGTGGACGTCCAGTAGGGCGTTCCCGCAAGCCCCGGTATGGGTGGAATCGCCGGAGAGGAGCCGGTGGCAATCAGAAAACGGTCGGCTTTAATCTCGACATAGTCCCCGTGTTCCTGATCAACGATTAAGGTATGGGCATCCGCGAAGTGGGCATCCCCTCGGACCAGGGTCATTTCTGACTTAGCTTCCAGAATATCTTCGTATTTGGCTGCCCGCAGTTCATCCACGCGGGCCTGCTGTTGCGTGACCAGTTGCGCTCTATCAATCACCGGTGTCTGCTTTTTGAGACCTTTAAACGCATGGGATTTCTGATGCTGGGCAAGATGTGCCGCGCGAATCATGATTTTCGAAGGCACACAGCCTACATTCACACAGGTTCCGCCAATCACCGGGCCACGCTCAATGACAGTGACCCGGGCACCTTCTTCAATGGCCCTAAGACCGCAGGCAAAAGCCGCGGAACCGCTGCCGATAATTGCGACGTGCAGTTGATCGCCGTCGTCACTTTTTTTGGCCGGTGCCGTACCCTTGATCACAGGCTTATGGTCGTCGAGCGGACTGACCTTGTAGCCTTTTCCTTCGATTTGACCAATTAATGATTCCAAACTGGCGTTACCTCTTACCTTGAGCTCTCCCTTTGCATCCGGATAAGAGACCTTGATCTGAACACCTTTGAGTTGATTCAGCGTTTTTTCGATGCCGGCCGCACAGCTCGGGCAGGTCATTCCTTCTATTTTAAGGGCTTTGGTCCACATTAGTGACTCCATTTTGTTCATGATTTGATTCTTTACGCCGGGGTTCGTTACAGCTTTCGCCGCGCCCATTATTCGGTTTTCGGTATTCCCTGTACAACATTAGGACAATAATACAGCCGGCAATCATTAGAGCCGGTAAGCTGGTCAGCCAGCCCAAGACCGTAACCACGCCGAACGTACTCAGGTAGATCAATAACAGAGGCAAACAGCACAGCACGAAATGCCACAGAAAAATCTGTCGGCCCGATACCTTCATCGTTCTATTCTTGCTTTAGTGTGGACGGATACCCGGCATCTGTGGTTGCCTGAGTCAAGACATCAACATGGGTCACGCGGGTATCAAAAGTGACGCGGGCGGTCTTGGCGTCGTAATCGACTTTGGCTTCTTTGACGCCGTCCACTCTTTCAAGCGCTTTACGAATGGTGATCTTGCACATGGGGCAGTCCATCTTCTGGACATCCAACGTAACCGTTTCCAGCGACTCCATCGAAGTCACCGGCTGTTCGGTTGCGCCGATTAATGAAAGCGGGGTCGAAAACAACAAGGCAATCAACAATCCATTTAGAATAATTCGCATGAAAAGGTCTCCTATTCGATAAACAATGGGGCATACCAGGGAAAAGCGAGCAGAGCGATCAAAAACGCTGAACCTACCCAGAAAATAATGCGCTGATTGCGCTTAACTGAGGTTGAAGCGCAGGCTTCGCCAGTTTCGCACTTGTCTGGAACCAGATACAGTTTGCGGAACGCCAGGCCGATAAAAATCAATGTGGCAATCAGAAAAATGGGGCGCACGGCTTCCATGGATGTCAAAGTCGTCATCCACGCGCCTCCAATGCCGAGGGACAGCAAAACCAAGGGTCCAATGCAGCAGGCCGACGCGCCGATCGCGGCCAGAAGCGCCCCGACGCCGAACCATCCGGGCCGCTTAAATGTTTTTTCGATGTCAGTTGACATTGAATGACTCCTATTAAAGAGTTTGAATATAAGCAAAGTTTAAGACCCGTACCGCAGTCCGGTGTCAAGTCTATTTTGAAAACAATTTTGTTTGTACCTGGTTTCCGGAAATAAACCTCTAAAATCAGTGCGATTTTTTTGGTACTCCGGTGCAGACAATGTTGATAATACGAAGTGCCACAGAGGTGAACAGTCACATCGTCGAATTTTCGGCTGTGAATGTCGCCTCCGGAGCCCGTTGAAATGACTTCAGATCACTGAACGGATTGCAGAAAATAGTCAGCGTTCAGGACTACATTCGTCCGAGCCTAAGGTAAATTTGAGTTGCTCCCACAACGCAGAAGTGTAAACCTGACCGGTGGTACCCTTAATGATCAGCGGTCAACCCTGATCTACGATCATTCCGCGGGTCGTTTAAGGGACGGTCAATTCTGGTTTGGGTAAAGATCGCATCCTTTCCGTTTCTTCGTCGATATAGTCAAGCACCGCTTGTGCTTCCTGCTGATTCAAACGCAGGTTCGGCATCGCTAGATTATTGTATTGTTTGTACAGCGCCGACGCGATCGGGTCGTTATTTTTTAACATCTGTTCCGGCGCCTTTAACCAGTCGAGTAACCAGCGCTTCTCGCGGTTTCGTGTCACGGCCAGCAAATCGGGTCCCAGCGCGTCTTCAGGTTCCTTACCCATCAAGGAATGGCAACTGGCGCAGCGCGTGCGAAAAATCTGTTCGCCTCGGGAAAGATCACGTAACTTGGGGGCGTGAGAATAATCCTTACCGCGCTGAACTGACGTCCAGTCGGTTAACCAATTGATTAACTGATCCGCCAGTACATGAGGATTTTCGAACGGCGATCTTTTCATCCAGCGTCCCGTTGTCTGATTGCCGATAATCATGCTGACATTATGATTATTTGAACCGTCCTGAATCTCTTCTATATATAGGCCAAGTTTTTTGCGCAGCTGGATAATATCCGAATCCTTACCCGTCAGGAATGTCCAGCGTGCTTTGAATCTGTTCTTATATTCCATCAGTACTTCAGGCGTGTCATATTCCGGATCGATGCTGATCGAGTAAAAAAATATCTCTTTGCCCAGACGATCACCCAGAATTTTTTGCACCTGAACCAGTTGGGCGGTTTCCAGCGGACAGGAATCCGCACAATGCGTATAGATAAAATTGATCATCACAATTTTGTCTTTGATCAAATCATCGAAGAAATAAACGGTTTTTGCTTCCTCGGTCACCAATGGAACATTCGGGAAATAGTCCGCGCCCCAGGGTGAGGCAGCGTTTATGGAGGGAATACTCCCCGTGAAAAGCACGGCCACCATGAGCAGCCAATGATATTTGTATCTACCGTCTTTCATACCAAAGCTCCTAAGCGTTGCAAACGGGGGTCACTTCTAATCGAGCCTGCTGTGAACCATTTTGGATCACCGCAGGCTTTACGATAAGGCACGATTGCTAATCCACATTGTTGCTAGATTTCCTCGTTCTGCTTACTGAGTTGGCGGACCCGGTGGATCGCACTATCCACGGTCATAGGGGTCGGACAGTTGACCACATGCGGGGAGTTAAGATTATCGAAATCATAATTGTTGGTTCCGATATTCGGAGCGGCCACCGCAGGCGGCCATTCTATGACTTCGATGACATCTTCAGATCGCAGTTGTTTAAGCTGCTTTAGGCCTTTAACAACGCCGACACTATCGGTCGCTAGTGTTAACCAGTGCGCAAACCCGATATGCCACATGGGACTGTAGTCATCCTCTGGCATGAAGTAAGACGGAATCCCGACTTGAC
>CAZUGA010000062.1:0-16243 GCA_964619885.1 uncultured Methylococcaceae bacterium
ATCAATCAGATCAACCATAATAAAATCTAGGTGGTTGCGCTGGACGCTTACATTTATGGTCGGCGCGCCTTAATTCGATCGACACTTTACATGGCAACACTCAGTGCTGTTCGCCACAATGCACCCATTAAATTATTTTACCAACGGTTAGTTGCCCACGGAAAACTGAAAAAAGTAGCGCTGGTTGCGTGTATGAGAAAGCTGCTCACGATTTTAAATGCGATGGCAAAAAATGAAACGACATGGAATCCCAATTACGCCAATCTCACTTGATTTTTAACACAGTTGCTTTCACGAGGTAGCGACACGCTTGTTTTGGAGACGACGCAGGTACTTATAAGGTCTTCAAATATTCAAGCAAATCGCCAGCTTTGGAGGCGGATATTCGCTCTACCACGGCTTTTCGATTATTAGAAATATCCAGGTCTTTTGTATCGGGACACAATTCCGCGCCGTACTCATGCCCGCCATTGTCCCGACCAAACTCAGACGTATCATAGGTTTTCACCAAAACAGTCTCATAAGGGCTATATCGCTGCTTCGGCTTGTTTTGCCATTCGAATCCAACCATAGCCGTATCGTAATATATAACACCGCGCAAGAATTTTTTCGGCCGCGTATCTGGACAAAGCATATTCATCAATGTGGGTACCGAACCGTTATGTAAATATGGTGCTCGAGCCCAAATTCCATGCAACATATCCACCTTGTAACCGTTTTTCGCTGCGCGTACTCTACCCGGGGTATCTTTGAAATAATCATCATATGCCGTAGCGACATCGGTAATCACTTCTCCTTCATCGTTACGCGGCAAACACCAATCATTATCCGGGTTATTTTTTATAAAAATTCTACAGGATTCCATCACCAATGCGGCCAATCCGTATCGCGACACATCGGTATTAACCAAGGATCTATTCTCATCCACCCCCAGTTTAGCAGCCGGAATAATTTCGTTATTGTTGGGCTTATGGCATCCTGCGCATTCCTGTTTGAATATCGCCATACCACGCAGTGCTTTCTCGCGGTCAATATCGAAAGGATAAGGCGGAGGTGGCAAATTGTTGATAAACGGATTCAGCGGTTCATGAATTCTAACGTTGGTCTTTCGAGAATCGCCAGTCGCGGACGTCCCTGATGCCAGGGTCCTTGCTGCTGCACCCTGATTCCCATCCCAATTTGCGAGGTCACGATGAGCGCTCCAATTGAGACTTTTAATATCGATTGGAGCCGGTACCGGCGGCACCCAGTTCTTTAGATTCTTTAGTATTCGTGCTCCGGCTTTGTCGGGACCAACCGCACCATCGAATCCGTCTATATCGTCAATCCCGGTAAAAATGGGATTATCCGGATTGTCTTGGTACATGAATTCGATATAGCTATTGTCCGGGCGCAATGAATGAATCGCGACCAGACCCGAAGCAATACCAAATGCGTCCATCTGCCCTATTCTATTGTTCAATACATCGGGGACTTTTTGCTCCGGCGAATCCCTTTTTGGATTATTGGGGTTAAACGCATGCTGTTTTGCAATCTGGTGATAAATATATTGCGTTTTGATAGCTACACCGATTAAATCACCAAGATACTTGGAGAAATCTTTAAGAATCCAATAGGTTTGCAGCTTTGCCCGTTCTATTTGTTCCGGGCTCGATCCGTAAATTGTTTTTACGATTTCAGGGTCCCGTGCGTTGTTGAGCATACGCGTATACAAAGCAATGACCGCTTCTTTGTTCGGTTTAATCTCATCCGGATTCGGTAACTCGGTCGCATCAATTGAGAATCCAGATTCTATCAGCGCCAACCCGGTTTGCATCAACACCCCAGCATAATATTGCTGTTCTATTTCGGTATTTGGCATGCCCGGTAGGAACTTCATTTCCCCTGGCTTGACAATATCTCCGTTGCTATCAAATTCCGCTCCAACGATGACACGTCCCTGATGGCACCCGGAACAGGAGAAAAATACCGCATCTACTTTGGGCGGTTGTTGAAATAAATGTGACTCAGTTTCATAGTCAATATCCTCTTTCGAATGTCCTTTTCGTATCTTGGTCAATACAAGCCCGAGTTTTTTGACAAATTTTGGGTCGTAGTCAACACCAAAAATACCGGCAAACCATCTAACCCCGCGTCCAAATACGCCTTCATCCTTTAATTTAAGACGTTTATCGATATCGTCAATGACTTCAACCTCGACCGTTGGATCATAGACGAATCCATTGGGCAGCAAATGCACGCGTTGATCTGGACTTTTTGCAATACCGTTTTCATAATCTTCCGGATTAGGACCGACCCCCAAATGGTCCAATGTATAGGTTTCTTGATCGGCCTCGCTCGGAACCTCGGATTTTTTCTTCCATATCTCTGCCAACCGAAGTAAATGTGGATCCTTTTCGGTGGCTGGATCCAACGATAAAATAGTTTTCAGAAGAACGTAAGGAGGCCCACCAAAACCAACCGGGTGCTCGGCAAACCAGTTCCACGCCAATGCCGGCGTATGTCCAACTTTAAACCCATAGGCAACCGATCTATCCCCATCCGTATCTTCCAGATAGGCGATCAGTTCCGTTTCGCGGCGCTCCATTTCTTGTTGCCATGGCGTATTACCGTTAACAACCCAATCGTCTGAGCTATGACCTTTAGCAGGTGGGCTTACCCCAACTCCAGCATCGGCGCGAGATTGATTGCCTAAATCCAATTGCTGAGCCATGCCGCCAACGGTAAAACTCATACACAAACAGAATAAAACCAATCTGGAGTAGATTCTCATCGCAAACTCCTATGCGAAATATTGACGCGTTGTTCCGACATCATCAAAGCACAAGCTGAATGTCGTCGCGTACAAGTTATTATTATCCAACTGTAATCTGCCGAAACGTCTTTCCAGTGGAAATGCTTTTTCATCCGCTCGCGGATCGGGACGCCGGACGTTTTCCAGGGCCAAAATCGATATCATTGCTTCAACCATGATAACGGGCGATACATATTGCCCCAGACATTTATGTCGACCATGCCCATATTGTAAATAATACTTTTGATCCCGACCTAGAATAAATGAGCTCGGGTTCTCGATATCTTGCATTGCCGAACCATGAGCTGCAAATATCAAAGTGCCCGCCCGAATAGGACGACTTCCCGCGATCGTTGCACCTTCCTTTATACATTCCCTAAGCAACACTTCGCCCTGCGGCTGCAAGCGCAAGGCCTCATACATGTATTTACGCAATTCACTTCTGCTGTTTGCAACGTCTCGATTTTCCAGAACATTGATCGCCAAACTACGCGCTTCATCGAAACTGCCGTAGCGTAAATCGCTGCCAGCTACTTGGCCCTCATTCAAGCCATACTCTCTCTCTTTCAATCGAATCATCGAATCGATCACCCGGCAAGTCGCTTCTTCCTGGCCGGCAATCGCCCCAACGACAGTACCCATTACATTCTCGGCAATTCTCAAATCGGTGACCCGATTAGGATCGAAATCACACCGATCTATGGTCGTTGGAGATAACCCCATTTGTATCTTTAGCAAGCGTGTTAGCATAGTATCCGGAACTTCAGCTCCGGTTTGCAATGCTCGGCGTTGGTTTTCGATCTCACTCAGGATACACACCAATAATTCACGGTAAGCGCGAACCCCTCGAGCCTGTACCTCAATGTCTTTCTGAACATTATTAAAGAAATTCTGAAACGCGGCTTTTATCCATTGATACAACTGCATTTCGTCAGGAATAACCCCGTCACCCCGCTTCAATGCAGTATCCGGCAGATCAACAACGTTGCCATCAGGTTTTTCCAGGCGCAAAGGTAACGCTGTTTGACCGTCTGGGCCAGCCACCTTTTCGCCATAATATTTCAGCATGTCATCGTTTAGCTCAAAGCTAGAATTTTGCTTTGCGACGGGTACGCCAAGGTAATGCTGCGCCAACGTGACCGGTACAAAACGCGCCAATGCAGGCACTACATCAATAACACAATCCCCGTTAGTTCGTGCCTTATCTAATTCAATATTCAATCGACGCATTGAATCCCGGTGTATCAGGTCGGTTATATTTTCTCCATCCCCTGCGTTTACAACCGTCGTCAATAAGCGCTTATCATTGATATATTTGCTATCGTCGTCGGTACTTAATATAAATGTATCCAGACCTCCGTTATATTCGGGAGTCATAGACTTCACCATTTCCCTACCGTAGGGATCTACCGTAAATTCAGAATGTCGCGATAAGACATCCAGTACCGTATCGTGATTGACGACCATAATTGGACCGAATGGCGGCTGAAACAACTTCTCTTTTTGCCGAATCTCAGCCAGCATTGGGTAGGGGCGATATTTCAGAAAAAATCCGCAAACCCCGCCGACGGCTCTGCCTTGTCGGACTGCAGCAAGTTTCAAACGATTTAATTCGGCATCGTCCGGTGCTATTGCACCGGATTTTGCTTTGCCGGCGAGTTCGGTCAATTTGGCAATATCGACTGGATTATCCTGCATAATACGACCAATAGTCTGATAGAACGAACCTATCGCTTCGGCAAAATGCTCACGCAAATAACCGAGATCGGGTATAGTAAAATCGACTTTTGATTCGGGAGGAGATTCCGGTGGTTGTGGGTCTGTTTGGGCGACCTGTCCGTCCGTGATGTTTTGAAAAAAAGCAGAAATTCTATTTTTTATTTCTTCTAATAAACTGCTTAAATCGAGCTCTGAAAACGAAATCCTCATGAATTCGTACTCCTTAGCCTATAAATCTCCAGTACATCTTAGACAGGATGTTGTTCAATTTAAGGCTGGAAATTAATACAGAACAAAACCAATATCCTTGGACCTGGGATTACGTTATCATACAATTTCGTGGCGAACAACCACCCTCCGGTTAGCCCACTTCGAGTTCAGCGGCAAAGAAATTTGTAAGCATTGAACCAATAAGGACAGACCATAATGATTTCTCACTTCTTCGTTAAATCATTGTTATACGGGTATTTCTTACCCGCAAACCTCTATATAAAAAAAGGACTCCATTACCATGAATAAGGTTCTCGTTACCGGTGCGACCGGATTTCTTGGCTATCATGTTATAAAACTATTGAACCAGCGAGGGATTCGACCCCGCGCACTTGTTTCGTCAACTGAAGACCTTTCAGCCAGCGGACTGACACAATTGGATATAGATGTTGTACAAGGTGACGTCGACGACAAAATATCTCTAGCGAGTGCATGTAAAGGGATCGATACAATTTTTCATTTGAAATTTGGCATTAATCTAAGCGCTGGAGCAGAAGCGGAAAAAGAACTTCACGAAATTAATGTCGTTGGCACGCGTAGTCTGCTAGATGCGGCAACCGAAGCAAAGGTCCAAACAATCGTAGTCAGCAGCAGCTCGCTGGCTGTCGGTCTTAACCGGGAACCCAAACCATTGGACGAAACCGCAGATTGGGAAGCACACCGGTTTGACCTGCCCTATGCCATGTCACGCCGACAAGCTGAAATGGAAGCTTTGGCCCGGGCCGAACAGACTCAGAGTCCGAGCATTGTAGTCATTAACCCTTCATTCACCATGGGACCCGAAGACTTCATCGGTGCACCGGCAAATAAACTGATAAAGACATTGGGTAAGGGTGGCTTTCGGTTCAGCATCCCTATAGGTTTTGGCTGTCTAGATGTACGCGACTATGCCGATGGCGCATTGCGGGCCGCAGAGAAAGGGCGCCACGGAAAACGCTACATTCTAAGTGGTCATAACGTCATGCCGGACCAATTGATAACCGACGTTGCTGGCATCGCTGGTGTGGAACCGTCCAGCTTTATGATTCCAGTTCCAGTATGGATTGTGAGTCCAATTATCATGCTATTGGGTTTATGGAGCAAAATTAAGAAACAGCCGCCTAAGGTAAGCAGAAGCATTCTTCAACTTTGGAACCGACATGCGTGGTACGATACCAGTCGTGCCTTAGAGGACCTCGACTGGAAACCGCGACCACTCGCTGACTCGATCAAAGATAGTTTGGACTGGCTGCGTGCTAATGAATCGAGCGGATAACGTAGCGCTAATTTAACCTCGATAAACGGCAATTCAGGCCGTACCAGCAGAACCGGTAACTTTGTAGTGCCAAAGAACCAACAACGGGGGCGCTATCAGTTCAAAAGCCAGCGCGACCAAAATCCTAAAACTTGGTAATTCTTGATCGAATAACGGCAGTGCCCTGGCTATGCCGGCAACCAGCACCATCGCCATGAGTATCCGAAATAGAACAACCTCAGTTTGCAATCGAGTTTGAATCCAAATAATTAAACATCCGAAACCCAGATAGATTGCGGATAAATATCGATATTGACCATCGGCCGCCGACGAAAATTCCGTATCCGGTATGAGTCGATCTAATCCCGACAAAATCCCCATAGTGCCAAGAAAAATAGGCACCAAACCGAGCACCCCAAGGAGTATACGAAGATTCCTTAGCGTAATTTGTTGCGCGACGCGCGTAAAAATATTCGATTCCATCAGATTCATCCCCCCAAGCCTTAATATCCCTCCCAATCATTATTGAGAGGCTATTCGATAATGACATCACTACCGAATGTGTCCATTTCCAGTCCTCATAAATGCAATTCGGCATGACTTTAACCCATTCAAGATCTACAGGTATAAGCAGCAACGACCCGCTACGAAAATCTCAGCACATGCGGCGTAAATCATGGCGTTATCCTGTTATCGAGGGTTTAAAATTCGAGCACCCTATACGCCTGGTTTATACAGTCCTCAAGCGAAGCTTTTTTTGCACGGATAAATCGTATTAGAAGGTTTTCATATATTCGACCAACGCCCATTTTTGGTCATCACTGATACAACTTATATTTTCATCGCTCGCGGATCGGCAAATGACTGTGTTATGGCCTTTATCCTCAATAAAATCAGGAATCTGATTATGCTTTAATAATCCCGGCACCAGGCGTTTCAGTTCTTCATCGAATTCCTCGTTGCCTTTTAACGCTTTCACGACGCGAACTAACAGTTTGGGGTCGGCAAGCAACTTTTTAATACCGGCAATTCCTTCCTTCTTATCGAATTCCCTGAGATTGATATTCGCCAGTAGCTTGATCGGCGTGCCGGCCGGAACCCTTATTTCGTGAGAACGAAATCGCAATACCGTATCGATCGGTGTGACTTTGATCGAGTCGGGTCCCAAACGTTTTTCTGGCCAAAGCAATTTTTCCGAAGCGTCGATAAACGCCTCCATACGCCCCTTGACCGACGGATCATGGTTATATAGCCCGACAGAATTATTGATCAAAAATGGCGCTGTTGCCCAAATACTGATTAAAGACGGCGTCCGATAATATCCACGCCCTCCTCCTGGAAATTCAAATTCGATGGGATTCTCTGTATCGAACGGGTTGTATAAGCTCGCCTTACTTATAGGCGGCAATTGTTTATAGGTTTTGGATGAGAAATTTTGCCACAAATGACCTTCCAATGCGTTCGTGCCCATCGCACGCGCCGCATTGGTCCCTATTGCTATGCTTGCATCGTCCGAATACAGCGGGTAACGCCGATCGTCGGACAAAAAGTTCTTATCCAGAAAATCATCCTGCATGACCAGAGCCGTCCAATCTTCGCTGGCCGATTCCGCATGCTTTTCCGTTCCCTCGTGGCTATAACCTTCCGGTAATTTGCTTGAATGACAGCGTGCACAGTGTGTTCCGAAAACCTGTTTACCCTGCGCAATTTTGCTTTCGTCCGGTTGATACTTTGTTCGCAGCGCTTCGTCGGTATAACTTAACGCTTTGGTTAAAAGGTACGGCGGCGGTGAATCCAAGAATGCAGCGGCATCGTCCATTCGCGCAGAGGTCAAACGCCAATCTTCACATTCTGCCTCAGCCTTCTGTAAATCGAACGGTATTTGCGGTTTAAAACCAATAAAGGTTTGCTCCAACCCCATCCTGTAATCACCGCAAGTGCCGATATTGACATATACCCTCAAAGCCGCCGCGGCCGCGCCAATCGAATCAGATCCGTCTTTGAGAATATGTGGCACCGGACGCGAAATTCCGTCGTTCATAACTTCGTTATAGGTTGGTCGGGCGGAATTGATCAAAAAGATGGAATTGATCGCGTTAGGGTTATCGATAAAATCGGTACTGGTGCGTGAAGTATCCGAGGTTCCAGGTGGTTGTAATTCATTCACCCAATAGCGGAATTCGTCTTCTTTGTAACCACCGCCAAATAACGCACCCTCGCGGAGGTATTGGTTTCCCAGCGCACCCGCCAAATTCTCCCATTTCGGGTTTGCCGGATCTGCTGGGGGATAAACAGGATTTAGCGCAATATGGCACACACCGCAGGTTAGACCGGACACATAGGGCGGTTCAATTCTAGCGTCTTTCTTGAGAAATGTTTCCGCATCCCATTTTGCAGGATCAAAATTTGGGTTTGGGAATAAACGAATCCCCATGACGCCACTCGAATACGGATCCTCGCATACATCCAACCATAGACCGTACGCATCAGGTTCGGTAGCTTGTTTACAGCCCGGATCGTTGATCGCGCCAAATTTTTTGAAACGAATTGCCCGATTGCGGCTATCAAGGTAATCGAGAAAATTAAAATTAAGGTCCGCGCCGGTAATTTTCGAAGCTTTCCAAGAAAGTGCTTCCGCATGCCGAAAAAAACGAGGATTACCGCGGGCGTTGTCCGCAGGTTGGGTTTTGCTGAGCGGGTCGCCGCCTACCCATAGATACCAAGTACACGCACCACGCTGTTGTTGTGGCGTCAGGTCATAACCATAATGATTGGGATCAACATACCCTGGAATACCCCCGCATTCCGTATCGTAACCTGCAAAGCGATATTCAACGGGGTCGGGAAACTTTGTGTCACCGCCCGTCTCGGGCGCTTGATTATCACACGCGGTCGAAATAATAGTTATTGCAACGCACAATAAATATTCCACCCTCAACTTTTTCATCACAATACTCCTCCTTTTCGCCAACCCTTATTCTAAAATTAGGCCTTTTACGGGTCAGCCTGAAAAATGGTCCGCTAACATAGCGGTAGTAGAAAAAGTAAACCCTAGTGTATTTGGTGTATCCTAACGTTCACGTTATTGTTTTGAACGAAATTGTCAAGTTACAATTTCACTTCAACGCGATCCAATTGCCCACCGCCGCCGTACGAATATTTATTTGACTATATTAAATTTCATTTATCGGGTTTCTATCGTCGGAACCAAGGTCTTTTGAATGACCCGTTTAAGTCCTCGATAAACCGAATCGTAGAACCTGATTTTTTACTCAGAACAATCCTAAAAGATCAGAACCCAAACTGACCAAACTATTCCATGCCTGACTTTCCAATATATACGGAAAGGAGTAATGTTTAACATTAGAGAAATAAGAATTTCACGACTTCACGATCGATAGTATTTCTTTTCATTCAGGCTAAGCAATACCTTGTATTGCAAATTGTTGCAGGAGAGCTTCGATATGCGCAGATTACAAAACTGGAATGAACAAATTAATTTTTCTGTCCCAGAAAATAATTTCAAAACGCCAGACAATATTTCTGAAATACAAACTATTGTCAAAAATGCCCACGACAACAATCAAAAAATTTCGGTCATCGGTGCCATGCATTCAACCACCGAATGCATGGTTGGCGATGGTTGCATCATCTCGCTGAAGAATATGAATCGCATTTTGTTGATCGATAGGATCAATGAATACGTCACAGTAGAAGCCGGCGTAACGTTGACGCAATTATCCCAAGCCTTAAAGACGGCCGATTTACAGCCGCCAGTCAATCTCGAATTTGGCAATTACCATATTGGCGCAATCAGCGGTGCACACGCTAATGACACATCCTTAACCCGTAAGTCTCAATTCTCTTCCTTCGTCATAGGCGTTAAGCTAGTAACAGCCAACGGGGATCTATTAGAGGTATCAGAGTCGAGTAATAGCGAGCTATTGCCGTTTGTTCGCTCTCATTTTGGACTCCTTGGAGTCATCTGCGAAATTTCGATTCGTATCTTCGAAAACGAACCGATATTCATTACTGCTAAAATCGATAATATTGACCATTTGGTTGAAAACTTCGACGAGGAAATTGAAACCTTAAAAACCAATCAAGACCAGGCTTTTGGTATGCTATTTCCATACAGCCGAAACATATTATGGGAATGTCGGAAATTTGTAGATAAAGATACAGCAACCCAACGGTCACGATTAAAAATAATTATAGATTTGGTACAAGCTAAAGGTTCCAGATGGTCTACTGATCTGTTACTGCCAATACTGAAGATAATTACCAAAATAAGTACCATTTTCAACGCATCGTCGTTGTTGGATAAATTGCTCAGTAGCTCAATCATAGAAAAATCGCTCAAACTATTTCGCATGGGCGGCTATATCATCAATCCCTGTGACCGGGGCCTTGTATACAAGGAATCTGGAGCAGGATTTGATTTTTACGATTGGCTATTTCCCGAAGATCAGTGGAGTAATATGCTGTGCGACTTCCTACAATTGTGTGAAAAATTTAGAAACGAACGTGGCTTCGTTTTATCTTTACCTACATTAGTTTATTTCGTCAAAAAAGATGATTCATCGATACTTTCCCGATCGCGTAAATCCGACATGATGACTATCGACCCCACTTTCCCCAATCCAGAAAACAACAATTGGAGAAGTTTCAGGCTTGAATTTAACAAAATAGCGTTATCCCACAACGGCATTCCGCATATCAATAAGACACGGGATGGCGCTATTCACCATTTTGCCGATACGATTGATAGCCGCAATAAAAACAAATACCTTAAAAAACGCAAAGAGCTCGATCCCAATAATCTTTTTCTTAATGATTATTTTAAGCAACTATTTAGAATCGCATGATTAATTTTTTGTCACGAGAGGTACCGTGGCAAAATCAATTATTCGATAGCAGTAACCTGAAATAATATTAATGGTTAGATATTGTCAGACGTACGTTAAATATACTCCCAAACATTATTTGTCTTAACTTTGCAATTGGAATACCAAAGCGAATCATCCAACGCCCGATCAATCAACTTGAACGGCTAATAATTCCGCTGATACAAGTGTGTCTATGAATTACCAGAAAAATTATTCCACATTCGTTTTCCCTTCTTCTACCTCGACATCATCTAATTTTTCAACTTCTTCAACTTCTTCAACTTCCACTGGTTTCTGTTGCTCAATTTTTAATAGCCATTTTTGTTCAGTAATGCAGGAATTCGGTGAGCTATGCGCTACTATGTTTGCCAATACGAAACCTTCCGACAGCTCATTGGGTAAATTTCCAGTGACCTGGTAACCGTAATGGTCCCTGACATCAAGATCAACTTTATATTCCTTAATTATTACTTGGATCGAATTCGGAAGCGTATTGGATGAAGCGGTGAAAGATATTTGGCCACCAGGCTCTATATTTTTTGCTGGCTTCAGGTTTTTGAATTTGGGGGGCACGCATTTTGGCACATAACCGCCACCTCCGCCCCCACCGCCATAGCTCCAGACCGGGCTAGCCACTAAAAAAAGTACCAAAACTAAAAAATTTCGATTAAAGAATGTTGTTATTTGCATGTTGACCTCTGTATGTGAATCGATTAGATCGGTGTTTTTTGCGAGCGTTGGGCGCTTTTTCCGGTATATCCGTTGAAACATTTTACTTTAACGGTACGTTTTCGATTGGTTCGTTGTGATCCTTGAATAGAAACTAAGCCGGCTAATTGACGCTCATTTTTCGCTTGTAGCAATACCATCCTATCGAATTATTTTTATGCTATTTAGGACAGGTGGGCTGATTATAATGCTAAATTGAATTGAAGCGCATTATTGATTGTTGATCAGATCGATTCGTAGATCCAGCTTATCGGCTTTAACGTGGATCTCATCACCCAAGAAAAATAACCGTGCAATCGATTTTCAAGTCTACGTATAACGTAAAAATAGCAACCGAATAGACTATTTGGCGCATACCAATTCTTCGAAGGCTCCGCCAAGAACCAATTGAAATCGAAAAATTTTGTATTTAGAGCCCATTGAACAGCCTGCCTGGTTAAATTGATTTTAGTAATCGTCCCAAACTCACGGCGCTAGCCCATCTTTGCTTCTCAGCAAGAATTAAATGTTGTCTTTGAATGACAAACCTATCGATTAACTGCCTGGCTCATTAATCGATTATCGACGAATTGACCATGGTCATGATGGAATTTCTCGGAAAGCCCGGTCTCATAGCCCGCGCCCTCGACATAGTGCGTTAAATCTTCCATCTCCAAAATTGTAATATGTTTACGCCTAACCGAGATCAGCCCGCGATCCCTGAACTGGGTTAGCGTTCTGCTGACTGTTTCCATTGCCAAACCCAGATAGTTGGCGATGTCACTGCGTGACATACTCAAAACGATACTACAGGAACCAGATTGAAGTGCGAATAGCTTGGTGGCGATATCGATCAGAAAGGACCCCACACGTTTTTCGGCGGCGGTTCCGGCCAAATGTAAACTATGCATCCGTTCTTCTCTCAACATACGGCTAAGCTGTGCGACCAACTCAATATGCAACTCCGGATGTTTCTGCGCAAAGCTTTTAAATTTGACGTATGGAATTTCACATACAAACGTGGTTTCCAATGCGATCGAAGAATTCAAATAATGACCTGTATCGATAGCATCCGCCCCCACTAAGTCTCCAGGAAAGCGAAACCCAACCAAATGTTCATTACCTGCATCATCCAACTGATAGACCTTTACGCATCCACTCAATATCGTAAAGATTGAATTAAACGGATCCGACATTCTAAAAAGATGCTTGCCGGCTGCGATGCGCCTCGATCTTTGGACATTTGCGTCGTACTGCCGCAACACATCATTACCTAATACTCGAGCGAGACAGCCACTATGCCGGTAACATCCATCACATGAATTTTCCAACAGGTGTACGTTGATTCCCACTGCATTACGGGCCAAATTTTGATCTATTCGGTTGGCGCTATCAAATTGCATGAGATTCTCCGAAATTCTAAAGCCTTATTAAATAATGTCTGACCCTATATACCGACTAACACTTGACATTGACTTTAGCAGCAGGCCTTATTGATAAACATTCGCAAATCCACCAAACTTGATGTGGAATATACCTAGCTCTAATACAACCCGATAGTCAACATTTGTTCGGAAAATTCACTGCGGTATAACTTAACGTGCCTTTTCGACTCACATTAGCGATACCTCTACTGTTTTTTGCATTATCTTGCGTAGCAGTCATCGCACTGCACAATAATTCGGATCAAAAATACAAAAACGAATCTCAACATCGTTCGAAAATAAAACTGAAATCAGATTTATTGCGGCTTCGTTCAATCGCAACACCGCTGTTACAGAACAACAACGTATCCGTAGTCGAGCTATTGGTAAAGGACTTCGCTGATTCCAATCTTGATACGCTAATTTATTTGGTACGTTTCTCTGGTACGATAGTGGTTTCCAATCAAAATTTATCTTCTAATCAGACTAGCATCGACCTAGCACCGATCCCGCTTCCAAAGCCCAAAAAATTCTGGAGGATGGTCAAACGATCAAAAACATATCTCGGTGAACACAACGACTATACCTACGCGGTAACACCAATTTGTCCGGATGATCGTTCCAGCACACTAAATCGACAAAACTGCAGATTTTTGTATTTCGCAATAAAAAACGACAAGCCGACCACCGATGGGCTACCGTCACCGCGCAGCCAGCTTTTTCAATCCCTTATCGGATTCGCCCTGGTTGCCGTCGCGTTGTGGTTGGTGTTGGAATGGCGCTTGAGGTATCGATTAAACCGTTTATGCGCCTCGGTACGGCAATTCACCGAAGGTGATCAATTGGTACGTTGCGAAATTGACGATGTCGACGAGATTGCAGCCACAGCCACCGACCTCAATAGCATGTTCGATGCAATTGAATCGAACCGAAAGATCCTGGAATATTCTAGGGCGCAACTTAACGCAGTTTTCGAAACCGCGGTCGACGGTATTATCACTATTAACGATAAGGGGCTCATACAATCGATGAACACCTCGGCCGAAACAATATTCGGTTATACCCGCGAAAACACCATTGGCCAGAATGTCAGTCTGCTAATGCCTGAACCTTATGGCTCTGAACACGACAGCTACATCAATTCTTATCTGATCACCAGAAAACCCAAAATCATCGGAATAGGCCGGGAGGTCACGGGGCGACGGAAAGATGGCTCTGTATTTCCATTAGAATTGTCGGTTAGCGAGGTTAATCATGGCGACGAAATTAGTTTTACCGGGGTCGTTCGTGATATCAGCCGCCGAAAATTCGCCGAAAACCAACTAAAAAATCGCGAAGAAGAACTTCGTTTGGGCTTGGACAACGCACCGATCGGAATTATTACCTGCAATCTGGACTTTCGAATATTAACCGCAAATCGAGCCTGCGCCGAACTTTTAGATTACCTTGAATTGGAACTTAGAGGCCGAAAATTTAGCGAACTGATACACAGCGAAGATTTACAGGCCTTCTCAGTCTGTGCGGCACAGGCTCAATCAACTCCTGCCGATAGATACTCCATTGACCAACGTTGGATTGGCAAAAACGGCGCTATTTACCAAGGTAGACTACATATAGGCGTTGCCCATAGCGAAAATGATGAACCCAGAATGTTCGTCATGCAAATGGAGGATTCAACCGAAAGGCTTAGTGCCGAAAAAGAAGCCCGGCACTTACGCGACAGGTTGGCTCACGTTGGCCGTGTCAGTATTCTGGGTGAAATGGCTGCCGGAATAGCTCACGAAGTTAATCAACCGTTAACTGCAATCGCAAGTTACGCCGAGGCTTGCCAACGTTTGATAGCGGCTGATATGGTTGATTCTAACGAGTTGATGCACGCGATGCAGCAGACTGCATCGCAAGCGCATCGTGCCGGCGAGGTCATCCGGCGTCTTCGCAGCTTTGCGAAACAACACGAAACACAGCGTAACGTAGTGAACCCCAACGATTTGATAAAAGATGTCGTAGAATTGACCAAAATAGATACCCCCCTGCAACAGACGGCATTAAACTTAGAACTAGCCCGCGAGCTTCCCAGTGTAAAGGCCGATGCGGTGCAAATCCAACAGGTTCTGCTCAATCTAATCCGCAATGCCACCGATGCAGTTTCCGATCTTCAATGTACAGATCGATCGATAATGATCCGATCCGAAAAAGCCAGTCAAGATTTGATCAGAATCGATGTGATTGACAATGGATGTGGCATCGAAGACGCAGATGCTACGCAAATATTTAATCCGTTTTTTTCGACCAAGCATTCCGGTATGGGTCTGGGTTTATCAATATGCCGGAGCATAATCGAATCGCATGGTGGACACCTAAATTTCGAAACACGCCACGACCGCGGGACCAAATTTTTTATGACACTGCCTATCGCGGTAGGGGAATAATGTGAGTGTAGAAAAACAAACGATATTCATTGTCGACGATGACCAAGCAGTTAGAGACAGTTTAGGGTTGTTGATGAAATCGGTGGGCTTAGCCTCAATTGGCTTTTCCTGCGCTTCAGATTTCTTGCAATCTTATAACCCGAATCAAGCGGGTTGTTTGGTGTTGGATATCCGTATGCCGGGGATGAGCGGATTAGAATTACAACAAGAATTATCACATCGAAATGCAACTATCCCGATAGTCTTTATCACTGGCCATGGCGATGTCCCAATGGCCGTTCAAGCGATACGAGACGGCGCGGTCGATTTTATTCAAAAACCGTTTAGAGATCAGGATCTCATCGACCGTATTCATAAGGCATTGGATATCAACGCCCAAGCCCGGGAGCAACATTCAAAAAGCGGGGCTATCCTGCGGAATTTGAATACCCTGACAAAACGAGAACACCAGATCATGGAAATGATCGTAGAGGGCAAGCCGAACAAAATTATCGCCTCTGAACTGTTTTTGAGCCAGCGCACAGTTGAGGTTCACCGTGCAAAGGTTATGGAGAAAATGCAGGCTGATTCACTTGCCGAATTGGTCCGTATGGTCACGCTGGTGCAATCTCAGTAACAGGTCTTTTTTGCTCGGCATTCGATTTTAAATCAACCGGCAACCGCCGTTCGACAACATCCAATATCCTCTACGAATACCAAGTTGACCTGGATCATAAACTCGACCGTAAGCGTCCGTCCGTACCATCTATAGAAATAGTTGTGAACTGATATTCTCC
>CAZUGA010000063.1:0-15410 GCA_964619885.1 uncultured Methylococcaceae bacterium
ACGTGAGGGCGGTCGGACAGTTGGCGCTGGGGTTGTCGCTAAGGTGATCGAGTAACCCTATTCGATTTTGCCAGGTTGATTTTAATAGTCTAACAATAGGTCAGTAGCTCAATTGGCAGAGCAGCGGTCTCCAAAACCGCAGGTTGGGGGTTCGATTCCCTCCTGGCCTGCCATTGTTAGCCGCGGGTTTTGCTTCATTTAATTGCGACCTTCCATAAATTTTTTAATTGAGATTTCAGATGCCTGCACAATCCGAATCCGGCACATCGATTGTTGATGTAGTCAAACTCACAGTTTCCATTGCACTTGTCGTTGGTGGAATTGCTGCGTTCTATTATTTTGCCGATCAATCGTTGCTTTATCGTGTGCTTGGACTTGTAGCGGCCGGCATCGTTTCAGTGTTGATTGTCTTTTCTACTGAAATGGGCCGGGAATTGTGGGCGTTTATGAAAGAAGCTCGAACAGAAGTTCGGCGAGTCATTTGGCCAACCAAACAAGAGACTACGCAAACCACACTTATCGTTGTAGTGATGGTATTTGTTGTTGGAATTATTTTGTGGTTGTTGGATATGTTTCTATTCTGGGGAGTGCGGGTGCTAACTGGCCAAGGAGGGTAGTATGTCGATGCGGTGGTATGTGGTTCATGCTTATTCGAACTATGAAAATCAGGTCAAACGGTCCTTGGAAGAACGCATAGAGCGAGAGGGACTGCAAGATCAATTCGGAAAAATTCTAGTTCCAACTGAAGAAGTTGTCGAGATGCGCATGGGCCAGCAGCGCAAAAGCGATCGAAAATTTTTTCCCGGTTACGTCTTGGTCCAAATGGAATTAACCGATGAGACCTGGCACTTGGTGCGAGATGTGCCCCGAGTATTGGGTTTTATTGGCGGTAGCTCTGATAGGCCGGCGCCAATTAGTGACAAAGAAGCTGATGCAATTCTGAATAGAGTCGAAGAGGGTGTCAACAAACCGAAACCCAAGGTGCTTTTTGAGGCTGGCGAGGTTGTCCGCGTTATTGATGGACCCTTTAAGGATTTTAACGGTGTTGTAGAAGAGGTTAATTACGATAAAAGCCGGTTACGCGTATCGGTACTAATTTTTGGCCGTTCCACGCCGGTAGAGCTGGGTTTTGGGCAAGTGGAAAAAGGATAGTGTGTAAGTTAAATGTGTCTTAAATCTGCGCTTGTCGTTAAGTTTTTAAAAGGGTTTTTTTGCCGAATAGCGTGGTAAATAGGCTTAATATTTAGTTTGTATTTTTGTAACAGGGGAGCCGCAAGGCGTTTGTACCCAAATTGGAGAATTTTCTGTGGCTAAAAAAATTGAAGCATATATCAAGCTCCAAGTGAAGGCGGGTGAGGCGAATCCCAGTCCACCGGTTGGTCCCGCGCTGGGTCAGCACGGGGTAAATATCATGGAGTTTTGTAAAGCCTTTAACGCCCAAACCCAAGATGTTGAAAAGGGCTTGCCGATCCCGGTTATTATCACCGTTTATAACGATCGAAGTTTTAGTTTTATTACAAAAACCCCTCCCGCATCTGTATTGTTGCTAAAGGCTGTGGGTATTCCTAAAGGTAGCGGAACACCTAATATAAATAAGGTTGGAACCGTCAGTCGCGCGCAGTTGGAAGAAATAGCGGCGGTGAAAATGCCCGACTTATCAGCTGCAGATATGGATGCCGCAGTGCGTACTGTTGCTGGCACCGCTAGAAGTATGGGGCTGAATGTGGAGGGTGTGTGATGGCAAAATTATCAAAAAGACAGCAAATAATTAAGGAAAAAGTCGATAAAACAGTCTCTTATTCTGCCGAGCAGGCTTTTTCGCTGTTGAAGGAGCTTTCTTTGGTTAAATTTAGCGAGGCGGTTGATGTCTCGGTTAATTTGGGTATAGATCCTAGAAAATCAGATCAAAATGTACGCGGAGCGACGGTTTTGCCTAATGGTACAGGTAAAGATGTGCGGGTCGCAGTATTTACACAGGGTGCGAATGTTGATGCCGCTAAGCAGGCAGGCGCGGACATTGTTGGTTTGGATGATTTGGCCGATAAGGTGAAAGCCGGTGAGATGGATTTTGACGTAGTAATTGCGTCACCAGATGCAATGAGAGTGGTAGGTCAATTAGGGCAGATATTAGGTCCACGAGGATTGATGCCGAACCCAAAAGTTGGAACAGTTACCGGTGACGTGGCAAGCGCGGTGACTAACGCTAAAGCGGGCCAAGTCCGCTATCGTACCGACAAAGGTGGAATAATTCATTGTACGATTGGCAAAGTCAATTTTGAGGTCGCGGCTCTAAAACAGAATCTTGAGTCTTTGTTGGTCGATCTTAAAAAAGCTAAGCCAAGCGCGGCGAAAGGCATCTATTTCAAGAAGATTACTGTTTCAACAACGATGGGTCCGGGTATTTGGATAGATCTAAGTACTGTTGAGGCCTAGTTGCAAAAATCGAACGAAGTTTGACAGGCGTTCGCTGTTATTAATTCGAAGACTTTGGGTTGCCGGAGCGTCCGGTAACCGTCAAAGACCGCAGGTGCTACTCGCTTAATTTATGCCTGCGCAGACGGTGGATTAAACTAGCATTGCTGGTGATATAAGCCGTATATGGTATGCCTCTGTTTGTGAGGTGTGTTGTTTGGCTCTGAATGGTTACCAGCTATTCAGATTTTAATCGGAGATAGAATGTGGCGCTTAGACTTGACGAAAAAAAAGCGATAGTCGAAGAAGTTGCTGCGGTAGCTGCTACAGCTCATTCCGCGATAGCTGCGGAGTACAGAGGGTTGACGGTAGTAGAACTGACTGAGCTCCGAAGAAATGCTAGAGAATGTGGCGTGTACCTTCGCGTTGTGAAAAATTCTTTGGCACGTAGAGCCGTTAAAGGGACCGATTTTGCCTGCATGCAGGAAGGTCTTGTAGGTCCTTTGATGCTGGCATTTTCAATGGAAGACCCGGGTTCAGCCGCAAGATTGATCAGTGAGTTTTCAAAAGAGAATGCAAAGTTAGAAACGAAAGTAGTTGCGATTGGCGGACAATTATATGATGGATCCGAGCTAGAAAGGCTTTCTAAATTACCAACTTATGACCAAGCGGTCAGTATCTTGATGTCGGTAATGAAAGCCCCAATTACTAAATTTGTTCAAACTATGGCAGAACCTCATGCAAAACTGGTGAGGACCGTTGCGGCGGTTAAAGCTCAGAAAGAAGCAGCTTAATTTTAAATTTTAGGAGTCATTTCAATGGCAGTATCACAAGAAGACATATTGGAAACCATTTCTAATATGAGTGTAATGGAAGTTGTGGATTTAATTTCTGCAATGGAAGAAAAATTTGGCGTATCCGCGGCCGCTGCAGTAGCGGCGGCACCTGCAGGTGGTGGTGATGCACCAACCGCAGCGGCAGAACAAACCGAGTTCAATGTGGTCATGACTGCATTCGGTTCGAATAAAGTCGCGGTAATTAAGGCTGTTCGTGCCATTACCGGTTTGGGCCTTAAGGAGGCGAAAGCCGCAGTAGAAGGGGTGCCGACCCCGGTTAAAGAAGGTGCAAGTAAAGACGAAGCTGAAGAGATAAAGAAACAATTGGAAGAAGCGGGCGCTACGGTGGAAATCAAGTAATTTTGGTCTATCCATCATTTCGCAGGAATCGCCTGAGTAATTGGCCGGTGGTATTTTGCCACCAGCCAATTACCGTTTGTACGATAGTCGCATTGACGCTATTTAACCTACTTGAGGTAAGGAATCTGTTATGACCTACTCATTTACCGAAAAGAAACGTATTCGCAACAGTTTTGGTAAAAGGCCAGAGGTATTGGAAGTGCCTTATTTATTGGCGACACAGATAAATTCTTATGTCAAATTTCTCCAATCGGCGGTGCCGGATGAGAAACGAAGCGACGTCGGATTGCACGCCGCGTTTAAATCGGTTTTTCCGATCGAGAGTCACTCTGGATATGCAATTTTGGAGTATGTAAATTACCGTCTGGGGAAACCTACATTTGACGTTCGGGAGTGTCAACAACGAGGCGCGACATTTGCTGCGCCATTGCGTGTGTTGGTTCGCTTGGTTATTTATGATAAGGACGCGCCGGGAAGTACCAAAATTGTGAAAGACATCCGCGAACAGGAAGTTTACATGGGTGAACTTCCTTTGATGACCGACAACGGAACGTTCGTTATTAACGGTACTGAACGGGTCATAGTGTCGCAACTCCATCGTTCGCCAGGTGTGTTTTTCGATCATGATAAGGGCAAGACCCATTCCTCTGGTAAATTATTGTTTAATGCTAGGGTAATCCCGTATCGGGGTTCCTGGTTGGATTTTGAATTTGATCACAAAGATGCCGTTTTTGTACGTATTGACCGACGGCGTAAGATTCCGGCGACCGTGTTATTGCGTGCCTTGGGGAATGACAACAAACAAATTATTGACCTTTTCTTTGAACATAATAATTTTGCGTTCCGCGATGGAAAGGTTTTTCTTGAGTTAGTACCAGAGCGACTGCGTGGCGAAATTGCCAGTTTCGATATCAAAGCTGGCGGCAAAGTTATAGTTGAGGAGGCGCGCCGAATCACCGCCAAACATATACGCCAGATTCAAAAGGCCGATCTCAAAGAACTGGAAGTGCCAAGAGAGTATCTGGTTGGTAAAGTTCTTGCGGATAGTCTTATTGATGAAGAAACTGGTGAGGTGATTGCCAATGTCAACGCGGAAATTACGGAAGAATTATTGGAGCGTATGTTTGAGGTTGGAATTGGGGCGATTTCGACAATATACGTAAATGATTTGGATCGAGGCCCGTATATTTCCAACGCCTTGGCAATCGATCCGACAACAACCCGATTAGAAGCATTGGTCGAAATATATCGAATGATGCGGCCGGGCGAGCCTCCAACTAAGGATGCTGCGGAAAATTTGTTCAAAAACCTGTTTTTTACGCCGGAACGTTACGATCTGTCTGCTGTTGGACGTATGAAATTTAATCGTCGCCTTGGTCGCCAGGAAATTACTGGTCAGGGCGTTCTCGATGAAGATGACATTATTGCGGTGTTGAGAGAATTGATAAATATTCGCAACGGTAACGGGGTTGTGGATGATATAGACCATTTGGGAAATCGCCGCGTACGTTCCGTTGGAGAAATGATCGAGAATCAATTCCGGGTTGGTTTGGTCCGGGTCGAGCGGGCGGTCAAAGAGCGCTTAACTCTCGCGGATTCAGAAGGATTAATGCCGCAAGAAATAATTAATGCGAAACCGGTTTCCGCAGCGATTAAGGAATTTTTTGGGTCCAGTCAATTGTCTCAATTCATGGACCAAAATAATCCATTATCCGAGGTGACCCATAAAAGACGTGTATCTGCTCTTGGTCCTGGTGGATTGGCCCGTGAACGGGCGGGCTTCGAGGTGCGCGATGTTCATACCACGCATTATGGGCGAGTATGCCCCATCGAGACACCGGAAGGGCCTAATATTGGACTAATTAATTCGTTGGCAGTATACGCTAGAACCAACGACTACGGATTTCTTGAAACGCCGTACAGGCGAGTTGTGGAAGGTGTTGTCACGGATCAGGTCGATTATCTTTCGGCTATTGAAGAAGGACAATACGTCATTGCTCAGGCAGGTGCGCGGGTTAATAAAGATGCGAAACTATTGGATGACTTCGTGTCGTGCCGACATCACGATGAGTTCACGCTCGCGGCATCTGATGCGGTGCAGTATATGGATGTTTCTTCGCGGCAGATAGTGTCGGTCGCCGCATCGATGATTCCATTTTTGGAGCACGATGACGCCAACAGAGCCTTAATGGGTTCAAATATGCAGCGCCAAGCTGTTCCCACACTTCGAGCAGAAAAACCGCTAGTGGGAACCGGAATGGAAAGAACCGTTGCAAAAGATTCGGGGGTAACAGTTGTTGCCAGTCGAGGCGGGACAATCGAATTAGTAGACGCGAGCCGTATTGTGGTTCGGGTAAACGATGAGGAAACTGATGCAGCGGAACCGGGTGTGGATATTTACACGCTGACTAAATATACCCGTTCTAATCAAAACACGTGTATCAATCAACGACCGCTGGTAACAATTGGCGATATCATTCGTAAAGGCGACGTTTTAGCGGACGGACCCTCGACCGATATGGGCGAATTGGCGTTGGGACAAAATTTGTTTGTCGCATTTATGCCGTGGAATGGGTACAACTTCGAGGACTCGATCCTTATTTCGCAGCGTGTGGTCGAAGAGGATAGATTTACAACGATCCATATCGAAGAGAAAACATGTGTTGCTCGCGACACCAAACTGGGCCCCGAAGAAATTACCGCGGATATTCCAAATGTTGGCGAGGACGCGCTTTCAAAATTGGATGAGTCTGGGATCGTATATATCGGTGCTGAAGTGAAATCAGGTGATATTTTAGTGGGTAAGGTTACGCCTAAAGGAGAGGCCCAACTTACGCCTGAGGAAAAATTGCTTAGAGCCATCTTTGGTGAAAAAGCATCCGACGTTAAGGACACGTCTTTGCGTGTGCCTTCTGGAATGGATGGAACGGTCATCGACGTTCAGGTTTTTACGCGTGATGGCGTGAAAAAGGACGAACGTGCATTGCAGATCGAGCAAATCGAAATCGATAGAGCAAAAAAGGATTTCGATGATCAGCGAATGATAGTTGAAGCAGACCTGTATGCCAGAATCGAGAAAATGTTGCTGAATCAAAGCGTGTCTAAAGGGCCAAATGGTTTGAAGTCTGGTACCAAGATCACGCAAGATGTCCTTTCCAAGTTTACCCATTCCCAATGGTTTGAAATTGAAGTGGATGATGAAGATTCGAATGTTCAACTTGAGGCCATGGCCGAAAAAATAGAAGCGCAACGCAAAGCTTTTGACGCCAGGTTTGAAGAAAAACGTAATAAGATCACCATGGGTGACGACTTAACCCCAGGTGTGTTGAAAATGGTTAAAGTTTACCTTGCGGTGAAACGAAGAGTTCAGCCTGGGGATAAAATGGCGGGCCGACACGGCAATAAGGGTGTGATTTCGCAAATTGTACCAGTAGAGGATATGCCATATTTGGAAGACGGTACTCCGGTCGATATCGTGCTGAATCCTTTAGGCGTGCCGTCTCGAATGAATGTAGGTCAAGTTCTGGAGACTCATCTGGGGTGGGCTGCAAAAGGTTTAGGGCTCAAAATAGGTAAAATGTTTAGGGCCAAAGCGGCGATTGCCGAATATCGAGAGTTTTTGAATAAGATTTATAACACCAGTGGTCAAAAAGAAGAGTTGGACACGCTATCTGACAATGAGATATTGGAGTTGGTAATCAATCTTAAACGTGGCGTACCGATGGCCACACCAGTATTCGATGGGGCTTCAGAAGAGGAAATAAGGGAAATGTTTAGACTGGCGGACCTTCCGGAATCAGGACAAACCCAACTTTACGATGGACGTACTGGAGATGCGTTTTACCGTGATGTTACGGTTGGCTATATGTACATGTTAAAGCTAAATCACTTGGTCGATGACAAAATGCACGCACGGTCAACAGGACCTTATAGTCTAGTTACACAGCAGCCATTGGGTGGTAAGGCACAGTTCGGCGGGCAGCGATTTGGTGAAATGGAAGTCTGGGCATTGGAATCCTACGGTGCGGCTTACACATTGCAGGAGATGCTTACAGTTAAATCAGATGATGTAAATGGAAGAACAAAGATGTACAAGAACATTGTAGACGGCGATCACCGCATGGAAGCAGGTATGCCGGAATCGTTCAACGTTCTGACTAAGGAAATTCGTTCGCTGGGTATCAGTATAGAGTTAGAACAGGAGTAACAACTTAGTGTGGAAACCCGAAATATGCATGAAACACTTAGATTCATGAAATGCTCTGCCAAGTTGAGAAGGAGATAAGCTCTTGAAAGATTTGTTAAAATTTCTAAAGCGTCAAGGTCAGGTTGAAGAATTCGATAAAATTCGCATCGGATTGGCTTCGCCAGATATGATTCGTTCGTGGTCTTATGGTGAGGTAAAAAAACCGGAGACTATCAATTATCGTACGTTTAAGCCCGAGCGGGATGGTTTGTTTTGCGCAAAAACTTTTGGTCCAGTCAGTGATTTTGAATGTTTGTGTGGTAAATATAAGCGTCTAAAACATCGTGGCGTCATTTGCGAAAAATGTGGCGTTGAAGTGACGTTAACCAAAGTGCGCCGCGAACGTATGGGCCATATTGAATTGGCCAGCCCTGTTGCACATATCTGGTTTTTGAAATCGCTTCCATCAAGAATAGCGCTTTTGTTGGATATGACTTTGCGTGGTATAGAGCGTGTATTGTACTTTGAATCATTCGTTGTTATAGACCCTGGTATGACCACATTAGAGCGGGGTCAGTTGCTGAGCGACGATGAATACCTGGAAGCCGTAGAAGAACATGGCGATGAATTTGAAGCTAAGATGGGCGCCGAAGCAGTTTTTGAACTGTTGAAATCTATAGATTTAAAGGGTGAGGTGGTCAAGCTTCGTGAAGATATTGGCGCGACAAGCTCGGAAACTAAAATCAAAAAGCTTTCTAAGCGATTAAAGGTTGTCGAGTCTTTGTTGAATTCTAAAAATCGTCCAGAGTGGATGATATTGACTGTGCTTCCCGTGCTACCACCCGAGTTACGCCCACTGGTTCCATTAGACGGTGGCCGGTTCGCAACTTCGGATTTAAATGATCTTTATCGGCGAGTAATCAATCGGAACAACCGGTTAAATCGTCTTTTGGATTTGAACGCGCCGGATATTATTGTCCGAAATGAAAAGCGGATGCTTCAAGAGTCTGTGGATGCGTTATTGGATAATGGTCGGCGCGGGCGCGCGATTACTGGCACCAATAAGCGACCGCTAAAATCTCTTGCGGATATGATCAAGGGTAAACAAGGGCGGTTCCGTCAGAATTTATTGGGTAAACGTGTCGATTATTCTGGTCGTTCCGTTATCGTTGTTGGCCCAACCTTAAAATTGCACCAATGTGGGTTGCCCAAGAAAATGGCATTGGAGTTGTTCAAGCCGTTCATCTTTAGCAAACTTCAATTTCGAGGTTTGGCTACGACGATCAAAGCCGCAAAAAAGATGGTTGAGCGGGAGGGTTCAGAAGTATGGGACATTCTTGAAGAAGTTATTCGGGAACATCCGATTTTGCTGAATCGTGCGCCGACCCTGCACCGACTGGGTATCCAGGCGTTTGAGCCATTATTGGTAGAAGGCAAAGCTATTCAGTTACATCCGCTGGTGTGTACTGCCTTCAATGCGGATTTTGACGGCGACCAGATGGCCGTTCATATTCCTCTATCAATTGAAGCTCAGTTAGAGGCGCGTAGCCTTATGATGGCAACCAATAATATTTTGTCGCCAGCCAACGGGGAACCGATCATAAACCCAACCCAGGACGTGGTTCTCGGACTCTATTATATGAGTCGGGAAGCGGTCAATGGCAAGGGGGAGGGAATGGTATTTGGTGATGTAGATGAGGTTGATCGTGCTTATCAAAACAAAGCCGTAGATATCCACTCTAAGATCCAATTGCGAATCGAAGAATTTGTCAAAACGGAAGAGGAAGAAGAAGGCAAGGTCGTTAAGCGGCGAGTAGAAACTACGGTTGGCCGGGCGTTGATTTGGGAAATCGTACCCAAAGGCCTCTCTTTTGATTTGGTCAACCGTGATATGACCAAGAAGGTGATATCTAATGCAATAAACCAAAGTTATCGATCATTAGGCATCAAAGCGACAGTAGTTTTTGCCGACCGGTTAATGTACATGGGATTTTCGTTTGCTACGCAATCTGGTGTGTCATTTGGAATTGAAGATATGGCGGTTCCAAAACGTAAATCGGATATTATTCAGACTGCTGAAGCAGAGGTTAATGATATTCAGAATCAATATGCATCTGGGTTGGTTACGGATGGTGAGCGTTACAATAAGGTTGTCGATATTTGGTCGCATGCAAACGATCAGGTTGCCAAAGTCATGATGGAAGGTTTGGGTCATGATGAAGTGATGGATGCAGAAGGTAAGAAAGCGCTGCAAAAATCGTTCAATTCGATATTCATGATGGCTGATTCTGGTGCCAGGGGTTCAGCGGCACAGATTCGTCAGTTGGCAGGTATGCGTGGCCTGATGGCTAAACCGGATGGTTCAATTATTGAAACGCCAATCACTGCGAATTTCCGTGAAGGATTGGATGTGTTGCAGTATTTCGTTTCGACCCACGGAGCACGGAAGGGCTTAGCCGATACTGCTTTAAAGACAGCAAACTCTGGATATTTAACTCGAAGGTTGGTGGATGTTGCCCAGGATTTGGTTATTACTGGAGATGATTGCGGAACCACCGAGGGCGTACTGATGGCGCCGTTGATAGAAGGTGGCGACGTTGTCGAGCCCCTTGCAGAAAGGGTGTTAGGTCGAATTGTCGCAGAGGAAATCGTTGGGTATAAAGGTTCTGGATTTGTTGTTCCGGTAGGGACTTTATTGGATGAGCAGTGGGTTAGGGATATCGAAGACCACGGGGTTGATAACATTCGTGTTCGGTCCGTTATTACCTGTAAAACTAGGCAAGGTGTATGTGCGGCTTGCTATGGTCGTGATTTAGGTCGTGGGCATTTGGTCAATACGGGAGAAGCGGTGGGTGTTATTGCCGCCCAGTCTATCGGTGAACCTGGGACCCAATTAACTATGCGTACATTCCACATTGGAGGTGCAGCATCGCGTTCGGCGGCAATTAGTAACGTTGAGGTGAAAGCATCGGGTAACGTAAAACTTAACAATGTAAAAAGCGTTAAAAATAAAGATGGGAATTTGGTTGCAGTTTCGCGTTCTGGGGAAGTCAGCATAGTCGACGAATATGGTCGGGAGAAGGAGCGTTATAAGATACCATACGGGGCTGTACTGTCAGTGGGTGATGGGGCTAAAGTCGCAGCTGGGCAAGTCATTGTTAACTGGGATCCGCATACTCACCCCGTAGTAACTGAGGTGGAAGGTGGGGTTCGAATGGTAGATTTCGTTGAAGGCGTTACCGTGAGGTTGCAATCGGACGAGGTTACTGGTTTGAGCTCAATGGTCGTAACAGACCCCAAACAACGTGGAGGAGCTGGGAAAGAGTTACGTCCTATGGTTGGGTTGGTTGATAGTGACGGTGAGTCTATCTGTATTCAGGGTACCGAAATACCTGCTCAATACTTTTTGCCTGCTGGCGCAATTGTCAGTATACAAGATGGTTCTTCCGTTAAGGTGGGTGATGTAATCGCCAGAATACCCCAGGAGTCTAGTAAAACTCGCGATATTACCGGGGGGCTGCCTAGGGTTGCTGATTTGTTTGAGGCACGGAAAACCAAAGATCCGGCAATCTTGGCCGAGGCAACCGGGACTATCGGTTTCGGAAAAGAAACTAAGGGTAAGCAAAGAATAGTTATAACGGATCCTGCCGGTGAAAGGTATGAAACACTTATTCCAAAATGGCGGCATGTTACGGTATTTGAGGGTGAGCAGGTTGAGCGAGGTGAAACAATTGCCGAAGGTGAACTAACCCCTCACGATATATTACGATTGCGTGGTGTTGGCGAACTGGCTTCTTATCTCGTTAAGGAGATCCAAGATGTTTACCGGCTTCAGGGTGTCAAGATTAACGATAAACACATTGAAGCGATAATACGGCAAATGTTACGCAAGGTTGAAATTGTCGATACAGGTGATAGTCCCTTTCTTCGAGGAGAACAAGTTGAAAGATCTCGAGTGTTGGGAGAAAACGAGCAATTGGAAGCAGACGGTAAGGTGCCAGCAATTTTTGAACCGATATTGCTAGGTATTACCAAGGCATCGTTGGCAACAGAGTCGTTTATATCGGCAGCGTCATTTCAGGAAACGACTCGCGTGTTGACCGAGGCTGCAGTACGTGGAGTTGATGACGGGCTTTATGGGTTAAAAGAGAATGTTATTGTAGGTCGCCTAATTCCAGCGGGGACCGGGTTGGCCTATCATAACGATCGTAAGGCAAACAGGTTGAAAGAGCTTGAGGCGGGTGCTACCGAATCTTCAGAAATCGATACAAGCGAGGTTGAAGAGGCGTTGAAACAGGCATTGAATACCTAGAGCCAGTCATATTTGACAACGTTATAATATTCGCCTACTATACCTGGCTCGCAACAGGGTAGAGGTCTTCTAGGCATCTATTCCAGTCCCAATTTTGTTTCCGTGTACGTATAGGTAGCAGTTGGTGGGTGGATTATGACCGTTCAGTTTGTCCGCCCTCTCGATAACTAAAGGTTTGGAGTTAAGTTTATATGGCCACGATCAACCAACTGGTTCGTAAGCCGCGTACTAGAAAGATTGAAAAAAGCAACGTCCCTGCGCTAGATGCGTGTCCTCAACGGCGTGGTGTTTGTACGAGAGTTTATACGACGACACCCAAAAAACCGAATTCGGCACTCAGAAAGGTTGCGCGTGTGCGGCTTACCAATGGAGCAGAGGTTACCAGTTATATTGGTGGTGAAGGTCATAACTTGCAGGAGCATGCCGTCGTGTTAATTAGGGGAGGGCGTGTAAAAGATTTGCCGGGTGTTCGATATCATGTAGTGCGAGGGAGTCTTGATACTGCTGGTGTCGAAAGTCGTCGTCGAGGGCGTTCGAAGTATGGTGCGAAACGGCCCAAAAGCTGATAGTCGTGGGATGAAATAAGGTTATGTCTAGAAGAAGATTTGTTGCGAAACGAGAGATTAATCCGGATCCGCAGTTTGGCAGCGGTACCGTAGCTAAATTTATTAATATGGTAATGGAAAACGGTAAAAAATCTGTCGCCGAGAAAATTGTATACGGGGCATTGGCGAAAATTGAAAGTAAAGGGCACGATGAACCGCTTGATATTTTCGCAAAGGCTCTAGAGAACGTTCAGCCCAAAGTCGAGGTGAAGTCTCGTCGAGTTGGGGGGGCGACTTATCAAGTGCCGGTAGAGGTTAGACCAACACGACGGATGGCATTGGCAATGCGTTGGTTGATCGATGCTGCTCGGAAGCGAAGCGAGCGCTCTATGCCGCTCAAGTTGGCGGGTGAGTTGTTGGATGCCCAGGAAAATCGTGGAGCGGCAGTTAAGAAGCGAGAGGATACCCTCAGGATGGCAGAGGCGAATAAGGCGTTTGCGCATTATCGTTGGTAGTTTCCTTCAACCATAAATCATATAAAGGTATAGCAGTGGCACGTACAACACCAATTGAAAGGTACCGCAATATTGGCATCATGGCCCATATTGACGCGGGAAAAACAACGGCAACCGAGCGTGTGTTGTTTTATACCGGTGTTTCTCACAAGATTGGCGAAGTCCATGATGGTGCTGCGACGATGGATTGGATGGAGCAGGAGCAGGAGCGAGGCATTACTATCACATCTGCGGCGACAACGTGCTTTTGGAGTGGAATGGATAAGCAGTTCCCTGAGCATAGGATCAATATCATTGATACCCCGGGCCACGTAGATTTTACAATTGAAGTTGAACGTTCGTTGCGGGTACTTGATAGTGCTTGCGCGGTGTTTTGTGCCGTAGGTGGCGTAGAGCCTCAATCGGAAACCGTATGGCGCCAAGCTAATAAATATGAAGTCCCCCGTTTGGCTTTTGTAAATAAAATGGACCGGGCGGGCGCTGATTTTCTACGCGTTGTCGAACAGATTAGAGAGCGGTTGGGTAGTATCACTGTGCCGTTGCAGTTACCGATTGGTGCGGAAGACAATTTTGAGGGTGTAGTTGACCTTATCAAAATGAAGGCCATCTACTGGGATGACGCGACTCGTGGTACAACATACGAAGAGCGTGACATTCCAGATGACTTGATTGACACTGCGAATCAATATCGAGAAGAAATGGTCGAAGCCGCGGCCGAAGCAAATGACGAGCTAATGGAGAAGTATCTCGAAGAAGGAGAGTTGAGCGTCGAGGAAATTAAAGCTGGCCTGCGAGTTCGTACAATTGCAAATGAATTGGTGCCTGCGTTATGTGGCTCTGCATTCAAAAATAAAGGTGTTCAAGCAATGTTGGACGCGGTAATTGACCTGTTGCCGTCACCTACGGAGGTTGCCGCAATTACCGGTGTACTGGACGATGCAGATGAGACAGAAGCGGAGCGTGGTCCTTCAGATGACGCGCCGTTTTCAGCGCTAGCCTTTAAGATTGCGACTGACCCGTTTGTTGGGGCGTTAACGTTTTTCCGTGTTTATTCCGGTGTGTTGCAATCTGGAGATACGATTTTTAATTCTGTTAAACAGAAGAAAGAGCGGATCGGACGCATCGTGCAGATGCATTCGAATAATAGAGAAGAAATTAAAGAGGTTCGTGCTGGAGATATAGCGGCTGCGATAGGCTTGAAAGATGTAACAACTGGCGACACGCTTTGTGATCTTAAAGAGGTTATCACCTTAGAGCGAATGGAGTTCCCCGAGCCTGTAATTTCTGTTGCGGTCGAACCAAAAACCAAACCAGATCAGGAAAAAATGGGTGTTGCGTTGGGTAAGTTGGCCCAAGAAGATCCCTCTTTCAGGGTGCATACCGATGAAGAATCAGGGCAAACGATTATTTCTGGGATGGGCGAACTGCATTTGGAGATTATTGTTGATCGTCTAAAGCGCGAGTTTTCTGTTGAGGCTAATGTTGGAGCTCCTCAGGTAGCCTACCGAGAGACAATTAAGCAATCTGTGGAACAGGAAGGTAAATTTGTGCGGCAGACTGGCGGTCGCGGTCAATATGGTCACGTATGGCTGAAAATTGAACCACAAGAACCGGGTAGTGGATACGAATTCGTAAATGAAATTGTTGGTGGTGTGGTGCCTCGGGAATATATACCCGCAGTGGACAAAGGCGTTAAAGAACAGATGACCAATGGAGTTATCGCTGGCTTTCCTGTCGTAGATGTCAAGGTTACATTGTTTGATGGTTCTTATCATGATGTGGATTCAAACGAAATGGCGTTCAAAATTGCGGGTTCAATGTGTTTTAAAGAAGGCGCTAGAAAGGCGAAAGCCGTTTTACTTGAGCCGGTTATGAAGGTTGAGGTTGTCACGCCCGAGGATTATATGGGCGACGTCGTGGGTGATATCAACCGGCGTCGTGGATTGATACAGGGTATGGAAGAAACACCTGCAGGCAGAACGATCCGTTGTGAAGTTCCATTGGCGGAAATGTTTGGATACGCAACCGATCTACGGTCAGCGACGCAAGGCCGGGCAACTTATAGTATGCAATTCGAAAAGTATAACGAGGCGCCGTCGACAATCGCTGAAACGATTATAAAGAAAGCGTCTTAAGTAACGGAAGTTTAAACAGTCATCGCGAATCAAAGTCAAAGAGGAAAGTAACGGTGTCCAAAGAAAAGTTTGAGAGAACGAAGCCGCACGTAAACGTAGGAACGATAGG
>CAZUGA010000064.1:0-14800 GCA_964619885.1 uncultured Methylococcaceae bacterium
CCAGGTGTTCACGTTCAACCAGAATCGCTGTTCAGCTTCGCCGGAATATGCAACCGCCACGAGCAGCGAATCTATCCTTCTCTTGGTTAAGCAAGAGCCGGGTAGCGCAGAACATAAAATGCAGCAGATGATATTGAGCAATCAGGCTTACGCGCAATCGATAAAAATAATCGCTGTAAAGGTGGTAATAAGCATCAAAAGCTACCGTCTTGTGTTCCATTTCTTCTAAAAAATGCCACGCGTAGATATCCGCAAGTGGTCCGCGCATTTGCTTGATCATACCGCTTTCCCACATGAAGATGACCCACGGATGAGTCAGACTCTCAAAACCTTCGGCAAATGCCAGATTAAATTTTAGTCCTTTTTCAGAAAATCCAACATAATCTGACGCGACTCGCTTTTCCAATAATTCCAAGCCCGGATAAGCACGTCTAGCTAGGTCATTGAACCGCTTGTGCTGTTTATAATGCGAGGCTTCCTGGCGGCTGAATTGTTGCATGTCATGCAATAACTTTTCGTCTTTGATGACTTTTTGCCCCGCCAATGAATGCTGGACCAGATACGGTTCCAGATACGGTAAGATCATAGAGAGTCCCACCATAAAATAGGACATCTCCGGGTCACCAGGGATTATCTCCGGGTCAAATTCGTCCGTCTCGCCGAAGTCAAATTCTATATAGCGGACTGTTATATCCGACATTTTTACCCCGTTCTAAAATGATGTTGCATAAAGATAGAAAGCTTAAGATTAAAAGGCATTCTTCACAAAAATATTAATGCTGAATACAGCATGGTCAAATAATCTAGACCATGTTGAATAATCGATTATCAACGATTATTAGGCAGCGTAAGTCTTACCCGAACAATGCGTAATAATTCCGCGCGCTGGCATCGGAGACCTTTGCCATACTTTGTCCACGAAGTTCGGCAACGTGCTCCGCAACATATCGTACATAGGTTGGGTAATTCGGTTTCCCACGGAACGGTACCGGAGCCAAATACGGTGAATCTGTTTCAATCAGGTAACGATCTTCTGGGATTTTCTGCGCGACCTCCTTAACCGATTGCGCATTTTTGAATGTGACGATTCCAGAGAATGAAATATGGAAATTCATGTCCATCGCCCTAACGGCCATGTCCCAATCTTCAGTGAAACAATGCAATACACCGCCCACTTCGCCTGCGTTTTCTTCTGCCAAAATGGATAATGTATCTTCTTTGGCCTGGCGAGTATGGATGACCAGTGGTTTTTTCAACCGTTTAGCGACGCGAATGTGGTTTCTGAAGCGTTCGCGCTGCCATTCTAAATCACCTTCACTGCGAAAATAGTCTAACCCGGTTTCGCCAATGCCAACGACGCGAGGATCTTGCGCCAATTCCGCGAGTTCGGCTTCGCTGGGGTCTTTACCCTCGGTAACATTTGGATGAACTCCGCAGGTTATCGATATATTAGAAAATCCCGCAACCAGATCACACATGCCAGGATAAGCTTCCAGATCGATACTTATACACATCATATGCTCCAAGCCGGAACGTTCGGTTTCTTGGATAAATTGAGAAATATCCTGGTGGTATGGCGCCAGATCCAGGCAATCTATATGGCAGTGGGAATCAACGAGCATTTTTAGCCTATGGTTAGAATGACATAAATTCTGTCATTTTACCTTAGCCCATGCATTCAGGTATTTGTTTTATACGGGGTCAGGAATATTTTGGCCCTTAGTTTGAGGATTTTCTAAAAGCTTGGATCTTATTCCGATTACATCGTATGGGTCGGTTTATCTAATTCCAATGCGCCAGCTAGATAATTTTCTATTTTATTACGCGCCATACCGGCATCCTGGTCACTGAATTGGACCCCTACTCCGGTTGCCCTATAACCTTCCGCGCCCGCAGGCGTGATCCATACAATATTACCGGCGACGGGTAATCGTTCGGTTTCTTCCATTAGGTTGAGCAGCATGAAAACTTCTTCACCGATTTCATACTGGCGACTGGTCGGTATAAACAACCCACCATTTGTTACAAATGGCATATAGGCCGCGTATAACGCATTTTTATCTTTAATGGTCAACGACAAAATGCCTTGCCGCTGGTTAGTATTTGCTTCCGCCATATCAGTTAAGCCCGATTCGTTTTAGATAAACCTTAAGGTTCTCTGTTTAGTGATTGCCACTCGATTAAAATTTCTTCCAATAACATCTGCGGATTTACCTGCGTATCTAACAGAGCCTTTGCCCGTAATAGCAGATCGAAGAAGCCGAACAACTGGGTTAAGTTTAGCCTCTGCGCTTGGGCTTGCAAGCTTTCGCGTAAATCAGGGTTATTCAGTCTAAGCGTTTGTGGGTGATTATGCAGTCTTATAATATCGATCGTCCAGGTACTAATCCAGGTTAAGATTAATGGTAATGAAATTTCGAGCCACTGTTGGGTCACACTAACTAGATCTGAAGAGTTGTCAGCGATGCTCATCCATGTATTAAACGTGGGTTTACGCTTTTCCATAAAATCGCCTTTTATCAATGCGAGCGCCGCTAATGGAGATCCGTTGTTCAGCGACAGCAATACTTCAGCTTTGTTGGGTTCGACGAGTTCAGATAACCACGATACTGCTATGCCAAAGTCGGGCCGTGGTAAAACCATCTGCTGGCATCGGCTTAGGATCGTTGCCGGAAGCATTGATGGGCAATCAGAAAGCAGAATCAGCAAGGTTTGGGGATTAGGTTCTTCCAACGTTTTCAGCAAGGCATTTACGGCGTTGCTATTCATTTTGTGGGCCGGTCGAATTAGGAAAACTCGATACCCGCCATATTGTGGGCTCAATGACAACTTATGTCTTAATTCACGAATTCGATCTATGGTAATTGGTTTGTCGGCTTGGTCCGGTTCCAATACGCCAAAATCAGGGTGGGTACCGGCGCTAAACAAAAGGCAACTCTTACAATTGCCGCAAGCTTTGCGGTCGGGCAACGGAGCGGTGCAAAGCAACGTTTGAACAAAGTAAAACGCAAGCCGTGTTTTACCGATCCCGCTGAGCCCGGAAAATAACATAGCATGCGGCATACGGTCCATATCCAGCCATTCTGTTAGTTGTCTCCAATTTTGGTTTTGCCAAGGATACAAATCAAAAGGTTGCATGCTGACAATGTTTAATTTTCGAAGAATTGATCTAAATGTCCAGCAATTTCGGATTGAACCGAAACAAGGGATTGGCTCGCGTCAATACACTTAATCCGTTTTGGAAATTGTTCTGACAGTTCAATGTAACGATTCCGCACGCGATTAAAAAAATCACGCTGTTCGAGCTCAAATCGATCGAGTACGCCGCGACGGCCGGCTCTTTCCAGACCGACGTTGATGGGTGCATCCAACAAAAGCGTTAAATCCGGCACGTAACCTCGTTGTACCCATTTTTCCAGATATTCAATCTTGTTGTCGCGTATTCCGCGACCGCCGCCCTGGTAGGCATAACTGGCATCGGTAAATCGATCGCACACCACCCATTTACCCGAATTAATTGCAGGCCGAATCAATTGTTTCAAATGTTGCGCGCGAGCGGCAAAAATCAACAATAATTCCACCTCTTCGGTAATCGATTCTTGATTGACATCCAACAATAACGCTCGAATCCTTTCCCCCAATTCGGTACCCCCGGGTTCACGCGTGGTGATGACCGCGCAGCCTCTTCGTGTTAGATATTCCTTGATGTAATCTACGTTACTCGATTTGCCAACACCTTCACCACCCTCAAGTGTTATAAATTTACCAAGTCCCACTAGTGTTTCCGTTTGCGCTGGTACTTATTGACCGCCCTATTGTGTGCCTTTAGAGTAGCCGAAAATATATGCCCACCATTGCCGTTTGCAACAAAATATAAACTATCTCCCTTTTTTGGGTGTAATACCGCATTGATCGCGGCGCTGCCGGGCGCTGCTATCGGTGTTGGTGGAAGACCGGCGTGCACGTATGTATTATACGGTGTGTCACTAAGCAAATCCTTAGACCTAATATCCCCATCAAAGTCCTCCGCCATGCCATAGATTACCGTTGGGTCAGTTTGTAGAAGCATTCCTTTTTGCAGTCTACGCACGAATACTCCAGCGACTTCCGATCGTTCATCGGCGCGGCCGGTTTCCTTCTCAACGATTGAGGCTAATATCAGTGCTTCATAAGGCGTTCTAAGCGGTAAGTCATTGGCTTTATTCTCCCATTCCTTTTCCAGAATACGGTTCATCTTTTTAAGTGCGCGTTCCAGAAAATCAATGTCGGTCGTTCCATTGATAAGGTAGTAGGTATCTGGGAAAAAACGCCCTTCAGGATGTTCTCCGGGGTAACCTAGCGCCCGCATGATTGATGAGTGATCTTTAGCACAAAGTGTGTCAACAATCGCACGGTTACTACATACGGCTCTCAAAATCTGTTTAAAAGTCCAACCTTCTACCAGTATTAAGCTATGTTGCTGCACCCGTCCCTGTACAATAATGTCTAGTAATTCATTGCCGGTCGCACCGGGTTGCACTATATATTCACCTACTTTTAAACTATTGGATTCTCCACGTATGATGGCCAAAAGTTTAAACCATATTGGCGTCTTTAAGATTTTAGTCTCGGTTAATCGCTGCGCGACACGATTGAGTGAATCTCCGGATTTTATGGTAAATCTTGTCGCTGATTCGATCGGCAATGGATTCTCGACCATATTCTTGTATTCCATCCAAATCCAAGCGAAAGAGAAACTCAGCAATAATAAAACTATTCCTATAAATCTATTCATCATAATCGGTCGTAGCTAGAATTTTTCCTGATCTATCCATCGCTTAATTTCCCGCGTAACCGATCCAATCGCGAAACTTTGATTTTCAAGTTGCGTTACCGGCCATATGCCAATAATGCTGTTAGTCAAAAAGAGCTCATCCGAACGCGCGACGTCGTCCAATGTCAATTGTACGCACTCGACTTCAATATTATGCCGGCAAACGAGATCCATAACGACAGATCGCATAATACCTTCAACGCCGCATTGATCAATAATTGGGGTATACAGCTGTCCATCTTTTACACAAAATAGATTGCTCATGGTGCCTTCAACAACATTATTTGAGGTGTCGAGTAATAATCCCTCTTTAATATCGCTGTCACCCCACTCGGCGCGCGCAAGAACTTGTTCAAGCCGATTTAAATGTTTAATACCTGCTAGAAATGGATTTTGACCCAACCGAGTTTGGCAAATTCGTACGCTTATTCCCCGGGTAAATAAATCACCAGGGCACTCGGGGAGCGGATGGGTACTAATAATTCTAGTTGTATTCGAATCATCGGATGGCAGATAGCCGCGGCCACCAACACCACGAGTAACGATTATTTTTTGAACTGCGTTTTGCGTTAAAGAACTGACGCTACGAATTTCATCGCGCAATTTCTGATGGTCTGGAGGGGCAATCGCCAAGCGTTGGCACCCAAGAAAAAGACGGTTTAGATGTTTTTCCAGATAAACGGGAGTACCGTTATTAATAAGAATTGTTTCGAATAAGCCGTCACCATATTGCAAACCCCTATCACGGTAATCGATTGACGTTTGTTCAATTCCGTTGATAAGAACCATTTTCAACTTCGAAATTGCAATTCGGAAATGGAGGAACTGTATGCGTGTCTGATTGGTAGAAAGAGTAGCTATTTAAGTTAGCGTAAAACACAAGCCCTGTTGAAAATCTCCGCTTCGCATGTGTCGTACCATTAAACGATCTATATTCATCCAAAGCAAAGTTTGGACATTCTACAATTATTATTAAATCTCGTGACCCAAGCCAAAAACCTAATCTGCTATTAACATTGTTTCGTTAAACTGGATCTCTCGGTCTCACGCAAAAACTAGCGTAGATTTTTAGGCGTAGCTTTTAACTATTAACGTGCCGTTAGTGCCTCCAAACCCAAATGAATTGGACATGGCAACCTTAATCCCCATTTCGCGTGCATTGTTTGGCACATAATCGAGATCACATTGCGGATCCGGTGTTTCATAGTTAATCGTGGGCGGAGCGATTTGATCGCGGATTGCCAATAAACTGAAGACCGCTTCGATTCCCCCGGCAGCGCCTAGCATATGACCGATCATCGACTTGGTAGAACTGACTGCAACTTTGTAAGCGTGTTCCCCCAATGCTGATTTAAGCGCCTGTGTTTCGGCAAGATCTCCTGCTGGTGTCGAGGTTCCGTGAGCATTAATATAATCGATGTCCTCTGGATTTAAATTTGCATCACGTAACGCGCTTGTCATACATCGCGCAGCACCTTCTCCATTTTCTGATGGTTGCGTCATATGGTATGCGTCAGCACTCATACCGTAGCCGACAATTTCGCCGTAAATATTCGCACCTCTTCGTTTAGCATGCTCCAACTCTTCCAATAACAATACGCCCGCACCGTCGCTCAAAACAAATCCATCGCGGTTCAAGTCCCACGGTCGACTTGCTGCCTGCGGGTCATCATTACGCCGGGATAGGGCTTTAGCAGAAGCAAACCCGCCGACAGCCGTTGGCGAAGTCGCTGCCATCTCGGCGCCACCCGCGATCATTACGTCAGCATCACCGTATTGAATAATCCTCGCGGCCTCTCCTATATTGTGGGTTCCCGTCGTACAGGCCGTTACGATCGCGAAATTTGGACCCTTGAACCCATACTTGATCGACAGATTACCCGAAATCATATTAATGATATTGCCAGGTACAAAAAACGGAGAAATTCTGCGTGGACCTGATGTCAGATAAGTCTCGTGTCCATTACCTATCCCGGTAATTCCACCAATGCCTGAACCAATTGCCACTCCGATACGATCGGCATTTGTGGCGTTAACCTCCAGTCCGGAATCTTCAAATGCCTGACAACCTGCAGCCATTCCATAGTGGATAAATCCATCCATCCGTTTAGCGTCTTTCAGCGGTATATATTCGCTAACGTCGAAATCTCTGATTTGTCCGCCAAAACGCGTGGAATAATTGGAAACATCAAAGGCATCAAGCGGGCCGATTCCGCTCTTACCCGTCAAAATGTTTTGCCACGTTTCGACAACGGTTAAACCAACAGGCGAAATTGCACCTAGGCCCGTAACGACCACACGTCTTCTACTCAAAACTTTACCTTGAAGATTGAAACAATAGATTCAAATGTGTCAGGAAAACATCGATCCAAGAAATACCGCCTCGGTTGTAAAAGCGATAATCAAAGGTGGTTCTTGACGTAATCAATAGCCTGTTGAACGGTGGTGATCTTTTCCGCTTCTTCATCCGGAATTTCACATTCAAATTCTTCTTCTAAAGCCATCACCAGTTCAACCGTGTCTAGCGAGTCAGCGCCCAAATCATCAACAAACGATGCTTCATTGGAAACTTCATCTTTAACACCAAGCTGCTCTGCAACAATCTTTTTTACACGTTCCTCAACGTCACTCATAGTATTATTCCTCAAAATTCAATTACGCTACGAAATGCCGGGGCAATTGTATTCTGAAACCCGACAAATACAAAAATTTTTTTTAAATTTAGCCCGTATTTATATTAGCTTAGTAAATTAATATTTGGATATCAAACAGATATGCTACCTTTCTAATATATCACTTGAATCCATTTTTCATAGACAAAGCATTAGGACTCCATCAGTAATGTCATAAAAAACCACCAACTCCTTTACACCATAAACATCCCCCCATTAACGTGTAAAGTTTCTCCCGTTATATAAGATGCGTCTGATGAAGCCAAAAACGCAACCGCATTGGCGACCTCTTCAGCATCACCCAACCTTGCCAAGGGTATACTGGAGAGCAAGGCTTTCTTTTGCTCTTCCGGTAACGCTTGGGTCATATCCGTATCGATAAATCCAGGAGCAACTGCATTAACGGTAATATTACGGCTTCCAACTTCTCTGGCTAAAGATTTACTAAATCCAATAATGCCAGCTTTAGCCGCCGAATAATTGGTTTGGCCAGGGTTTCCCGTTGCACCCACAACTGACGTAATGTTAATAATACGCCCGAATTTAGCTTTCATCATGCCACGCAAGCACGCTTTGGACATTCGATATATCGACTTTAAATTGGTATCTATTATACTATCCCACTCTTCTTCTTTCATGCGAATCAATAAGTTATCTTGCGTAATCCCAGCATTATTAACTAAAATTGTTGGCACGCCATATTCAGATATTGTTGTTTTGATTAGGTCTGAAATTGATTCTGGATCAGTAACATTGAGCACCATTCCTATACCCAATCCACAAACCGATATCGACGATGTAATATTCGCTGCGCCGGTTTCCGTAGTCGCTGTCCCAATAACAGTAGACCCCGAAGATGCCAAGTTCATGGCAATAGCCCGACCTATACCCCGACTTGCGCCAGTTACAATGGCGATTTGATTTGTCATTCGAAAAACTCCAGCGCTTTTTGCATAGTATTATTATCGGTAATGGCTAAAGCATCGCAGGTTTTTACAATACGTTTATTGAGTCCGCTTAAGACCTTACCTGGGCCACATTCGACTATTGTGTTTACCCCCTGATCTCGCATAAAGGTAATGGTGTCTACCCAACGAACCGGGCTGTAAAGTTGTTTGGCGAGAACGCTGCGTATTACTTCCGGAGCAGCGTGCGAAGCAACATCAACATTGTGGATCACCGGTATTTCAGGTGAACGCAATTCAACAGTTTTTAATCTCAGTGCAAATTGTTCAGCAGCCGGTTCCATCAATTCACAATGTGAAGGAACGCTAACCGGTAATAACATGGCGCGCCGCGCACCCTTGTCTTTCGCAGCGGTTATTGCCTGACCCACAGCATCAGCATGCCCTGCGATAACGACCTGTCCGGGTGCATTAAAATTGACCGGTGCGACTATTTTTTCACCAGCTAGGTCCTTGCATAATGTGACAACATCCGGGTCATCCATACCTATAATAGCCGCCATCGCACCCATACCTGATGGTACAGCTTCCTGCATCAATCGAGCACGTTCCCGAACCAATAAAATGGCGTCATCAAACGACAACGCATCCGCACAAACCAATGCGCTTATTTCCCCCAAGCTGTGTCCAGCCATCCAGCCAGGCCTAAGCTCACTAGATTTACACCATACTCGCCACACAGCGACCCCAGAGACCAACATTAAAGGCTGGGTGTTCTCGGTTTGATTAAGTTGTTCTACCGGCCCCTCCTTTACAATCTTCCAAAGATCGGTTGAAATAATTTGCGATGCGCTTTCAAACGTCTTTTCGACCTCAGGATGCGTTTCGGCAAGATCCATTAACATTCCCAAGCTTTGTGAGCCCTGTCCGGGAAAAACAAATGCGACATTGTTGTATTGCATAATCGATTTTTAAAATTTTGTTTATATGCAGGGCTACAATTTAGGATTCAACTAGGGATACGGATCCATACGAAAATTAGGGAATGCAACCCCACGCCGGCTCCTATGTTTGTTTCAGGATAATCTAATAGAATTTTTTGTAATATTCCGTCAACGCTCGATAATATTCAGCGTTTGCCATCTATACTTGGCGACCAAAGCGGTACTTGATAACAGAAATTGGCATATCATACTCGGAGCAGCGCTGAACCCCAAACAAATCCCCCGCCGAAAGCCTCCATCAGAACAGCTTGGCCTGGTCTAATCCGTCCATCCCGAAGCCCTTCGTTCAAAGCTAATGGCACTGATGCGGATGAAGTATTACCTTGCGTTTCTATAGTAACTATAACCCGCTCGATTGGTAATCGCAGTTTTTTTGCGGTTGCAGAAATGATCCTGATATTGGCCTGATGTGGCACCAGCCAATCTATTTCATCCCGCTCCATTCCATTTGCAGCCAAAGTTTCGTCGGCAATACGCCCCAAAGTATTCACCGCAACCTTGAACACATCATTGCCCTTCATTGCGATATACGGGAGATCTTTTAGGTTGGGTTGACTTTTCGGATTGGGTAGATATAACAAATCCTGGTGTTTACCGTCGGAATGAATATGGGTGGACAATATTCCCGGTGTATCAGATGCTTGCAAAACGACGGCGCCAGCGCCGTCACCAAATAAAATACAGGTGCTTCGGTCCGTCCAATCGAGGAGTCGTGAATTAATTTCACTACCGACAAGCAACACATTTTTTGCGGTTCCGGCCCGAATGTATTGATCCGCAATGCTAAGCCCGTAAATAAAGCCGGAACACGCGGCTTGTACGTCAAAGGCCGCACAATTTCCCGCCTCTAATCGAGCTTGCAATAAACATGCGGTGCTTGGAAATGTTCGATCGGAAGAACTGGTTGCGGTAATGATGAGATCTATATCCTGAACATCAAGATGCGCTACCTGCAAAGCTTGTCTGGCCGCAACTTCCGCCATACTAGATGCGGTTTCATTCTCTGCGGCGATGTGACGGCTGCGGATCCCTGTTCGCTCATAAATCCAGCTGTCTGAGGTATCGACTGTTTCTGAAATTTCGTGATTGGTTAAGACCTTCTCGGGCAAATATCCACCGGTCCCAATAACCCGCGAATGTTTGCTCACGCAGGAATCCTTTCGGCGAATATTTTTTCAACACGGTCGCCTATTTTTTGAGGTATCGCTTGTTCGACTTCCAAAAGCGCTATCTTAATGGCGTTCGAAAATGCCACAGCGTCCGCGCCACCGTGGCTCTTAATTACAATACCCCGTAAGCCAAGCAAACTCGCGCCATTGTATAATCTTGGATCGACGCGTTTCTTAAAGGTTTGCAGTACGGGCAAGGCCACTATTGCAGCCATTTTACTCAAGATATTTTTGTTAAATGTTGTTTTTATTGCATGGAGAATCATTTTTGCGGCACCTTCACTGGCTTTAAGCGCCACGTTACCGACAAAGCCATCTGTAACAATGAGATCTACTTCGCCGGCACACAGATGGTCTCCCTCTACATAGCCAACGAAGTTTAAATGCGAATTTGCAAGAAGTTTTGATGCGGTTTTGACCTGTTCGTTGCCCTTAATTTCTTCGGAACCAATATTCAAAAGACCCACCTTGGGTCTATCTATCAATTCTACCGCGCGAACCAATTCGTAACCCATAACCGCAAATTGGAATAAATGTTCAGCGGAACAATCAACATTCGCACCCAAATCGAGCACATAAGTGTGTCCTTGAATGGATGGTAGGGTTCCAATGATGGCCGGTCGATCAATTCCCGGAATCATCTTCAATACAAAACGAGCTGTGGCCATCAATGCACCTGTATTACCAGCACTCACACAGGCATCAGCTGTTCCATCTTTGACCAGATTTATAGCAACACGCATGGACGAATCTTTCTTATTCCTCAATACCTTTGACGGCGAGTCGTCCATTTCAATGCGTTGAGAAGCATGGTGAATCTTGATTCGGGATGCCAATTCCTGCGGAATATCGCTAATGCTTTTATCTAAGACATTTTTATCGCCTACTAGAATGAGATGTAGATTCTCATTCTCCTCCAAACTGCTAATCGCAGCGGGAATAGTAACACCCGGCCCGTGGTCGCCACCCATAGCGTCCAGGGCAATTGTTGATATTGCGCCCATAAAGTACTCCAACCCCGCCCAGGATTATTCTAGTTAACGCGGCTCGATCAATGTTTTTTTTATAACGGGAAATAGTAAAATAGTGTTATTCGTCTTCTTTACCGGTTACGACTTTTTTGCCACGGTAGAACCCGTCTGCACTGACGTGATGCCTCAAATGTAACTCACCGCTTGTTGGATCCTGACTCAGGGTTGCGGATTTAAGCCCGTCATGGCCTCTACGCATACCACGTCTAGATCGTGTCACCTTATGTTTTTGTACTGCCATACTAATTCTCTCCTGTAAATTTAAAATCAGCTAATACGGAAAACGGGTTATCCGTTTCCTCAATACCGTTCGACAACTCTGGTTCGATTCTACATCCCGAATGCTTTGAAATAATTGGTAACGCGAGCAACAATTCCTCTTCAACAATTTCTTTAGCTGGTGCTTTTCTTTCTTCTACCAGCAATGGTTCATAACAATCCTGCAACAACAAGGCCTCATCCAATGACGATACCGCCGCCAGGCTAAAGCTTGAGTTGACCTGAAAATCCATTGGGTCACAGCATACCTGACATTCTAACTTCAAATTAGCGCTTACACGCCCTTGGATAACAAATGCTTTATCTTCTTTAAGAAAATTTAGTTCGTAGTATACATCCCCTGTCTTTTCGACCAATGATTCGCCGAGCCTTAACATTGCCACAAGCGGCATTTTACCAGCAAAAGATTTCTCCCGCTCTGCAAGGCTAAAAGGATCAATATACTCGGGTAATCTGTCCTGCATAACTGTACAATGATAACGGTCTTTTGGAAATTCTGTCAAAATAAAATAACCGAATTACAACGGACAATTAATTTTGATGGCCATTTCGATAGAAAAATTTTTATTGGCTTCCAGTTCACCGTATAGAAGACAATTATTACAAAAAGTCATCGGTGAGTTTATTACCGTAGCGCCTGAGGTTGATGAAACCCGGGCTCCCGAAGAAACGCCACGTCATTTGGCTGTCCGATTGGCGGAAGCGAAGGTACGGGCGTTGACTAGTACTTATAACGATTATTGGATTATCGCGTCGGACCAAGTCGCTGTATGTGGCTCTTCAATTTTAGGAAAACCTGGGGATGCCGCTACAGCAGTCAATCAATTAGAGGTTGTTTCCGGTAAAACCGTAAATTTTTACACTGCCGTGAGTATATTCAATCCAGGTTGCGCAGACGTTTTAACCGAGTTGGATTCCTGCAAGGTTGTCTTTAAAAGGCTCAGAGAGGCTCAAATTAAACACTATATAGCCATTGACAACCCCCTCGATTGCGCAGGCAGTTTCAAATCCGAAGGTTTTGGTATTGTATTGATGGAACGTTTTATAGGCGACGACCCCAATGCTCTGGTTGGACTTCCTCTAATAAAATTGACCCAAATGCTGGAACGCATGGGCATCAACCTGCTCTAAACTACGCAGATCGTATAGCCATCAATACACTCGAGAGAAAATTTAAGCCTCTAAAATGCGAATTTGTATGGAGATAAAACGTATCCTATCAAAAGGGATTCGATTGAATAGTTACTCCGCTAACCAACCATCGGCACACTAGAAAGCATTAGTATCTAATATTCGAACTTGGGACTATCAAATCGAAGACCTTGGAAAAATCTCCCGCCACTTCTCCCATTGCCTCACTAATTTGCTCTTCGTTTAGAGATAGAGTGTCTAAGGTTTCCTGTGAGATTTCTGCCAAAGTTTCCTCTATCGAATAACCTTGAAGACTGACCTCGCACAATCTGTTTGCCAGATATATCAGATTTGCATCCATGCGGTGAACAGAAGCCGCTTCGGGTCTTAGGTGGTATGCCACACCCTCGCATAGCGCCTCCGGAAGTTGCCAAAGCTGAAATAATTCATGCGCAACCATAGCGTGATCGAAACCGAGGATTTCAATCTCCAAGCCGGGAATAAGCCGGTGATTATCGCCGACGGCCAGTAGTATTTCTCGAGATTCGTCGGGTAGCTTAGTATAAATCAGTAAGGATCCGATATCACTCAATAATCCGCCTACAAATAAGCGCTCAGGCTGTAATACCGAGCATTTTTTAGCAAGTTGTCTTGCGATCACGCCGCGTTGAACACTACGCATCCAAAATTCGGTCATATCGATTAGATCTTGCGGTATTTTGCTAAATGACTCGACAGCCGATGTCGCCAAGACCAAATTCCGTAGATCTTCAATACCTATGACAGTAATTGCCCGCCCTACTGTATCGATCTTCGATTTAAAGCCATAAAAAGAACTATTAACGATTTTTAACAATCGCGTCGTCAAGCTGGGGTCATTACTAATCACCTGACCCAAATCATTTGCATCATATTTGGGATTGACAATCATTGAATTGACTTGCATTGCAATGTCTGGAAGAGACACTAGATCAACCGCGCCTTGCACAAGTTGCTGCGGTGTTAAAGATTCAATTTTAGCGACCATAAAATTTCATAACCTTCGCCACATAGTGGCGTGTTTCGTTAAATGGTGGAATTTTATTTCCATACTTGATGACATTATGTTCACCAGCGTTATATGCAGCGACAGCGAGCTTTATATCCGATTCAAACATCTTCAATAATTCGCTTAGATAGCGCGCGCCCCCATTTATGTTTTCGGTCGGATTCTCCCGATCTTTAACACCAAATCGTTTTGCCGTCTGCGGCATAAGCTGCATCAAACCCACCGCACCCTTATGTGAAACGGCGTTTGGATTGTAAGCTGACTCTGCCCTGATCACTGCATGCAACAAGCGTGGATCCAAACTATGTTTGGCTGCAGCAGTATTTATGATTGGGCTAAATTTCTTTTTATTCTTGCTCATCGCGGCAAAACCTTTATTGCCGGATTTTTTCTTTTTGTATCGAATAATCGATTTTATTATCAGCTTATATTGAGAGTTCTGTGGTTCGTCGGTGTAAATGACTTGGCCACTATTCGGGTCGACATATTTGTAAATATCAGCTTTGGAGGCGAAGCTTGAAATCAACAACGAAAAGCTAATCGCTGTAATGAAAGTACTGGATTTTATGCGCATTTATAGTTAGGACTTGCTTGATCTCGTGGGGCTGGGATTTAGTTCACTTTAGCATATCAATGAAAATTGACCAGCCTACGGAAGTTATATTCTTTACAAGATAGAATGCTAATATAGTATTAAACCTGAATCCGTGACTTCGACATACTGGGAAGCCTATATAGCGAGAAGGCA
>CAZUGA010000065.1:0-14195 GCA_964619885.1 uncultured Methylococcaceae bacterium
AGCTATTCAAGCTACTAAGTCCACTCGCTTTGATGAGTTTTGCAAGTGGCTCGATTGTTGTATTTTACTGGGATGCGCAGACGACAAATTACCTCATTGCGGTGGAGTGATATCAATTTTAAAGATAGTGTAATTCTACTAACCGCTGAGAGATGCAAGACCAAAAGAGATTGGACTATCCCGATTCCAACTGCCTGTTTGCAGGATTTAATTCGTCTGCGAGAACGTACCGAAGCACGTATTGGCGGGGCCATCAAGGCCAGTGATCAGGTTTTTTGGGTTCAACTATTCTATAGTCGCTATAAGGGTAAAGAACTTTCGCCTGAGCAGATGGGAGGTTTCTTTAGACGATTATCGAAAGAGTTGGCAGGCCAGGTCTCATCTCATCGACTCCGCCATACGATGGCGACAGAATTGGCCAAAGGACCAAATCGAGACCTGAAGGCACTTCAGCAGGTTCTCGGGCATACCAACTTGAGAACTACTTTGGAATACGTCCACCCCGAACTGGAACAGTTACGTAGATTTCTCAATCAATTGAATCTTCCTACTGGTAAGATGGATTGAAATTTACTCTAAGATTGTAAGCTATTGCACGGATTAATATTTGTTCTGGAAAAGCCTATTTGTGATTTAGGGTATTGACATTTAGACGTTTTAGAAGTAGCGTCCTCAATCAAACCGCTATTCGCGATCTGGATATAAGGTACCGGATTAGCTCAAGTGGACAAATGGTTTAAATATCAGCCCGGATAAGATATTCGTATTGAATTTGCGGCTACGATAAATTGCCCAAGCAATTTAATTTGTAATCAGCCGGTCGTCCGTTCGAATCGGATCGCCAGCTCCAATTTTTAGCGTTGAGGCACGGATCGCCGCAACCCACGGAGCCAGGGCGGCTCGAATTATCGGTTCGAGCCGCCCACTCCATATAAATCGCTTCTATTCGCTTTGGACTTCCTCGCGTTTGATGGTAAATTCCAAAACAGCCCCAGATAAACTAATTTCTGGGCGTAAATCCTCCTGAATGAATTCAAACGCTATTTTAAAATCCAACGAAAGTCAATACTTTTTTAAAGAATATTCGTAATTTTAAACAGATCTTTTATTATCTCTTCTTCGATCGAATCTCTGCTTAGGCAAATTCCCTGATTTGGCATCCAAACGAATATAAAAAAGATACGACCTTTATAGGTTAGGTTCTATTGTCAGTTCTACTTGCTTTCGGGTAGTTCCAGCTGGTTGAGAAATCCTCGGAACTGTTCCGGGTCCGGATGAACGTATTCCAGAGTGGTACTCAGGTTAGTATGCCCCAGGATTTGTTGGAGCAACTTGAGATTCCGATTTGGGCCTTTGGCTAATTCCGTGGCCATTGTATGGCGGAGTCGGTGAGAGGATACCGGGCCCGTTAATTCCTTCGAGAGCCGGCCAAAAAATCCCCCAATTTGATCAGACGACAGTTCACACCCTTTGTACCGATCGTAGAACAATTGTACCCGGAAGACTTGATCGTCGAGTTTGAAAGAGCCTCTGTTCACTGCTTCAGTCCGCGTCTTTAAGCGATGTAAATCACTCAAACAGGTTGCGGGAATCGGAATGGTCCAATCCCTTTTAGTTTTACATCCTTCCGCCCTAAGTACGATAATATTTTCTTTGAAATCAATATCTTTCCATTTTAGCGACGTGAGTTGCCGCCTGCGTATCCCGGTAAAATAAAGAAATCTCACCGCAATTAACCAAAACCAGGCGGGCTTCGGTGCTTTGTCCGAGTTTCGCAGAAGGTCGATGGTGGCGGCTAATAAATCGCTAGGGATGATCTTTTTTACTTTTTTTAAAACCGGGGCAGGACGGACCTCCGCAAATGGATTGTTCTCCACCCAATGCCTGCGAACCGCGAAGTTCCACATGACGCTGAGGTGCAGCCGGTAGTTGTTCCAGGTCGTGGGTTTAACGCGTTCCAATACAATATCCCGCCACGTTAACACGCTGTCCCGATTAATATCTGAAATCTGCCGTATTCCGGTATCTTTTTCGAAAACGTGCGCCGCAAGCCGATAATTTCGGATGGAATCGGGTCGCAAGATATTTTCTACGACGTACCGGTCGACCAGTTGACTGGGTGTTCGTGACGCGAAATCAAGTTCATTGTCCATGGTTGTTACCTCTCAATTCTGTAGGCGATAAGGCTCTGCTACAGAACCACGCCATTGTTTGATTACACTCCGCCGATTAAATGGCGGCGAAACGGTCCCTGGCGTGATTCAATCGTAATCGATTTGATTACTGATGATCAATATGCGAAATATTTACCAAGTCCTGAAATAGTGCGGTACAGCAAAGTATGTTTAGATTGGGTATGATTTCGTTAAGGATTGCGCAATTAATCATGCAAATCACACAGTTCATGAGGGATATGCCTTGCTTTCATTCAACTGGCAGTTCACCGATTGGATATCAGAATCACGGCGACATAGATTGAAGTCGTGGGTCAAAGTCAATGGGTGGCGAGTAATTCCCAACAACAATGTAGCGCATTTTCAACCTGCCCTGAGTGATTATTAAGATTGCTACATTCATTTTTCTTGCCCCCGAAAATGTCCCAGATTCAAACGGACGAGCTCCACTTCGCACTATCGCGGTTTCAAAATCTACATTTTTTACCTACCATAGATAGGCAAATCCGGAGTAGATGCAAACTTGCGGCTGGTTTTTAAATCATGTATTTTTACCTACTTATGATAGGTAAAAAAAATAGAAAGCTAAACCAGTTGGCTCGTCTGCTTCCGGAGGGGCTTTTAGTCGACACATCTTGGCTCGATGTCCATGGCTATCGGCGGCAATGGCGGGAGAAATATGTGGCACAGGGATGGTTAGAGGGCGTTGTGCGAGGGGTCTATCGCCGCCCGTCCAGCGCCGAAGAGCGGGAGATCCCATGGCAACGAGTTGTCATCTCGTTGCAAGCGCTGCTTGAGAAACCCGTGCATGTCGGCGGGCGGACCGCTTTGGATCTGCATGGACTTTCGCACTATCTGCAGCTTTCTGGAAATCCAACCGTCCATCTGTACACGTTTATCCCCCTTCCAGGTTGGACACAGCGGGTTCCCACTGACGCGAAGCTGATCGAGCACAAGGGCAAACGACTTTTTGAACCAGACGCTCCAGGGGTAACGCAACTCGAATGGGGACATTGGGGTTGGAAGCTCGGCGTCGCGACGCCTGAACGCGCACTATGCGAACTGCTCGATGAACTGCCCGATCGTGAGTCGTTCCATCAAGCCGATGTGTTGATGGAGTCTGCGCGAACGCTCAGTCCGCGGAAAGTTCAAGTCGTCCTTGAGGCGTGTAAGAGTATCAAGGTGAAGCGGCTTTTCCTGTGGTTTGCTGAACGACAGGACCACGCGTGGTTTAATCGCCTTGATCACGGTCAAATCGACCTTGGTCGCGGTAAACGTCAGATTGTCGCCGGCGGGCGTTATGATCCGAAATACCAGATCACGGTGCCAGAGGTGCTCGATGCAAGCGGCTGAAGGCTATCGAACCCAAGTCAAGCTTTTGGTGGAAACGTTGCCGTTGGTCGCCACGGAAGAAGTTTTTGCGCTCAAGGGAGGAACAGCAATTAACTTGTTTGTTCGTGACTTACCTCGTCTGTCGGTTGACATTGATCTCACTTATCTCCCGGTTGAAGATCGAGAGACATCGCTTGCGAATATTGACGCTGCCATGCGACGGATCGCGCGCAAGATAGAAGAGGGTATTCCAGTAAGTCGTACTCAGATTGTGCCTTTGCGTCAGGAATGTGCTGTGACCAAGGTATTTGTCAGCGCCTCGGGCGTTCAGATCAAGATTGAGGTGACACCAGTAACACGTGGCTGCGTGTATCCAGCCAGGCGACTTGCCGTTCAAGAGCAGGTGGAAGATGAATTCGGTTACGCAGAAATCGCTGTGGTATCCTTCCAAGATCTCTACGCAGGGAAGATCGTCGCGGCACTCGATCGGCAGCATCCACGCGACCTGTTTGATGTACGCGAGCTGCTTGCGAACGAGGGAATCGACGAGGAATTGCGTCGCGCCTTTCTCATTTACTTGATCAGCCACAATCGCCCAATGGCAGAAGTGCTGGTACCTTTGCGTAAGGACTTACAACACGAATTCGAAACCGGGTTTGCCGGCATGACACGCGAGAAAGTGACGATCGACGACCTATATTCGGCACGCGAGGAACTGGTCGGCCGGATAGTCGGTGACATGCCGGATACTCACCGACATTTCCTTTTGTCCTTCAAGTCCGGTGATCCAGACTGGGCGATGCTGGAACTTCCCAGTGTCGATGCCCTCCCAGCGGTTCGCTGGAAGATTGAAAACCTTAGTAGGCTTTCTAAAACCAAGCGTACCGCTCTTTTAGAAAATCTCAGGAAGGCGCTTGAGCTATAAATATTAGAATTTTCGATTACAATTGCTGACTGCGGCGCCAAATAAATGGAGGATGGATTGGTAGCGCCACGGAGAAATCAGACCCTTGGTAAATAATAAAATAAACGGTGTAAATCAGCTTCCAATTTTTTCCAGTATCAGCGTTAATATTGCTAGAGAATAAGCGATAGATAACGATAGCTTACAAAATTGTACTGGTAAATCTGGATGCTGTTTTTTTGAAAGAACTGGCAAAATTTACACGCTGATTAACATAGTATTTATAGCTGGAAACATTTTGGTTTTTGAAAAGGACTTTTATCCTAGACAACAATGTCCGCCTCGCCCAAGAAGAAATGGTTAAACCTTACGAATAAGTGGGTGAGTCGAACAACGTGGACCTCCACCAAACATTGACGCATTAGCATACGGTAGCGTCACACACTCTACGCCGTTGTCTTCTAACATCTTGATAATTCGCGTATGTTCAGCACCAATAATGGTACGGTTTGGTGCCAAGTTGACACCATTACAACCTAGCGCTTTGGCTTCTTCTTTTTTGGCCTCTAACCAGGTCCAGTTTTGCATAAACTCTGGGAATGCGGCCTTGCCACCTTTTACCCCACCTAAATAGCACATTGCTAAACCTTCACGTGGCGTTGAGAATATGCAGTCTAGGTGGATCCAATCATACGTTAATTCAATCGTATGGATGCGGTAACCTTTCGGTGCAAGGTGTTTTTGTAGCCATTCAATACCTGCATAGCTTGACGCGATACCGGCATGACCCACCAAAATATCTTTACCTAGAATAAAAATGTCTCCGCCTTCCAGATAGGGTTGCGTTTCATCTGGTAAATCTGTCATGATCGCTGGTACAGGCTGTGAAATATGGCTCTGACCAGTGCGTTTAGACACCTCGCTAATTTGCTTGTATAAAAATGGGTGCACCTTACGACGAGCGCCTGTACGACAGAAGGTGTCTATGATTTCATCGCCGACTGCCAGTGTATTGTCTCGTTCAAACATCGCCGTGTATCCAATATGGTTTGCTTGTCGCTCTTCAATGGATGGCAATGTTGGGCGAATCACTTCAATTCCCTCTACTTCCATGAGACTGGCCAGGCTGTCTTGTTCCGCTTTCGTGATCGAGTATTGCTTTGGGTCCTGTTTTTCAAAAGTCTTGCCATAATGACTGCGCAATGACTCTTTTACTTCATCGGTAATTCCCGTATAAGTATCCAAAACCCAGTCAAGCTTTGGAAACGTAAAGCCTTCTGTGGTGCCTACGATGGCCGATTCCAATTTGTCCCATTCGTTGTAAACGCCCACGCCTTTGCTGTCTTTCAATAGTGGGGTTTTAGATTCGCCAGCCGGAACACTTATCGCAGACATTGAGATGCCTGCAACGGCTGCGCTACCGGTAAGTTTCAAGAGGTCACGACGATTGATTGATTTATTCATATTTTTCCTCGATATTTAGTTTGTGTGGACTGACAGGAATTCAAATAAGCATTGACGCTTGGGTCAGCTTGCACCTGACGCTAACAACTAAGCATTTTATCTTGCCGTGCGTAGCATGGCAGATAAATGTCTGTTGGACTAAGTCGCCAACCTGGTGCTCTATATTACAGGCGATTGTATTTAGGAAGGGCGCGATTGTCGAAGAAAATCGATAGTTGTTAGGTGATCGTAGGGTACCGGTATAATTTTTTTCAGGACAAACATTGCTTTTAGCCGTGGATTTTTCAGTCGTGCATGAAGTATAAACCACGGTTTTTCGGGATTTGTTTGGGTCAGGCCGAACACCATCCCAGGCTCCTGGAGCCTCTCGAGGGTCCGGCTAACGATGGCTTCGATTCTCAGCGGTTCATGATTCATCCATAGGCAAACCGTTTGGGCAGTATTTCGTAGACTATGATCAAGCGACCGGTCGTGCAACGCGGACACGTGGACGGCAGGGGATCTTGGCGGTCGTTTCGTTTACCGTCGTCTTCACTGCGACCGGAGGGGTTTATGCGGTCGGTCTCTGCAAGGCCGTTTCGGATCTGGCTGAGCGTGGCTTGCCTGCAGCGGTTGGCTAGAAAACCATAGTGTCGGATCCGCATCAGCCCCTTGGGTAGAATGTGCAATAGAAAACGTCGGATCAACTCTTCACCCGCCAGTTGCATCACTTTGTGCCGGTGGTTGTCCCGGTAATCTTTATACCGGAAACTGACTTGATTCCCGTCGATACCCAGGATGCGCCGATCATGAAGCGCCGTCTTACGGCTATAGCGGCCAAGATAGTCGACTACCGTTTCAGGCTGTTTCAGATAAGCTTTGGTATACACCACCCAATCGCTTTCCATCAGCTGATTCGGCGTGGCATCGATTTCCCCAGGCCGGGTAATGCGGTGAAGTTCACCCACTTTGGTGGCTTGCCGCAGTGCACTGACCATGGAGCCTCGGAAGTGGCGCGACAGCGCTTTTACCGGGAACAGGTAGTTGCTCTTGGCAACCCGAATCGCTCCCGACTCCGTCAAAGCAACGCTGGGCACCAAACAATGGAGATGTACGTGCCGGGTGAGTGCTTGTCCCCAAGTGTGCAGTATACAGGTCATGCCAAGGGTTCCATTGAGGCGTTTAGGATCACGGCCAAAAGCGCTCAACGTCTTCCACACACTTTGGAAAAAACTACGGTAGATCACCTCCGGGCGCAAGGCCACACAGCCATTCAGTTCATGGGGCAAGGTAAAGACCAGAGGGTAGTAAGTCACCGGCAGAACTGCTTGTCGCTGATGTTCACACCACGCTTGCTGGGCACGCCCTTGGCATTTGGGACAATGACGGTCGCGGCAAGAATGATACTGAGGTTGCTGGTAGCCGCAGCGGTTGCAACGCTGTTGCAATCCGCCCAAGGCTTCTGTGCGGCATTGTTCGAATGCCGGCACGCTTTTTCCTGAACGGGGCTAAGGGGTTGGTGGCAGCGATAGTCCTTCATAAAATGCTGGAATACCGCTTGCAGTCCGGTGACTTCAACCATCATGCACCTCCAGTCCGGCGATCAAATCCGCTCCGGTTTTACCTTCTCGGTAATCCGGAAGCCAGTGGACATAACGTAGCTTCGTATGGATATTCTGATGTCCGAGTAAACGCTGCAGTTGATGAACCGGCATGCCCGCTTCCAGTTGATGGGTGGCGTAGGCATGGCGTAAGGCGTGAATGAGGGTCGGCCGGGATTCTGACGGAATTGGCCAGAATCAAGTTTATATGTAGTAGGCGTCCGTTCGTAATGCGTGTAAAAAGTTGTCACTTAGACGGTAGTGCCGTTGACTGACAGACTAGTTGAAGAAATAGGAAATGCCGAATTTCAATTGCCACTCAGGAGCATTTTTAGGACTGACTACAAGGTTATAGCCGCCGATATTCAAATCCAGCGCGTCACCATTGTCGAGCAGTAATGTTTTGCCAGCCATTGCACCGAGCGGTAAGGTAAGTTGATCTCCAGAGTTCGCATTCCAGTTGTAGGTTATCGAGTTATTGTAACCAAGATAGGCACCGGGCATTGACTCGAAATTGTACATTGCGATGACCTGCACCGTCGATAGGCTGAACCTATCCTCTCCCCAGTGCTGCATAACTATACTACCCAGCGACCAATTGCCGTAACCACCGAAAACGACTCCAGCAAGTCCGCCACCCCAACCGGGTCCCGCCTGACGGTCCCCGGTACGGGTTCTTAACGAAACCTGAGGGCCAATGCCCCATTTAACGCTGGAGTCCGTTTTGGGTGAAAAAAAATACTGTAGCATGATATCGCTTAAACCCCAGCGAGGACCATCATTGGGCCGAGTATCCGGACCAATTCGCGGCACAACTACGCCGGGGTCGACTCCGATAACCGGTATAATAGCGCGCGCAATCATGTTGAATTGAGTCTCGTTTTCGATCGAATAAACGGGCTGTAGCTGAAAACCATACGTAATGTCATCGTCAGGTCCCCCGCCGAACGCGATCGTGTTATCCGTCATCAGTGCTTTGACGTTTCCCAAAGGATCCTGCGCCTTACGCGCCATTTCTCGAACCGCTTCGTCATTCTGAGCACCGACAACCGGGATCCAGCAGGCGCTTAAACCCAGCAGCCATGCTGTTCTTCTAATCATTTTTATCATTGCGATGGTATCTTTAAATTGAATTTGGGGTCCTGTGTGAACTACCTCCAAAAGTACCAACACGTTTCACTAGGCCAGAGGTTAGTGGATGCACAGAGTTTGTATTTATCATTCGATATTCGACTACGCAGCAACTGTCAGGTTTTGCTCAAGTCCAGCCGGGTAGATGTAGCATAAGAAATGTTAGCAATACCCAACATTCCTAGTATTGGGGAACGAGGCGAACTCCAGTACCCGCAACCGTGTAGATTTCCCATCCGACAATCGGGATGTCGTTGGCTCCATCGAAGCCTAGTGTTTGTAGCCACAGGCTCGGGATCAAAAAACCCTCGAAATACTTTAATCGGATTCGGTTGACGAGAAGTTCGGCATCCACGGCTTCGATGGCTTTGCCTTCGGCTCGCAGGAACGAATTTCTCTCTCCAATGCCGATGAATAAAAGATGGAAACGTCGAGTGCTGGCCATCGTCCCGCCTTTAAGAATCATCTCACTCGGTCTCACGTCGAGCTCTACTGCGTCCTGACTCTGGGTGATCGGGGCTTGATAGGCACAGCCCGCAATAAGCAGCAACAACACAAGCGACGTACACCAACCGAACCTGCTCACAGTCCTTTCTCCGCTGCGGTATGAAGCCGGATAGCGCGGCCTTCCACCACCACGCAAACTTGGTGATACAAAAGCGGGACAATAAAGCGTTCATCCATGGATACGTGTCGGTTGGTAAGAAAATTTGCTTCGTCCGCATTCTGCATTGCGTTTCGAGCGGCTACCACTACGTTAGGAGATGCAAACCGGAAAAATGCCAAGTAGCGCCCGACACAATCTTCTCCCTGTACGTAGTCGAACCGTTCGTAGTCGCCTGGCTTCAGCATGATGCGGATTTCCTCGACGGTGCGGGCATGGGGTACGCTGCGTGCACATCCCACCAAACTTACAACCAAGAGCAGAAGGATAGAGATGAATCGTGTATTCATTCGGAAGCTGGAACCTTTACTTTATCGGCTGATTATAGAATTCAGCCCGACTTGAAAAAATTTTTTAAATGCCATCCCAATAGGTGAATTTACCATCCATTATTGTCGCTTCCACCTTCACTTCGGCGATATCACGCGGGGCAACATCAAACAGGTTTTTCTCTAATATAACCAGGTCCGCATATTTCCCCACCTCGATGCTACCGATTTTGCTCTCCATGCGGATTTGCCAAGCGGGGAATATAGTAACGCCCTTAATTGCCTGCTTCAGGGTAATACCTTTGCGTCCTGGCGGAAATACCTTGGAATCCGGGCTGGTGGGATCTTGCAGCGTTATCGCTGCTTCCATGTTGAATAACGGCGCAATTAAAGCAAGCGGTGAGCTAGGAATATCTGCAGACAAGCTGACCTTGTTACCGTTAGCGAAAACAATCGGATAGGTCGAAAGCTGCTCCTTCGTGCGTTCCTCTCCGAGCAGCTGGTAAGCGAGCATATCCTGCCCCGTCCAGTCGGTACTGAAGTTGGGCGTTATGTTAACCGTTAGATTCATGTCCAGAATACGCTGCAGGTCATCAGGATGCGCCCAGAATAAATGATGCAACGAGTTTCGGGTATCGCTGTATCCGGCTTCCTTGGACGCTTCTATGGCATCGATCATCGCTCTTACGGTGGCACTGCCATCGGTATGGGTCGCCACATCAAGTCCTTTGGCATTGGCCGCGAGTACAATTTTTCTCATTAAATCAGCTCTTACTCCGGCCGCACCATAAGCCGTGGGCGAAGGCCTTTCGATATCAACTTCTTCGCCATCTTTTGGCAAATAAGGTTCTAGCATCAATGAGGTACGGCTGCTCCAGTTGCCTTCCGGATGTATCTTAATACCCAGGGAACGCAAGCGTTCACTATCATATTGTTTGGCAAACACAGCGGCTTTTCCCACGAACCACTCGGGATCCGCTTCCGGGTTCTTATATAGCGGTTGTGAAAAGGTACGCAGTGGTAGCTCGCCTTGCTGATCTAGTTGCGATAACAATTCCAGGGTGACCTTATAATCTTCAAACATACCTTCAGGATTATTCAGATTCGGTGTCACCAGCCCCGGGTTAAGGAATGCTGTCATACCACTCGCCACAGCAGCCGCATAATTTTTTTTCTGACTGGCTGGAATCATCTTTTCAGGTTCCCAGGCGCCGGATGCTACATAGGTTGGCAACCACGCAAATTCGATTGCCGTACCGCTAGGTTTGCCATCCTTGTCACGGTTCCAGTAAGTCACACCGGGCAGCGGATCTTTTGTCTCTTTGGTAATGCCGCCAACTTCCATAGCCTTGCTGTTGAGCCAGGCATCATGAATAGTAAATTCCAGCAATATAGCTGGCCGGTCAGAGACGATTGCATCCAGTTCTTGCGAGGTCGGCATACCACCATAGATTACGGGATTCCATCCGATTCCCCGAATGACTTTTTCATCCGGATTCGCCTTTACATAGTCACTGATTAGCTGGAGATATTCCTCTTTCGATTTTGCGTCGTAAAGTTGTACGCCATAACCCATCCAGTCAGAGGCTATCAGATGGTCGTGACCACTGACAAAACCCGGCAGGACCATCTTGCCGTTTAAGTCAAAGGTCTCCGTATCAGCATCCACGAATCCGGCGGCACCTTTGGCGTCACCCACGTATATAATCTTATTGCCCTTGATCGCAACGGCCTCACCCCAAGGTTGGCCCTCATTGACGGTATAGACCTTGGCGTTGGTCAGCAGTTTCTCTGCCTTAACATTTGACTGTGAATCTATAGCCGATTGCTTCAAGCACGCTGATAGAAATACGCTCGCTATTATGGCTGCCAAATTAGCCAGTCGAGTCATTCTACTCATCTAAATCTTCCTCTATATCTTCGTGTTGCGGTAAAAAAAGCTATATTGATCCCCCAAACTCTCCAGTAAAAGTAATTCACTTAGTGCTGTGCTGATATTTCTTATGCGACATTTACGAACGAATAAGGCGAATAAACAGCCTTTTTGGTCAAATGGAAATGTACGGAAGGATCTGTAAGTTGTCAATTCCGATGGTGTCGGACGAAAAATTTGTATTTTTGGAGTTTGAAAAGAGCAATCGAGTAGTGATTTTGACGCCTTTCTCCGGCTATGCCGGAGAAAGGCGTTAAAACTACTTTAGATCCATGCAGTTGGCATAGTAAGTGACTGTGGCGGGCCAATCTGAAAAAACGCCCATCACACCGACATCCCTGGCCAGCACGTCCAGAATTTCCATGGTGTCACCATCAGTTTCGATTGCACCGGTCACCGATTGATAATAATAACCGCCGCCATTTTTCAATAACCCGGAACGTTCGAGTGTCCAGGTGATGATATCCAGGCCGACTGCTTTTGCGGCCATAGCATATTCGGATGGGACTATCTTATTATTAGCGTCCAGTGTTACCAGCGCCCACATTGGCGGCGCTACGATTTTTACGCCTTCGGCTGCTAATGAAGGGAGTCTGGAAATTGCTGCAGGCAAGTCGGCGGGAACATTCAGATCTTCTAGCAAAACCGCTTGTTTAGCAAATTTTCGTTCATTGGCTAGCCAATAACGAACGTCTTCCAGATTAAATGATTGCGGGTAAACATCTTTGGCTTTAACACCGGCCATTTTGTATTCATCGATCATTTTTTGGGCATAGGCCTGTTGAGTAAAACCGTCGAATGGCATTTCTACGCTTGGAGATTTTAATTCCGGCGTCATTTTTACACCCAGTCTTTTAAATAGTTCAATACTTTCCTTATGCGTCATCACCGTTCCGTTGCCGGCATAGGTATCGGTACGGAAATTGGGAGTAGCATTCATGAACTCGTCCACGGTTTTTGCATTACGATTGCCTGCATCCATCTTAGCCCGTAAAGTTTTGAATTCCGCTAAAGTTATGTCACTGGTGCAGCAATTAACGTTTTTATAAGGCGTTTCGCTTGTAAAGTCCGGTTGGACAGAGCAATTTCCAGCTAAACCGGTCTCAAGAATATTGGTCGTAGTTTCCAGATCACATTGTGAATGGCGACAAACCAATTCTTTATCTTTAGTGAAAGTTACATCACACTCGACAATGCCAGCACCCATTCGCGCTGCCGCTTCATATGATTGTTTACTGTGTTCTGGGAATTGTAATGCGGCGCCACGGTGGCCAATGGAAAAGTCGGATTTGAAAAAAGGCCCTTCGCTGCATTGTTGCAATGCTTCTTTCAATCCGCTGTCTTTCATATCTTCGACCAGAAAGTAAGGTCTTGGGCCTAATTGGACCGATTGCTGTTTGAAGTGCATATCCGGTCTATGATGATACCACTTATCTTTCTTATCTTTCGATCTATGGTGCCCATAATCGGCGGATGCCACACCTGTCGCCGACGAACCCAGCACGACACCAATCAGCAAGATGTATTTTGAAATACCCATGTTTACTCCAGACTTCATTAGTTAGCGTAACGGTAAGGCTAAACGTCCGAAATTAAGATATGAAGTCATTAACATGACAGTTCGGTAACAATTCAATGACAATATTATTAACTTATGCGACAAGCATGAAGCAAAAATATCCGACTGTGAATAGGGCTTGCAAGCCCATTCATTAGGGAAGTAATAGGATCTGAATAAAAGCTGCGAACCACCGGATAATTAAACGGATTTTGAGCGCTCTAAGTAATTTTTACCGATCTTTTAATTGCTCGACATGGGTTATGAGCGTATCGACGGTGGTTTTCAATAAATCCAGTTCCAAGAATCAGGTCGTCCAGTTGTTCGAGATTGTATTCGATTGTATCGATGATTCGTTTTGCTGGACGTTGTAAAGGCCGCATAAAGTAAGTTGTCAAATGTGACGTTCTCGGACGAAAAATTTGCATTTTTGGAGTTTGAAAAGAGCAATCGAGTAGTGATTCCGACGATTTTTCGGGTTTCGGGTAGATGATGGCCAAAGGGGATCGCCGGCTCCGAAGGTGAGCCGAATTGAATCGTGGTACCGGTGTAAGATCAGGCCATTTCGAATAGTTCGAAAGACTGGGCGGGAGATCGGGGTGGGTGAGCTGCGATTAAGCAGCGAACGACAAGCCAGGAGGGCCTGGCTGGACAGCAAGCGAAGCAGGGATAGCGCAGAGCAGATGACGGGTAGGCAAGCCCAGATGAGCGAGGATCTTAGCGATCACTGTGGGCTCTTCGATAGCGGCGATGATTTTCAGTTCACCCCCGCAGTGAGGGCAGTGTTCGATGTCGATATCGAATACCCGATTACGAAAACCATTCCTTGGTTTTCACCCTTCGGGCCGGCATGTGCCGTTCAAAACCCGCTCCCGGCGGTTTTGTCAGCAGTCGGGCCCAGCTGATGCGAACAGACGCCGAGGACTGGGGCGTGTCGTCTTGCGTATCGGAAGTATTCTTTTCGATTTTCTGCGCGTCCGGAATGATTTCGGAACGGTGTTTAGCGTTGGGCGCCAGTATCCCATGACAAATCCGTCTGGAACGGATTTGGACCGCGAAGCGACCCGCAGGGGGAAATACAAGGATGTATTTCATCATTGCGAATCAGGTTGAGCCTTGGACGAGGCACTAACGGTAGATTTCAAGGTAGTTGTCGCATCAATAAAAAGATTAATGAATCGGTTGA
>CAZUGA010000066.1:0-13828 GCA_964619885.1 uncultured Methylococcaceae bacterium
GCGTCTTATTTTTATTTGCGCTCACTTGAAAGCCGAGTGTTTTGCAAGAGGCTCACAAATACTGATTTTTTCGCACAGATCCAGATATTTAACTCAGTCGACTTGGGAGGAATACCTTGGCAAGCACAATAATCAACCCTTCGATGATTCGAACATATCTACAATTAGAGAGTTTGGATATTTCGAGTAGCACAACTTATTGAGTTTGATTGATTGCTAAATATTCTTCTTCAGGTCGATTGTTAATTTTCCAGTATTATCTTATTGGGGTCGAAGCGTAATCTTGGTTATTTGGTCTGAAAGCAGACCCACCGCCCAGATAATTGCGGCACCCAAAAAACCTATCATTGCGGTACCCGAAACGATGCCAACAGTTACATCATAGAGGAATTTGGAAAGACCTCCGATAAAGAACAAGCCGCCGAGTGGTAGAAATACTTTGAGCGGGTTAAAATATACAATTGTCCGAATAATTAAAAGTAGAAACTCAACCGCATGATGGGGTCGAATTTTGGATTCGCCAATCCGTGCGTGGTAATTGATTGGTGTGTATTTGACCAACGCGCCAGTACAAAGTGATGCCAGCGTAATCGTCGTAGTAAACGAGAATCCTGCAGGAAGCAAATGCTTAAATCTAAGTATAAGAGGTTTTCGCATTACCCGTAAGCCAGAATTCAGATCCGGGATATGTCGACCAGCTAGATAGCTTGCAAGTTTCCCCAGAAACCATTTGGCGGGTTGCCTAACCGTTGGTATTGCGACTTTTTCACCAATCCTGGCTCCGACCACCATCTCATACCCTTTGAGATCATCCAGTAAGCCCGGAATTGCATCTGCTGGGTAGCTGCCGTCTGCGTCGGTTATGATGATGATGTCGTAACTGGAATAATCAATCCCAACTTTTAAACTTGCACCGTAACCACGGTTCTCTGGCTGAGATAGAACCGTAACACCTTCTTTTAGAGCGAGTTCTGCGGTCTGGTCTTTGGATCCATCATCGACTACGATAATTTCATATTCCCGTCCAATTCCATCCATCGCAGCGCGTAATGTTTCGATGCCGACGGTAATTCCACCTTCTTCATTGAACGCCGGAATTACGATACTGACGGGTTCGTCGTTCACGTCCATATTCTTTGTGCTCATGATATTCAATCCTCTCTCAATTTGTCTTTTCGAACAATTGTATTTCCGCGATCACGCTTTATTCACTCCAGGTCTTAGTGCTAGCCGGTATTAATACTCCACTTAGTGGGACGTCAAAAATTTATGCTATCTGTATCTTGTGCCGAGTGCGGTGGTGCTTAGCTTTTGTTCCTCAGTTTACGAAACCAGTTACCCGCAATGCCCCATTCCCGCATCTGTCTTGGAGTTGGCTGTGTGACCGAGTAACTTATCGAAGTAATCGATAGTTCGCACCAAACCCTCTTCAAGTTGAATTTTCGGTTCCCAATCCAGTGCTTGTTTAGCAAGGCTAATGTCGGGGCGACGCTGTGTTGGATCATCGCTGGGTAAATCTTTGTAGACTAATTTGGAATGCGACCCCGTCATTTTTATTACCAGTTCGGCGAGTTGTTTAATAGAAAATTCCTCAGGGTTTCCTATATTTACCGGGCCTGTGAAGTCGTCGGGTGTGTTCATGAGCCGAATAAATGATTCGATCAGGTCGTCAACATAACAAAACGATCTGGTTTGTGAACCATCTCCGAAAATTGTTATTGAATCGCCTCGTAGCGCTTGAACGATGAAATTTGATACAACCCGGCCATCGTCCGGATGCATTCTGGGTCCGTAGGTATTGAATATTCGGCCGACCTTGATGCGTAGGTTGTGTTGACGATGATAGTCGTAGAAAAGTGTTTCGGCGCAGCGCTTGCCTTCATCATAACAAGCTCGGATACCGTTTACGTTGACTTTGCCCCAATAGGATTCCCGTTGGGGGTGCTCCTCGGGGTCACCGTAAACTTCGCTGGTCGACGCTTGAAAAATTTTTGATTTAATTCTTTTCGCCAATCCGAGCATATTGATAGCGCCGTGCACGCTGGTCTTGGTCGTCTGTACCGGGTCAAATTGATAATGGATTGGCGACGCGGGACAGGCTAAATTGTAAATTTCGTCAACCTCGATATATAAAGGAAAGGTGACATCATGGCGCATAACCTCGAAATGCGAATTGTTCAGCAGATGCAAGACGTTGTCTTTGGTGCCGGTGAAGAAGTTATCTACACACAACACTTCGTTTCCTGCGTCTAATAGACGTTCGCAAAGATGCGAGCCGAGAAAACCACAACCGCCGGTTACCAATACTCTTTTTCTAAGACCGCTTTTCAATGGTGTTTCCCCAAGTAGTTAGAGCCAATCTGTTATTCAGGCCGATGACGTTGTTTCGATGTGTTGACGCAGTTAGATTTGCGTGTCAACCTTTTTGCGATCTTATAAATGGCACCCCTTTTGAATCTAAAGAATAGGATATTCATCGCGGGTAATCAATTCCGATGTGAATATAGTCGCGAAGTAGCTGTTACACGCGCGTTATTTGATCGGACTACGGTGTTTGGTATTCGTAATCGGATTTGATTTTTCGCGATTTAATGACCACGACTTATTGTTGGTTTTCGTCAACGGCGAACAGGCATAAGAATCCCGCTTATATAGTTTTCGCGTTGTGTTCGGGAAACATTGTCTAGCCAATTGCCAGAGATAGTGGCGCTAATGTTTCATTAGTGTAATCGCAATCGATCAGTTGTTTTGGGATTTTGCCGCTTCGTAGACTTGCAACGCCATTTTGCGCTCAATTCCCCAATGGTATCCCCCAAGCGCGCCAGTATTGCGGATTACCCGATGGCATGGGATTAAAAATGCCACCGGATTACAGCCTATAGCATTCGCAACTGCTCGGCACGCTCGGGGTTTCTGAATGGAATTCGCGATTTGTGTATATGAACAAACAGCGCCAGGCAGAATTTTCAGTAACGATTTCCACACATTCAATTTAAAGTTACTGCCTTTGACGAAGACATGTATTCTGGTGCGACGATGGTCATCAGAGCTAAAAATATTGTTTCCGATATCGGCAATTCTCTTTTGATTAAGCGTTATTTTAGCCTTTGACCAGTTTTCACGAAGATTATCCAAAGGTTGTTGCGGGTTTTCTTGCGTGACGAATGCAAGCTGGCAGATACCGCGTTTAGTTACCGATATGAAAGCCGGGCCAAAGGGCGATTGGCAAAGACCGTATTCTATATGCAATCCTTCGCCTGAGGTTTTGAATTCTCCCGGTGTAACCGCGTCCAACGTTACAAAATGATCGTGCAATCGACTCGTTCCAGACAAGCCAAGTTCGAGGGATGTATCCCATAGATTATTATTGGCTAACATTTGCTTGGCATGTTCGACAGTTAGAAACTGCAAAAATTGTTTGGGTGTTATACCGGCCCATCGTCGGAATAGTCGATGAAAGTGAAAGTTACTCAATCCCACCTCACTGGCTATTTCCGCCAAGGATGGTTGTGAATTATGGTGGTTGTGTATGAATTGAATTGCGCTTTCAACCCTTTCGTAATCGCTAGCCATTGTCTTTTATTTGCTTAAAATTCGGCTTTGAACCAGTATGCAGACATAAAAATAATCCAATGCGAGACCTTTTAAAAACGTCGGTAAATTTGGGGAAAAATAATCCTAACCGGAGCCGTCGGCAACCCGAATCTTGCGATTTACATTCTTATTTCAAAATTAAGGTTCATTTAGTGATTGCGCGAACATAGTGTTTTGATGCGATTCAAAAGGGGTAAGTGAGATCCTTCTTTTGTGCGCTGCAATAAAATGTTGCACCGCAATATATTTTGAGCTATTATTATCGGGACTTTGATGTATTGAGTTAATTTTGACCATAAAGGAGATAAATCATGTCGAATTCATACCCGTATGCAGATTTTTCGAAAATGTTTGAGCCTGTTCAAAAACTGGTTGAATTGAATGTCGCCAAATTTGATCAAGCCGTTGCGAGCCAAACCGCCGCATCTAAAAGCTTTATCGAGCAAGCTGAAGCACAAATTAAATCAGCCACCGAAATTCAAAGCTACGACGCTTTGGTTGCCTTCATGAAGGAGCAGACCGAAGTAGCCAAAACAAATATGGAGCAACTGATTGCCGAAAGCAAAACTGCGACTGAAGAAGTGGTTGCCTACAGTCAGGAAGTTCAAAAAATTCTCAGCGAAAGCGTTGACGCGGCTAAGCCGGTTGCGCCTGCTAAAGAGTCTACGTCTAAAAAAGTGGCTTAACAAATGCGTCTTAGATCCAAGGATAGAACAGATTAGTGGTCGGATATAAAATTCCCGATTAGGTGGTTTGCGCTGTTGCACTACTTATTTGATCGGCGTCTCTGATCCAACCTGTACGGATATAGGTAAGCGTTCGGCACTCAGAAACCCCAACCTTTTACGAGGTTGGGGTTTTTTATTGAGACTTGCTCGTAAGTGATATGACATTCTGCACGGTTGCCGATTCAATGGGTGCGGGGTCATAATGATCGTATATTGATTTTTATCTTAGTTCACCTGTATGCGAATACGTCCGATTGGTGGTCACCTATCCCGATATATAACAAGTTTTCTTTTGTTCGACAAACTAGATAGCGGTCTTAGCGATTACAGGAATTCATTTAGAAAACTGACTTTAGGTTGAAGTAGGGTATTTGCCCGCATATTGATGTCTAAAATTTCTAAACTTGTGCGTGGAATATGGCTTGGGGTAACCATAGCCGTGCTGGGTGTTTTACTGTCGCTGATTCCGGCCGTGTTGGCACTGGAAGAAGAATGGGGTTTGGACTGGATGTTTAATCTCCGTGGACCCAGACCCGCTCCGCAGGAAGTGGTTGTTGTCAGCATAGACCAAGAGTCTTCACGGCAGTTAGGATTGGACGAACGACCCAACCAATGGTCAAGATCGGTTCACGCGCAATTGGTTAATAGACTGAGTAGTTTTGGTGCAAAGGTGATTGTGTTTGATGTGTTTTTCAGACATGAACGAGAATTGCAGAGCGACCTGGAATTTGCTGCCGCGCTAAAAAACGCAGGGAATGTGATACTATTCGCGCACTTAAATCAGCGCCCAGTTGCCATCCCTAATCAAATTGGTGGGTCGAAAACGGTGTTGATGGACCAGCTGGTTCCTCCTGTTGCTGTGATCGCCGATTCAGTTTTGGCGTACGCACCGTTTCCACTGCCCAAGGTCCCCGCCCGGGTTAATCAAGCTTGGTTATTCAAACCCAGTTCGGGTGATATTCCCACACTTCCGGTTCTCGCACTGCATCATTATGCGACTTCGGCATTCCAACAAATTCAGCGGCAGGTTGGGAATCTTACAGTGGTTCAAGGCCAAGGTATTGAAGAACCAGATGAAGCCTACGACATCGAAAGTTTTAGCCAAAGAGTGCGGCGGATTCGTCAAAAGGTACGGAATGAAAACTATAGCTTTGCCAAACCAATCGCAGACGATTTGGGGCTTATGCATGGGCCGGGGCGGTATTTTAATGTATTGGCGGCTTTGCACCACGGTCCGGATAATCACTACATCGATTTTTACGGCCCGCCGCAAAGTATCAAGACGGTACCCTACTATCGGGTGATAAAGCCCCACGACCCAGATATCTTGAGTGCGCCCGGAATCGAATTCCGTGATAAAGCAGTTTTTGTCGGAAATTCAGAGCTTTACCAGCCTGATTTGAAGGACGATTTCCACACTGTTTTCTCTAGCGACGATGGCTTCGACTTAAGCGGCGTGGAAATCATCGCAACAGTTTTTGCCAACCTGCTGGAAGGGCGAAGTATAAAACCGGTTGATCGGATTCTCAGTTTGAGTTTGATCGCGGTTTGGGGGTTAAGCGTGGGTTTGGCTTTTTACCTGATGCCATCGATAGCTGCGGTTTTATCGGCGGTCGCATTAATCGCAGTGTATTTGGCTATAGCAGCGGCGGGTTTTAAAAGTAACGGTCACTGGGCACCCATAGTGATTCCGTTGCTGTTCCAACTCCCATTAGCCTTGTTCTCCGCGCTATTGCTTAGATATTTATTGAGCCACCGCGAACGTCAACGAATTCAGAAAACCGCGCGCTATTTCTTACCCGGAGAAGTGGTTGATTCCTTACCCGATTGGAAGCAGGAAGATCTGGTCGATGCTGGCCGTGTGGTTGAAGGCGTTTGTTTGGCCAGCGATGCGGAAAGTTACGCGTCCTTTGCCGAAAATATAGAACCCCGCGAACTCAAGAATCGTTTAAACCGGTATTTTGAATTGTTGTTTTACCCGGTCCGGGATCGAGGTGGCGTGATATTGGACGTGGTTGGCGATGCGATGTTGGCATTCTGGGAGCGTACCCCGGACTCTGAGGATACTAAGTTACTTGCTTGCCAAGCAGCCTTGGAGATCCAATCGAAATTAAGTGGTGCGAACGCACAATCTGTGGAGGATGCGGTATTGCCTACGCGTATCGGCTTGCATTGCGGAGAGATGATGATCGGTAATGTTGGCGCGGGCGACCACTTCGAGTTCCGTGCGGTTGGCGACATGATCAATACAACCTCGAGGATCGAAGGCCTAAATAAATATCTGGGTACGCGCGTACTTGCGTCGGCGCGAGTTGCCAACCAGATCGAGGGCTTGATGATTACCCGGCGCGCGGGAAAGTTTCGCTTGAAGGGTAAGGACAAGCCGCTGGAGATTTTTGAACTGGTTGGTGTGCCGGAGGATATTGACGCAAAATTCTTGGATTTGCGGGTGACGTTTCTCGATGGCTTAGAAAAATTTGAGAGTGGTTTTTGGACTGAAGCCAAATCGATTTTCGAAATCTTGGTTGAAAAGTATGGCATCGATGGTCCAAGTTTATTTTATTTGCGATTGTGTGATCATTATTTACAGCACGGTTCACCCGTTTCGTGGGATGGGGTTAATACGCTTGCGGTGAAATGACGGTATTGACTCCGTCGGTATGCGACGGCTTACAAAGAAAGATCCCATCAACTGTGAATAGCAAAAGGAATTAAGCCGAAGGCATCTGAAGGAATATAGGCCCTGTTTTATTTGCCTGAAAACCAATGTCGGTGTTTTGATCTTTCCCGGTAAATGATCTGGGAAAATAATTCTTTTTTGTCAAGGGAATAGTTGACAAATCGAATGTTAATTAGTACTTTGGTTTCAAAGGCTGGAGCGTTTATTATTTTGCCCAGATAATAATAAGGCGGGGTGCCAAATGGGTTGTTACGCCAGGGTTTTGAGTAGTTTAGTGGTGTTATGGATATGGGCCGCGAACGGTTCGGCAGCCCCTTGTGCGCCTTGGGTTACCCAGGTTGTTTCCATTCAAGGCACGGTTGAGGTCAAGCGTGCAAAACAAAATGGCTGGTCGCGGGTACAACTGAACGATCAGTTTTGCGCGGGGGATAGTATCCGCGCTGATATCTATAGCCGGGCCGGCCTTCTGCTTCGCAACGAAACCTTACTTCGACTCGATCAAGGCACCACGTTGGTGCTACCCCAGCTTTACGACGAAGACAATGCCTGGCTGGAATTGGTGCGCGGGGCGGTTCACTTCATCAGCAATATTCCGTACCGTCTTAAAGTTAAAACCCCGTTTGTTAATGCTGCGATCGAAGGTACCGAATTCGCGGTGCGTGTTGCCGAGTCTGACACCAAAGTTTGGGTGCTCGAGGGTAAGGTTTCGGTGGATAATGCGCAAGGCAAGATTAGCTTGGGGCCAGGAGAAGCCGCCGTCGTCGAAGCGGGGAAAGGCCCTGTCCCGTATTTGAAGATCAAGCCGCGCGATGCGGTGCAATGGGCGCTGTATTATCCCCCGATCATTGACTATCGGCCTAGTGCCGCGGCGGATTCACAACGCCAGAGCGCAGTCACCTTTTACCGGACCGGCCAAATTGCGAAGGCGATAGAAGCGTTAAATGCGGTACCGGATACAGACCGAGATGGCAGCTTTTACAGTCAGCGTGCCGCATTGTTATTGAGTGTGGGCCAAGTGCAATCAGCCGAACTCGACATAAACAAAGCTAGGGTGATGAGCCCGGAAAACGGCGCGCCATTGGCATTGCAATCGGTCATTGCGCTCACTCAAAACAACAAAGAGAAAGCTTTGTTGTTGGCCCAGGAGGCGGTCAAGCTTGAACCTAAATCGCCCGTGCCGCAGGTTGCATTATCTTATGCGCAGCAAGCTGCGTTCAATATCGACGGGGCTACGGAAAGTATCAAAAAAGCGCTGGAACTAGCACCGGACGACCCTCTAGCGTGGGCCCGGTTATCCGAGTTGGCACTGTCCAGCGGTGAACTGGATGACGCACTGGATGCAGCAAAAAAAGCCGAAGCGCTGGATCCTGAGCTGTCGCGTACTCAAATGGTTCTGGGTTTTGCCCAATTGATGGAAATCGATATCGACGAGGCGCAGGAATCGTTCAGTAAAGCGATTAAGTTTGATCCCTCGGCGCCATTGCCCAGGTTGGGGATGGGACTTGCCAAAATTCGTCAAGGTGACGTTGAGGAAGGCAGAAAAGATATCGAAGTGGCGGCCGTGCTGGATCCGGAGAATTCGCTGATCCGCAGCTATTTGGGTAAAGCCTATTACGAAGAAAAGCGCGGTACTGTGGCCAACCGCGAATTTACGATAGCCAAGCAGCTCGATCCCAAGGACCCAACCCCGTGGTTTTACGATGCGATCTATAAGCAGACGGTGAATCGGCCGGTGGAGGCACTGCACGATATGCAGAAGGCGATTGAGTTGAATGACAATCGGGCAGTTTATCGGTCTAAATTGTTGTTGGATGATGATTTTGCCGCCAGAAGTGCGAGTTTGGGGCGGATTTATAATGATCTAGGATTTCAGCAGCTAGGATTGGTTGAGGGTTGGAAGTCGGTTAATGTAGATCCAGGGAATTATTCTGGGCATAGACTGATCGCGGACAACTATGCGGCTCTGCCAAGACATGAAGTCGCACGGGTAAGTGAATTACTTCGGTCCCAATTATTGCAACCCGTCAATATTACACCTGTGCAACCACAATTAGGGTCAACTAACTTACTATCCTTGAATAGTTTAGGCCCAGCTAATCCATCGTTCAACGAATTTAATCCTTTATTCGCGCGTAATAGATTTGCGCTTCAGGCGTCAGGAATTGTCGGTACAGATGACACTTACGGTGACGAAATTACGCATTCCGGACTTTGGAATAATTTCTCTTACAGTGTAGGGCAATACCATAATGAGACAAACGGGTTTAGAGAAAATAATGATCTCAAACGAGACATATACAATGTTTTTACCCAAGTGGCAGTAACATCGAATTTTAGTTTACAAGCCGAATATCGATACGAGCAAACAGAACAAGGCGATATCGAACTCCGATTTGATCCAGACAATTTCGATACCTCTTTCCGCAGAAAAGAACGTAGTAACACCGCTAGAGTAGGCATGAATTACGCGCCTGCAAACCACTCGAAATTTATCGGGTCCTTAATATACCAACGAGGAAAAGAAAATCAAACTTCAGATTTTTTTGATTTCGAAGAAAAGACAGAAGGATATATTTCCGAAGGGCAGTATTTATTTGATTCGACGCTGCTCGACCTTACTTTGGGAGGTGGATACTATGACATACATTCGAATGATGTATTTGATGATCTAACTGATGGTTTTGCATCCTTTCCAAGTGAATTTGATATTCAGCATGCTAATGCATATCTATATTCTTATGTACATTATCCATCGGTAATGACATGGACATTTGGAGTCAGCTTTGACTCTCTCAAGGATGGACTAATAGGTGACTTTGAGCAATTTAATCCGAAATTCGGTCTCATTTGGAATATTTTGCCGAGTACTACTATACGGCTAGCGGCATTCAGAAATTTAAAGAGGTCTTTACTGAATGATCAGACAATAGAGCCTACGCAGGTTGCAAGCTGGAATCAAATGTTTGACGATCCAGCTGGAACTGATTCATGGCGATTTGGAATTGCTTTAAATCATAAATTCTCGGCAAATTTTTACGGTGGTTTGGAAGCTTCTAAGCGAGATCTTCGAGTTCCAATAGCTTCATTTCCTAATACCATTATTGAGGATTGGAGAGAGGAGTTATACCGAGCCTATTTCTATTGGACACCTAGTTTAAATTGGGCTGTCAGTCTTCAGTATGAGTTAGAAAATTTTGATCGTAGAGAATCAGATTCGTTTGCTCCTGACGATACAACTACACAATTTCTTCCATTAGAAGTTTCATATTTTCATTCTTCGGGATTTTTCGGTTTGATGCGAGCCACATACGTAAATCAAAGGATAAGGTTGTTTTCTGGCAAGGAGCGCGAAGAATTTATTGTAGTGGATGCAGGACTCGGGTATCGGCTGCCAAAACGATATGGCATCATCAATGTCGGCGTAAAGAATTTATTTGATTCCAATTTTAGATTTCAAGAACTCGACGAGTTTAGAACGCGTCAGGGAGTAGTACCACGAATCCAGCCAGGGCGGAATATTGCTATGCAGGTCACATTTTCGTTTCAATAGACTTGTATATTGTTAGGTAGTAATTAACTAGGAAACGGTATTAATTTATGAAAAAAATAATGTGGTAACCCTATTTAATTTTTATGAAGGAGCTGAACTATGTCTGAAAAAACTGAGTTAGAAAAAAAATTTAGATCGGTTTGTATTGTCGCAGTTATTCTGGGTATTGCTCTCTTAATATCACTCTCAAGAGATTCGCAAGGTAGAAACGAATCCAGGCCGTTAGGAGGAACAGATGGTAGCAACGAATCTCCAGAAGTATTGATTAGAGATCGAGAGCGGTTGCCATTTGATAAAATTTTGACAAAAAGATTGAGGAAGGAAGGATTTCAGTTAATAACAGCTATAACTGATAGGGGGAAGGTCAGGGTTGTCGATGTTACTGGCAAAGATGCAAAAATTTGCGGAAGCGTAGATAAAAATGGATTAATCCCTAAGTCTTGTGATTTAGAGAACGTTACTGTTGAGACTTTTGATGCCCATCCTTTAATGTGGTCCACACGTAGTCCGGGGTGTGTTAGAAAAAAAGTTGGTCCTCATATAGTTCAAGGTTGTTGACGAGCATGGTAGGGCGGATATAAGCTTGCGTCATCCTCCGTATGGCAGAATGGCAGGGAAGAGAGGAGTCAAACCACTAACCTACAATCGTAAAGTGAAAATTTCGGTTAATCCGTCATGATCGCTTTGTTTTTGGTTTGTCCCTGGGAATTCTAGGGACACAATATTAAATTGTGCTAAGCCTGTCGTAACCGTTCACGCGTTTAAATAGGTGCTGTAGAAATAAACACCGTTGGCCATGACGGTCAGTCTTAAGCGATTTGTAGTAGGTTGTCCTGGGGGATTGGCAGACGAATAGAGACGGATTCACCACGCTGTCCTTGTTGGCAAGCACTGCGTAATAAGCGGTAGGTGCTGACGCCTAGCCGTTTGCAGGTTTCGGTAATCGATAAAATGAGAGGCCGAAACTGATCGCCTCGATAGGACTGACTAGCAAAGCGGGTTTTTCGCCAGATGACATAACGTGAGGGGGTCAGGTCTTGTTATGTGCGTTACGCTGTGGGCTTTTCTATCGGTTTAGTCGCTCAAATACCGAAGTTCATCCAGTTTGCAATAATACGGCATTGCCGTATTATATTGTTGTATGGTCACACTCATTGAGTCGCCCATATTTACAAAGCTGTGGCCGGATTATTGGTCTGAAGATGAGCGTGGAGAATTTGCTTCGTGGTTAGCTGAAAATCCTTATGCTGGTGATGTCGTACCGGGTTCTGGCGGTATTCGGAAAGTTCGGTGGCTAAGAAAAGGTAAGGGGAAAAGAGGTGGGGTAAGGGTAATTTACTTCACTCAGCCGGGTGATGGGCTTATTTGGCTGCTAACACTCTATGCAAAATCAAGTAAAGAGAGCGTTTCGGCACATATTCTCAAAGCGTTGAAAGAGGAACTGATAGATGGTTATGAATGATAAAGATCTGATTGAACGAGATTCAAAGCGAGATGTATGGCAAGAAACACTGGATTCTGTACGCAGTATAAAGACTGGCAAACTAGGCCGTGTCGAGACAGTGGAATTACTTCCTGTTGTTGAAGCTCGCCAAAAGGTTGGTTTATCTCAGCCGCAGTTTGCAGAATTGTTAGGTGTTTCAGTTCGCACGTTACAAGATTGGGAACAAGGTCGTCGTAAACCAAGCCGCGCTGCTATTTCGCTCATTCAAATCGCCAAACAGCGCCCTGATGTGCTGCGTGAAGTATTTGGCTGAACCGGTACACCCCGGATATTTCCTCTCAAATGTAATGGCAAATGAAAAATAAGAAAATAAATAAGAGTCATGAGAAAAAAGAGTCAAATCTTTGTTTCAATACATTATTTAGACATATTGGGCACTTTTTCATTTTGGTGGAAACAAGGTAGACTGAATATGCTTGCATAATCCGTCGTATAACGAGGTAGTTACGGATCACGCCGCTAATTTGCAATCGTAAAATGAAAATTTTGAGTCGTCCGTCATAATCGCATAATTATTGGAGAGGGCTTGTGCGATCAGCATCCGATCAAATGGATCTTTATGATGAAAAGGCATTTCCTTCAAAAGAAGTGCGTCTTCGGTGGAGAAAGATAGAGTTTGAAAACCTGTTTCATCGGCAATTGCGACCGGATCAAAAGTGATCTCGAGTTTGCCAATTGATGATTTGATCATGAGCTCAGCAACGCTGATTGCGCTTAAATAAATGGTGTTTGTTAGGGTTTCCAATTCTGAGCGCTGATGATTTTTAAGGTTCTCAGGATTGGAAATCGCCCATAAATAGATATGCGTATCGATGATGATGTTCAACGATCTTTTCCGTAAAACAAATCATTGATGTCTTGGTCTTCTTCGAGGAAGTTTTCTGGAATTGTGACCTGACCGGACAGTAATCCAAGTTTTCTTTTTCCTTCCGGTTGGTGCGGCACCAGATCGACCAGGGGCAAATTGTTTTTTGCGATGACGACTTTTTCACCGTGGAAAACCATGTCGACCAGCTTTGACAAATGTGTTTTTGCTTCGGAGATATTGATAATCATAACAATTCCATCCCAAATAAGACCAATATGGTCATAGTAGACCAACCTAGTTTGATTGGCAAATCGTGTTGATATTTTGGAAGTTGTCGAAGTTGGTATGGTTTTCTCGTTTTTTTCGCCAGGCGCGCGCCGAATGAGCGCTATATTGAAAGAGTTTCAGTAATTATCGAAGCAATTCGCCCGGGCTATAAAGAAGACCGCGTTCCGAAAGGCCGGGACGCCGTTGTGAATAACCGCAATTATCTGTGATGTTGCCTTGGGGCATTGGATTACCCGCGTATCCCCACACACCGTTGTTGATATTTAACCAGTAGTTACCGTTAGGGACATAGCCGCAGTGCCACCGGTCGAGCGCGGCCATGTAGGTGTGGTTCATGCGCAATCCGTTGATATAAACGTAACGTTCCGCGTTAGCATTTCCGACGATACTGGTTGAAAGAATTAGACTGGTTATCATTACTGCAAGTATATTTTTCATGAGGAATCCATCGATTGTTGTCTTGCCTCAAATATTATTCGAATCGCCGCGCGTTGACCGATAAATAATTACAAATAGAATGTGATCTATTCACGCTGAATGAGAGATAACATTCGCATGCTGAGGGATCCAAATCAGTGTAAAAAAATGGAGGGATATGTTGATACAACGGGTAGGGCGGACAAGTGCATATTCCGGCGAAGCTGAACAGCGATTCTGGTTGAACGTGAACACCTGG
>CAZUGA010000067.1:0-12676 GCA_964619885.1 uncultured Methylococcaceae bacterium
GAATCGCTGTTCACGTTGCGCCAGAATCAGTGTTCAGATTGGGCCAGAATATGCATTGGTTGCAATCTCGCTTTGGTTTGGACGAGCAGATTATTGATATCGATAAATTTACCGGGGTCATCAAGTCTCATTGGAAGCAGGCTGGCGGACTGGCCGCCAATGTGGTTGGTACGATTTCCCGTTCGGGCGTGGCGGTTGCTGCTGGTTTGATGAATTTGGTATTGGTTCCGGTAATAGGTTTCTATCTTCTGCGTGATTGGGATTTGATGGTCGCTCGAATTGGGGATTTATTACCCAAGCGGATTAGGCCCGTGGTTACGCGTTTGGCAACCGAAGCCGACGAAGTATTGGGCGCATTTTTACGCGGACAATTTTCGGTCATGTTGGCTTTGGGCACGATCTACGCCGTTGGTTTATGGTTGATAGATCTTGAACTGGCTCTGCTTATCGGAATGGTAGCGGGACTAATTAGTTTTATCCCCTATCTGGGTTCTATAGTGGGCGTGTTCGCGGCTTGTTTAGCGGCCATCGTTCAGTTTCACGATGTTTGGTCATTGATCCCGGTCTTAGCAGTATTCGGTGTCGGACAGATGTTGGAAGGAATGGTGCTCACACCGTTACTGGTAGGTGATCGTATCGGTTTGCACCCGGTTGCGGTGATTTTCGCTGTACTCGCTGGGGGGCAATTATTTGGGTTTGTCGGAATCTTATTGGCTTTGCCGGTAGCGTCCGTGATCATGGTATTGCTGCGTCACGTGCATGATTTATACAAGGACAGTGAGCTTTACACTGTCAATTCTAGCGAAAGCGATTCCAATTTAGATTGATTTGATAATTTGGGTTTTAGTTTTTAGAATTCGTTGAGCCACTGGATTATGAAGTCTATGCCGATTCATTATTTTGGGTCGAATTTCTGAAAGATCAGCTTTTTGTGGGCGGGATCCATGCTGATCATGAATTCTCTAAGAAAGCTCATTCCCAATAGTCCGTCAACGCCATCGTTGGGTGCTTCGGGAAATATCATAGCTGCTACGCCGTTGACACGGGCGTCACCGACCTGGACGGACTTCAAAATTACCGGTTGGGCTTTAACTTGGGTGCCATTTGCCAGGGAAACCGGAATTTGATTCTGTGATGAGAGATTAATTTGCAACCGTCTGGCCATTGAGTTTGATAATGTGACGAAGGTCGCGCCGGTGTCCAACAGAAATCGGCCGTCAATTTTATCGTTCAAACGGACGGTAAGAATCATGTGTCCCTGGTTTCCGTCGTGCGGGACCTCTATATCCTGAAACTCGGTTGAAAAATCGCGGACGTGTTGGTCTATGGTGCTAAAGAAATAAGCGACTTGCTCGTCCGTCGGCGGATTCGCATATTGCTTTTTCTCGGTTTCTAGCTGGGTTTTGAAGTTGGCTAAATGCTGCAAATAATTGGCGATGGATTCGCGTAACGCTGAAGCTTCTTCGGTATCGTCCTGCAAGCCGCTTTTGATGATAACCGATTGACTGGAAAGCTTGTTCTGTCTTTTTACTAGATTATTGTAACGATCTACGTTATCCGTAGGAACAATCTGTTGGAGGTGTTGAGCAATTACCGCCATATCCGATTTGATATTTGTGAGATCTTTAAATAATTTTGTGCGCCGGCGTTGAAGCAGCGAGTTTCTGTTTTTCGCTTTTGCAGCCAGTTTCCGGTTTGATTCTAGTGTATTGAACGCATCGGCAAGCTCATTGAGGCCAGGTGGTACATATTTACCTTTGGAGAAATACTGTTTTTGCCATTGGCCCTGCAGTGCGTCGGATTCTGTTCGCTCGATGGCTGCAACTTGGTTTTTTTTGAAGGAAATAGTTCCAAGACCAATATTTATGGTGACTTCCGTTGCGTTCTCTTTTTTGATTATGCCCTCAAAACTTTTGCCATTTTTAAGTTTAACGACATCCGCGCACAGCGAGGTATGAAATGCCAACGCGAGAAAACAAGCGGTTAATTTTAGAATTTGATTGGGCATTCTGGACGGCATGACGGACCATTTTTAATTCGGAGTAAACTGAAATTATAGGACGTAATCCGTTCGGTGACAGGGATTTCTGAATAGAAAAAGCAATCTAGGATAGTACTGAGCAATGGATCACGTTTTAACGTCGATGTTGGAAAACCAATGTGGGAACATCAAGGGTTAACAAACAGTAGAAAAATTTTAATTCAGTTTGCGTTCTAGTCTTTGAAAAACCATTTGTGTAGAAGAAATCCGCTGGCAATCGAGAGGACAATAATGATGGAATTAATAGAACCCAGTCCTAAACTTGCGACAGCCGGTCCTGGACAATAGCCTGTCATTCCCCAACCCACACCAAAAAGTGCCGCACCGGTTATAAGCTTGTAATCGATATCGGACCGTGACGGTAACCTGAATTTATTGGCGAGCAGGGGTTTGCTTGTTTTCAATATGATTCGAAAGGAGAACAGCGTAACCAATAATGCGCCAGCCATGGTAAACAATAAAGTTGGATCCCAATTACCGGTAACGTCCAAAAAATTTAATACGCGGTTTGGATCGATCATTTGGGAAACGCTTAGACCAATGCCAAAGATAAATCCTGCAATTGCGGTGATGAATAGTTGTTTCATGATGTCAAATGCGCAACGTGTCGGATGACCAATACAGTGATAGCTCCGGCCAACATAAATACGCTCGTTGCGACAAATGATCTTGACGAACGGCGGGATATGCCGCAGATCCCATGCCCGCTGGTGCAGCCATTGCCGAGACGCGTTCCAAACCCAACCAATATGCCGCCTATGATTAGTAATAACTTTGGGTATGATGAGCTAGGGGCGAATGTTGGGGGGGCGATCTGACTATACGCAATAACCCCTACAATCATGCTACACAGATAAATAAACCGCCAAAGCCATTCCCCGTCTTTCGGGCTGAGCAATGCTGACATGATTCCGCTGATGCCAGTAATTCTACCGTTAAAAAATAATAATATACTGATGCTAATGCCGATCAAAATCCCACCGATTAATCCGGTGAGTGGAGCGAAATTCTCCATATGGAGCGCCTTTGTTATTGTTATTAGTGGATTAGAACTTCCAGGAAAAGCCAAATTCTAACGAGTTTTGGCGCATCTTGATAGAGCCCGGTACACCAAATGCGGTAGTTGCGGTGTTTATCGTTTCATTGAAGGCGTGCATGTAGGCAAAATTCCATTCAATATTATCGTTAGGACTATAGGTAAACCCAGTCGTTGCATGGTGTTGGTTAACCGCCAAAGAAATGATATTGAATAACAGCTGATTTGGCGGGATAGGACTGTCGTTGTAACTGTAGCCCGCGCGCACGGTCCAGTGTTGATTAACTTGGAATTGAAGCCCGATACGGTAAACGTTAATATCTTCCCAGCCAAACCCCAGGCCGTTGTCCGAACCTAGAAGGCCAGCCCCCTGGGGTATCGATGGACCAAATCTGCTGGGAACCGGTCCAGGGTTGCCGACCGCCTTTACGTCGCTGTAGAAAATACGTTGGTAGTCAAACGATATTAAAAAGTTATCTATCGGTCTGAAGGCTATACCGGCTGCGATATTGGCGGGAATGTCAAAGCTGCCTTGTTCGGCGAACAGCTCTTTATATTTATCGAATTTGGTCATATAAATTCGTGTAGCACCAGAGAGTCCCAACGTGATCATGGGGTGAATTTGGCCAATCCATCCCAGCCGTGCTCCTATTCCGAAGGCCCAGTCGTAACCCTTGTTTGTCAGGTTTTCGGATGGGACAAATCCTGGGGTCAATGGGCCAAATCCGCCGGGCGAGCACGCTGCGGGGTTTTGCGTTGCGCCGGTATTGGTAAAACATTGGAAATTTCCGAGGCCGTAGGCTTTAAAATATTGCGTAGACAATAGTACGGAAAGTCCCAGAGTGTGGTTTGGGTGGAGTTGGTATGCCAACGTTGGCGCTATAATCGCTTGGCCCAGGTCGACACCCAATTGGGCGGTGTCCGGCGTACCGGTTTTAGTGCCTTCGGGTACGGTTGCGGCTGCGGCTCTACCTCCGAAGGCTGCGGCACCCAGAACCGCTGCCGTCTCGTCATAAATGTTTCTACGGTATCGGGTGTTCATGCCGCCGTTGGCGTACAAGGTAACCCCCCAGCTGAATTGGTCGTTGATTCGCCGGCTGAATCCGCCACCGGGTATAAAAAAGTAGTTGCGACTGCTTTTGTCTCTGACCTCAAAACTGCCGCCAGCAACTCGGGGGTCCAGCGCGGCCTCTCGAATTGGGCTGAATATTCTTAAACTCAAGTCGACTCTTTCCCCAATCAAACCCATACCGGCCGGGTTTGTCGCAGCGGCCATAGCGTCCTGAGGTGCAGCAACAGTCGCACCGGCCATACCGACTGATTTTGGACCGTATCCTAACGCGAAATAACCAGTTGTCGCCTGACAGGTCGACGAAAGAATTAACACGCATAAGCTTGCGTTAGCAATCGATATGTTTTTTGATTTCATGATTTTCAATTTTTATTGTTCCTAATCATAAGATTAGTTGACTTATACGTGTATTACTTAATATTTCGTGTTGAGTGGGAAAGGTGATGAATTCGGGATTCGATATTCTGCAATTCCATGAATTCAGGCGTTCGTGTTGGTCTGCGATTAAACGATTCGCGTGTCTACACCGGAGTGGTCTAAATTTTTAATTGCAACTGGATACTTTAAATTAATCAGGTCAATGTATGGATTATTGCAAAACGGTAACGCCAGAAACTGAACTGATAACGGCAATATCGGCTTTACGCATTGCAAACAACCCCGTCGTAACTACACCGGGGATATTGTTTAATCTATTTTCCAATTCAACAGGTTCAATGATTTCAAGATTATATATATCCAGAATATGGTTACCGTTGTCGGTAACGAAATTCTCGCGAAATTGAGGTTGGCCACCGATTTTAATGATTTCCCGGGCGATAAAACTGCGCGCCATAGGAATGACTTCGATAGGGAGCGGAAATTGGCCTAGTAAATCAACTTGCTTGCTATCATCGGCGATACAGATAAATTTTTTGCTGGCACCAGCTATAATTTTCTCGCGTGTGAGCGCACCGCCTCCGCCTTTGATCATTTGCAATTGATGATTTATTTCGTCTGCGCCGTCGATGTAGGTTTCTATGCTTCCCGCATCGCTTAATTCCATTACCGGAATACCCAGATGTTTCAGCCTAGACGTGCTGGCTTCTGAACTGGACACAGTGCCCTCGATGTCCGATTTATAGTCAGCCAATAAGTCTATAAAGTGGTTAACCGTAGAGCCCGTTCCAATTCCTAGAACGGCGAAGTGGCTTATCTGTCCTATTGCTGCTTCGGCTGCTTTACGTTTTAGATCGTCTTGTGACATCGGGTTGATTGCGGATTGTAGAACACGGCGAGATAATAACTGGCTTGGTCTGCAATGTCATTCTCTAGCGTTGCTTGGAATCTATGATACTGAATTTGTTGGCGATCTGTATCTCAGATAATGCTATATTGCGGCGTGCCGAATAACTTTGCCTAACGTTGATCAATCAGTAATGTCCAATAAATATATAGAAAAAATTCTGCGTGCCCGGGTTTACGATATTGCAGAAGAAACACCGCTGGAATTTGTCCCCAATTTATCTAAACGCTTGGAAAATTCCGTTTATTTGAAACGCGAAGATCTACAGTCGGTATTTTCTTTTAAACTTAGGGGGGCGTATAACAAAATCAGCTTGCTAGATGAACGGGCTAGAAATAAAGGTGTGATCGCTGCATCCGCTGGAAATCATGCGCAAGGGGTCGCATTATCGACGCACAAACTTGGCATAAAGTCGATGATCGTTATGCCCAAGACAACACCTGAGATCAAGGTTAAATCCGTACGCCGGCTGGGATCGAAAATAGTTTTATTCGGTGATTCCTACGACGAAGCTTACCAACGTGCCCGGGTAATTGCGGCCGAAAAAGACATGACTTTTGTCCATCCTTACGATGACCCGGACGTCATTGCCGGCCAAGGCACTATTGCGGTTGAGATTCTGCGGCAGAATATGGGTGAAATTAATGCCATATTTGTCCCTGTTGGTGGCGGCGGTTTGATTGCGGGTATTGCGGCCTATGTAAAATTTGTGCGTCCTGAAATTCGAGTCATTGGGGTTGAGCCTGAAGATGCCGATTGTTTGAATAGAGCGCTTAAAGCGAACCGGCGCGTCGTTATTAAACAGGTTGGGATATTTGCAGATGGAGTTGCGGTTAAGCAGGTGGGTAAAGAACCGTTCCGTTTAGCGCACCGTTATGTTGATGAGGTTATAACGGTCAACACCGATGAAATTTGTGCAGCGATCAAGGATATATTCGACGATACCCGTTCGATCGCCGAACCAGCTGGTGCGTTAGGAGTGGCTGGAATTAAAAAATATGTAGATCGAGAGCATGTTAAAGATCAATGCTTGATAACTATAGAAAGCGGTGCCAACATCAATTTCGATCGATTGCGCTACGTCGCTGAACGAGCCGAGGTTGGGGAGCGGCGAGAGGTGTTGTTTTCGGTAACGATCCCTGAGCAGGCGGGGAGTTTTCTTAAATTCTGTAAGTTTTTGGGTAAGCATAATATTACAGAATTTAATTATCGATTCTTTGATAAGGAACAAGCCAATATTTTTGTTGGGGTTGCCGCTGGGGGGGAAGAGCGAGAGCGAGAATCGCTTATTGAAGCGCTGCGAGACCAAGGTTTCCCGGTTCAGGATATGACCGATAACGAGCTGGCCAAGGAGCACATGCGCTATATGGTAGGTGGCCATGCTCCACGTCTGGTGAACGAAGTGGTTTATAGCTTTGAGTTTCCGGAGCGCCCCGGTGCGTTGTTAAAGTTTTTATCGGCGATTGGTGTTCGTTGGAATATAAGTTTATTCCATTATAGGAATCATGGTGCAGCATACGGTAGAGTGTTGATGGGCATTCAAGTTCCACGCGCTGAGCGTAAGACCTTTACCGGCTGTTTGGATGCATTGGGCTTTGCCTACCGAGATGAAACGCGCAATCCGGCATATCAAATATATGCAGGCGGAACTCAAACCGAATGAAATTAGCAGATGGCAAGTTAGTTGGGTATGGAATTCAGTAATTGCTTTTGCTTGATTAGCCGGATTCGAAATATCGTAATCAGTAATAGTTCATCCGAGTCGCCCATCTTAATTCTGTAGATGATGGCAGCATCCCCCGCCTGCGCCGTAACGAACTTTTGCCCTTGAACCAGTAGGCTCAGGTGGGAGCGTTGATGGCAAATCAGGCTTTCCGCTCGTGGCGGACTTGCACAACATCGCCAAATCTAACACACCCTAGGTTGAAAATTAGGCTCAAGAATTAACCCAGAACGTTTCGTACGCTGCAGGGGATGCATAACCATAGTGTACAACGGTTTTGCGGATTTGGTTAGGGTGGGGTTTGCAAGTAGCCTTGGATATCTCGCTTTAGCTTGCCGGTTTACGGAATGACTTAAGGCTGAAACTCTTTTGAATTCAAAGTCTCGTCGATCTTAGTCTGTAGTTTGATCAATTGTTGATCGATTTCGGGGTTCGTAACGGTTTGGTCTTTTTTTGCCAAATTCAGTTCGTGCGCGATATTTAGCGCAGCCATAACCGCGATTCTGTCTTGTCCTACCACCCGTCCTGTGTCTCGAACTTCACGCATTTTTTCGTCGAGTTGGCGTGCGGATTCAAGCAGATCGGCTTGTTCGGATGGCGTGCAGGCGATTCTGTATTCTTTGCCAAGAATTTTGATTTCAACCGGCGTTATTTCGTCCGTCACGTTCCGTGGCCCATGGATTTAAGTCGGGTGATCATCGCCTCAACTCGGTTTTTTGCCAAGGCGGTTTTTTCAATCAGGTGAGCCCGGTCCCTTACCAAATCGCTTTGCTTGGACTTTAAGGATCGGTTCTCGTTTTGGAGTTTCTGACACAACTGCAAGAGAGAATCGATTCTCTCTTCCAACCTTTTGAGTTCTTTCGTCGTAGCTTGACTCATGGCATTCAAAGAACATGCGTTTATGGATCTGGATCGGCAACTTATTTCAGTCGACACCGTTCGGATGTTAGCATAAGGCATTATATTGTTCAGGTCTACCGAGATTTATGCGTAGGGAGTCGATTTACAGCGGTTTGCAGCAAAGGGTGCAACTTTCTGGTCACAAAATGCCCGTTTGCGAAATCCATGGTTCCATGGTTGGAGTGTTATGCGTCGATGATTCAGTATCGTATTCCAAATGGAAACAGCAGGTCTTTGATGGTGTTGGAGCCGCTAAAAAAGGTGATGATCTTGATGGGGTTTTGTCGGCCTTATTCGATAAATCTCGGAGTGATTTAATTTCTGAGGGTTTTAGCTTCGAGCCGATATTGCCGGATGATGAAACCTCATTGGTTGAGCGCACGAGTGCACTGGCGCAGTGGTGTGAAGGATTTCTGTACGGTGTCGGGTATACCGCAACTCAACGTGAATGGACCGGTGATTGTAGCGAAATTTTGCGGGACGTTGTGGAAATATCTAATGTCGATTTCAACGTTGCAGGAGAATCTGATGAGGCGTCATTATTCGAATTGATCGAATACGTTCGGGTTGCGGTACAGTTATTGAAGGCGGAATTGCAGTCCGGGGGCAATTCCGGATCTATACATTAATCTCGTTTCATAACATGATCTTAGAGTAAACTGATTGATTTTGGTGGATGGTTTGAAGGCTATTAATAAAGAATTAACGCGTAGGCGCAGACAATTGATGCGTATGGTAGGTGTCGGCAATATTGCGGTAATTGCAAGCGCGCCAGTAAGCCATCGCAACAGTGATGTCGAATATCCATACCGACAAGACAGCGACTTTTATTATTTAACCGGGTTTGAGGAACCAGAGGCTTTGGCGGCTTTTATCCCGGGGAGAGCGCAAGGGGAGTATATCTTGTTTTGTCGTGAATTCGACGAAACCATGGCGTTGTGGACCGGCCATCATGCTGGCCTTGAAGGGGCTCAAGAAAGATATGGTGCTGATGATGCATTTCCGATTGAAGATCTAGACGATATCTTGCCTGGATTACTTGAGAATAAAGAGCGGGTGTTTTATCCGATGGGGCGGAGCAATGAGCTGGATCACCATTTGCTCGAATGGGTCAATCAGTTGAGAAGTCGGATTCGGTCCGGTGTGCATGGTCCGGTGGAGTTTGTTTCTCTAGAACACCTTTTGCACGATATGAGACTTTTCAAAAGCGCGGAGGAAATTCGCTTAATGCGGAAAGCCGCGAAAATTTCCGCCCAAGGTCATGTAAGAGCAATGCAAGCAACGCGTCCCGGGCTATACGAATACCAGATTGAAGCTGAATTACTGCACGATTTTGCTCGTAATGGAATGCGGTCAACGGCTTACCCGTCGATCGTTGCTGGTGGTCACAATGCATGTGTACTTCACTATACCGATAATTCCAGCAAGCTTAAATCGGGCGATCTCTTGCTGATTGATGCGGGCGCTGAAAATCAATATTATGCCGCAGATATTACCAGGACGTTTCCGGTATCTGGCCGTTTTAATAGTTCTCAACGTATGATTTATGAGTTGGTCCTAGAAGCACAAGCTGCTGCGATTGCCGAAGTGCGTCCCGGTAAGCATTGGAACGATCCGCACGATACCGCGGTTAAGGTTTTGACCAAAGGTCTGGTGCGCTTGGGTTTGTTAAAAGGGCGGGTTTCAAAGCTGATCAAAGATGATGCCTATAAAAAGTTTTATATGCATCGAACTGGGCATTGGCTCGGAATGGATGTGCACGATGTCGGTGACTACAAGGTCGATGGGGAATGGCGAATGCTAGAGCCCGGTATGGTCCTAACGGTGGAGCCTGGATTGTATATCCCTGTGGGTAGCAAGGGTGTGGAGAAGAAATGGCAGGGCATCGGAATTCGAATCGAAGATGACGTATTGGTCAAAAAAGACGGTTGTGAGGTATTGACGGTCGATGTTCCCAAATCTGTCTACGAAATTGAGAAGCTGATGGAAAAAGCCTGTGCGTGATGACTACGATCTCATTATCGTCGGTGGAGGTTTGTCCGGGGGAAGTTTAGCTCTAGCATTGCAGTCAAGTGGTTTGCGGATCGCTTTGCTGGAGGCAATCACTGAGCAGCAGCGTGTAACATCCCCAGCCGGAGACCGAGCGCTAGCTTTGTCCTATGGGTCTGTAGAGATATTAGCGAAATTGGGTTTGTGGGCGGGTGCAGAGCAGCATGCAACCGCAATTACTAACATCCATATCTCCGATCGCGGCCATTTTGGCAAGACTAGGCTTTCGGCGAAGCGAGAGCGAGTTCCGGTTTTGGGTTATGTGATTACCGCCAGGGCGTTAGAGAACGAAATAGCCGATGCGTTGGTTGCTTCACCAGTGGATTTAATTTGTCCGGCTAGGTTGATCGGTTTAAAAGCCGGCCCTGACAAAGTGTGTGTCAGCCTGAAGCGGGGTGAGGAGTCGTTGACGGCTACTGCAAGTCTGCTAGTAGGTGCGGATGGTGGGAATTCATCGGTTAGGAAGCTTCTCGGTATCGAACAAGAAATTACCGATTACTGTCAAACCGCAATTATTACTACGGTAAAGCCAGAAATTGATCCGGTGGGGATGGCGTACGAACGATTCACGTCTTATGGGCCATTGGCTTTCCTGCCGACGCGGGAGCGCTGTTGTTCAGTAGTATGGACCCAAACCTCGGAAAATGCGCAATCGATTGCAGGGCTAAATGAAATTGAATTTGTAAATCAGCTACAGAAAATATTCGGTTATAGACTTGGTGATTTGGTGATGGCAGGTCCCAGGGTTTCGTTTCCTTTACGTTTGATCAGAGCAAGAGGAATGACCGCAGATCGGTGCGTATTGGTCGGAAATGCGGTTCATCAGTTACACCCCGTTGCTGGGCAAGGATTTAATCTGGGTCTTAGGGATGTTGCGATATTGGCGGAAAAGCTGATTGATTGTGCTTGCGCCGGAGAGGATATTGGATCAAAAAAATTACTCGATCAGTATTCCGTGTCTAGACGTAAAGATCATGATGCGGTTGCACGGTTTACCGATGGATTGGTGCGTTTGTTTTCTAATGAATGGGGCCCGGTATCGTGGGCTCGAAATGCTGGGTTGATCGGATTGGATTGCTTCCCATTGGGTAAGCGCGTATTGGCACGACATGCGATGGGTTTGTCCGGCCGCAGGCCCCGACTCGGGGTGGAAACGAATTAATGCGGAAAAAAATAAAGGCCGACGTTGCAATCGTGGGCGGGGGTATGGTTGGTGCGACTTTGGCGTGTGCGTTATTACGCGGTGGGGTGCGAGTTGCGTTAGTGGAGTCGCATTTACCGCAGCGGCAATGGGAGTCAAGTTCAGTCGATTTACGGGTTTCAGCGTTAACGGAAGGAAGTAAGAACATATTGAATGCGCTTGGAGTCTGGTCGGGCATGGTGGATATGGGGGTGAGCCCTTACCGCTATATGGGCGTTTGGGATCCCCGGTTTGGGGGGGAATTATATTTTGACGCTGCGGATGCGGGGCGCGATTATTTGGGGCATATCGTAGAAAATCGTGTCACTGTGGCAGCACTATGGAGTGTTATTGAAAAGTTGAAGGGAGTTAGGGTTTTATGCCCTAGCCGGGTGGTCGATCTGTCCCCAAGTTATAGTGGCTATTCACTGAGTTTGGATGATGATTGTGTTATCGAGCCGGATTTGATCGTGGCTGCAGATGGTTCCAATTCATTGATTCGCTCGATGTCAGGGATGATGGTTAAAGGATGGTCGTATGGTCAGCATGGTCTCGTTACTGTGGTTCAAACAGAAGATCCGCACAATGAAACTGCGTACCAAAGATTTTTGCAAGAGGGTCCATTGGCGTTTTTGCCATTGCGTGATGGGCGATGTTCAATTGTATGGACATTGAGTTCGGAGACCGCCAAGAAAACTCTGACATTGAGTGATTCGGAGTTCTTGGTCGTTTTAAATGAGGCGTCGGGTGGGATTTTGGGCCAAATTCAATCCGCTGGTAAAAGGGTTTCGTTCCCACTAGCACTGCACTATACCACTTCTTATTCAGACAAAAATTTGGTTTTGATAGGTGATGCGGCGCATGCGGTGCATCCACTGGCCGGTCAAGGTGCGAATATGGGTATGTTGGATGCGGCGGCATTGGCGCAAGTTGTGATGCAGGCTAGGCAAGAAGGGCGAGCTTTATCGAGTCGTATGGTGTTACGAAGATACGAACGTTGGCGAAAAGGAGACAATTTAGCGATGTTGTGGGGTTTGGACTTGTTGAAGAGAACATTTACCGGAGGTATGACACCTATCGGGATGGTTCGGTCTGCGGGAATGAATGCGGTAAATAGCATGCAGCCTATAAAAAACTATTTGAATTCGTATGCGATGGGGTTGCGCGAAGATTTACCTCAGTTGGCATATGGTGAATCTTGTTGGCCTGAAGTGTAGCTGTATTAGATAAAGTGGTGAGTTAATAAAGGATTAAGAGATTTCCGTGTCTCATGGTAGAGAGCTTTTACTAGCAAAATAGTGTGAATGTGGCTAGTGAAAAAAGATTTAAGACTTCATTGACGAAAAAGAGTGAGGCTGTATAATAGCTGGGCTCGATGCGGCGAAAGTTG
>CAZUGA010000068.1:0-12646 GCA_964619885.1 uncultured Methylococcaceae bacterium
TCAACCGATTCATTAATCTTTTTATTGATGCGACAACTACCTTGAAATCTACCGTAAACGCGTAGACCGACAAAGCACCTAATACGACCGGTGCTAGTGCCAGAGTGCCGCCATAAACAGAACGCAGGCTAAAGCAAACCAACAGCCAGACCAATATCAAGGCAAACGAAACACTTTTAAATTGCGTACCAAGTAGACTGTCGAGCCATTCGTAATCGACATTGACCCGTCCTGACAGGGTCGCTTTTATTTCCGCAGTATTGAAGGTTTCATCAATATATTTCTGGGTCGCCTCAACGACTACTTTGTTCTGTTGATAACGCGCTGAATCCATACGCGCCCTAACCAACGCCATGCGATAGTCATAGTCGATTTCTTCCTCAAAATCGGTCGGATCACCACTTGCCGAGTAGAGCAGAAAATATTGTGAGATTAAGTCGGCATCATCCGGAATCCTATACGCAGATGGCTCATTCTCATTCAATGAGCGGTTCATCTGTTTGATATAGTCTACGATTGATGTACTGCCGTTCACGTGTGGCAATGCCGCCAGAAATTTCTGCAATGCATCTATCCGATGTAGATGTTGCGGTTTAAATATATCGCCCGCGGTCGGCGTTTCTATGACAATATCGAGGGTGTTGGAACCATCCAAAGTTTCATTGATTGCGCTGTCGGCCAAATAAATGGGTTCAGTCTTTCGGAAGTTTTCAACCCATGACTCGTTGACTTCCAATTTAAGTGCTCCCATGACGCCTAGCACACTGATACAAAGCGCCAGAAAAAGTACCTTTTTGGTATTACCCAGTATCCAGCTGCCAACTTTGCCCATGATTTTGCTAAAAATATCCCGTTGTGCGCCTTGCGCATTAGACTTAAAGGCTGGGCTATGAACTGGCTTGAGCAAGACTAACGCAGCAGGGACAAAAGTCAGCGAGAATAAACCAGCCATACCCAAACCAATCAGCGAAAACAGACCAAACGCTTGCATAGGCGGCATAAAAGAAGAAACAGAAATACCCAAAAATCCGACCATGGATGTCAACGTGGTGATAGCGACGGGACGCCACATTAATACCATGGTGCGTACAACCAGTTCGCGCTGATTGTGGTTGGGATGATTCGCGAGTTCTTCGTAATACTGGCTGAGAACATGGATAGAATCGGCCACGGCAACACCGACTAATAAAACGGGCATACTCGTGGTAATAACGTACACCGGCACCCCGGCACTGGCCATCAAGCCGACCGCTGCCGCCACGGCAGAAAGTATGACCACGCCTGGAATTATTGTGCCCCGCCAGGTACGAAAAGAAATTAAACAGAGCAGCGAAATAACCACCACGGAAATAGGCACTAAACGCGCCGCATCCGCATTGATATAGGTCACGAGATAACCCGAAACGGCACCATCCCCTGCCACATGTAGACTTTCACCGTTAGTAATCGGCGCGCGTTCAATTAAATCAAGGAATTTTTCATAGACCTTTGGCGCTTCATTGATATCATAAACTTCGGTAACGATAAGCGTTGCCGAACCATCGCGTGCAACTAGACTGCCGACGTAAAGGGGGAAATCCATAACCGCTGAACGAATTTTGTCGGCGTCTTCCTGAGTCCTCGGCAATTTTTCAAGAAATGGTTCGACCAACATGCCATCTACATTTCCGGTGATGTTATCTTCGGTTGCAAGACTCACGACACGATCGCGGTTAATCTCCGGCATCTTCATCACTTCATCCGTTAACCACTGGACGAGTTGTAGTGATTGGGAATTAAATACGCCGTATTCACCCTGATTAATAACAGCAATGACCATCGGGTCTTTTAAGCCAAATAATTCCTCCACCTGATCACGATAGACAAGCGCTGGCTCGTCATCCGGTAAAAATGATTCCGACCTAGAATCAATCGTCAGCTTGGGTATAAAAGCAGACGTGCCAACAATAATTAGCAATCCCAGGGTAATTATTGTTTTTGGTATCGCGGTAACTGCGGTAAAAAAACGATGTGATAGCGTTGATGATTTAGTTTGCATTACCCACCCCCTCAACTGCCACGAGTTCACTGCTACCTCTGGCACAATAATCCGGCTTACCCGTCACGTAGTGGGAAATAGCGACCGACGTTTTCAGCACAAACTGGTCGGAACATTCCCCGTGATGATTGCCTAATAGCGGAATGCCCCCGCTGGAATTTCGTCCCATAAGATCGTAGTTTCGTTGCCCGCTTTCTGTCAGACGAGCCTTGTACGGCGAGTAAATCCGCGCTGTTTCCTCTAACATGCTGGAAAATCGCGGGGCATTAATCCTGTTAGCTGCGTTTAGTTTGGCCATCCAAATTCTCCTCAACTGAAAATGAACCTTAAACAAACCAACTGGTCTGTTTGTATTAACGATAGCACAGACCAACTAGTCTGTCTATAATGTTTGTAAATCACTATGCTTTTTCAAAGGCTATAAACGTTGCTCTAGCCTTGGGGTCACCGACCACGCCATTTCGGCACCGGCGGCAAGCCTCCGCACAGGGATGGAATATTCAGCGTCTATCGGATTGGGTATGCACTGCCCTAACTAATTGAGGACTAAAAATGACAACAGAACGCAACCCAGAAAACACCCGCCTGAAAATCCTCAAAGCGTCATTTGAAGAAATACACCGGCACGGCTACCAAGGTATGCGGATAGATCAGGTTTTGAAAAGCACCGGCCTGAAAAAAGGCGCGCTCTATCATCATTTTCCCAGCAAACAAGCGCTAGCCTATGCGGTATTTGAAGAATTAATACAAAAGCGCCTGACGGAGCTATGGATCGATCCACTGAAAAACTTTACCGATCCTTTAGAAGGGATTCACAGCTTATTCGAAAACCTGGATAGCGCGTGGAGCGAGAAGTTTTTCATCCTAGGCTGCCCGTTGAATAACCTATCACAAGAAATGTCACCGATTGACGAGGAGTTCAGGCGCAGGATTGAGAAATTTTTTGACCACTGGAAAACAGCCATGGCGGATGCGTTGAAAAATGGTCAGGAACAAGGCGTCGTCGATAAATCAATTAATATCTACGAAAGCGCCATCTTTCTACTGGCGGCAATTGAAGGCGCACTGGGCCTGACAAAAAACCATCAGAATAAAGAAATTTATTACGCCTGTGGTAGGGAGCTTAAGCGCTATCTGGCTACATTGAAGGCAAACAAAAAGTGAAGTGGCCACAAAGCTGCGGCGTTCGGCCTACATTCGTTCAAGAAAACCAACCCTACCAAAACTTCAAGGTTTGTCACTAGTTTGAAACGATTGCCGCTCGACAAACAATATCCTTTCCTTAAATGCTTCTGCCATATGTATGCGTCGAACATTCGCCGGATGGGTATAGAAAACCACTTCAATCCAAGCCGGTGGGAACACCTGCGATAGGTTTTGCCGGGCAAGTTTGACGCTGGTTTGAATAAACGTTTCGGGATCGCGGGTTAATTCCAGTGATATCTGGTCTGCTTCCATTTCCATCTGCCGCGAAACCCAATTTGCCGGGGCCATGACGAAATAGGCCGATACGATATAAATGACGTAAACGGGCAACGCGAGCACCGGGTCCGTTCGCCGCGAAATCCCTCGAATACGATTTTTCAGGATCCACGATAGGATTTGATGCAGTATAAAAAGCCCTATCACCAGACCAACAATCGCGATCAATATGCCTTTAATGATGTGCTTTTGTTTCCAGTGGGCCAATTCGTGCGCGACGATGTTTATAATTTCTTTGTCGCTATATTTTTGTAGCAGCGTGTCGTAGAGCACGATTCGTTGAGTGCCCAAAAATCCTGAGAAATAAGCGTTGGCGCGCAATGTTCGCCGGCTTGCATCGGCGACCCAAATATTATCGACATCCACGCCACTATCGCCCGCCAAATCGACCAATTGCTGGTTGAGCTTCGAATCATCCAATTTTTTGAATTGATTGAATAATGGATCGATAACCAACGGAGCAAGCATGATGTAGCCCACGGCGAGTACACCCAACATCAGCCCGGAAACCAACCACCAGCAACGTTGAAATCGCGCAAACATGGCCAACACAGCCAGCATGGGCACACAAATCGTTAGCCACGCGATAGACTTCATGGCCATCCAGTCCAGCAAAAAAGCGCTCAAGCGATCTTGGCGTAGACCGAAATCATGGGCCAAATTGAAATGCGCCAATAAAAACGGTAATCGAATTATAGAAAATATCGCGAAAACAATACTGATGATTATCAAACGTGCCAACCATGGTCGGTTACCGCTAAGCATCTCGAAGAATCGCGCAATTTTGAATACCCGACGCGTCAGCAAAATAAAAACGAAAAGGAATACGATAGCAATATGCGCGAAAAACAAGCCAAGCCTTTCATGGTGATAAGCCGCTGCTTTAATCAGAAACTGTTTGTCGTAATATCTGGAAACTACATCATCCAGCGCTGGTTTTGGATAGGTCGATTGCGCAAATATAAAATCGTACGTTAGGAATAGCCCTATGCCGCAAACAACCACCAACATCAGATTTCTGTACATGGACACGAGCAAACTAAAATGCTGCTATTTTAAGAAAGGCAGCCTAATCAATATTGGCCGGAACCGATGATACCCATCAGACTATTCCATCATGATCGAACAACTAATCCTAAATTAAAACCAACAATCGTACTTCCGTTAATGCCCTTTGGGATGATCGATCGCATGCTTAACAACTCCTCGCACATCATCCAGTGGCATAGGATCACTGTCCTTAAAGTTGATACAGCCTTTGCCAGTTTTTATCTTCGGATGTTTTGATTTAAAGCTTTCGATATGATGGTAACCACAGGTATATAGTGAAATATAATTTTTCTGGTTAGCAATCGCGACCCAACCATCCCCAAATTGATAAGTCGGCATTTTGTAGCGCATATCGACTATCGCATTGGGAAACAGATTAGTGATCAGCCCATGAAGCGTTTCTATTCTGGATTTACGGCTGGCCGGAATGGACGCAAAATAGAGTTCGACTTGATCGCTCACTAATACAAAATACGCTAAGCCACCGCTTCGACCTGCACCAAATTATCCGAAAAGGTCGGCGCGTGGCCCATATTGACGAATTCGGCCGAGCTAATACAATTGACCGTCCCTTTGTTCAACTGGCGCCAGTAACCCAAGGTCGCGACGACTATCCCAGAATTCACATCATCGGTAATTTTGGCGTCTCCTTCAAAGCTGCCCCGATCGTTAAACACCCTGACCTTGTCTCCGTTTCGGATAGCACGTTCCGCGGCGTCCGCGGCATTGATCAACACGGATTGCGCACCCTGCCCCTGGATTTTCTGATCCATATTCGCGTAACAGGAATTTAAAAATCCGTGGCTCTTGGGCGATACAATATTCAGTGGGTATTTAGCCGATAATTCTGGATTGCTGGCTGGCGTTTCGCGCGGCGCGACGTAATCCGGTAGGCTGTCCAGCGGTTCCGACGGTTGCAAGGCTTCGTACATTTGCCGAAACGGCCCGGCCACAAAATTGGTTGCGCCGTCGATCTTGAATTCACATTTGCCCGAAGGCGTTGGAAAATTGCCGTCTTTATGGGGCGCCCTGTTATCCCGGGATCCTACGTTAAGGTGGGCAAAACCGTGTTCGCGCAGATAATCCAGGTCTATGCCATCGCAAGCCGGAGATTTCCAATCCACATATTTTTGCAGACACTCCGAATCCGACCATTTGAAATTTTCCTCTTCAAAACCCATGCGCGCGGCCAAACGCCGAAATATTTCATAGTTTGGAACCGCCTCTCCTGGCGATTCAACGCATTTTTCATTGTAGGTCAGGTACAAGTGCCCCCAAGAAAGAATGATATCTTCCATCTCCGCCCCCATCGACGCGGGAAGAACAATATCCGCGTACGAGGCTGTATCCGAGATAAAGTGTTCGGCTGAAACCAGGAAAAAATCTTCGTTCATCAACCCCGCAACAATTTTGTCCGTTTCCGGCGCTTGAGTAACCGGGTTGGCATTCCAACACATCATCGATTTGATCGGTGTTTGCAAGTCCGCTTCACCCGTCAAGGCCCGACCAACCTGTAAGGCATTGATCACCGGGGTACCCTGTGGAATCAGATCAGGTCGGCAAATCACGTCGAAATTGTAAGGGTGCTCCCACACCGAAAACTGCTGCGCACCACCGCCGACGTGCCGCCAAGCACCGGTTAGCGCAGGAAGGCAGGTCACGGCACGGATGGTTTGCCCTCCGCCATAGTGCCGTTCCAGAGCGACGCCGAGTCGTATTGCAGCCGGTTGCGTCGTCGCAAATTCGCGCGCCAACTGACGAATATCATCCGCCGGAATTCCGGTGATTTGCTCTGCCCATTCCGGTGTCCGGTCCTGCGCCCGCGCCGCTAAGTCATCGTAGCCCACGGTGTAATTCTGCACATAATCCTGATCGACCAGCCCTTGCTCGATGATGCTATTGATCATGGCCATAGCCAGGGCACCGTCGGTTCCGGGTTTGGGTGCAATATGCCAATCGGCTTCTTTTGCTGTTCTGGATGCAAACGCATCGATCACGACGACCTTCGCACCTTTTTTCTGCGCGTCTTTTACGACATGCCAATGATGCAAATTGGTGCTAACAGAATTGCACGCCCACAAAATGATATATTTAGAGTGAACGAAACTTTCCGGATCGACCCCAGAAGTAGGTCCAACGGTCAACAGCCACGCGGTACAAGAACCCTCACCGCAAAAGGTACGCTCACAAACCGTCGCACCCATACGGTTGAAAAAAGCATCGCCGCCGTTCAAGCCATGTACCAAGCCTTGGTGCCCCAGATAACTGTACGGCAAAATGGCCTGCGGTCCGTATTGATCGATGATCGCCTTCCATTTATCAACAATCTCATCCAACGCCCGATCCCAACTAATACGTTCAAATTCTCCACTACCCTTGGGTCCACTCCTGCGTAGCGGGTATAAAACGCGATCTGGGTGGTAGTGGCGTTTCTCGTAATCTTTTAATTTAACGCAAAGGCCGCCGCGGGTCATTGGGTGATCCGGATTGCCTTTGACACCGCTTAGTTTTCCATGCTCAACTTCGAAAACCATCGAGCAGGTATCGGGACAATCGTGAGGACAACCTCCGTGATGCATCGTTTTAACTACAGTCGCCATTGCTACACTCCACTAGGGTTAAAATTTTGCAATCGCCTACTCGATCAACGACTGCCCAGCCATATACGTCTGCAAAACCTCCGGTACCGCAATGCGTCCCTGGCTATCCTGGTAGTTCTCCATAATCGCGATTAACGTTCGTCCAGCGGCCAAACCTGATCCATTCAAAGTGTGCACCAGCTCTGGTTTACCTGTTTCCGGATTACGCCAGCGGGCTTGTAAACGACGTGCTTGGAAATCTCTAAAATTACTACACGACGAAATCTCCCTATAGGCCTGCTGCCCCGGCAACCAAACCTCAAGGTCGTAGGTCTTCGACGAAGAAAACCCAGTATCACCCGCACAGAGCAGAACTTTGCGGTACGGCAGTTTAAGTTTTCTCAAGATGGTCTCGGCGTGCCCGGTCAGTTCTTCGTGCGCATTTGCAGAATCCGCCGGGCGTACGATCTGAACCAACTCAACCTTCTCGAATTGGTGTTGGCGAATCATTCCGCGAACATCTTTACCATAGGAACCCGCTTCGCTACGGAAGCACGGGGTATGCGCGACAAAGCGTAACGGCATACGCTCGTTGGAGACGATTTCGTCTCGCACCAGATTGGTCACCGGAACTTCGGCGGTTGGGATCAGATAGAATGGCGGATCATTACTGACCGCAAACAAATCTTCTTCAAATTTCGGTAACTGCCCGGTACCACGCAAACTATCGGCGTTCGCCAGATACGGCACATACACCTCGGTATAGCCATGTTCCTGGCTATGCGTATCCAACATAAATTGAATAATCGCGCGCTGCAGCCTAGCCAACGGACCATTTAAGCTGACAAACCGGGCCGACGCCAACTTGGCCCCGACTTCAAAATCCATTTGGCCAAGGCCCGCGCCCAAATCCACATGATCTTTAGCTGCAAAATCGAACTCGGGCGGCTGACCCCACCGATTGATTTCTACGTTATCCGCCTCGTCGCGTCCAGCCGGCACGTCTTGATCTAGGATATTAGGTATCCCCAAAAACACATCATCCAATTCTGTTTGAATAACGGATAATTCGGATTCCGCCTGTTTAAGCTGATCGCCAAGGTCCTGCACCTGATCCAACAATGGTTGAATATCTTCTCCCGCGGCTTTCGCTTTGCCTATCGCCTTGGAACTGGTATTTCTCTCGTTTTGCAGCGCCTGGGTTCGAACCTGAATTTGCTTGCGCCGACATTCAAGTTCGACAAATGCCTCACTATCGAATTCAAACAAACGGCGGGACAATTGGCGGACAGCCTCATCGAGATTGCTACGAAATAAACGTGGATCAAGCATAAATGTTAGAAAACTCTCCGTAGTTGTTACATATATTAATGATATCGCCGTTGCGCGGTCCCAGCACTATCGAATATTCAATTATGCCGCTACCGATCAAACCATTAACGCAATAGGCCGGTCAAACCTGTTTTCCCAATAAAGACCCGGCCCAAAAAAATAACAGGCAAACACCGGCATTACCAATAAAGACGCTCAATAGCGTCGCCATTTCAGCTTTAAAACTATGGCCTTCTTCGATCAGATATAGGACCAAATAGAGGCTGGAAAAGGTCATAAACGCGCCGATCACAACGATTAATAGCGCCGCGCGGTGCTCGATCGATATCCCAGTACGTTCTCCCAACACCGCAATCAGGATGCCGATCAGAAAAGAACCAATTCCATTTACCGCAACGATGCCGTACGGAAAAATCCAATCTAGCCATCGAATCACACCGCCGGAATAAAAAAACAGAGTGCGCCCGGACATAAGCCCCATCCAGACTGCGACCACGCAAGTCACTACACTGATCAGAACGTTCAAGCCGGCCTTACCATAATTGCCTTGCTCAATAAGATAAAAGGTTTCCAATGAAAAAGTCGAAAAGGTGGTGAACGACCCAAACAATCCAACCAAAATCGCCGCCCGATATTCCAACGAAATTGCAACCCGCTGCAGAATTAACGCTTCGGTCAACAAGCCGATCAGAAAAGACCCCATCACATTGACGGTCAGGGTTCCGTACGGAAACCCGCGGCCCAGCCAAGTGTATACTCCACTGGAGACAAAAAAACGCAACAGCGCACCTACGGCACCGCCCAATGCGACTGAAAGAAGTTGATTCATTTGCAGCAAAACCCTTGGGCTATCTGCCTTAAAAAGTTTGTTACCGTATCATACCATCGAACACGAGGCTATCGTCATCGAATGCTTTCCAATCCGCCGTCACCAGGTTTATGGACCACACCTTTTTCGGTCACAATGGCATCGATTAAATCGGCAGGGGTCATATCAAAAACCGGATTCCATGCATCGATACAGGATTGATCGTTTAAATAGTAAGCCGGTAGCAATTCCTCTTCCGCGCGTTGCTCGATTTCTATGGCCTCACCGTTGATTAAGCTCCAATCGATCGTGGACGTTGGCGCGACTACCATAAATTTCACACCATGATTGCGCGCCAATACCGCCAACGAATAGGTTCCAATCTTGTTAGCAACGTCACCATTGGCAGTAATCCGATCAGCCCCGACGATCACCCATTGGACGGCACCGCTGCGCATTAATGAAGCAGCCGCCGAATCTGCAATCAAAGTCGCAGCGATACTATCCTGCTGTAACTCCCAGACCGTCAGCCGCGCGCCCTGCTGCCACGGACGCGTCTCGGTGGCAAAGATTCGCTTTAGACCTTGGCGCGTCGCGCTGCGTATCACGCCGAGAGCCGTGCCGTAACCGCCAGTCGCCAAAGACCCGGTATTACAATGCGTGAGTACACCTTCGCACTTGGTCAATATCTCGGCACCCAATTCACCCATATAACGATTTGCATCAATATCATCCTGATGGATAGTTTTGGCCAACTGCAACGCGTCTTGCGCAGGATCGCGCCGAACATCGCGCAAGCCTTCTTGTATCTTATCCAATGCCCAAAACAAATTGACAGCAGTGGGACGTGATGCTGCCAGTATGTCAATATCCTCCCGTATCGATTCATGCCATTGCACACCGACTTCGGCATAACGTTGGCGTGCAGCCAACACCACGCCGTAAGCCGCCGCAATACCAATTGCCGGTGCGCCGCGCACCCGCATCGACCTGATCGCTTCAGCAACTCCGGCAGCGCTGTCGAATGTTTCATAAACCACTTCATCCGGCAAACGCCGCTGATCGAGCACCTGCAAACCTGAATCGGTCCATAACATTGCGCGGACCGTGTCATCGCCGTTGCTCGACGGAATATTCGTGTACATGAATTGCTACCCCGTGATAGAGTTATTCGTTTGATAAATTTCAATTTTCAGATGCAAATCGAGACGCTTCTTTGCGCACGCTGGATTATACCGGTGCAACCCGAGGGGTTGGTAATAGAAAACCACGCTTTGGCCATCTCAAACGGAAATATTATCGAGATTCTGCCGATCGAACCGGCACTTCAGAAGTATCACGCTAATTCAGTGGAGCACTTGGAGCATCACGCTCTGATCCCTGGTTTTGTCAATAGCCATACTCACGCGGCCATGGCATTTTTGCGTGGTATCGCTGACGATCAACCGTTAATGGAATGGTTGCAGGGAACAATTTGGCCGATCGAACAAAAATGGATGGGGGAAGCATTCGTCCGCGATGGCACCGAGCTCGCGATCGCGGAAATGATCAGGGGCGGTATAACTTGTTTCAACGACATGTATTTCTTCCCGGAAATTACCGCAAAAATAGCGCAGAAAACGGGAATCCGGGCAAAGATCGGCTTAATCCAAATTGAATTCCCCAGCGCATGGGCGCAAAACAGTGACGAATATTTAGCAAAAGGGCTGACCTTGCACGACGAGTTGCGCGACCAGAAACTGGTCACCGCCGCATTCGCGCCGCACGCGCCCTATTCTGTTTCCGACCCAAGCTTGGAGAAAATACGGATTTACGCCGAAGAACTGGAGCTACCCGTCCATATGCACGTTCACGAGACTGCAGACGAAATCAAGCAGAGTCAGGAACAATTCGGCGTTCGACCCCTAACCCGCTTGCAAAAGCTGGGCTTGATCGGGCCCTCATTTATAGCGGTACATATGACACAACTATCTGAAGCCGAAATCCAGATGATCGCGCAGTGGGGTTGTCATGTAGTTCATTGCCCGGAATCGAACATGAAACTGGCCAGCGGGTTCTGTCCAGTCGCACAGCTGTTAGACGCCGGCATAAACGTAGCATTGGGTACCGACAGCGCTGCCAGCAACAACGACCTGGATATTCTGGGCGAGATGCGGACCGCAGCCTTGTTGGCCAAAGGCTACGCCGTCGATGCGAGTGCCGTTCCAGCGGCAACCGCATTGCGCATGGCAACATTCAACGGCGCAAAAGCATTAGGGTTAGACTCAATCACGGGCTCGTTGGAACCAAACAAGGCCGCCGATATTACTGCGATTCGGTTGGATACGCTGGAAACCCAGCCGGTATTCGATCCAATCTCGCAAATTGTATACGCTGCAAATCGCGACCAAATCACTGATGTTTGGGTGGCGGGCCAGCATCTATTGAAAGCAAGAGAACTTAGTTGCCTGGATATTGACAAAATTAAAGAAAAGGTCAATCTGTGGGCGGGTAAACTAAGTTCAACCGAGCAGGAACAATAAGCCATGGCAACTACAGAAAACGTCCATCCGGAAGAGATCAACAAATTTGGATCTTTGGCCGATCGTTGGTGGGATCCCAACGGTGAATTCAACACATTACACTCGGTTAATCCGCTACGTACATCTTTTATCCAACAATATTGCGACATCGAAAACAAACGCATTGTCGATGTAGGCTGCGGGGGCGGCATTCTTAGCGAGGCGCTGGCAAAGCTAGGCGCAGATGTGGTTGGAATTGACCTGAGCCAGGATCTGATCGAAATCGCAGAATTGCACAGTTTAGAAACCCAGGTCAAGATTGACTACCAAAGAACCAGCGCCGAATCATTGGCTGATATGTCTCCAGAAACCTTCGATTGTGTCACTTGTATGGAAATGCTAGAGCACGTACCGGAACCCGCTTGCATCGTCGAAGCTTGCTCACGCTTGGTCAAGCCGGGGGGTACGATATTTTTTTCTACGCTAAATCGGAAATGGAAAGCCTGGATGCTCGCGATCGTCGGTGCGGAATATTTGATGCGCATGATCCCCAAAGGCACCCACGACTACAAAACATTCATTAAACCGTCGGAACTAACCGGATGGGCACGACAGTTCGGACTTGAAATTCAAGCGATCACCGGAATCGAATACAATCCGTTAATCAAACGCTACTATCTTGGAAAAGATATAGACGTCAATTATATTGCGGTATTCAAAAAATCCGAGGCCTGATATTACGCCTCTCAGGAACGCATTCGGTTTGCGCGCGGTATTATTCGATCTGGACGGGACCCTACTCAATACCCCTATATGTCAGGCTAGTTGTCGCTTTTTCTTTTTCCCCCATGGGGGA
>CAZUGA010000069.1:0-12425 GCA_964619885.1 uncultured Methylococcaceae bacterium
TCAACCGATTCATTAATCTTTTTATTGATGCGACAACTACCTTGAAATCTACCGTCTATAGTAAACGATTGGGCACGGTCGAACCGGTGTTTGGTCATTTACACAATATCGGACTCAATCGATTCAGCTTGCGCGGCAAGAAGAAGGTTGATCATCAATGGCGATTGTTTTGTCTGGTGCATAATCTATTGAAGATTCACCGCTATGCGACATGAATAGCGGAAAAGGTAACCCGATTGGGCGTAAAGCACCGTAGATAAAGCGATACAGACCCACGAATAGCATTTAAATACCCGATAAATATCAAATACAGAAAATGGATCGATTAAGTCGAAAAATAAAGTATTTAGAGGGGTATCCAATAATCAACAGGATATTCGAACCTGATAATAGGGTTTTTCTACATGCTCGTTAGGGCTATTCACTTGATAAAGCACGTGTAATCATTTGCGTAACTTGTTCGTTAGCATTTAAATATATCAGCTCCATCTCAGAGTGCTGGAATTTGAATACTCGAAATATTTCATCTGCAAAAGCTTGGCCTATTGTTTCAACCTCATCAAAATCGAATATTACAGTCTTAAATCTCTCAACCCTGACTAGTAATCTTTTTGCTTGTGATCTTGATATGAGTTTATCATCACCATATTGTGTAAGTCTTACAGGTACAACAGTTTTAGTAAAACCATATTCATCACCTGAAGTATAACTGTCAAATACACGTTTCAATGTTCTTGCTGTATTGTTAGATAATTCCATAAACACACCTGTTCCAGACTGGAATCTTTGACGCTCTTGAATCCAGTCTTCTACTTGGTCATGTTTGTGTGAAAAATAAACGCTACCAGATAAAATTGCAAAATCATCAAACATGCGTGAACTGAAAAAAATTCCTTCTCCAGTATGGTTATCAGGGTCAGTAGTCAATTTTCCTTTCGCTAGCTCTAAAACAGAATGCCTTTCATCACTCAAATCTAATTCACGCTGAATCTTTTTAAAAATTCCTTCTCCATTATCATAAATCACAATTTCTGTTGTGGTAGCGGTCTTGGTGACCTGTATATCCACTTGAGTTCCAGATGAATGATCAATTGCATTATTTAATATTTCAGTAAAGCCATAATGCCAAATATCGATTACGTTATCTGGTAGATCACTAATAAATTCTGATATATCTGTGCGCCATACCATATCCTCTGCTAGTGAACCTCCTAACGTATAGATATGTTCCCACTTAACTAGAGGGTGCAAAATATAGTGTTTATTTCTAGTTGCACCGCGTTCCAATAGCGAATTTTGCTCGACAAGGCGTTTAATATGTTTATTTACAGCTTGTCTAGAAATGCCATACGCTCGTGAAGTTAGCGCAACTATGTCTTTTGGGTTATGCTCAACATTATCTAGAATAAATTGGCGTATATTTTCGCCTCTTTTACGAATACCAACCATAAATCAATGCCTTATTTGTCAACCTTACAACGAAATATTGTCAACCTTATAGGCTTTATTGTCAACCCTATAAAGGTGTTTCTATGAAAAATGCCCTAACATCTATATGACCGCCGCCTGTCAATAGGCAAAAAAAATTTTTAACCCGTATTCGGGCTTTTTTTAAAATACGTTTGTCGTATCCGCTGCCGCTATTTTATTGGGTTGTCAGGCCGTGCCTGCACACACAAATTTGAGGGGATCAAATTTGGACAGCTTTGCTGCCCGAAGGGTGAGTAACATGGAAGTTGCGAATCATTCATCTATCGAGTATCGATCTCGCGATTTTGAACGATTTTTAATCGTTTGAAATCACGAGACTGCGAAGGCGAAGCCGAAGCCGAAGCATTGTTCTTCGCGTACTAGAAATTTATCGGTTACCCTGGCTATTGCCTGTTCAAAGGGTCGGGCTCACACAAGGTGTCCAGTTATTCATTAGTTCAATGCCAGGGGCAGTCACGTACAAAGCGTATTCGGGTTGAGTCGTCCGTTCCGTCTATTCAAAGCGAGGGCCTTGGCCTTTTATCGGATAAGATCATGCGAGGTCCAAGCCTCCTTGAAGGTTCGATCTTTTTCCGAATCGTCGGATCGGAAAATTGTTCGGCGAGGCCTTCTCGATTGCCCTTTTTATTAATATTTTTCTGAAAAAATTCCGCATTGTATTGATAATGCGTCAACTTGATGTGCGCGAGCATTTCACTCCGCATCCGAACTATCGTCCGCCGTCGACGCAACAAGTCACGCGTGGGCCGTAATTCAGGGGGATACACGTAGGCCAACGGAAACGTTCCACCCTTGATCAAGCGGGCGATTTTTTCTGAATCGATCTTATCGCTTTTCGCTTTGCCACCATGAATCGCCTTCATATATAAAGCATGACCCAAAATGTTAATGATCAGCCAACCAATACCAGGAGAACATACATTCGACACCAATGACCAGATCATCCCGAAACGACTTGATCACTTTTAAAAACGGTTTCGGCCGCGCTGGAATATTGGTATGAAGGATAATTTCACCGGACGAATTTAAAATACACAGATACATGGTTTTGGTATGCAAATCGATTCCGCAGCAATGTTGGTGTGTTTGGGTGTAGAATTTCATATGACCGCCTCCTAAGTTGATGCAATGACATCGTATACCTCTATTGAAGATTGGATAGTGGTTTTTCCACTAAGCCCGAAACTCTTGGGAGGCGGTCATAAACAAGTATCAAGCAGCCCCAAGCGACCGGCTTCGCCGTCGCTTGAGCTTGATCGTTAGCGGCGTCATATCAAATGTAGGAGACAAAAGAAATTATGAAAAACGAATATACAGCTGTAGTTAAACAAGTAGATGATTGGTGGGTGGGATGGATCGAGGAAGTACCAGGAGTAAATTGTCAGGAAAAAACTTACGACGAATTGACGAACACCTTGGAAATCACCTTGAAAGAAGCTTTGGAATATAATCGACAAGATGCGTTGTCAGCAGCAGGAACCGGTTATAAAGAAGCAAAAATCGCCATATGAAGAGGAACCAGCTTCTCAGATATCTCAGTCGTCAGGGCTGCGAGCTTTTGAGGGAAGGTGGAAAACATTCATGGTGGCATAATCCCTCGTTGAACAAACGGTCGGCAATTCCGAGGCATTCTGAAATCAAAGATATACTGGCAAAGAAAATATGCAAAGATTTAGGCGTCAACCCAGTCAAATAGCCACTAACCACGCGCTACACTTGACCGCTCAGTCGCTACGCTCCTTCACGGCAAGTGAGCTTAGTCGTTAGCCCCTTGACAGAAAATCACGCAGTTGTACAATTGTCTTTATGGGCATTATATCTGATACAAATGTCTTCTTAGCGGTTGCTTTAGATGAGCCAGAAAAAGACAACATTATCCAGCTCACATCAGAATCCAATGCAATTGCACCTGAAATCCTACCTTATGAAATTGGCAATGCATTAACTGCCATGGTTAAACGAAAGCAATTAACGCGTGATGAAGCATTGTCAGCATTTGAAGCGACCAGCTCAATTCCTGTAAGACTAGTTTCTGTTGATATTCAAAGAGCATTAAAATTAGCGCTCGATTATAACATTTATGCTTATGACGCATATTTCTTACAATGTGCAATCCATTTATCAATCCCCTTAATAACATTAGATAAATGTATGAAGAAAGTAGCGTACGATCTCAATATAGAAGTGATGGAGTAAGTTGAAATGAAAGTATTTACCTATTCAGAAGCTCGTCAAAATTTGTCTAAGCTATTAAATATTGCACAGAAAGAAGAGGTTGAAATTCGACGAAGAGATGGAACCACTTTTTCTCTTATATCAAAAAGAAAAAAAGGAAAATCGCCTTTCGATGTGAGTGGAATAAAAACAAAAGCGACAACGAAAGACATATTAAGTGCTGTCAGAGAATCAAGATTGGGCTAACATCTATAGGACCCCGCGCCTGTCAATAGGCAAAACAAATTTTCAACCCGAATAATCGAGTTTTTAGAAATACCTTTGTCGTTTCTGCTGCCGTTTTTTTAAATTGTTGTCAGGCCGTGCCTGTACACACAAATTTGAGGGGATCAAATTTGGACAGCTTTGCTGCCCGAAGGGTGAGTAACATGGAAGTTGCGAATCATTCATCTATCGAGTATCGATCTGGCGATTTTGAACGATTTTTAATCGTTTTAAATTGTCAGACTGCGAAGGCGTGAGCCGAAGCATCCGTCTTCGCGTACTAGAAATTTCTCGGTTACCCTGCGGGTTGCCTTATCAAAGGGTCGGGCTCGCGCATGGCGTCCAGTTATTCATCAGTTCAACCCCAGGGGCAGTCACGAACAAATCGTATCTTGGGTTGGGCGGCACGCCGGGTCTATTCAAGGCGACGGCCTTGGCCGTAGGTCTGATGAGATCGTCGAGGTCAAAGCCTCCTTCATTGATGATCTCCTGAATCAGCTCAGGCTCGGCAGACACAGTTATGCGTTAGAGCTCCCTAACGTACCGCTCAAAATCATTGACTACGTATTAAAAAAATACTTTTCATCAAAGGCACCCTTTCGTTTCATCACGAAATAAACAGCCCGGCCCAGCTTAGGGGCAAGTATCGACAGGGCTTTACCTTTGCCATGCTTTTTCTCCAGTTTAGCGACATAGGCTTTAGCTCGATCACTTTCGCGCATGAATAAGCAGGTGCCTTCAGAAAAGGCCCATTTCAGATGTGCGTTGCCAATCATGCCGCCCCATAGCCGTACAATTTGCCCGCTGATTCTTTGTTGCACTTCACCAACCGTGCATAGGAGCAAAATATAATAAGGGGTCAAATCGCACGCCGTCATCGGCGATCAATCTAGCGGGTTAAAGTCCCGTCCGGGGAATTGCTCATTCACCCCGGTAGCACTGTGGAGCAGTAGTTGAGTAATCAACTATTGTGAGTTCCACGCAGGCAAAGCTACAGACCGCAACGCAAGTGAATCTGTATTAGCCTGGTGAACCAACTGGGGATGTTGACCCTCTGATTTGAAGGGGAAAACTGATATTACCGGCTTAACAATGAGTGGTTCCGGTCGATCCTCCGGGGTTATAAGAGTGGCATGTAGCGGAAGAATGGTCGTGCAGGACGGGAGATCCACTGCGGTGGTGTGTGCAGCACCAACAGATTTATATAAGCCTTTACCGGTGAAATTAAGTCGGGCCGTAGTGGAAGTCTGAGGGGTTCATAGTACCGTTTGAGGATGAGCGACAACAAAACGCCATCCGAGGGAAGGGACTCTACTTTGTTCACGCTATCCGAAGAGCAAAAGGCGTCGATGATTGCATGCTGCTAGACACATCGAAGAACTCGAAAGAGACCGTCAGGGCGCTCCAGAGGAAGCCATACCTAAAAGCCAAGCACCAGCCCACTTTTCGATTCTACAGTCTTTATGACAAAGTCTATCGAAGCGATATACTGCAACACGCTTACGACCGTGTCCGACAAAACAAAGGGAGCCCCGGCATCGATGTAGAAACCGGGATTGGAAAGACGGCTTATTGCCAGGCGATACAGGAAACGTTTTAATACAACTATATAAGACATATTGCAACTATTAATTCCCTTTACCTGTACTTTATTTCGCGTTCAAATTCAAAGTTACCTTTTGCGTTCAGGGCGTCATCTCACCGCTACTGGCCAATCTCTATCTCAATATCCTTGACCGGATATGCGATTGGAATCGACTGGCAGAAAAGCACCAGGCTCGGCTTATCCGTTATGCGGACGACCTGGTTATTTTATGTGCCGGAGATACCGCTGCACCTTATGCCCTTTTGCAAGCTATCCTCAACAAGCTTGAACTTCAGCTCAATGGAGATAAAATGCAAATACGGGATTCCCGAACGGAACGGTTTGAATTTCTAGGATTCAGTATCGGCATTGTTAGAGCAAAACGGTCCGGAAAATACTTCCCGATAGTTGAGCCTTCTGACAAAGCCATGCGGGCCATCAAACAGAAAATCAAACACTACACCCGCCGGGATATGAATCCCGTACCGATAGACGAAATCGTAGGAAAGCTTAATCAAACAGCCCGAGGCTGGAGCCAGTATTTTCATTATGGCCACGGCCATCGAAAAATGGAAAAGGTTAAATACTACATGGAAGAGAGCTTACGGTTACATCTTCGGTATCGGCATAAACTCACCAATCGAGGGGCGGCTTATACGCGTTTTCCAAGACGCTTTGTGTATGACCATTTGGGATTATATAAAGTGCCAATTACTCCGGCCTGGAAAGGTGTGCATGCTTAAGGACGAAGAGCATCGGAAAGCCGTATGCGGGAAAACCGCGTGTCCGGTTTGATGAGGGGAGGCTGTGCAGTTTACTAATGTATTTCAGTGAGTTGCGCTGCCTTCTACTCTAATTTACTTATAGTGCAAACCAAAATAGCTGCGGAGGGTACCAAAAATATTACGGTAATGATTGCCATGCTTTCCTCCAAGGCCCGAATTAAACTTACGGGTGTATTGGACATTCTTTTATCGCAGTGTTAATCGGTAAATTCAACGCTCAACGTATCGCCACCTCTTTTTAGTATCAGCTATTCCTGTCCAGTCGGATAAAATACCGATCACCATCGTTTAGGTTACTCGCGTCAATTCAGGTTGAAATAATCTCCATGTTGTCTTCGTTTTAAATGCCGTATGTTACCAATATCCAACCACGTCACAATTCCCAGCAATGAAATCGATTTACAAGCGGTTCGTGCGCAAGGCGCCGGCGGTCAGAATGTAAACAAAGTATCAACCGCTGTTCATCTGCGCTTTGACATTGCATCGTCTTCATTACCTGATATTTATAAGCAGAAACTGCTTAGGCTTTCTGATCAACGTATTTCGAAGGATGGCGTTATTGTCATTAAGGCCCAACGATTCCGTACTCAGGAGAAAAACCGGGAAGATGCGTTGAATCGGTTGCGGGCTTTGATAACGAACGCAATCGCCACGGTCAAGAAACGAAAACCAACAAAACCAACCAGAGCTTCTCAAAAACGACGTTTAGACAGTAAAACAAAACGTAGCAAGCTCAAAGCATTGAGAAGGAAAAGTGAATTATAAAAGAGGGTAAACTTTTTCTTTGAAACCTATATTCTGCGCCCTATTATTCGCAGTAAGGCTAAAGATTAAGCAGCAATCAGAAAAATAAAACCGAACTTTGGCGTCAATGTGTGTTAAAGTGCGCCCACTTGAATAACCCTAGGGTTTTCAGAGCGACATCTTTAGTTGTTAGTTCGCCTCACTTTCGTTGCTTATTCTCATATGTAACGCCTACCGAGACCAGCTGCCCCTCCCGTAAGAGAGCCAATTATTGTATGCCGCACGTGCTAAAGCACACGTACCGGCAAAGCTATCAACATGCCCTAACTGAATCTGTGACATTGCGCGCAGCCAACAGGGCCGATTTTACTTAGCCTAAAACATAAACGCCTTTACTTTGGCTTCTCATTCTATGAAACGTGCCAGCGTACAGGTCTGATTATTAATTATGGAAAAATATATTCATGACATTTGAAACACTCGGACTCTCCGAAGAATTATTACGCGCCGTGCGCACCAACGGCTACACTAACCCAACACCGATCCAGGTGCAGGCGATACCAGCCATACTAAAGGGCACCGACGTGATGGCTGCTGCTCAAACAGGTACCGGTAAAACCGCTGGTTTTACGCTGCCTATGTTACAGCGACTCAGTCATAAACCCGCAGCAAATAGTAACCGTGCACGTGCCCTTGTGCTGACACCTACACGGGAACTCGCAGCACAGGTACAGGATAGCGTGTTGACCTACGGTCAAAATTTAAAGATGCGCTCAACTGTTGTATTTGGCGGCGTAAAAATTAACCCACAGATGATGAAGTTGCGCCGTGGCGTAGACGTCCTGGTAGCGACCCCGGGGCGCCTTCTAGACCTGTACCAGCAAAACGCCATTCGCTTCAATGATATTGAGATTCTGGTCCTGGATGAAGCTGACCGCATGCTGGACATGGGATTTATACATGACATCAAAAAGATCATGGCCCTGTTGCCCAAACAACGCCAAAATTTGTTGTTCTCAGCCACTTTTTCTAAAGAGATTCGACAACTTGCCAAAAGTATTACAAACAACCCGGTCGAAATCGATGTTGCGCCGCGTAACTCTACTGTTGAAAGTATTTCACAAAAGATTCACCCGGTAGACAAGTCGCGAAAGGCGGAATTGCTCTCTCACTTGATCCTAAAGGAGAACTGGCACCAAGTGTTGGTTTTCAGCCGAACCAAACATGGTGCGGATAAGTTGGTGAAACGATTGGCGCGGGATAAAATCCACGCCGCTGCGATCCATGGTAATAAAAGCCAACCCCAGCGCACTAAGGCACTGGCACATTTTAAAAGGAACCAAATCCAGATACTGGTTGCGACCGATATTGCTGCTAGAGGCATAGACATCGACCAACTGTCTCATGTCGTTAACTTCGACTTACCCAATGTTCCCGAGGATTATGTTCACCGTATCGGCCGTACCGGCCGCGCTGGGGCTAGCGGTCACGCGATCTCATTGGTGTGCGCGGATGAAATTAAACAATTGCGGGATATCGAGCGGTTAATTAAAAGCAAAATCGAACGTGAAGAAATTGAAAATTTCGAACCCGGTCATTCGTTACCCGAATCTATTTCCAATAAACCGGCGAATAACAAAAATAGACCTAAAAGTAGCCATCATAAGAGCCGGCAGCGGAATGACGCTAACGAAAAAAACGCACGTCGAAGGCACGGCAAACCAAAAGGTTCGAATTCTCGAAACCAAAAATCCGCTAATCGGGTCTGGAAAACGGGATCAAAGGCAGCCTAGTTTGGGTTAACAGCGCAGGCCATATTTGGATGAATTTTCGCCTTTGGAATAGAAGATAAAAAAACGTCTATTCTAGAGGCTAATTACCTCAGTTATGGATTCGACCAAGACTGAGTTCCTCGTTTTTTTGGAATTGAACATTGGTCTCTCCCATTCGAATTTGAAGTTAAGACTTAATATTTGTTTAAGACCAAGTTATGCGGATATAACATAAAAGTTGGTCAAATTGCGCTATAACTTTGGTGTGTAAACGTATCATAAGCCCCTCTTTCGAAAACTTCATTCTTACTACTTAAATAGGATTACTCTGTTGATTTCTACAGCAAACATTAGCATGCAGTTCGGCGCTAAGCCGTTATTCGAAAATATTTCGGTCAAATTTGGCGATGGTCATCGTTATGGACTGATTGGAGCCAATGGCTGCGGCAAAACCACGTTTATGAAAATTTTGGACGGGAGCCTGGAGCCCTCGGTGGGCAATGTCTCGATTACCCCGAACGAACGTCTCGGGAAATTAAGCCAGGATCAGTTTGCTTTTGAAGAGTACAGCGTAATCGATACGGTTATTATGGGCCACGCAGAATTATGGCAGGTAAAACAAGAACGCGAGCGCATCTATGGGCTCCCGCAAATGTCTGAAGATGAGGGCATGAAAGTCGCTGAACTGGAAATTCAGTTTGCCGAAATGGACGGCTATAGCGCCGAGAGCCGAGCGGGCGAGTTGCTCATGAGCGCTGGTATTGCGCTAGAATTGCATGAGGGCCCCATGAGCGAAGTTGCACCAGGATGGAAACTGAGGGTTTTGCTGGCCCAAGCTTTATTCTCAAACCCGGACATATTACTGCTGGACGAACCGACCAATAACCTGGATATAGATACGATCCGCTGGTTGGAGTCTGTGTTAAATGAGCGAAAGAGCACCATGGTGATTATTTCCCATGATCGGCATTTTCTAAACGAGGTTTGCACTCACATCGCGGATATGGACTATGGTGAATTGCGCGTATATCCTGGTAATTACGATGATTTCATGGTCGCGTCTACCCAGGCCCGCGAATTACTGCAGTCGGAAAATGCCAAAAAGACAGCACAAATTGCTGATTTGCAGCAGTTTGTCAGCCGCTTTTCGGCCAATGCCTCCAAAGCCAAACAGGCAACGTCCCGGGCAAAACAAATTGAAAAAATAAAGCTCGCTGATATCAAACCGTCCAGTCGGATCAGCCCGTTTATCCGTTTTGACCAAGAAAAAAAGCTGCACCGAGAGGCGTTGACGCTGGAAGGGGTTGGGCATGGATTTGACGATGTGCCGCTATTTGAGAACGGCAACATAATCTTGGAAGCCGGTACACGTCTGGCCGTGATCGGCGAAAACGGTGTCGGCAAAACAACATTTCTTCGTTGCCTAATGAACGAGTTGTCGGTGCATACCGGTACGATTAAATGGGCCGAAAATGCAACGCTTGGATACTGCCCCCAAGATACCAGTACAGAGTTCGATAGCGATCTGAGCTTATTCGATTGGATGAGTCTTTGGCGTAAACCGCAGCATGGTGATCAGATCGTACGTGCCACTCTCGGTCGTCTTCTATTCTCTGCCGATGATTTTGAAAAACAGGTCAAAGTGTGTTCGGGGGGTGAGAAGAATCGGCTACTTTTTGGTAGGTTGATTATGTCGGCAAATAACGTAATGCTGATGGATGAGCCGACCAACCACCTCGACATGGAATCCATAGAAGCTCTAAATCTGGCTTTGGAGCATTATGAAGGAACGTTGATCTTTGTCAGTCACGACCGTGAGTTTGTTTCGTCACTTGCCAATCGAATCATTGAAATTAAGGATCAACAACTCATAGACTTTCGGGGTAGCTATGAAGAATACCTTACGAGCCAGCAAGATGTGCGAAAAGTCGCAAATTCATGATAAAAAACTGAACAAGGGCATCCCTTGCGTAGTTGTTCACGCAATTGATCGCGTTTTACAGGAACAAATACCTGGTTCGATTTTGAGCAGTTTGCAATAGATGACCCTGCGGGATCAAAAGATAACCATGATGGATTTACCGTGCTGCTGGCCCCGTATATAAATCCGAACGCGCCAATATTTGCATTAATTCGTCAGCGATAAGGCGATGTCCTAACGGGCGCATATGATCATCGATATCGAAATAGTGTTTAGGTGTTAGTTTGTCGGATACATCTAGACTGATCAGGTTTTCTATAGATTGAGGATAATCGTTTGATCGCAAGTTGTTACGGAGAGCGGTGATGAAACCTTCAGTTCTGCCAATCACGATCAGTCGTGCATTCATCGACGCGACTTTGCCGTTGATGAGTACGTCAATGAATTCCTGAGCGTGGACATCAGATGTAATGGGTGGTACGTAGGTTCTTGGTAACCGTCCGAATAGAAGTCGACGTACAAGCGCGTTAGTATATTTCCCCGGATAGTAGAGTTGTTGCCGCTGATAATCATTTACGATGTTGTCATACGCCTGTTTGTTCATCGTCTCTAGTGTTCCACTACCTTCGTTAAATTTTCGATTTTCGTGATAATCCGTTGGGTCGTACAGAATCACAAAGTATTCAGCTGAGTCAGAATCAATTCGCCGGAGCATCAATACTTCTCTGGCGGTGCCGTAGGACGAAACCCCAGTATTTAACACGCGAAGACCGCTCTCTTTTTCGACTAACGCTGCAAAATTTTCGTTTTGTTCTACACCCCAGCCCATCGCTTGAGAATCGCCCAATACGATAATTTGCGGATTGATTAGTGATTCTTCATCATCGCGCAACCCAATATGATTCACTTGGTATAGGGTGTCGAATTCTTTATTCGAGAAAGAAAATTCTCCCGGTTTTAGCGTGTATGTCAGAGAAGCATCATGGCGCGCGCAACAGGGCATAAACTGAATTATATTGCGATCGCCGCCATATAGTTGCAATGCAACGGATGATGTGGGGGCGATGTGACGCAATATCGAGATAGCTCCTTCTAACAATAATAACGTGACAATCAACTGAATTAAAAAATACCGAAGAGAATAGCGTGGCCGTTGGGTAGACAGTGTCCAAGCCAGGACTCCAGTAACTAATGGAAAAACAGCTAAATAAGAACTTGTTTCAAAAATAGATAAGCCCAAGGTGTTGGTAAATAGAAAGCACAGAACTAATCCGATACAGAGATATTCGATCGCCTCACGTGGGGTCAAACGGGTTAATGACACGAGGAATCTTTCCCAGCGGGATCTCGATGCTAGCAGGTACCAACAAAATATCGTGCATAGACCGATACCTATAATGATGATGAAGAAGGTCTCGCTGTATCGTGAAAAATAAATCGGGTGGGAACTCCGGTGAATTAAGCAATCAATAAACAAGATTGTCGAGCCAGCTGCAATTAGCCAACTACCCCAGTCACTCAACTTTTCGTAAATTTTGCGCATAACAAAATAATCTACTTGATTTCGATCGATATAAATGACAACGCTTATACGGTCAGTTTTAGATAGGATTCACGTTGAAAATTCAATAGTCCCTGAATCCGTGACTTCGACATACTGGGAAGCCTATATAGCGAGAAGGCATCGC
>CAZUGA010000070.1:0-12077 GCA_964619885.1 uncultured Methylococcaceae bacterium
AAACGGTTCAGATTGTGGTTCGCTCCGCTCACACAATCTAACCTTAGTCGTTATGCCGATTCTTGTACCAGCCATTACCGAATTCTTGCCATGCTGTAGACATCTTGGTATTCGCCATTTGTGAATGCATATTTCGTAAGCACCCCTTCTCGAACAAAACCAAACTTTTCATATAATCCAACTGCACGCTGATTATTCACGAATACAGTTAACTCTAAGCGCGATAAATTTAGCCAATTATCCGATAAATCGAGAGCTGCCTCTAGCATTGCTTTACCTAAGCCCTTGCCATGCCATTCGTCATGGACAGCCATACCAATATAGGCTGAGTGTTGCCTTCTTGGAGAATTGGTTGATACAAACAAGCCAAGGTTACCCAAAACTCTTCCTTCCACTTCCGAGACTAATACGTATGAATTTTTTGGAGTTTCTGCTAGACGATTCTTCCAAAGATCTTCTGGCGGTAATGGAATTTGTAGTGTACCAGCGACGACTTCTGGCTGAGAATACACTTCACAAAGATCTCGATAATCTGCTGGCTTTGCGTGCCTAATTTTCACTTCCATATTTTCCATCTCTAGGATGATTTAGCATAACATTGAGTCGGCTGCAACTTGCGATAGTCAATCAACGCAAATTGCGGTATATGAAATTTTATTCCTTTTTTCATAAGCTGGCCAATTAATCAAAAAGTACTTAATATCAAAAACCTAGGTCCGTTCGCGTGCAATGCTTTTCAGTTCTTGCATTGTAATATACACGCCTAGGATCAGATTCAGGCTTGACAAGTTCAAAAATCTTAAATACTGTATTAATATACACATAATTAATAGATCGTTTGTGACCGATAAAAAATACAAATCACCGTTGCTAGAAAAAGTCCGTGGCGCTATCCGGGTTAAGCACTATAGTATTCGTACAGAATATACCTATATTTCATGGATTAAGCGATTTATTCATTTCCATCAACTTCGTCATCCGATGGATATGGGGGAAGCTGAAGTGATTGAGTTCTTGACTTACCTTGCAGTTTCCAAAAACGTTGCGGCGAGCACTCAAAATCAAGCGTTAAACGCATTGGTATTTTTATATAAGATCGTCTTAGAACGGCCTTTAGGAGAACTTAACGGTGTGGTCCGGTCAAAAAAACCACAGCGCTTACCGGTTGTACTTTCGACCAACGAAGTAAGAGAAATACTTAAGCATTTGGAAGGGCAATACTGGCTCATCGGATGCTTATTGTACGGTTCGGGTCTTCGTTTGATGGAAGCAATTCGCTTACGGATCAAGGACGTTGAATTTGATCGGCTTGCGGTTATTGTCCGGGACGGAAAAGGAAGAAAAGATCGCGTGGTAACGTTGGCAGACGAGCTGATGGTCCCGCTTCAGCGACATCTTGAGGGTGTAAGAAATTTTCACGAGAAAGATCTAGCAGATGGCTATGGTGAAGTTTACCTGCCGCATGCACTGGCTCGAAAATACCCGAATGCACCAAAAGAATGGGGGTGGCAATATGTATTTCCGGCATCAAGAAGAAGTACAGATCCGCGCTCTGGTGTGACACGCCGACACCATACCGATGAAACGGCTTTTCAAAAAGCAATTAAGAATTCAGTACGAAAAGCCGGTATTCTCCGACCTGCGAGTGCGCATACCCTACGCCATTCCTTCGCCACCCACCTGCTGGAACGTGGCATGGATATCCGTACGGTGCAGGAGCAGCTTGGCCACAAAGATGTACGTACTACGCAGATTTATACGCATGTATTGAATCGTGGTGGCAACGCTGTGGTTAGCCCGCTTGGCGGGGTTATTGGCGCGGGCTAGTGAATAGACTGGCGGTTGCCGGTGAATAAATATCTGCCGTTTAATGTGGTTGTGGCCAATTCTTCCCAACCAAAAAAAGCGGGCTTTACACCCGCTTGGAGTCTCGCCGGTTAATCCCAGCTTAGCGCGCCGCCGGTTTGGTATTCCGTTACACGGGTTTCGAAGAAGTTCTTTTCTTTTTTCAGGTCTAGGACTTTGCTCATCCAGGGGAACGGGTTGTTTGCGCCAGGATATTGTTCGGGTAGGCCGATTTGAGAGCAGCTCCGGTTGGCTATGAAGTGCAGGTATTCTTCGAACATCGCGGCGTTTATGCCGAGTACGCCACGTCGCATGGTGTCGTGCGCGTATTGGGTTTCGATAGCCCCGGCTTCGCGGATCATCTGTGCCATTTCGTCTTTGAAAGCTCGCTTCCACAAAATTAAGACAATTAAGTTGATTAGTTAAGGAGTCGCGTCTTTACATATATATAAAATTACAGGTCTATCGTTAAATATACATACCTTGATAATCTAACCGATCAAATAACTCAAATATTATTATTTGTCTCCGCCAACCGATTCAATTACATCACAAAAACTATCCTTAACCATATTCACAGGAGTCGTCAGGCCACCGGAAATCGAAAATGTTACAGAAACCTTCACACCGCTATCTTTAGAGTCGATACTTATATTCAACGGCGCGGTTTTTCCCTTTCCATAAGACACCGTCTGCTCGGCAGTGATGATTCCTAGCTCTTTATCGATGTTGGTAATCGCCCAGCCTTGCACCGCAAGATCTTTCGCCGCGCGTTCGACCGCAACAATCTTTGTAACGCCCGGTACGAAATCGTGTGTTTTGAAGGTACGGCCTGACCAAAAGCTACCGTCATAGCTAAAATTTTGCGCGCATGCTCGTTTGTCGTCCGATTGGAGTTTTTGCGGGGGACCAGAGGCACAAGCTGAAAGAATTGACAGAATTAATAGCAGTGAGTAGGTTCTTATTTTCATTTTTTATTCCCCCAAGCACGAAACCGATACTTTTCAGCACGGCTCTTAAGATAGGTTTATTTAGCGGCCTTGCTTTTTCAGCAAATTAATTATTTTTAATGTACTGAATCCGTCCCCTCCGTGTAGCACAATTCAACCACAAAGATGCACAGAAAAAACGGTAATATTACCGTTTTGCAAAAAATAGGTACAACCTGATTCAGGTCGAAACCGGAATCATATTAGCCGGTAGAATCTTCGACAGGGGAATTTCGGGGGAATCTAATTTTTTTAAGAGCCGGCCTGAAACGCACCAATTTAAAGTCCATCACGCATGATATGATTGAATCTGGACTGGGTATTCGAGAATCTCACAACACATCTTGGCCAAGAGCAGACATCACCCGGAATTGAATCCCGGAGCCTTTAAAATTCGCTTTAAATTTATCCAAAAATTGTCGGTAACGATCTTTCTCTAAATACAGCTCAAAGCGAACTTGCTTTTGTCGTCCGGTGACTTGTTCCTTCAAAGAAAATTTTGTGTGGTCACCATTGTGGTCGTTGACTGTATAGCTTGAAAAACGCTGGTTGGGGTCAAATTCCATCAGCCAATCGGCCAATATTTCTTCCAATGCAGGAGGTGCGTCTAAGCTGATGTATAAGAGATCTGAATTCATACTGGTTTTTCCGTAGATTCCGAAAATATCGGATAGAGTATGGGAAGTACGATCAAAGTCAGCAATGTAGACGTGACCAGTCCGCCAATCACGACGATCGCCAGAGGGCGCTGGATTTCCGATCCGGGGCCGGTCGCGATCAATAGGGGCGCTAAACCGAATGCCGCGATACTTGCAGTCATCAGCACCGGACGTAATCGCCTTAGCGCGCCGTCTACAATTACTTGGCTCATGGCCATGCCGGTCGCTCTCAGTTGGTTGAAGTAGCTAACCATGACCACACCATTCAGTACGGCAATACCCAAAAGTGCGATAAAACCGACGGAAGCCGGAACGGACAGGTATTCGCCCGATAACCACAATGCGAAAACGCCACCGATCAACGCGAGTGGGATATTGGTCAATACAAGGACTGCCTGACGAATCGAACCGAATGTCGAGAATAACAACAAAAAGATCAAGCCTAGGGATAGAGGTATCACAATGCCCAGACGTGCCGCAGCACGTTGTTGGTTTTCGAATTGACCGCCCCATTCGATTGTGTATCCCGGTGAAAGTTGAATCTTATTAGCGACCTGCTTTATTGCTTCGTCGACAAAGCCGACCAAATCCCGGTCTTCGACATTGCATCGCACCACCACGAACCGTTGTCCGCGCTCTCTGGCAACTGAAACAACACCTTCCTCCCGCGTCAATCGGACGACGGAAGAAAGTGCGATCCGCCTGCCGTCGGCCAACGTAATCTGCAAATGGGCAAAATCCGGCGCCTGAATGTTGCCGCGCATAATCAATGGAGTACGTTGTATACCTTCTTGAACAATCCCAACCGGCACACCTTCCACCTGGGTGCGGAGTATGCGTTCAAGTTGGTCGCCGTCCAGACCCATCAGGCCGGCCGCGCGATGGTCGATTTTGATCTGTAAATATTGAACACCCTCGTTTTGACTGGTAAAAACATCCGTCGCGCCTGGAATGTCCGATAAAACTTCAACCAGATTCTGGGCTGTTTGGTTTAATACCGAGAGATCCGGGCCGAAAATCTTTACCGCAACGTCTCCTCTGACACCGGTTAACATCTCCGAAACCCGCATCTGTATCGGCTGGGTGAATCCGTAGTCGATTCCTGGAAATTGATCCAATACCTTGCGAATTCTTTCTATCAATTTATCCTTGTTTTCTGCGCTCCATTCTTCTCTTGGTTTTAAAACCAAAAACGCATCGGTTTCGTTCAGACTCATCGGGTCCAAGCCGATTTCATCCGAGCCGACCCGCGAGATGATACTGCGAACATCGGGCACTTGAGCCAATACCGCCCGCTGAACCAAGGTATCAAGATTTACCGACTCCGCCAGTGAAATGGACGGCAATTTTTCCAGCTGTACAACGATATCACCCTCGTCCATCGTGGGTATAAAGGCCCGGCCGATTTGCGTATAAACAATGACCGTCAATATCAAACTGGCAGCCGTCACCGACAAAATTAATTTCTTACGGTCCAGGCACCAAATCAATATTGGCGGATAAATTGCGTGTAGCTTTCGTGGAAGCCAGGGTTCCCGCTCTGATATGTGGGTCATCAAAAATGACGCCAGAACCGGTATTACCGTAAGTGACAATAGCAATGATCCGCTCAATGCGAAGACGATGGTCAGCGCAACAGGCGTGAACAATTTCCCCTCCAGACCCTGCAACGTTAATAGTGGGGAAAACACGATAATAATAATCAATATGCCCGATGTGACTGGGACCGACACCTCGCTGACAGCTCGGTAAATAACGTGCATGCGGGGCAAATTACGTGTTGTATTTATATCACCAATGCGGCTGGCCACATTCTCTACCACAACCACAGCCGCGTCGACCAACAAACCAATCGCAATCGCTAATCCGCCCAAGCTCATCAGGTTCGCACTCAACCCCAGCCAACGCATCAGAATAAACGTAAACAGCGCGGAAAGCGGCAAGATTAGCGCAACGGTGACGGCCGCGCGTAGGTTTCCCAAAAACAGGCCTAACAGAATCAACACCAGCACAACCGCCTCACCCAATGCTTTAAGAACCGTGCCGGTCGCCCGATTGACCAGATGCCCTCTATCATAAAAAACATTGACCTCTACTCCGGGTGGTAACGACGGCCTAAGTTGCTCAAGCTTGGTACGAACACCGGCGACAGTTTTCCTCGCATTAGCGCCGCGCAAGCTCAGAACCAATCCCTCTACAACCTCTCCATTACCATCCCGCGACACAGCGCCATAACGGGTCAATGCTCCGATGCGAACAGTTGCGATATCTCCAATCGTTACCGGGATGCCGGAAACAGCGGTCACAACAATCTCGGAAACATCGTTCAAAGTTTTGATTCGTCCCTCAACACGAACTAACAGTGCCTCCTCGCCTTCGGCCAATCGACCCGCGCCATCATTTCTATTGTTATGCTGTAAGGCGCGCTCAAGATCTTCCAAACTGATACCCCGAGCGGTCAGTAATGCATTATCCGGCACAATCTCGAAACTACGCACCAATCCACCCAACGCATTGACATCTGCGACCCCGTGAACGGTTCGAATTGCCGGGCGGATGACCCAATCCAATAAATTGCGCCGCTGCATTAAGCTTAGATCACCGCCTTCAATGGTAAACATGAACATTTCGCCGAGCGGGGTCGTCATTGGCGCGATACCGCCAGACACGCCGCCAGGCAGAACCTCCCAAATACCGCTCAAACGTTCCGCGACCTGCTGCCTGGCCCAGTAGATATCTGTTCCTTCTTCGAAATCAAGGGTAATGTCGGTGAGCGAGTATTTTGCAATTGATCGCAGCATAGTTAGCTTTGGGATGCCAAGCAACTCGACTTCTACCGGTGCGGTGATGCGGTTTTCAATCTCTTCCGGCGTCATACCCGGCATCTTGATAATTACTTTAACCTGGGTTGGGGAAACATCGGGAAACGCGTCGATTGGAATATTCTTTAGCGCGACCGTACCCGCACCGACTAGCAACAGGACTAACAACATCACCAACATGCGGTGCGATAGCGCGAATGCAATCAAACTTCGCACTATTCGCCGCCCAAACCCATAAAAGCTGCTTTGAGCGCGGCAACGCCTTTCACAACGACTTGATCTCGCAGCTCAATTCCGTTCTCAATGCTAAGATATTTGCCGGCGCTACCGACGGTTTTGATTTCGCGAAGCTCAAAACCATCTTTAGTCGATACAAATACATAACGCTTGTTGTCCATCCGGGTCATCGCAGCAACCGGCACACGCAATAACGAAGACTGGTCTGTACGCTGGATGCGGACACTCACCTTTTGCCCAGGCCGCAAGTATTTAGCGTCCGCATCGAAAGCCGCGCGGACCATCACGGTCTGGTCGCTCGGATTGACATGGCTTCCAATCAATATAACCCGCGCGCTGACGTCACTGTCGTTGACCAGTAATTTATCGCCGATTTGAATCCGAGTCGCCAGCTGCTGTGGCACGGTAGCTTCCAACCATAATAGATCCAGGTTTGCTATCCGGAACATCGGTGCAAGTTTTTCCACCCTTTGCCCGATCGCGACTTCCCGCCCTAAAATCACACCGTCCACGGGTGCCTTCAATTCTAGACTTTTAAACAGCTTGCCGGAACGCTGCAACTGGCGAAGTTCGGGTTCGCGCAGTCCCGAAATTTCCAGCATTTGACGGGCTTCGTTGACCGCCCGGAATCTTTTATCGTATTGATTCTTGCTGACCAGCCATTTGCGCTTGGATATCACGCCTTCGCTGAGCAAATTTTTCTCCCGCCGCAGAGTAGCCTGGGCTAGATTTAATTCCCCAAGATCGTTTAAATAATCTTTTTGTAATCCTACAAAATCCGAACTGTCAATTACCGCGATAGCCGCTCCTTTTGAAACCCGTTCACCAACAGCGCGATTAATGCGGGCAACGCGTCCCGACAATGGTGCGCTGACCAGATACTCGTTTGCCGGCGGTACAACGATCGAACCGGGAGCGCTGGCTAAAAGTACCGAATCGACCACGGTCGGTTGAAGCGTCTTAATGCCTAAGTTTTGGATTTGTTCGGCAGAGAAATTTAGGATTTTATCCGCCCGGGCATTGGCCAACCACAAAATATTGAGTGCAATAATGATCAATACCTTTAGCATCTTCATGGCAAAACCCCGACCGATTGATTGTAAAAAGCGATGTCACGTTGCAATGTCACCGACCTTTGCTTGGCATTCGATACCGCGTGCTCGGTTCGCGACTGGATTTTTAGATAATCGATCAAATCAATTTCTCCTGCGGACAAGCTCAATTCGGTCATTTTCATATGGCGTTCCGCCAATTGCTTAATCTCTTCGGCAGTGGCTAATTCGACTCGATTAACCTGTAAGCTATGCTCTGCCTCGTGGTGGGCTTGTTCCAGTTCCCTGCGGAGCAACTCGCGCCTGGCGATCAACTTATTCAATTGCACATGGGCCTTGGCTATTTTCGGCGCCAAATGTGCGCTACCACCAAACGGAATGTCGATCGCAACGACAACGCTTTCGGTATCATTACTGCGAAAATCGCCACGATCACTATTTACGCCCAGGGTCAACTGAGTTTGTCCCGAACCGGTTTGGCGTATCGCTTCAATCTCGGCCTGTTTGCGGGCAACCAGGCCGTTTATCGCCAGCAACGCAGGATGACTTTGCTCGATTTCTGTCAGCGGTGCGAGCTGTTCAGTAAATTTACCGGGTATCTTGGTTGATTGTGTGATGCTTTGGTAACGCCTTCGGGCGTGCATCACTTCGGCTTCTGCCTGCGTCAACTTGGAGCGTTTACTCAATGACTCACTTTTCACTAGTAACAGATCAGCTCTAGGCAATTCTCCCAATTCAAACAACTTCTTAATCTTTTGCACCAATCGCTCGGATATTTGGTATTCCGACAACGCTTGGTCGTATCGAATATTCGACAGTGCCATATCCCACAGCGCATCACGCACCAACCCGGCTATTCGAAGTTGAATCAAGTCTTTTTGCAATCCAGCGCTTTTCCGCGATTGCTGGGCAAGAACCTGCTCGGCATCACGCTGCCCAAAATTCCATATCGGCGCCTGTAGAACCGCATCGGCATAATGTAATGTTCCACTGGACGCACCTTGATAGGCCAGCCCCAGTTTCGGCGGCCCGGCCAACCAGCTTTCGCTGCGCTGCTTGATTGCGCCGGCCTCTTCTTCAAGCGCATTCAACCAATAAGTATCTGGATATTTCTCCAATGTCATCTGGATCAACGCCGCCAGGCTGAGATTAGCGTCAACCTCAATAGGATCCTTATGCGCAACAATCGGGGCCAAATCGCACCAAACCAGCGAAGGCATCAATAGAATCGCCGACAAAAAGGCATGGATGGGTCTACCGACCCACATTCTCAATTTCAATGAAATTCTCCATCGCTAAAAACCACGGTATTAGTTCCAGTCCAATACTGCTTGGATTTTTGATTCAAGGTCGCGCTTTGATAAATTGCGCAAAACTTCGGGATTACCCCAGTTGCTTAAAGGAAAAGATTAATCCAACAAAATTATTGGATTGCACTAAACCAACGCCCAGGGAGATGAAACGTAGGCTAGCGTTCAGACTGGAGGTGAACGCGGAGATGATGAGCTATAAAAATTCTGCGGTTGATGAACAATGACATCGTTCAAAAATTTTATCGGCGTTAACAATCGTCCATGATTAGCTGGCCCAAAGTTCGGTTCTAGAATAAAAATATCGACGTTCGTAGGTTCACGCTGGTCATTTTGCAGCGCAGATCCAACGCTGACGATCAATCCACCTATAGAAACCTTAGATTCCAGAGCGCGAATATCATGGCCTTGTTTATCACCACTGAAAACCTTAAACCCGTGAATATGAAATCCATCCGGAGAAAGATCATGCCCTGAATGTGCATGCAGAAACGGTATTGCAAATTGCAACAATACCAGTGAAACAGCAATGTATTTCTTAGCGCCCAATATCAGCATCGTTTTATACTAATGTCATCATCGCGAATCAGCAAGCTACTTAATTCAAATATTTGAAAATTGGTTAGTTTTGTTGGTTAACCATCCATTACCCTATTCAGCTCTAGACACCCGGTGGATCGTTACAAAACCCCGGCACGAGGTGCATAGTAAATTCATTTAACGGCTATGGACATATGGCAAATCGCATAACTGATAGATGTTTTATTTTCGGATTTTAAAGACTGTCGCCAAGGCTAAATGGATTATCTATACCGTGTCTTGATGATCAGATAGGAAACAACTTGTGGTTTGTATAGAGTCATTTTTCGTTAAAACCCCGAATAGTTTGCGTTAAGAATGGGTCAAGATACAATGCGGTTTGTAAATATTTGTGTACGATACCTAGATAATATGTGTGGAATACCTATGAAAAAAAAAACGATCAACGGCTTTTTGGCCATTATGGCAATGTTTGTATTTTTTGCGAGTATGGAGGATGCGCAAGCCAGACGCTTCGGAGGAGGAAAATCCTTTGGCGGTAAATCTTCTTACGGCAGTCCGTTTCGACGCTCCACGACGCGTAGCGCAAAAACTCCCAGCCAGCGGCAGGCCGCTGCGCATAATCAATCTGCCAGAACTGCAATGTCGCGGCGTGGAGGATTGATGGGCATGCTTGGAGGCTTGGCTCTGGGCGGACTTTTGGGTTCGTTATTATTCGGCGGTGCGTTCGAAAATTTCAACATGTTTGACATGCTAACGTTTGGTCTGATCGCCTTTGTGCTTTACAAAATATTTGCATCAAGGCGGCCTCGACCCGCATATCAAAATGGCGCTACGGGCGGCTATCATGAAGATGTCCAGGATAGGCAGCCCGGCTTTGGTTATGAGCGAACTGACAGGCCTGATCAGAACCGGGGATTTGAAACCGATTTGATGTTCGATAAAAACAAACAAGCATCAACACGTTCAAACGAGCTCGACGACGATGCGGATTTTTCGGAAACGTCGATACCCGACGGATTCGATACAGCGAATTTTTTAAACGGCGCGAAAGCTGCGTACAAGCAATTGCAAAAGGCGTGGGACAGCAATGAACTTGCGGAAATTAGAGGATTGACGACAGATAAAGTATTCGCCGAAATTCAAGATCAATTGCGTGAACAAGGTGGGACGAACCGCACAGAAATTTTGAAACTGGACGCAGAATTATTGGACGTTCGGGAAATAGGAACTGAAATGGAAGCCACCGTAATGTTCGATGCAATTATGCGCGAAGAAGAGCTGGAACGACCCGAGCAGGTCCGGGAAATTTGGCATTTTATAAAACCGATAAACAGCAGAACACCTAAATGGTTATTGGATGGTATCCAGCAACTATCAGAGTAGGCGGGCCAACCCGCCTCAAACATCCTAAAGTAAGAAGATGGATTGACCAGCACTTGATACTTGATTTGGAACGCACTTCCTGAGCCGCAATTACTGCGGTGGTTTGAGGGTTTTATGAATTTTTTCGACCAAGCTTTCCACACCTTTTATGGTTAGTTTCTTCTGCGGCCCTTTAACTTCAACGACATAATCACCGACCAGTTGTTTGCTTTTTACATCGACCAAATGGACGAGAAAATAAACAAATAAATGGCTCGCCTTATGAACGCGGCCCAAGACGACAAATTCCGCTCCAAACTGTTGTCCTAGCGAGGCTACAAGATCATGGTGGTCAAACAGATAACCAGTTGCCTGATTAGCATCTTGCTGGGAGTCAGAATCGATACTGATTAATTCGTACCCGCCTTTGGCCCGCAGAACTTTTTCAAGCATGGGCTTTATCGATGCTGCACGTTCCCTTTCTTCTTGAACACGCGGGGATAATGTCAAATCTTTTAGCTCGAATTCTAGAACCGCAACAGCCGTGTCTGCATAGGCCGGAATCACTAGCCCGATAGATAAACAGACGACTATATAAAACCGACTTAGCATATCAAAATTCATGGTTGAATAAATCGAGAATACTTTGATTGAACATGGTACGACGAAACAAATCTTGATAGGCACTATCATCCTAAATGACAAAAGAGACGTCAACCGACGTTATTTTCAAAAGACTTTTAACCCGAGTCGCACGAAGCCTTTCGACACCGTCGCAACTATAGTCCGAGAACCGACGGTCTTAAATCTCCAATTCGAAAACGGGCGGGTAGGTTCCAATCAACTGGAACCAGGCTTGGCCCCTTAGGCCCTTGATCTATCTTTGGAAAACGAAGAGAAGATGGGGGTTATTCCGACAAATCATCCTGCTGTATACGATCGTCACCAAATACTTGATGTACCAGACTAAGATTCACCGTTACCGCATATCCAGTCGATACGGGCAACTATCAGTGTCGGTACCGTAAGTGAGAAAACTTCCAGAAGGGGTGAAGACGGGGGTCAGATGGAAGCCGGTCTGGTCAGCTTCATTGCGCTAGCCGGCGACCCGGCGACAAGACCATTGCAGAAAAACAGGTTAGGAAGTAGCGCTGTGATTTATTACTAAGATTCAACATCCTAGGGGTTCCTCGGTGTGGCAATCAAAAATCGATCGACCCACCGAGACTACAGAACCCCTTAGATACTGAATTACTCT
>CAZUGA010000071.1:0-11306 GCA_964619885.1 uncultured Methylococcaceae bacterium
CCAGGTGTTCACGTTCAACCAGAATCGCTGTTCAGCTTCGCCGGAATATGCAACCAAGGCAAAGCTACGGTTTTGATCCATTCGAAATAATGTGGAAGATTCCTGATCAACCGGGCGATCTGGTGCTCCAGCATCGGTAATAACAACAGTAGTACAACGACTAAAACCACCGTCATGACCAAAAAAACGATAGAAACCGAGACAGTTCGCCCGAGCCCCCATTCCTCCAATTTATCCGCGACGGGGTCACCCAGGTAAGCCAACAAAGCGCCGACCGCGAAGGGTGTCAAAATCGGTCCCAATAGATAAATCAACCAACCGACGCCTGCGGTGCTGGCAAGTATCATCCATTTTTGAGAATCAGTCATACTTTACCCCCCCTTTTTCTGGTCAAACTGCAAATTCATAAATTCATCGGCAATACAACATCCAAGACACTACGCTTGCGATAACTCTTTAGCACGCTTTCAACCGGCTTTTTCTAACCGTATTAAACAATAGCAGTTCTTAACACGATACGGGGTAGATTTGATACGCGGCAACCATTTTTCCGCTCTGAATATCGTAAATCCGATATGCTTCATATCGACGTAATTGAGAAAACAACAACACCCACAACATGCCACTAAAGTATTGGTGTAGTATTTGAGTTTTCGCACGGGAGGGCAAATTGAACGCCTCTAATCTATTCGAGGCATTAGTTGGTAGCTACAGAACCGCCGCTGAACTTCTGCAACAAACTCAATCCCGACGGCGAATTCTAATTTCAACGCTTGATCCGCAATACGATGAATTTAGCCAAACCTAAAGTCTTACTGCTTTCTGCATACGATGCGGACAGCCATCGTTATTGGCGAGAAGGTTTGGTGCAAAATTTACCTGCGTTCCACTGGACGGTTTTAACCCTGCCGCCGCGATATTTCAACTGGCGCATCAGAGGTAATCCAATAAGCTGGGTCTATCAGCACCCGGAAACTTTCGCACAAAACTACGATGTTGTAGTCGCGACTTCGATGGTCGACATCGCTGCGCTAAAAGGACTGGTTCCAGGTTTGGCCGCGACACCCAGCGTAGTATATTTTCATGAGAATCAATTCGAGTATCCAAAATCAGACCGCCAGCAAACATCTGTTGAAGCACAAATGGTCAATTTGTACAGCGCGCTGGCAGCGGACCGCATTATTTTCAATTCGGTTTATAATCGCAATACATTCACTAGCGGGGTGGATAAGCTGCTCAGAAAATTACCCGACAATGTCCCGGCTGGTATACCCCAGCGATTACAAAAAACAACGACTGTTCTTCCGGTTCCCTTGGATACAAAAGTATTTGGCAATCCTCACATGGCTGCAAAACCCAAACGTTTTACGCTGGTATGGAATCATCGATGGGAATACGACAAAGCCCCGGACCGCTTGTACGCGGCGCTCAACATTTTAAAGACCAAGGGTATCGAATTTGATCTTAGAATCCTCGGGCAAACGTTTCGCGACCGCCCGGATGTATTCGACCGGATCAAGCAGGATTTCTCTGACCAACTGATCAATTTCGGCCCCATTGAAGATCGTCAGGACTACCTGGCAGCTTTGCGCAGCTCGCACCTGGTAATCTCTACCGCCATCCACGATTTTCAGGGTTTAGCGCTTTTGGAAGCGACTGCGGCGGGTTGCTTGCCTACCGCACCCAAGCGGCTAGCCTATCCCGAATTTTTACCCCAAACCTGCATGTATCAAAGCCACCCCGACAACCTTAGGTTAGAGGCACAAGGCCTGGCTCAACTGATTATGAAGGCGGCAAATCAACACAAGAATGGGACGCTGCCCCCCACCCCTAATCTAGATCATCTGAGCTGGGACCAACTCAAAGCTGACTACATTGAGTTACTGAATAATTTAATATCGACGCCATAGTCCGCAACCATATCTAACCGTTAACATATTTGTAATTGATAACTGCACCCAAACACCCTAATCTTTGACATTCGCACTCCAACATCTAAGCTATATCGCTCATGACTCTACAAGACTTGCTGCAACAAGACCGCCCATTAATGATGGGCATACTGAATCTGACACCCGATAGTTTTTCAGACGGCGGCAGCCATACCGAGCGCGGAACCGCAGTACAGTTCGCGTTACAAATGGTCCGGGAAGGCGCGGACATTGTCGACGTCGGTGGCGAATCGACACGCCCCGGATCAGAACGTATATCACCCACAGAACAAATCAGGCGGGTCGCCGACATTATCGCTGCACTACGCAAAACATTACCCACCGAAGTACTAATCAGCATAGACACCACTTTATCCGAGGTCGCCAAAGTTGCGGTCGAAGCCGGCGCGACGATTCTCAACGACGTCAGAGCCGGGCGTGATGACAACGCGATGTTCGAGCTAGCCGCAGAAAAAGGCTTACCGATTATTCTGATGCACATGCAAGGCACACCGCAAACCATGCAATACAACCCACACTACGAAAACGCGGTAAACGACATCAAAGATTTTCTGTTGGAACGAGCCAACGCTGCGCAACAAGCGGGTATCCCCAAATACAATATCGTCATAGATCCGGGCATTGGTTTCGGTAAAACTAAAAAACACAACCTTCAGCTAATAAGCAATTTGGATGCCTTTGTCGCGACCGGCTACCCTGTATTGTTGGGAACCAGCCGCAAGCGCTTTCTCGGCGCCATTAGCAAGGACAAAAATCCCAAGCAGCTGGTTGGCGCGACCTGTGCTTCGACGGTTATTGGAGTCCAGGCCGGAGTACAAATTTTTAGGGTGCATGACGTAATGCCCAACCGTCAGGCCGCCGAAGTCGCAAGCGTTGTAAACTAACACAACGGCGAGCGGATATTACCCCTATCTTACTTTGTCACGTCAACCAACCGACCTTAAATATGACCATGAAATATTTGTTTTCGCTATGTTTGCTCCTGGTACTATCTGGCTGTGCCAGCTTTGGCGAAGGTGTTGCAACAGCCGTATTACAAAAGGACGACGAAACCGATACACGCATGTGCGAAATCAGCGGTCAGCGCTTCGATGGCATCGCGTCGAAATTTTCAGAGAACCAAAACCACCTCAAGGTTTTGAAAATTCATGGTGTCGGCAGCCACAGTCCCGGATATAGCACCCAATTTATGGAAAAATTGGCCGACGAACTAGAATTAAACAGCAGAAGCAGTCACTATAAAGAAATTCATCTGACCGATCCGAAGCTGCCTGGCGAAAAACTAGGTGTATTACGCATCAAACGTTTGATAAACGAGGACCATTCCAAAGTTTTAATCTATTACGAACTCACGTGGTCGGAAATCACCGACGCTGAAAAATCAAAGCTCAAATACGACAGCTCTGGAGAATATTCGTACCGGCGTGCGGAGGTGAATAACCTACTCAAACAATTTTCTAACGATACCGGGCCCGACCCAATGATCTACCTAGGCGAAAGCCGGGAATTAATTTTGGCCTCATTCCGCAATGCATTCTGCTGGATGATCAGTTACAACTGGAACGAAATTCCGGAAAAAACCAGCAAAAGTTGCCAACCGTTAACCCACGCAGCGGTGAAAAACTTAGCGGACGACAAATACTCCATTGTCTCCCACAGCCTCGGCAGCAGGATCGTCATGGACGGCATGCACAGCATCATAAACAATTTCAATGAAAAGGCGAAAACGCACAAAACCTCCATGGAATCGGAGTTTATCGAGGGCATGAAAAAACAAAACATCTCGCTGTATATGTTATCCAACCAGCTCCCGTTGCTGCAAATGGGTAGCAAGCCAACCGACGTCACAGGCAATCAAAGCAAGTACTGCGAATCCGACGGCGCCAGCTACAATGATCGGCTGGTCCAATCAACCAAAATCATCGCGTTCAGCGATCCCAACGACATTCTCAGCTACGCGATTCCACAAGATTTTGCCGAGAATGCGATTGATTCAAGACTCTGCGCCAACATCACCAATATCACCATCAACGTCGCCAAAGAAGTCGATCTGTTCGGCTTCGGCAAATTCGCCAACCCACTCACGGCCCACACCGCCTATGACAGCGACGACCGCGTCGTCGCGCTGATTGCGCATGGTATCGGAAACCCAGAAACCACGGACCTGGTTAAGGAGCGTTGCAAATGGATACGCTTTGTCAATTGACGGAACGAAATAATGGGATTTACGCAGCTCGCACGGATTGAATACCTACGATGAATAACACCAAGCCACACCGTATCCAGGTCGCTAGGACTCAAAGCTTCTAAGCGCAGATGCAATCCATGTGGTACTTCTGCTACGGCGCAAATATGTCGAGCCGAGTTCTGGTCGACCGCAGGGGCGTCAAGCCGATATCCAGCGAATTGGCATGGATCAAAGGCTATCAGCTGGCATTCATACAACCCGGCATCCCTATCATAGAACCAGCATTCGCTAGCATAATCGCCAGTGAAAAGCACGATGTGTTTGGTGTACTGCACAACCTTCCAGCCAATTGCCTGAGCGCAATTGACAACTTCGAAGGCCCTGATTACGAACGCATAAAAATCGAAATTCACCGGAGCCAAGGCGATTCCGTGAAAGCTTGGACCTACCGCGCGCGCCTTCCCCAAGTTGGTTTAAAACCTTCAAAACGTTATCTACAGCTGATATTGGACGGCGCGAAGGAGTTTGACCTCCCTCCAAGCTATATCGAAAACCTGTGTAACACCGAGACCGGCGGGGAAATACCGCTGATTACGCCAATACTGCCGACGCTATTTGGCGTAGCCGAAAAAATAGCCAGCAGGAACGCGATCGTGCAAAAAATCGGTTATAGTCTGCTGAAACTATTAGCCAAATTGCACCGTTGACTATACTGCTGACGCAAAACTTGATTTGGTCTTGGATTGATTACATTATAACGCGCCAGGTTTTGGTATCGGTTTTTCGAAAATCACCAACCGCCTGAGTAGGCCAGTCGTTAGCAAATTACAAGGTTTCGTTGAATCTAGATTCATCCAAGGGTGGAGGAACGTAATACAATCTCCATGCAGGTCGCTTCGGAACCCGTCGACAACGATTGGAGTGGATGGGCCGAATCGGAAATTTCAGTCGCAATGAACCAAATGCAAACTGACGGAGTAACTATTGCCAATAGTCGCTGCTATTCGACTTTATGCAAAGTAGAACTTTCAATGGACGAAATGATGACCTTTGACAGGGCATTACATGCATTTTCGTCAGCGGTTCCATGGAAAACCGAAGGCTTCTTTTACGTTGACGAAAATGACCCGAGTTTTGTGGTAACTTTTATCGCCAGAGAAGGTATGGCTTTACCATCGGCATCGACCGTGAATTAAATAAGAATGATTTACCTATGAATAGATGTCAGGTAAAGATGGCGTGGTTTTGAGTCCATGATATTTCTATTTCCTTTGCCAACAAAGATTTTGGATCGCTGGCCCGACTATCTGATCAAAGATCAAGCGAGAGCTTATCATTCTGGTGAGATATTTGGGCAAAAATCGCCAGAATTATTTACAGCGTCGAATTCTTCTGTCGCCAGGAAAAAACTAGGGTCGTAGTAGCAAGTGTACTTTGCCGAGTTTCATCCCTTGGTTGTTTGCGAGCCGCTTCTCTAACTTCAATATACTTGAAAGAAGATATTGCATAAGGTGGGGCGTGGTATCCAATCGGGGTATTGAGCAGGGTATTCAAGCGGGTGATTGGTTGTTTTTGTAGACAGACGGAGATACTCCAATCGTTTTTCAGCGATTGAGCGCCTCGCAGGCGAACGTATTTGTGCGGGGTTCAATTGAACACGCATCGGTGGTCTGCTCGGCGCGGAATTTAGGGTTAACCGTATCCCAATCGGTTATAGGCGAGCTGAAATGCGCCAAAACCGGGACAACATCGGGAAAAGCGAAGTTTTAATCGACGGCCCGAGGCGATCGATCGCGCAGCCAGATACATGAGCTCCTGGATGACGGTTTTCAAGCGGCGTCGTTTGGCGCGATGGCGCACTGGGCTGATGTCACCCGATAGGCTGATCAAACCGATCCACCTCAAAATATTGTAACTGAGTGCTGCCAGCGTCATGATCAGGTCATTGGTGGCGAATTTGCCGGAGGGTAGGCGCTCAATGTCCAGATCGGTTTTGAATGCGCTGTGGAATTGTTCGGAAGTCCCGTGGTCTCGGTACAGGGCCATGATGGTATCGTCGTTATGCGCCACGCTGTCCAATGTCGTCCACCAACCTTCGATCTTGATGTCTGGAATCAGCAGGATTTGGCCGTGCTTATCGATGGTCCGTTCAACGACCCGCATCACCCGACGAAAACGATCGAAGATCAGGCTATTCCACTTGGTTGCACAAAATTCTGACGTGAGACGTGCTGGCATCAGAGATCGAAACGGTCATGGAGTAACAAGGGTTTAACCAGCAAACTAGCCTGTTAAATGGACACGCTTTATTGGGTCAATTTGGCAAACTCTTAATAGATGGCGCCACAAATATGCAGCGAAAATTCAGCTTACTAAGCTTCAACCGTCCCGCCGCAATTTTGTAAGTATAGGTACTACACTATCCCCAAACGACTATGATAAACTGCGCGCATTTTTCGCTCCTTTCGGTCACGCAAATTTAAATTTGAAAAGTAATAGGAACCTATCGTGGAAAAAACATTTGTAATGATCAAGCCTGATGGCGTTAAACGGGGCTTGATTGGGGAAATAATTACCGTCCTTGAACGGGCTGGGCTGCGGGCCTTAAAAATAGAAATGATGCGACCCTCACAGGAACTCGTCCAGCAACATTACCCCGATTCCCGAGAATGGTATACCTCGATAGGAGATAAAACCAAACAGGGTTACGCCCTCTTGGGAAAGGATTCACAAGAAGAATTCGCAACCGACAGCTCGATCGAAATCGGTAAGATCGTCAAAGTCTGGCTGGTCGATTTCATATCCAGCGGCGACGTTTTGGCCATGGTGTGGGAGGGCAATGCAGCGGTAACAAACGTACGCCGACTATGCGGTAATACACTACCAATCTTGGCCGACCCAGGTTCAATTCGAGGCCGCTACAGTATAGACAGTCCGGATGCGGCGAACGCCGCCAAAAGACCGATTACCAATCTTATCCACGCGTCTGGGGAAATCAACGAGGCCAATAGCGAAATCAAACTTTGGTTCCCAGATTTAGATTTGGAACAGGGATAAGTTAAACGGTTGTCTGAATCGTCAACACGGGCAATCGAGCAACCACGTTATTGGATATAACCCAACGCTCGAAGTGCTTCCATATCCTGCGACGACATTTCTGTTTCCGTGGAAGATCGAAGCCGCGACCAACTGTCTCGATAATCCCCCGCCTGCTGTCTAAAACTTTCGATCAGTTCAAGTTGCGATGGATCCGCGATAAGATTTTGATTTTCGTCCGGATCATTAGCCAAATCGTAAAATGCTTCGGTTTCCGGGATATACACCAAATGCGCCCAAAACGCTGAATACCAGACGTATTTATGTCGGTCGGACCGAATAGAAATTCCCCGTCGTCCCGATCCGCTGCCTTTTTCGTATATCGTCGTCACCGCAAACCTGTCATTGGCTATTGACGACTCATTATGCGTATCTTGCAACATTGACTGGCCATCGACATCGTTGGGTAAATCGAACGCCAGATAATCGAGAATCGTAGGGAACACGTCTACCGTTTCTACCATCCTGGATATCCGGGTTCCGGGCGATGCAGAAAATAAATACAACAATCAGGACTTCCCCAGTTTGAATGTTGATCACACCGAAACCCAGAGATGCTGCTATCGATGCGGCTGGCGGCCACATCCAGCTGGGACATTGTTGGTTACTCAATCCTGTCCACACACGGAATACTACTAGCGCAAGTGCAACCGAAATTCCACCCAGCAACGCGTATGAATACCAGGTAATCCCGATGTAACGGAATTGGGACACAACAGGCAATTGGCTCAATTCATCAAGCAACCCAACAAATTGGGTAAAGCCGAATAATCCACCAATCAATAGACCAAGGATCAAATGTTCCGCCAAATACCTACAAGTTTTCGAATCTAACATGGTAAATCTAAGATTATTGCTATTTTCTTATTCTTGGCTCGCCTCCTATATTAAAACGAGGGATCGCATCATAGACATACCATCAAATCGATAGTTTAGTGCTTTATCGGCGGCGATCGGATACAGACAATACAGGAAACGCTAAGTCCACTGTACCATCAACACGACAATCTCTTGAAACACATTTGAGCTAATACGGCGCACCCGGCCCAAGAATTTAAGTCTTATTGAGAAAAGAAAATAATCCCTCAAATGCTTGGTTGGCGGTTAGAAGTTACGGGTTATTGTAGTCACTTCACTGACCCTCGGAAATCTCCACGCTTTAGACAGAAGCAAAAGAACAATAACTACCCGCTTGCGGTTGAAACCGGCAAATTCAATATCTCTGGCGCCAAACAAGCCTCGTCGTTACACGCCTGCAAGCGTAATTCCAATGGGATAATCACGGTATCGGAATTGTGCTCTTCAATTATCGCCGCCAATCTTATTTTTCCTTCGTAAAGCGCCAGTATCTCGCGCTGAAATCCAAGGCTTTTGAGTATTGCTTTGGGATACTCAAGATTCGTCAAGCGCCCTTTTTTGGCACCTTCCGCCAACTGCAACATTGTTGGTATCAGATCTTGATCCAGGGGTTTGTTTGAGTTGATATGCCAACCCGGCTTGATGGAAAGATCTACAACCAACCGCAATCGTTGATCGGCCAACCGAGTCGTCCGCCCGATCACCGATACAGCGCCATAAGCCGCATATTGCCGCGAACCCTGTTCGCCGTTAAACAGGTCGTCCGCACCGGTTAACATATACCCAAATGACCCCGGAGATCGTGCAATCTGATCCGAGAACGCGGCCAGCGTCTTGGCGGCCTTGCCACGATAAAGAATATCTGGCGAACGCCGGGAAAGCCGTGCTAAAACCGAAACCGCAACCGAGTTACCCGATGGGATCGCACCATCATGACTGTCTTTTGGCCTGGCCATCAGGCGACCTTTGGACCGATTCATAAAAAAACCGCCAACGCTGTTATCCCAAAAACCAGCAATCATTTTTTTGCTTAAATTTTCGGCACGGTTTAACCAATCGGTATCACCGGTTACATCGTAGAGCGCCAGCAGGGCTTGGACGAAGTAAGCATAATCTTCCTGTGCCGCGGGTATTGATGCGTTACCGCGCAAATTTACCCTTAACAATTCTCCGGCCTCATCTAGGTTATGCTTTAGTATAAAATTCGCCGCCCCAATCGCGGCATCGACATAGCGCTGCTCAGTCAACACTTCACCGGCGATCGCCAGACTACTCACCATCATGCCATTCCAGGCGGTTACGATTTTATCGTCGCGTAACGGATGAATTCGTTTTTCCCGTTCTCGCCTGAGCTTTTTGTCGGCTTCATCCGCAAACGATAGAAATTGCCGCAAAGGAATACCCTGTTTGGCTGAAAACGCATGAAATCCCTCCGGCAAATGGAGAATGTTACGCCCTTCAAAATTACCGGCTTCAGACACCCCGTACAACTTAATAATCTTTGCCGCATCGTCTGCGCCCAATACAGTGCTGATCTGTTTCGGCGTCCAAACAAAGAAGCGCCCCTCCTCAGCTTCGCTGTCGGCGTCCGTAGCCGAGTAAAACGCACCGTCCGGGGCGGTCATTTCGCGCAACACATAATCCAACGTATGTCGCGCCACCCGACGGTAAAACCGTTCGCCCGTCAGGCGGTATGCTTGGGTATATATGCGAGCAAGATGCGCCTGGTTGTACAACATTTTTTCGAAATGAGGGATCAACCAGTCTCTGCCCGTGGAATATCGATGAAATCCACCGCCGATCTGGTCGTAAATACCACCCCGGGCCATTTGCGTTAACGTCGTATTCAACGCATTGGCAATATTTTGCGTTGCACCTTTCTCCACCCCCCTGACCAACAAAAACAACATCGCTTCATTGGGAAATTTGGGTGCCTGCCCAAATCCACCATACGACGCATCGTATCGCTGCATAATTTCACCTAGCGCGTCATCGATCAACGCAACATCAAAGCGAGTCCCCGAACCACCGGCAGGGTTCGTCTCGGCAACCGCGGCGGCTACCTTGTCAGCCATAGTCAACAATTCACCGCGTTGGTCCCGCCATGCCGTAGCGATGTTTTTCAGCAACGGGCCAAACTGTTCGCGCGGAAAATACGTCCCACCGAAAAAGGTCTTTCCGTCAGCGGTCAAAAAACTGGACATTGGCCAACCTCCACGCCCGGTGATCATCATCACGGCTTTCATATAGGTATTATCAACGTCCGGTCGCCGCTCCCGGTCGACCTTGATACTGACAAAATGTCGATTCAGTATTTTCGCGATTTCGCTGTTATCGAAACTCTCCCGCTCCATCACATGACACCAATGACAAGTGGAATAACCAATAGACAGAAATATCGGCTTGCCTTCTTGTTTGGCCTTCGCGAACGCTTCTTTACCCCAAGGAAACCAATTTACCGGATTGTGTGCGTGCTGAATCAAATACGGCGAATCTTCCAATATCAACCGATTGGTATATTTTGGTCGGCCGTTGCTCAGAATGTGTTCGGTTCGGGGCTTATAATCCGAGCCTTTAAGAATCAGCGCGGTATTCAGTGTTGCTTTTAATTGAGCCGAATATTCGGCTACTTCTTCGCTGAACAAAGCCCCAGGAAAAATTGCAAGAGCCATCAGTACTACGACCACTGAATTGGATATTTCCGGAGATTTCATCATGACTCTAATTTAACATCAGTTTCAGGATAAATTTCCAATATTTGCCGCTATTTTCAATAGCCCGTCAATATCCAATAGAATTTTACTTTTTTCATAGTCCGTCGAATCATCCCTATTTTCATTCGTTGCGATTCCAAAACGGCATAGGGAATCACCCTGCACTATGCATTAGGTAGGTTCAAATTTGCTCTGCAATAACGTCGAAAACATCGCCAATCGCTGGCCCTCCAGATCCAAAGTTGAAAATAATCACGTTGACAGGTCTGAACGCCTCTAGATATACAGTGCATAATCCATACGTTCATTATCTTTTTACATATATATATTGTTTTTGTTTTTCTTCGCAAGTAAACTCACCTGACCAATCGACTGTTTAGTTCGGTGGGTAGCTAAGTTCGAAAAATCATATTGCCGTATGAGAGGAAGAAAAATGTCAAAACAAATGAGCCACTTGCAAAACTCATCAAAGCGAGTGGACTTAGTAGCTTGAATAGC
>CAZUGA010000072.1:0-10072 GCA_964619885.1 uncultured Methylococcaceae bacterium
ATGCCTTCTCGCTATATAGGCTTCCCAGTATGTCGAAGTCACGGATTCAGGTAAAATCTTAGTACGCGCAGGAACATGCGAGCGCTATGCTGAATACACCAAACGCGCTAATGTTCAAACCTACTTCATCGCGGGTCTGTTCAGCGGCCTGGATATCCTATTAGGTTTGGACATTACCGTCGCTCTGAAACAACTACCGCTTTCTCGTGAAATTAAGCTCGCTATTCTGAATAGCGAAGGAGAAACTGGAGAAATTTTGGGTATCGTAAAGGCGGTCGAAGCCGGGGATTGGTACTATTTTGAAGATAAAATAATAGACATCGAACAACTGAACCGTGCCTATACTGATTCCATCGCCTGGGCAAATGCAAGCCTAAGCTGCATTGAAGACTGAACCCAGTATTTATTTACTCGACAAAAATCACAGATTATTGGGCAGTCCCAAATTCATACCTCGATGCGATAACAAAGACGAATTTATCTAAAAACTTCGTCTTTGAATGACAAAGCGAAGATTTTGCAATTGGCATTGAACAATGTTTCGGGCGTTTGAAACAGCCGACATCGTTCCCCCCTCACCGCGGAGGCGAATTGAAAATCATCGCTGCCATCCGTGTGAAATTTCTAGTTTCATCATCACCAGGAAGTTCTCTTTCATAACCTTCATAACCATCGCACACAATTTTAGCGCGTCAATAACTGGGAGCCTCGTTTATGTTTTCTACAACCTAAACATCTAAACAAATCTTGATGCAATCAAACTTACGCTATTTAAATTGACAATTTGGTACCGCCGATCGTTATTCGCAGCAAATTCAACCCGTTCTGTCGTAACTTAATCAATGTAACACTCACGTAATGATTTTTTAATCAAACCGTAAAATTGCCACGCTAACCTATTGCCCGTCTAACAACGATCCTACTTAGGGGGCATAACATTATGAAAGATCAGAGAGTCAGTACGATATCTGTAATTTTTGGAATTCTCGCTAGCGCATCGATAGCTTCGGTTACGAAAGCCGAAGACTTTCGCCAGCCCAATCAATCGATTGAAGCCCAATTCGACCTATTAGCAAAAGGCATCAAAGCAAGCTACGTTACCAGAGAAATAGGCCAAGACGCGGACCAAATGGCATTCTGGCCCCATGGATCGGAACGACCAACGCATCTGGCAGTTTGTATAGAAGAACGCTTGGAATGTTTATCCGGCAATTGCGCCGTCCCTTTTCAGCCTGGCGACAAATTACAACCAGCGGTACAAATGATTGACTTACGAACCGAAAAAGTCACGACCATTGTAAGGGGTATGACAATTTGTGACGGTATTCGAACAACCCCTTGGGGATCGCTTGTCGCCACCGAAGAAGATTTTTCAACGGACATCGGCGGATTGTACGAGATTTTGGATCCTTTGAGTGGTGATGAATTTACTGTTCTGGAACGGGGTGGCGCTGCAAAACCAGCGACCATAATCGACCAAAACGGTATGGACGCTAACGATCGAATTCGAAAATGGACACCAGTGCCGGTAATACGGTGGGAAGGTCTTTATATCGATCCGACCGGTGTTGTTATCGGCGGTGACGAAGAACGTCCGGGCAGTTACCGAAACGGAGACACCGACGGAGGTGCAATATTTAAATTCATACCGAAGGTATTACGTACAGAAACGGATGAGTACATAGAGTCATTGGAAGACTCACCTTTTGCAGCCGGATCTTCTTACGCGTTACAGGTTTCGTGCCGAGATAACCGCCAACAATTCGGCCAAGGATGCGAAATTGGCGCCGGCACCTGGGTGCCGTTGACCGAGACCGAAGGGCGAATCGGCAGAGAAGCCGCGAACGATGCCGGGGCGACCGGTTATTACAGACCCGAAGATCTTCACGTCGACCCCATATACCATGATGAAAACAATCCAAACGCAATACGTTTTTGCTTTGCCGCGACTGGAAATCAAGCGGCAAGCAATTACGGTGAAGTTCAATGCGCCGTCGACCAAGACGTCACCGCAGCAGGCGGTCCAACTGGCAGTGTTGTAATCAATCGCTTTATAGAAGGTAACCCCGAGCTTAATCAACCGGATAACCTCGCGTTTCAACCCAAAACCGGCAACCTATATATCATTGAGGATAATCCCAACGGCGACGTATGGGCATGTTTACCCGATGGCGACGACAAGGATATCAAGTCGGATGGTTGCGTTCGCCTGTTGACATTAGCTGACCCATCTACCGAACCCACGGGTTTGATATTTACCCCAAATGGTCGTAAAGCCTACTTTAATATCCAGCATAGCGACGACGGAAACATGCCATTGGTTGATGATTTTCGCACCGACGACATGGTACTACTGACAGGCTTTAAAGTTAGACGCGTGTTGCGTCGCGGTTTCGATTTTGGATTAGAAACAGAGCACTATTTGAACGCCTCATCGAAATCCCTGTTTGGTTTTGGAAAAAAATACTAAATAACCGTCTAACTCGGTTTTAGACTAGCCCACACGGTTAGTTGCCCGCCCTGATTTTATTCCGGGCGGGCTTTTCCTGTTTAATCGATCAGCTCCAAAATGTTTTGGAGTGATTTAAATCGAGTAGATTCGTAATACAAATCAATTTGTGGTCTTTGTAGAAAAGCATGAAACTAGTTCGAACAAACACTCTTTGTACCACTATATCGGTAATAATTTCGATTTTATTGAATTCGTGCAATCGCGAATATAGCCCGTTAACCTCGCCATCGAAATTAGACTCCGAATCAGTTCATAGCAATCAATCGCTTGCTTTAACATCCCAACAGATTACCGAGTATTTGCGAGACAATGCGCAACTGCTGCCTCCCCGGGCTCGCGGTTCCGGCGCCGCACATGTCGTAAACCGGGAAGCTGTAATTCCTCCTCAGTGTTATACCAAAACCGAGGGCAAATTTAACCCCTGCTATGTTTGTCACCAAAACGAGATTTCCGGCCGGGAAAATCGAATGAACGACGGACAACTACAAATCGCTTACAGCTTTAGTGAAACCGGAAAAACCAATCACTGGAATAATCTTCACGAAGACCGGCGGGCGCAGGTGGAACAAATCAGCGACAATGAAATTTTGGAATGGATCTCCGCCGATAATTTTTCAAGATTGTCGGACCAATTGGAAAACGCCGAATTTAGAGGCTTTATTCCTAAGCTGGAAAACCTTGCACAGGGAGCATCGGCATTCGACGAAAGAGGTATCGCAAATGACGGCAGCCATTGGATCGCATTTAATTACAAACCGATGCCAAGCACGTTTTGGCCAACCAATGGATCAACCGACGATGTAATGATTAGGCTACCCGCAAAATTTCGGGAAAACGAAAAAGGCGCCTATTCGACTGAAATTTATATGGCCAATTTAGCGGTCTTGGAAGCGGCAATCAAAGGATTCTCTAAAATCAATACAATACCGATCAACGAAACGCGAATCCAAATTGACGTCAACGGCGACAATCAGCTACAAGTCGTTCACAACATAAAAAAACCAGACCATTATTTTGGAAACGCGTCCAGCGAAAAGGTTGTCGATTTTATTTATCCGGAAGGCACTGAATTCTTACACACTGTGCGCTATATCGGGGTTACACCGGACGGTCAAATTTATAACGCACCGAGAATGAAAGAAGTCCGGTATATGGTAAAAACCAAATGGCTACCCGAGACGGTATTGGCGCACTATTACGATGAGGAATACCAAGAAAAATTGGAGGGCACACTACCTCATTATCCGGATCGGGCTCAATCGGGTCTTTACAATAAAATGGGTTGGCATATTCAAGGTTTTATTGAAGACAAGGACGGTCACCTGCGCTTTAATACATATGAAGAGACAATGTTCTGTATGGGTTGCCACACGACCATAGGATCGACTATCGACAAAACGTTTAGCTTTCCGCGCAAAATCGACGGTGCTGCGGGTTGGGGTTATATCAATCTAAAAGGCATGCCGGACGCACCAAACTACGGAGAAAAAGACGGTGAAATACTCACCTATCTTAGCCGGGTGGGTGGCGGCACGGAATTTCGAAATAACCCAGAAATGGCTAAACGGTGGTATAACGCGGATCATTCTGTAAACAGGACAGCCGTCAAAAATGCTCTGGATGTTTACGAATTGATAACGCCTTCCCCGAAAAGGGCGTTACAACTTAACAAAGCGTATCGGGTAATCGTCAAAGACCAAGATTTTATTTACGGACGTGATGCCTCAATATTCCCGGTTGAAACCGTATACGACAAAGTACCCGAAGACGCACCCACACTTCCAACCAAAAATAGCTACGATTGGGATATCCGTCTCGATTGGACAGAGTGAATAATTCCTTATTGTGGTAGGCGTTGGACTTAAGAAACCCTAACACTGAAAATGGACTAATTATTAACGGGCAAGTCACTAGCGTTGACAAAAAATAATCACACTCAAAGTCGGCTACTAAAAATAGACCAAAATCGATCGCCATATTTTAAGCCATAAATTGAGCCAGCAATCGCAAAGATTATCGATATGCTTAGACCCGACCACCAAGCTTTGTCCTTGGCGCTGAATATCGAAATTGCTTTCCGGGGTTGGGCGATGATCATGTTAGCGCTTTGGCTAGACGGAAAAAAGTGGCCGGCTGATAGACCCGGCAAAATCTTCTGTTCTCAGGCACTCAGTTTTCTTTCAATATAGCGTTGCCTTTTTTTCTCGGTAATTTTATCCAGCTCCACCATAATCAGACTATCGATGCAGTTATTAAATTGTGCATCAATATTGAAGTCGATAAAGTGGCAACCTTTGTCCGTACACAGTTCCACATATTGCTTGTAGAGCATGGGAATTTTAAGGCCCAGTTTTTTTAATTCGCTGGTGAGGATCTTAAAACTGGCTTTGTAATCACCATTGAACTCTGCTTCCGCAAATTGGCGGCATTTTTCCGAAATAATAAATGGAGTTCTGGCTTCGGCTAACGGTAAATCGGACCCGAATTGCTGTTGATAGAAACTGATAATCACTTCTTTGGCCAATTGCGGATAAGCGTTGCTGATACTGACCGGGCCAAACAGATATTTGACTTCCGGATGATCGTGAAGATAGGCGCCGATGCCATACCAGAGATAATCAAGACTGCGCTGCCCCCAGTAGCGCGGCTGCACAAAACTGCGTCCCAATTCTAGGGTATAGGGTAATAGCCTCTGGAAATCCGCTTTCAAATCAAACAGGGAATTCGTGTAAAAGCCCTCAACCCCCAGACTGTTCATTATTTTTTGCCCCTCGCCAATCCGGTATGAACCGACGATTTCCAGATCGTCTTCGTCCCACAAAACCAGGTGACTGTAGTACACATCATACATATCAAGATCAAATGCATAGCCAGTGCCTTCCTCAACTGCGCGAAAAGTCAGTTCCCGCAGGCGCGCGATCTCCTGGATCACGGGACAATCATCCCGGTATTGATAAAGGAAAATCACCTTGCCATCTTTGGTTTCACCCAGTCTGCGCGATTCATACAAGGCTTTCTTTAGCGCCTTGCTGTCCACCGGATGAGCCACGGTTTCGAAAGTGGTGAATAATGATTTTTTGTTTTTTTTGCCCAGATTCAATACGTGCTTACGGAAGCGTTGGCTGAGCTCTTTATTATTAAGTTCGCTTTCCTTGATAGCCCGATAGGCTATCGGGGAGCCCACCGTGAATTTCAGTTCCTGATTCGGCTTGTTAAACATTTCCTGCACCAGCAGCAAGGTCCCCATTGGTTTATACAGCGTTGACAACGCATAAAACAATGATGAATTGCAGGCTTTGATATGAATAGGCAACACCGGGCAACGGGCCTTTTTAGACAATTTGATAAAGCCGCTTTTCCATTTGCCGTCACGCACACCTTTAGGGGTGATACGCGAAACCTCTCCAGCGGGAAAAACAATCACCGCTTGCTCTTTTTGCAGAGCATTCAGCATGGCTGTATAAGCCTGTTTATGTGATTTATTCTCCGACACCACATCGACGGTAAGAAAGACCGATTTTAACGGCTCCATATACGCCAGGACTTGATTAGCCACAATACGCACATCGGGGCGCACGGTGCGGATCAATTTGACCAGGGCCAGACCGTCTAATGTGCCTATAGGATGATTGGCAACAATCAATAATCGCCCTTCGGAGGGTATGTTGTTATATGAGTCGGGACTGACCTGGTAACTGAATTTAAAGTAATTGAGTAATTTATCTAAAAATGCAAAGCCGCGTAGATGCCGGTTTTTTTCTATCACCTGATTAAAATCATCTTCATGTAATAATTTTTTTAACACTTTCAGCAGGTATTTATTTTCTTTCCCAAGCGTTACCTGCGGATAAGTTTCACGAAATATTCTTTCGGCATCAATCATTTATCTTTCCTTTTATCTATAACCTCCGGGAGTGTAGAGCGCTAATATGTCAACTGTATGAATACTGGTACCCGGCAAACAAAATGCGAAGTCGATCACAAATTTATTTACAGCGGCCCGAATACCATTTGAACGAAACACTGAGTAACGTGATGAAATTTACGAGCTGTTGAGCCGACCCGTTGATTAACAGGCCTGGTCGTATTGGCTGGTTTCTATGAATTTATGTTTTAACCAGTGTTGAATGATATGTACCAGCCATACCGGTTCATCCAGGGCAATATCATGACCGGCACTGTTATGATGTTGATAGTCCGTATGCCATAGATGCTGCAGATAAAGGCTACAACGATAATCGACCAGGCGGTCGGCTTTGCTGGATACTATTAATATCGGTTGTGGCGGGCGGGTGCAGAGGCTGAAACCCGCGGCTGCCAATAACTGGTTTTTAATACTGGCTAAGGATATGGGATATTGCCGCTGCCAGCGTTGCCAGGAATACAGCAGTTTCGGGTTATCTATATAACGATTGGATGTCAGGTTCAAGATCACCCGCTGTCGGGCCGCACCGGATAACATTAACATTTTTATTACAGTGGGATAAACCTGCCAGCGCAAGCGTTTATAAAATGGTGCGACTTTGCGTAAGCTGCTATTAATGATAATGGCGCAATGCACTTCGGCCGGATAACGCTGTGACCAGTCCAGGGCAATCATTCCCCCCATGGAAATGCCGATTAATACCAGTTGCTTGTGCTCGGGAATTTGTTGCCGTAGCGAATCCGTCATCTCAGAGATGCTATCCGGGCTGGTAAGCCTGTGTAAGCACCCATTGCCAGGAATATCCGGCGTCAATATTTGCGACGCAGGATATTCCTGCTGCAGAATGTCCCTGAAAGAACCCCAGTGCCGGGCTTCGCGCAATAAACCTCGAACCAATACAAAGACCGCTTGATCACTACTCATGGTACCAGCTTTCCAGAGCCTGTTTTCGAAACTCGTCAATATTACGACCACTCAACCAGTTACTATAGGAATACGCCGCATGAAGCAGAAATTCCATCAGGACCAAATGTCTGCGCAATACCCGGTTGATGCGATGTTGTTTCATAGGGTGAAACAAACCGAGAGATTTTCGCAATTGCAGCGGATTTTTGCGTATCCAGCGCCAGGAGCCCATTTCCAGTGTCAACGGTAAGAAAATATTATTATCTTTTAGCGATTCCTGGTACAGCAAATCCCAAAGATCGCCATGCGTAAGATAATGTTGCGATTGCGGCTCGAAATGATAGTTCTGATAGGGATAGGTCTGCATAAACAATTTTCGCAAACAACATATTTCTCCCAAATGTTTAATCGGCTGCCTGCGGCTTTTTGCATAAGGAAACCAGATCCGGTCGTGAAACCCGAAACCGGAATGACAATCTAGCACCAGGCTAAAGGGTGCAGGTAAAACTTCGCTACTGATAAAATCGCACAGGATTTGTGCTTCCAACTGCATCGGCTCATCGGCTTTGCCACGATACCAGGGTATTAACGGCGAAATTCTGTGACCGCCGACCAACCAGATACTTTTTTCATGACATTCGACAGAAGCATTACGCATTAAATCAACGCCCTGACCATTGGCGCGAGTATGATTAAGCATACCGACAGGGTTAATAATAGGCACAAAGTTGATGCGCAGCCCCTGCAGTATATCAACTAAGCTTAAGTCCCAGTTTAGTCGCTGCAGCAGCGTTTCCAAAAATGCCAGCACCACCTGACTGCCAATGCGCTCCAGGCCATGAACACCGCCGACAAATGTCACACTGGGTAAATCTAGTGCTTGATTGCCCAGACTTAACCAATATATCGGAAAAGATTCACCGTCTGATGGTACCTGGCAAAGTACTTTGCTGGACAGATCGCTTTTGTGATAGCTTTCGATGATCGATTCAATGTGTTGAATTTCAGCTAACTGCTTCAAAATGACTCGCTCTGACTAGCCCCGTCAAGCCTTCATCCTGCAGACCTCTGGGCAGTCACAAATTCATACCTCGATGCGATACCAAAGACGAATTTATCTAAAAACTTCGTCTTTGAATGACAAAGCGAAGACCTGTTAAATTTCAATAATTGTAACAGAAGGAGTGTTGAGCAAAGGATCGTGACTAAACCCACGAACTAACAAAACAAATTTCCCCGGGTCCGCGATATTCATTTCCGTGACAATACGCCTTGTAATTTGATTAGGGTTATTAATCCCGGCATCATTCGCAAGGATGGGTATAACCCCCCACAATAAATTCATGCGTCTGTACATCTTCGGACTAGAAGTTATGCCAATTATGGGTGCTCCTGGTCTAGCGGCGCTTATGGTTGCGACGGACATTCCGCTTTGCGATACAACGACGATCGCAGCGGCATTCAAATCATAAACCAATTTGGCCGTAGCCTGTGCCAGTGCGTCACCAAATAATATCGGTTGCCCTTGTTCCATAATACGGCCCGATTCCCCTGTACCATCTCTCGTCCAGGTATAACTTTCTGTCTGCTTCGAAATGCGCGCCATCATGTCGACAGCTTCGACCGGAAATGCACCCGCCGCGGTTTCACCCGACAACATAACAGCATCGGCCCCAGACGATACAGCGTGCGCAATATCCGTTACTTCGGCGCGGGTCGGTCGTGAATTTTCAATCATTGACTCCAGCATTTGCGTGGCAACGATTACCGGTTTATTGACCGCCCTAGCGCGATGAACCAATTGATGCTGCGCAACCGGGACCTCTTCAGGATCCAGCTCTACCCCCAAATCTCCTCGAGCGATCATAATCCCATCGGCAGATTCCAAAATTTCTCGGCCGTTTCTTAGCGCTTCGGGCTTTTCAATTTTTGCGATAATTCCAGTTTCTCTATTCTGTTCATCGACCAACGTACGCAATTCCAACAAATCTGCTGCGGATCTGACAAACGAAAGAGCAAAAAAGTCGACGCCCAGATCTAACATAAAAGATGCATCCAATCGATCTTTCTCAGTCAATGCCGGAGATGAAACATTGACACCAGGCAGGTTTATTCCTTTAAAATCGGTCAATACGCCCCCATGGATAACTTTACAGACTATTTCCGTATCATCGATTTCTACCACGGCAATTTCCATAACACCATCGGCGAGAAGTATCCGATCACCCACCTTTAAATCTTGAGCCAATGCACCATACTGAGATGGTATGAGTCCAGGTTCTCCAATCACATCTCGCACGGTCACAGTAACCATGCTGTCATTTTTTAGGTCTATACCCGCATCGCGAAAACACCCTGTTCGAATTTTTGGTCCACATAAATCAGCAAGAACAGCAACCGGCTTTTCAATGGATTTAGCAATTCTGCGGACTCGTTCGTAGTACTCGCGGTGTATTTCATGATTTCCGTGCGACATATTGAGTCTAACGAGATCAACGCCAGCATGAAGAAGGCCCATTACGGAATCGTCAGAATTCGATGCAGGCCCCAAAGTCGCAATAATTTTAGTCCGTCGATCCTGCAATAGACTAAATTTTGTTTTAATAGTCATGATGGTGTAAACGGCATGGATTCCTAATCTGAGTTTGAATAGAGAAATCTATTAAATTAGATAGAACCTGAATCCGTGACTTCAACCCCGGACAAAGGGTCTAAAGCACTGAAAAAGA
>CAZUGA010000073.1:0-10011 GCA_964619885.1 uncultured Methylococcaceae bacterium
TACTAGAAGGTTTTCCAGATATTCCTTCAAGCTTACCTCATTCCCCAGAAGGAAGGGCGAAATTGGGATTTTAGACAGAAAGTACCCTAACCGAATTCGCCAAGTGTGATCGCACCAGAATTCCCCAAAAACCTTCGTTTTTAGGGGATCAGAAAATACCCAAACAAATGGCAGGGTAGGGGGTGTTCAACTTCTTAAAACTATCTCCTGAAAAATAACTCCGAAACTTTTCTGTTTTTGATGAGAAATAGGAGCTTTCTACCCAAAAAATAAAACCTAAGGTATTTCCCGATTTTCAGGTTGAGCAAAAAACGGGTTTACTCAGTGGCCTCAAAGGTCAGTGAATATTGGCCAATTCTTTCCGTTGTTCATCTAGACCATCCCAAAACGCTGCAACGCCCTCCAGCATTTTGTTGCCAAATTGAATGAACGCATCTTCGTCCACTTCGTGGGTAAAATAATGCTCTTCCAGTTCTTCCTGGGTATGCTCGGCGTGTTGCGATTCGATTCGGTCGTGCCAAACGAAGAAATTTAGGGGTAAAGCCATTCCTGATCGTCGGTTGAAATGCTTGAATCCTTGGATTAATTCACCCCAAAAGCCTGCGGCAGCCCAATTTTCAACGGCATAACTTGCCGCTTGAGCGCATTGATAATCAGTACCGCCGTAAAGGCGAATCAACTCGTTGCAAAAGAATAATGTCCGTTCCGTTCCGTGGCGCGGTTTACCGATATCATTAAATTCCAGCCCGAGTTTGGCGGCTATACCACAAAGCCATTCAAAATGTGCAGCGGCGAATCGAAACGAACTGCCCTCAATAGAGCCCTCGGTCGTGCCGTAAATATCATCCGACCGGGTATCCTTTGCTGATTTAAAACGGACACCTATTTCGTTCGCGAGTATCTCTTTGGAGGCGCGCATACTTTCCAACGTATCCGCATTGATCATTTTGTTTAGCTGGGCGAGCAGAAACTGGTTGGAAAATACTGAAAATTGAACGACAAAGGTCTTAATTTGCTCAATATTCTGCTTACCTTGCTTGAACCAACCGGTATACGCATTATTTACGATAATGGGATGGCGGAGCAGTTCACGGTTTATCCTGTCCTGAAATTGCAAAAACCGTTTAGCGCTATCGACGGAATATCCGGGTAAACCTTGATTGACGGCTTCTAGTGTGGGGCCGGTTAAACCCTCGATACCATTGTGTTTTGCAAACCCTGTAAGTGAAACGTTGTGTAGATGCGACATGGTCCATCTCCTGATTCAATCTGTATACATTAACTGTATGACAAACCAAACTTTTGACAAGTTTCCCGCGATTAGTTTCGAGCTAATATTAAATCACCGCTAAAATCAGATCTTCTTTAAGAAAATGTGAATGTCCAAAAAGTAAAAATTGATCCAACTGAGGCGTAGTATATCCACTTAACGACCTGGACCATCGGCTAATAATCCATCTCAACTCCGCGTGAACCTACTACAGTAATAGTATGTCTATGCTATTGAAACGCAATAACCAGGAGGCGGTGGTATGAGTGAGCAAAGCAACCCGATGGGGACGGATGGATTCGAGTTTATAGAATATACCGCGCCCGATACCCGAGCATTGGAAAATCTTTTTTCTCAATTGGGGTTTGTTGCGATCGCAAAGCACCGATCCAAAGATGTGGTTTTGTACCGTCAGGGCGAAATCAATTTTATTATCAACCATGAACCGACCAGTTTTGCGCGAGCATTCGCCAAGGTTCATGGCGCTTCAATATGCGCATTTGCAATGCGGGTTAAAAATGCAGCGGAAAGTTTCGAGCGAGCCTGTGACCTCGGTGCCGAGCCGCAGATTAGCGATGCTCGGCCAATGGAACTGAATATTCCTGCAATTCGCGGCATCGGCGGAAGTCTGATCTATCTGGTAGATCGCTATGGGGATCGTTCTATTTACGATGTAGATTTCGTACCGTTCGACGGCGTGGATCTTCAGCCAAAGGGCTCTGGATTGCTGCAAGTGGATCATCTTACGCACAATGTGCGCAAAGGGGGCATGGATGTCTGGGCGCAATACTACAAACGCCTGTTCAATTTTAGGGAAATCCGCTATTTCGATATTCACGGTAAACAAACCGGATTAAAATCGCGCGCGATGACCAGTCCCTGCGGAAAAATCAGAATTCCAATCAATGAGCCCTCCGACTCGCGCTCGCAAATCCAAGAGTACCTGGATGCGTACAACGGAGAGGGTATCCAGCATATCGCATTGTCAACAAATGATATCTATCAGACCGTCGAGACGTTGCGGAGTAGCGGAATTGAGTTTATGGATGTTCCGGATACTTATTACGAACAACTTGAATCCCGTGTGCCGCAGCACGGTGAAGATTTACAGCGCTTGACGTTGAATAGAATTCTACTGGACGGTGAAGTAGATTCTGAAATCGGTTTACTGTTACAAATTTTCACCAATACCGTGATTGGTCCGATATTTTTTGAAATTATTCAGCGTAAGGGTAATGAAGGATTCGGCGAGGGAAATTTCAATGCATTGTTTCAATCCATTGAGCGTGATCAGATGAAGCGGGGGGTGTTGTAATGCCGTGGATTAACTTCCCCAAAATCGAAGGTCAGTCGTCCCGCCAGGCGCACGTGGATTTGCCAACCAATACCTATGAACGCGAGCTGGGTAAAGAAGGGTTTTACGGTCCTGCGACGCAAATGTATCATCGGCATGCGCCGACCTCTTGGGAAAGCGTAGACGGGGCATTACGGCCACGAGCGTTTGATACTCAGAAATTGATTGTTGAAGGTGGCTCCCCTTGGGATGCGGTGCGCTTGTTTGAAAATCAGAATGTCGCCATACGTTTTCTACAATTGCAATCCGATATGGATCATTTGGTCAGAAACGCCGACGGCGATGAGCTATTGTTCATACACGCTGGTGATGGAGAACTTTATTGTGATTATGGTCGATTGGCCTTTAGAGAGGGCGATTATCTTGTCTTACCACGAGGAACCTTATGGCGCATTAAGATAAGAAACCCAGTCAGCGCACTGATGATCGAAGCTACGGGGCATAGCTTTGGTTTGCCCGAGAAGGGAATGGTAGGCACACACGCGGTTTTTGATCCAGCTATTTTGGACACGCCGGTGATAGACCAGCATTTCCTGGAGCAACAAGATGAGAATCGTTGGCAGGTTGTGGTAAAACGCCGAAATAAACTGAGCACAATTAGCTATCCGTATAATCCACTCGATGCAGTAGGTTGGCATGGCACTTTAATGCCGGTCTGCTTGAACTGGAGAGATATCAGGCCACTGTCTAGCCACCGATACCATGTACCGCCTTCCGCGCATACTACTTTTACCGCGCATGGATTTGTGGTTTGCACCTTTGTTCCAAGGCCGCTGGAATCCGAACCTGGCGCGTTAAATGTGCCATTTTTCCACAACAATGACGATTACGACGAACTGATTTTTTACCATCACGGCAAGTTTTTCTCCAGAGATCATATTTACCCCGGCATGCTGACCCTACATCCCAGCGGAATTACTCATGGACCGCACCCTAAAGCGTTAGAACATGCGGAAAAAATGCGCGGTAAGTCGACCCAGGAAGTTGCGGTAATGATAGATACTCGAGATGCCTTGGACATTTGCGACCCTGCGTTGGGGATCGAATGGGAAGATTATGTGGATTCCTGGAAATGAAACTCGCGACCCTAAATGCAAACGGTCTTGATGGGCGGCTCATTGTAGTAAACCGTGTATTAACCCGGGCAGCATTTGCTGACACGACCGCGCAGACACTTCAAGCGGCATTAGATGATTGGCATACGGTTTTACCAGCATTGCTTGCGCAGTACGAATCCTTGAATAATGGACAATGCGAAGGGTTCCCATTGGCTGTAGACGAATTAATGGCACCGTTACCACGCGCTTATCAATGGCTGGATGGAAGCGCTTATTTGAGCCACGTTAAACGAGTACGCCGAGCGCGTGGAGCGGAAATGCCGCCAAGTTTTATACAAGATCCGTTGATGTATCAGGGGGGGTCAGATAGTTTTCTGGGTGCCGAAGAGACGATATACGCATCGAAAGAAGAATGGGGCATCGATTTTGAAGCCGAAATTGCGGTAATTACCGGTGATGTTCCGTTAGGAATTACGGCTGGACAGGCCGGGGAATGCATCAAGCTGTTAATGTTGGTCAACGATGTTTCATTGCGAAATCTGATTCCGAACGAGCTGGCCAAAGGATTTGGGTTTCTCAACGGAAAACCGTCCAGTGCATTTTCGCCGGTCGCGGTAACGCCGGATGAACTGGGGGATTCGTGGCGTGATAGCAAAGTGCATTTGCCGCTGAGCGTAAAGTGGAACGAAAATTTGTGCGGCCGAGCCAATGCCGGTGTGGATATGCAGTTTAACTTTGCTGAATTGATCAGCCACGCGGCAAAAACACGTAGATTGGCGGCTGGAACCATACTGGGCTCCGGTACGGTCAGCAATAATGATCTGAGCAAGGGTTATTCTTGTATCGTTGAAAAACGGGTATTGGAGATTATTGAAAACGGCGAAGCGTCAACCAGTTTTATGCGCTTCGGCGATAGAATTCGTATTGAAATGTTGGACGAAAATGGCGCGTCGATATTCGGCGCCATCGATCAGGACGTGCAAAAATGCGATTGAAATTGTATGACTATTTTCGCAGTTCGGCCGCCTATCGGGTTCGGATTGCATTAAACATTAAAAATATCGAATACGATTTCCAAGTAGTGGATTTGCGTAGCCCGAATGACGAACAGCATAGTTCGGGCTATCTAAGCTTGAACCCCCAAGGATTGGTGCCAGCTCTGCAAACGGAGCATGGGCTTCTAACCCAATCCTCAGCGATCATAGAGTATCTTGATGAAATTTGCCCAGAACCACCATTATTGCCCAAACCCCCGGTGGACAGGGCGCGTGTCCGTGCGCTTTCTCAAGTTATCGCCTGCGATATTCATCCGCTGAATAACCTTAGAGTGCTAAATTATCGAACTTCGCAAGAGCTGCAAAATGAACAAGAAAGAATCGAATGGTACCAACATTGGGTTCAACTGGGATTTAAAGCCTTCGAAAAATTAGTTTTGGATAATGGTTCCGATGGCCAGTTCTGTTTCGGCCGACGACCGAGTTTGGCGGATATATTTTTGATTCCACAGGTTTACAACGCAATGCGCTTCGACTGTGATCTTCAGAATTATCCACTGATTCGAGGGGTTTACAGAAACTGTACAGCGCTGGCCCCGTTTGCCAAGGCTGCGCCGGAAAACCAATCGGTATCACCGGCCCCTGTTTGAATGTAATAACTTGATTGGGACCAGTCGGTGGTAATATGACGGTACTGCATGTTCGGGTAAGGTTATTAGAATCCTACGCTCTGCTTGGTTTTCTCGTACATTTGTATACTCGTTACGCGTTAAGACAGTGCTAACTATAATGACCAGCTTGCCTGTTTTGCGGTATACCCAATGGTGAGGCTGAAATATAGACGCTATAGCGGAAATTTATAACGAACGGACAGGTTTCCAATAGCTCGACGTAAGGTCACTATCGCAAGCTTAGCGTTCAGTTATACAAATTAAAATGCGCGAAACCTAAGGTACCTAGATAGCGCATTTTTAGATTTTCTAATTATTTATTCCGTCCCGAACGCGACGACCTATAGAACCTGTCCAAGAATTTGAACAGGTTCTTAGACCCATATGTAGACCAGTAAACTACATCGACAAAATCCATTTAACCATTTTTTGGATATCCGAATCGCTGACTCGCGGTGAATTTGGTGGCATCGGTACAGCACCCCAAGCACCCGATCCACCCTTTTTAACCTTGTCGACCAGGGACGCTTCGGCGCTGGCATCGCCCTTATACTTAGTCGAAATATCTTTCAATGACGGGCCAACCCCCTTGCTATCTACTTTGTGGCAATTGATGCAGCCACTGTCCTTTGCCAGTTGCTCGTTTGCCTGGGCTTGCCCAAAAACGAGAATGCTGAAAACTACACAAACGAAAACACGGTTAAATCGTTCCATAAATACCCCCTCTCGTTATTGCTCCCGTTGACTTAGAAGCGTAGTACAACAGTGCCATTAGATAAGCTATTCGTCAAGCGCCAAAGCACTATTAAATATAAAGCTCTTAGAGTAGATGATATATAGATTATCGCAATCAAGACTCACTACTCGTATTGCAGATACAGCAAAATATTTATCTTAGGCTAGCAACATCAAATTTAAGGAGAACCGGTGCTATAGGGCGAAATTTAGATGCAGAATTGATTTTTACCGTTTCAAGATTGTTCTTAAAAATGGAGTTTAAATTTAGTTATGCTCGAATGATTGTTTTATACTGTGGAAGCAGTGGGTCAGATTGCAATCAAATCTTGTCGTGACTGGCTATTCTGTGCCAATTTCTTTCGTTCGCTGAAAAATAACGACCGGTAGGGTTGGTCTATGAGCAGACCGTGGGGCAAAGCGAGCTCGAACTACCGTCATCGACCCACTGCTGCGTTTCGGAGATTTTAGAGCAAATGTGCGATTCGTTCTTTTTGCGCATTAATTAGTAGTTGTCTAGTTATTCTCAGCAGGGTAATTATGCTCTAAGTAAAGACGTGACCCGTTACTATTGAGTTCGGCGGTTAAATTCGGAATTCGGCACACTATTCCAGTTTCTGGAATGTTTTGCTCACTTTAGCTAAACGTTAGCAGTTCATGACGCATATTCGAGTAGCAACAAATCTGGATCGTGACAGTATTCGTGAGATCCATTTGTGTGCCTTTACTGAAGGCGAAAATCAGAGGGTCTCAGCGCTCTCAGTGAATTTGCTGGATGAAGAAACAAACCCCAAAACGATTTCCTTGGTTGCCGAAGTCGACGGTGTAGTAGTTGGACACATAGCTTTTAGCCCCGTAAGGATTAATAACAATAAGAGCTGGAGTGGTTATATACTGGCTCCGCTAGGCGTTATGCCCGAATATCAAAAGCGCCATATTGGCTCGAAATTGATCGAAAGCGGCATGGAACGATTATTTACAATGGGCGTAAATATCGTTTTCGTTTATGGCGATCCGAAATATTATGGCAAGTTCGGATTCAACGCCGACGCTGCCTCAAAATATTCTCCACCTTGCGAACTCAAGTATCCTATTGGGTGGCAGGCGGTTATGCTTAACGAAGATGTATTTACAGAATCAGAGGTAAAAATATCGTGCGTAGTTCCGTTGATTGATCCAGAGTTATGGTAACCATGCTAACCAATGAGGCAGGCTCGAAAGAAATACTATAACTAGTGTATTTTCAATGAAATAATCTCGAAATAAATATATAAATCCGAACACGGTCGCCCTATAGTCGTAGTATACGGATGCAAGACGGCAGTCGACAATCCTCATACAAACCTAAAAGTTTAGATAGGCGGTCAAAGAAAAAACGAACGAGACTGACGCCATTACGTCCGGACCCAATTGCTTCCGAATGTGCCGGTCAAAGCGCTGCCGCGATCCAATTCTTTCTCGGCACTGCCAAACTCAGTGGCCTAGATCCAACAGCCTGGCTTAAAGATACGATGGGAAAACTTCTGCCTTTCAAACCTAGCGATCTTGAACAACTTACACAAAACAATATAAATGCTCAAAGGTAGCATTGGACACTTACGTATCTTGAAACCAACAGGATATTCGAGGCTTATGACAAGGTTTTTCTACAAGCTCGTTAGCTGTCTCAAAAAAACGGGGTATCTATGAAATTAAGTCCAAACTTCAAATGATTACTCCTGATTACCTTACTCGCATCAACTTTTAGCAAAGCTAATGCAGAGAGCAATGATGAGCTTGCAAAAGCAGCCCAGATCCCAATTTCAAATATGATTAGCCTGCCATTTCAGGACAATATCAATACTGGAATAGGTCCCGATCATGAAATACATAACGTTCTTAATGTACAGCCTGTGTGGCCAATCTCTCTAAACAATAATTGGAATGTTATTACCCGTACCATATTAGCAATAATATCTCAGCCCGTTATCCACCATCAATTTTATTCGAAAAATAATCAAGCAATGATCGTGATCGAGGTGACTCCTTTTGAATGTTGTTGGATATAGCGGAATTCAAGATTCAACACTAATATTTTGCGCATTAGCAAAACAATTCAACACAGATCATATACTATAATCACACCGTGACTCCCGAGATCAAAAATGGATGATATTTCGTACCCGATAGTTGACGATCAATTGTTCAAATTGGGGGTTGATCAAAGTCGGGAAGGGATCGCAATCCACGACGAAGATGGTCGGTTTACCTACATCAATCCCGCAATGGCTGCAATGTATGGGTATGAGGCTGATGAATTGCTGGGCCATTATTGGCATATTCTTTATTCGGAAACCCAAATTAAGCGCATTGAATCAAGTTGCTTCCCCGTGTTGCAAGACAGTGGTTATTGGCGGGGCAAATTGGTTGGATGCAAAAAAGACGGAACGCCGTTCGATGTTGATATTACATTAACGTTGATAAAAGATGCTGAAAACCAACCCGCCGGAATCATTTCCCGCAGTCAAGATATTTCAAATAATCTAAAGATTCAGACCGATCTATTTGATCAGCGGCAACAGTATCAATTGGTCTTTGACCATTCGCCGATATTGATCGCTCATGTTGGCGCTGATTACCGGTATCGAATAGTCAACAAACAGTATTGTGAGTGGACCGGGGCAAATCCTTCGAAGATAGTGGGTATGCATATGCGAGATGTGCTGAACGATGAATCGTTTGTAAAAGCCAAATCCTACATTGATCTGGTGCTTAGCGGCCAGAAAGTCAATTTCGAGGCGAAGGTGCCGCATTCTTCTGGGCAACACAAATGGGTCAACGCGACTTACATTCCTGATACGGACGCGGACGGCAAAGTTCGTGGGTTTTGTGCTTTTATTAGCGATATCGATCAACGAAAACGCGATGAATTTATGCGGCAATCGCTGATGCACGCAATTGAAAAGGGGATCGAGGGTTTTGCGCTTCATGATGAGGCCGGCGATTTTCTTTACGTCAATTCCGCTCAGGCCAACATGTACGGCTATTCTCAGGATGAATTAATCGGTAAGAGTTGGAAACTACTTTATGAAGAGGTGCAAATATGTCAAATCGAAAATGAATATTTTCCCCAGTTGTTGAAAGACGGTATGTGGCGGGGAGAATTGCAAGGATTGAAAAAAACCGGTGAATATTTTGACGTGGAAGTTTCGTTGACGGTGTCGCAAGATGATGCTGGTGAAAAGGCAGGATTATTTTGTGCTTGTCGGGATATCAGCGAGCGTAAACGTACCCAACAAGAAGTTGACTTTCTTGCATTTCATGATGCGCTGACAGGGCTACCCAATCGATTATTATTCAAAGAGCAGTTAGAGCAAACCCTACTACGCGCACGTCAACGTAATTCAATCATCGCACTGCTGTTTATCGATTTGGATCATTTTAAGCACGTTAACGATACCTTGGGGCATTCCGTTGGAGACCAATTACTGCGATGCGTCGCGGAAAAAATTCAGTTGGTTTTCCGCAACGAGGATATAGTCGCTCGTTTGAGCGGCGACGAATTCACTGTTCTGCTCAGCGAATTGAATCATCCACACGATGTTGAGACAGTCATTAACAAATTGATGCAGGCGTTTCGAAAACCCATTGTTGTGGATAGTCGGGAGCTATTCCAAAGCATCAGTGTTGGGGTCAGTATGTATCCACAAGATGGAGAAGACGCTGAAACGCTAATGAAAAATGCTGATGCGGCAATGTATCGCGTCAAAGACGACGGGCGTCAGAATTATTGTTTTTACACACCCGAATTAACCCATTCGGCGCAAGAAAATATGTTGTATCGAGGACAGCTTCAATACGCGCTGGATAATCAAGAATTCGAATTGCATTATCAACGTAAGCGTCCGTCCGTACCATCTATAGAAATAGTTGTGAACTGATATTCTCC
>CAZUGA010000074.1:0-8980 GCA_964619885.1 uncultured Methylococcaceae bacterium
TTCTTTTTCAGTGCTTTAGACCCTTTGTCCGGGGTTGAAGTCACGGATTCAGGTAAAATAAATTGAATCGCTGTCCGCATGGTTTGGGAAGGGATTTTTGTGAAGACTGTAATAAGATTCGTACATGGAGCCGTTATTTTATTACCTTTATTTTGACTTTCTAAGTCACCACTTACTACCACGCAATCTCGAATGACATTGCTTGTATTGTAATACAAAATACTACACGGGAACTGCAATCCTATAACCAACAACGCGCAGTGAACCCCTGTAAACAGTCAATATTTACCGATTGGAATGCGATCGAATCGCAAAGATTCATGGGCAGGCATCTTTCTAGACGCAATAGATATTGAGTATCACCACGAGCTAGTCGGCTTCTACCTCGGCAAGACCCTGGATGAATTGCTTAACTAATTCTGCGACTTCGGGATTAACACCGCTAAGTTCATTTGTCTCTCCAGACATTACAAGCGTAATTGCCTGCGCAATGGGTTCCCAGGATTCAATGTCCGCCAATTCATCCAAGATTTCCATCAAATTGGCCCCTTGCCCGCAATTGACGATTTCTTGAAATAATATAATGCAGGCTCGCCGGGAAATCTTATCATCTGTCTGACTACCTTCCTGGATAAAACGCCGCACATAAGGTTCGGCTTCTATCCAATGACCACCCTTGACCAACAATGTGGCCTGAGTATGGATACTATAAAGATTATCAGGCACCAACTCGATAGCCCGTTCAGACAGCATGATTGCATCATCTATGTGCTTTCGGTGTTGGTATAGAAACCAGGCTAGATTGTTGTACCCGCGCGGATTATCAGGTTCAAGTTCAATCACTTTCCGATAGGCTATTTCAGCTTCCCCAAAACGCTTGAGATGATGCTTGAGTAAATACGCCAGCTGATTCCATGCGGCAGTATAATTTGGATCGAGGTCTATTGCTTTCCGATAAGCTTGCTCCGCTTCGGTATATCGCTTTAAGTAATATTGCAATAGATTACCCAGACTGTTCCACAATACCGCAACATTTGGATCAGAATCTAAACCCGCGCGAAATATTTCTTCTATTCGCTCAATTTGCGAACTCGACGGACATTCGCCCAAATCGACCCATGCCGCCCAGCTAAGAGCCGCCAATACCGGATCTTGCCAATGCTCAGCCGCCATTTCCGCCCCTTCGGTGTCGGCAAACGAAGACATCTCGCCAGATGCAATCGATTTGTACAAGACCACAGCGTGGTGACCCAACAGATGCCGCCACCGTTTAAGCTCCTGCATAAGCGTTTTATCCAACTCGCTCCATTTTTCTGCGCTAAAACCCGCCGATTCATCAGCGATCCCGGCTTTTGCCTCTTCACTCAGGGTTGGTGAGCCCATCAGGGCTTCGCAAAAAGACTGCGCCATAATCGACGTATTCGCGAGTGCCGTTTCTATGGTTTTCTCTATCCCATTTAAACGCTGCAAGCGCTCTATCTTCGACTTTAATACGCCATCGTTCGGTTTCCAATAAAACATCTGATGGAGCGCCTGTGGATTCCAATCCTCATCGACTAATTCTTGCAACACCGAATATTCCACTGCCGCGCACAACGGCCCATCCTTCAGTACCCGGGTTAACGCCACGATATATTCGATTTCCTGCTTATTCAATGACGGCATTTGTATATGATCGCGAGCTCTAATCTCAAGCGCTTCAACACTAAAAAATTCACCCAAAAAATACGCCAACCAGGCCGGCCCCCGCCGAGTAGGTTGGGCGGTATACATCAAGTACCAAATATTGAACAAGCGCTCGTTAATCTCAAAAAGAGGGTTGTCCGTTTCATTGCAATTAGTTGTGCGCTGGACCATAGATTGCTCTTCCAAAAGCACCAGGTCGTTCTCAATTGCAGGTAAAGGGAGATTTACCCTGTCCGCAATCGCGCTTTGAGCCACCGGCTGCCAATTTAACGCGATAATATCCACTAGTTTCTGACAGGTTAAACTGAGTTTTTCCATGCGCGCTAAATAGACCGGCGCGATCGCATCAAGCATTTGTTCTGCTTTGTAACGAATATCGCCGTCTACACCATCCTCGATAAAGCGGAGAAGAAGCAAGACGGTACGGGAGTTCCCTGCAGATAAGCGATACAACATTTTGGCCGCTTCAGGATTTTGACTAACAAACCCATCGACGCGTTGGGTATTTTCAGACTGGGCAAGATTTGACAATGCAGCGCGAATATCCGATTCCTGCATACAGCTAAATTCGATTACATTGAATAATTCGTAAAACTCGGCGTCATCGCCGAATACACGCCATGCTTCCGGTAAACAGGTCGCGACAACCAAAATGTCAGCCTGATTTTGTAACGCAACGAACAGTTCTATGTATATTTCTTCGCTACGCTGCAACAACGCATCAAGATTGTCGATCCCCAGTAACAATTTTTTCCTTCTGCACCGGATCTCGTGCAACAACAAACCCAGCGCCGCCTCAGGATCATCTGCAGCCAAACCGTCAATCTTACTTTCCAATGATTGGATTTCAACCGCGTCAACTACACTGTCGAGGTTTTGCACAAATAGACGAAGACACTTCGTCCAAAAATCAGCGCTGCTAACCACATTAAAATGTGCAAAATGCAACGATAATGGCATCCATTGCCTGTATAGTTCCGCCTTATTAACTACCGCGTACTCAAGACGTCGTAGGAATGTAGTTTTACCAATACCCGGAATTCCCAATAGCAATTTGTGCTGGGGACAATATCCGGGTTCGTCGCTAGCCAAATCTGAAAGCAAACGCGACAGTAGATTTTCATGCGCGAAAAAGTCCCCGCAGGAATCTTCCGCAGTCGTCAAAGGAATGGAATACAGTAACGAACGTCTAGGGTCGATCGAATTCATTGCATATTCGATGTCATTCAGCTCCCAAAATACTTGGAAGCTGTCTGGTTAAAATTGATATTGGCTGCCCGATGCGACTATCTAAGACCGCCCTACTATGAAAACGTCCAGCACATCGCCCACCAATTCTGCAAATTTGTGGGTCAACGCTCTTTTAATCCTTCCGCGGGTTCAATACGTGCGGCGCGAAATCCCGACAAGCACGCTGCGATTGTCGCGGCCAAACAAGTAAACAACAAAGATACTACAAAGTGTATCGGTAATAGATGGCATATTTGCTGACCTGGGGCCAACTCTAAGGCCATCATCTTATTGATCGCAACTGAAGTCAGATTGTATAGAATAACCGCCAAGATCCAACCAAAAACCGCGGTAATAATACTTTGCACCATCGGAAAAATAATAATTTCGCCGGTGGAAAAACCGACCAAGCGCAGTATCGAGAGTTCTCGCCGTTTACGATCAACGTTGGCCCACATACTCGCACCCAACGACAGCGAGAAACCCGCTGCCCCTATAAACGCGATCGCCCAGTACACGGCCGATAAGTTCCGATCCAAACGCTGGACGGTTTCAATATCCTGGGCGCGGGTTTTGACCCCTACGTCTTGCTGATTCAACCATTCTTTCAAAATCAACACATCATAGATCGTTCGCCCAAATAAGCGAAATCCGGCGTAGTATCCTGGCTCGGTGACTTCACTCCCCGCCCATTCCAACTCTGGAACCCCATGGCCGTCGAGAAAATTTTCCAGTGCTTCCAATAAACTCAGGGAACTAAACGCCCCATCTCTCGCGAAGGCTGTAGCCGGTGCTATTGCTTGTATCGTCAACTGAATGTGAACCCGCTCATTACGGCCTTTATAACGTCGAGCGATACTGCCATCAACTACGTCACCTGGCTTTACTGCAAGTTTACGCGCCGCAGATTTTGACAGAATAATCCGGTTAAATCCCGATGGTATATCAGCGATACTTGATAATAATGGGTCACCAGATTTAGTCGGAATAAGTTCGACATTCTGAATTCTTGGGGATGTTTTGCTTTTTAGCTGAATGCTTCCCGCGATAATCCGGGTACGCGGTATAACAAATTCAATGTCAGAACGAGCTTCGAGTTTGTCGAACCATTGTTGGTCATACTGGCCACTGTTGATTGGACGCAGCTCGCGATTCCGCGGGTCGTTTACAAGCTCATCAATCATGTTGCCGACAATGCCGAACTTTAAACCAAAAAGAATCAAGATCGGACCCAATACGGCCGCCAAAGCCAATACAAAACAACTGGATATTTGCCATTCAAAGAAGTAGTCCTGTGCGGCTAGTTTCGAAATTTTAAGCATAAATGTTTCTCGCTCAATTATCCGCTGACAATCGACTCAGTGATATCGCCCAAGTGCTGGGTTTGATGCTTAAGCGACTTGAATCCAAAGGACTTGAGGTGCTCCCACGCATGGCTCGCAATGATTAGGGTTATGCCCATTTCATCGACCAAGCTGATAAACAAATTCATTGTGGTTTTCGCAGCGTAGGGATCCAAAGAGGCGGTTGGTTCATCGGCGATTACGACCGCAGGTTTGTGCGCTAACGCTCTGGCAATCGCCACGCGCTGCCTTTCTCCAATCGACAGGGAATTTGGAAATTTATTAAAATGCCGTTCAATTTTCAAATGCCGCCCCAATTCGGTAACGGTTCCGTCATCCGGTAATCCAAGCACATTCCGGGAAAGACCGATGTTATCCTTTATATTGAGGTAGGGCAGTAAACCACCGGTTTGCATCACATAGCCAATATACTGTTTACGCAACGCCGTTAAATAATTAATGCGTCCCTTTCGCCATTGCATTCCGATATCGACCAGCTCCGATTTGTTCGATTCGGCAGTCATGACGGGACAAAAACGAAAGCGCGTACTACTACTCGGCCGCGACAATAACGCAAGCATGTCCAACAACGTAGACTTGCCCGATCCGCTATCGCCAATTAGTGCAATCTTTTCACCTTGGAAAATCTGCAATTTCGGAATCGACAAACGAAACGCAACCCCCTCGGATTCCCGATTTTTTTTCGCCTCCCGCAAATCGAATAATATAGAAGGCTTCTCAAACGGATTAAGTTGTTGATCCTGCCGCATATATTTTAATCGCTATGGCAGCATATCCAACGGAATGGGGTACACCGCATTTCCGTCGATCGAACCGCCGTCCAAACTAATCCATAAATCAGTGTGATCATGCAACGCGCGATAGTACGATACCTTTTCTTCCAGACCTTGCAAGAACCGGATTTGCCGCTCACTGCTCCAACTCTGCCAATCGTCCAGAGCCAAGTTCATAACTTCGCCCGTATACGGCAAATCTTCGATATACTCGCGCAAAAACCCCATATCCGCCAAACTGTTGCTTGTTCCGGTCGTTGTCGCGGTAGTCATACCCAGCTGTTCCGGATCTCTCGCCGTGGTCGCGGCAATACTCTTCAATTCGTCAATAAAATTCTGCGGTGAGATCAATCCCTGCTCTGCGGTATCCAAAACCTGATTCAACACGCCGTGGAGGTCGGACAGCTGATCCCGCGTTAACAATACACAAACATCCAAGGTTTTAGTTTCAGGATTGCGAAAATCCTTATCCAAAAGCCACGCGTTAAACGCGTCCGGAGCAGCTTCATCGTAAGTCTCCTGTAAATATTGAAGTCTCAACGCGTAGCCCAATTTTTCGACCTTATTTCGCAACTTCATAAAACGTTGGTTTTTAACAGTTTTTACGCTATCCGCGGGACTTTTTCTAAAACTCCCTGCCTGCTGGATTTGAACCGCAATCTGCTCCGCCAATCCGTCTACCACGGCACCAAATTCGCGCAAACTACCCGCCGGTACGCCGTAATACAAACTGCCTATCTTCGGATAATACGACAATTGGCGATATTGTTTGGCGGCATATTCATGGTTGGCGTGCTTAACCGGAGTAAGCAGATGCAATACAAATATCGCCACATTTTTTTCCAACGCTAATTTGTTCAGCTCGACCGCATCCAAACCAGTACCAGACAGCGGGTCGTCTCCATCACGCGCCCCGGCATCGGTAATCAATATGATGTATCGAGCTTCGTGAGGTGACCAATCCATGCCGTCCAGTGTTTGTTGTACGCCCGCGTAACTATCTTCGAAAAATCCTTTGGTCGTTCTTCTAGCTGCGCGCAGATTTTTGACACCGCGCATAAAGGTCGCGCCATCAGCACCATCCTTCAATGTCACAAAACGACGGGTCAGATATTTAATTCCCGGAGACACAGAGGGATTATCTCTAAAGGCCACTAATCCAAAATTGATATGTCCCAAAAATTCATCACGTTGCAATCTATCGAAAATTTTCCTAACCGCCCGTCGTGTCCGGTTGATGTAGGGTTGCATCGACAATGTCGAATCAATAGTAAACGCGATACCCGCTGAATAGGTATTCTTAGGCACGGTATTGATAATCCGCTTATCCACGTCCATCGAGTCATTGAACGGTACACTGGATACCTTCAACAGCTTGGCGGGACTGCCATTCAGATATAAATCCTCGTAACCGTGGATAGGCAATAAATAGAAGTTTTTCCGGATGTTGATGCCAGTTGCAGGTTGGATTGCAATGACCGGTGAATCTTTGATTTTTTCATCCTTTAATGCAGCATCATATAGCTTTTCATAACGCGGTAAATCATAGTTTTCAACCAATGTTTTAATCGAATCTTTCTTGTCGAAAAGCAAAACTCGATCGTGGTTAATTGGTTTCCTGAAGGTCAAAGTTAATCCCTGATTCCATTCCAGGGTTTTTTCGGTCTTGATCCAGCCGACGCGGTTGCCATTTCGGTCGAATCCTATTTGTAACCATTCAACTCCATTTCGATCTTTAACACGATCGTACACATAACCGATGGAGAATGGCCGAAGATTGATTGAATCTCTGTGCGACAATTTCTCGTGCGGATAAAGCTTCGCGCTTGGTAACGAGAGTATCCGTTGGTAAAGATTCTTTTTATTCGGGATCAATAATGGTTTGTCGTCTTCAGCTAAAACTATATTGCAGCTAAACACCAAAGACAGCACACCCAGGCATACCGCCATCCGACTTAAAGTACTCATTTTGTTATCGCCATTGTAAGGTCAATTGATAGGCTCTTTCGTCGCCGGAAGCTGCAAGCTGCTCGACTTGGCTACGCAGCCGATCGAGTGATTCTCCAGCATTGGGATGACCGGCAAGTACAGCCTGTTGATACCATTTGTGTGCTTGTACCGAATTCGGTGAATCCAACAAACTTCTATTTGATTCGAAGGTTTCAGGATCCGCAAACTGGGCTAACTTGAAAGCCGCATCACTATAGCCACTTTTAGCCGCGTAAAAATACAGCAAATACGCGCCCTTTAGATTGCTTTCGGCGGTCAGACTTTCTGCTTTATCGTACACCGCGCCAAGGTCAACGGATTGCCCTGCTTGTTCTAGTTCATATAAAAATGTACGGGCAATTTCTCCATCCGTGGTACTGGCGTCGGTCGAAACAACCGCTATTGCATCATTGGATAAACTGCCGTTTCGCTGATCGTCGTTGGATTCGAATGACGCGATATCTGAGTCACCATTGACAACCTGAGAAGCGGAACGGTTCAGAACAGTGACGGGGCTGGAATCATTCTGCATATCGCTCTGATCAACGGATACTATTTCAGCCGAACTTGCCGGACCCTCTGACGAATCGGATTGGGCGATATAAAAAGATATAGCCAATACACTTAACGCTGCCAAACCTATCACAGCATATTGTGGTTTGATGCGTTTAATGCCTGCAATAGCACTCTCTGAAGATTCCGAGATTTGTTCGGAAAGATTTGCAAATCTTCCCGGCAAACTGTCTATAAGTTGCGAGAGCTTATCCGAGAAACCAACCTCTTTCACAACCGGTCGATTGGGTTGAGAGATTGCCTGCTCAGCAAAATAATTGATGCTTATCTGGTCAACGATTTCCTGCGAAATTACCGTAATCTCCTGTTCGGCGGCGTGCTGAAGCGATAATCTACAAAGATTGTTAACCACCAACGGCACGCCTTTGGAATAGTGCGTAATTCGCGTTATCGCAGGATCATCAAACAGCGTATCTTCATTACAGCCCACCGCGGATAATCGCTGCTGAATGTATTCGCGCACCCCGGAATAATCCAAACTCTTAAGGCTGTAGAGGAAAACTTTATCCGAATCCAACGCCAAAGATTTCCGCTTTAACTGATTGTATTTTTCTTCTAATTCCGGCAATCCGGATAGGACAATCTGAATCGATGCACGACCTTTATTTGGTGGGGTCGACATCAATAATACGTCATGTAACACAGAATCTTTAAGATTCTGTGCATCATCAACGACAACCACGATCCGTGTATTTTTCTCTTTTTTAAGATAGGTATTAAGTTGAACTATTTTATCGATCAATAATTTGCCGGATACGTCTAGCGCAATTTCATCGCATAAATTATCGATAAATTCCTCAAAACTATCCGACGCGACGTGAAAATAGACAAATTTCGCCCGGCTCTGAAGGCGCGCCACGATTTGGAACAGTAGCAGGGTTTTTCCGACGCCTTCGCCACCGACCAGCATCAATACGCCTTGACGGGCGAGAATCTGACCGCTGAACCATTCATAAACTGATTTCCAACTTGGTGCCTGATAGAAAAAGTCGGGATCGAGTTTTACGCTGAAAGGATCCTTTTTAAAATCGAAGTAAGAATTATACATAGCTCTTTTATTATTAGCTGGATCGCTATACCCACTAAAACCTAGGCGCCACAACAGGCACACTGGGGTTTTAGGGAAAACTAGCCACCATTTGGATATGATTTCGCGGAGCAACTAATTTAGACATTGGGGCATCCATCCACAAAGGCCTAGGGTCCGCGAACAAAATAAATTTCGTGCTGTATTATCGCCGCATCGAGATTTACGAACAAACATAAATTTTGCTAAACCTGTTCGCATTACAACTTGGCTTTAAGTTTTCTGTAAGCGTCCAGCGCAACCACCTAGATTTTATTATGGTTGATCTGATTGATGTA
>CAZUGA010000075.1:0-8883 GCA_964619885.1 uncultured Methylococcaceae bacterium
AAACTCGGTATTCGATTGTTCCAAAACAAAACGTTTCATTTTTCACCGGATGGGTAACGGTGTCCGTAATCATATATAGAAGAGTAAGTATCGATCCAATGAGGGAGGGCAAGGGAGCCACAACCGGGGTAAATAATCAAATTTCCATTGTTAATGATACTGATAAGATAAGGTGATCAGTGAGATGCAGAGGCGGTATAAGAATTTAAAATAGTTCAAAAAAAGCTTGACAAGCTGGATAATATGCGTTTGTGTTATACTATTTATAATCAATAACTTACGCTAAATAAATGTCAAAAAGATTAGATTCTCTACAATCTGTGCTACTGAATGATACCGTTTTGAACGAATGGTTTTTACCATTGCAGAAATCCTTAGATAAAGTACGCTATTCACGCCAGCGATTTTCTACACTCTCGGCTGAGTTCTTTATTTTATTGGGTTGCTTACGTCAGCTACAGGGAATGAAAACACTGAGAGAACAAATACAATCGCTGTTTGATCTTGATGAGTACTCTGAGAAAGTGCCATTAGCCCGATCAACCTGGTCGGACGCATTGGCCAATACACATCGCGCTAAAATTCTGCGGGAAGCCGTTCACGTATTGGTTGCTTCGGCTCGAAACGAGCTGCCCGATAGATTTGCTGAAATAAAAGAACTCGGGGCACGGCCACTCTATGCGCTAGATGCAACCTATCAAACGGAATCCAGTCATTACCAACCGATTTATCCACGTGACGGTGGCACCGATAATAGTAAAGGGCATATGGCACTGACAACCTATGATATGCGCGCGGGCATTGCCATCGATACGTGTACGGAAACGGCATCCATTGATGAAATGCGTTTTGTCAAAGAAGGCTGGATAGCCAAACACTGGACATGCCAGAAAAATGCGATTTATGTGGTCGATCGTGCCTTTATTGAAGCACGTTATTGGGATCAACGTAAAACAAACTATGGCGCTAGCGTTATTACCCGGATGAAATCCGTTTTTAAGTATCACGTTCTTGAAGAAACGCCGCTAGCCGCCACGTCCATTAACGAAGGTGTCGTATGGGATAAACTGATTCAACTTAAATGTTCAAAACAAATCTGGCGGTTAATAAAGTTTAAGGCACCGGATGGCAAAGTCTATGAATATCTGAGTAATGATTTTGCATTAACCCCTGGAATGATAGCCTTTATGTATCATAGACGTTGGGATGAAGAAAAGTATTTTGATAATTACAAAACCGATATGGCCAATTCAAAAGCCTGGGGGAAATCGCCCATTGCTATTGAGCAGCAAGCCCTTTTAGGTTTGGTGACGCATCTTTTGATGCGACTGTTTCTGCAGACCAAAGGACAAGAGATGGGGCTAGAGGAAGATCATAAAACACAACAGAAAAGGCAGGAGAAAAAAGAATCGGATTACAGGATGAACGGGGTGGGTAATTATATTCGGGCCTTTTTCAAGAAACTCTCGAAAATCACCAAACAGGCCTGGCGATTCTTAAAGAACTGTTTTCTTAAAAAAAGCTCCCCGACGCTCTTTGAGCGCAAGCTTCGGCCTGCTTTGGTGGCGTACCTTTGATTAAATGTCGGACACCGTTACCTGGCGGGTGACTCGACACAGGCGTCTATTATAACGTATAGTTCGTTCTTTATCAGTGCTTTACACCCATTTATCCGGGACTGTTGTCACGGATTCAGGTCCTATTCAAAAACCACGGAGAATATCAGTTCACAACTATTTCTATAGATGGTACGGACGGACGCTTACTCATTAACTCCATAGGTACCTGGTCGATAATAAAGCGCTATTTACGGCAATGGAAACTCATTGACAACATCGCAATCAACTCTCCTGGGATTTATTTTATATTCCGAAAAATAAGGTCAACCGATGAAGCCACAATAAACTGGAAAAATTATTGATCACTAACTAACCTTAAAACAAAAACCAGCTTAGATTCATAAGCTTTGACAAATAATGCTTGATCCGCTAATAACGAGGTTAAGTCAAAAACCCGCTATACAATTTGTGAAAAGTCCAGGCTAGCCGACACCGAACTTCACTGCCCCAGGGAATAACATGACTATCACTAACCGATACGAGTTCCGACTGGAATCATGGCGGGTGCATTATCTGGGAGTAGCATTTTTGCTGATGTTCAACCCTAACTACGGCCAATGCAGCGATTTCTCCTGGGACCTGATGCTATTTCCCCATTCGCAGGGTATCTTTCGCTTGGACAATTCAGATCAATCCAATCCAACTAGCGAAGAATTCGTACCAGGAATCAATATCTTTGGGTCACTAAGTTTCGGCTCTTTTCACCTTCTGGGGGAGTATTTTCTGGACCAGGAAGAACAGGAACTTGAACGCATGCAGATTGGCTGGAACTCGGATACTGTAGCACTCTGGCTGGGGCGCGTACATAATCCAACCGGTTATTGGAACACCCAGTTTCACCACGGACTGTATTTTCAGACCAGTATCAGCCGCCCAGGTATCGTTGAATATGAAGACGAAGGGGGACTCCTACCCTCACATTTGTCGGGATTGTTATTAACTCTGAACCAACCGGTCGACGATGGCTTATTACAATTAACGTTGACGCTGGGAATCGGCCCCGAATACTCAGACCAGCTGGAAACCTGGAATCTTCTCAAACCCAATCAAGCAACCCACGGAAGGGGGATTACGGCCAGACTCAATTACCAACCGAAACAATTTTACCCCACCGAGTTTGGTCTGGCGGGCGGCTACTACAAAATCCCCGCTTCATCCCCTAACCTTACGACGATTCACCAGTGGATATTCAGTCTTTATGGTAACTGGCAGCAAGACCGCCTGCGGATCATTGCTGCAGGCTATTTGGTGAACAATCGACTCGAACGGCCTTCGAATCACCAATTCAGTACTTTTTTTAATGCCTATTTACAGCCTGAATTTCGAGCTGCCGATGCTTGGACACTCTACGGCCGGGTAGAGGGGACCCTGGGAGAGAACGGCCCTTATCAACAGCTATTCCCGGATTACGTCCAAAATCGGATTCTCGGTGGCCTACGATTCGGCGTTTACGCCGAAAACGCATTAACCCTGGAAGTCGCTAGAACCACGATAAATAACGATTCTTTTGCGCAAATCACGTTGCAGTGGAGTGCACTTTTCGAATGAAGCGCGTCCACTATGCGGTGATCGGACTGGTTTTGAATAGTCTAGCCGCATCCACTGTTCTCGCCGTTAAAGCTGAACCCGAGGCATTGGTTTTGGTGACCGCCAATAACATCCATATCGATCAGATTTCGACCAAGGAGGTACGAAAACTATTTCTTGGACTGCCGATCTCCCGTGAAGAACACACGCTGGTCGCAATTGCCAATAACAGCGACCCGAAGCTGATACAGGTCTTCCTTCAGAAAGTGATATTTATGTCCGAGCACATGTACAAGCGGCAATTACAGCTGAGAAGATTTCAATCCGGAAATCGCCGGATAGAAGGAATCAAGCAAATAGATCAACTGGTTCGCATTCTCGAAGATACGCCCTATTCGCTCACCTATATGTGGTCCAAAACGGCAAAAAGTTTTAACCAGCTACACATCTTGAAAACACTATGGGTTTTTCCAAGCAATTAATCGACTATTCGAACAGCTTTACCGCCCGGATGATATCGGGTGTGATTTTGATTCAGTTGTCGTCAATTCCCGTCATGGTCTTTGGTTTTTTCCTGCTCATTGAAAAAAACTACCAGGAGACCTTCGTCAATCAGGTGCGATCCGACTCCTTTTGGCTCGCCAAAATAATCCAACCGGTTATTGTTGACACCAATCAAGACCGCCTGGCTTCAATACTCGAAGAAGTACTTTTAAACGGCGACATCGTTTACGCACAGGTTATCGAGAACAATGGCAAGCCGGTCATCACAAGGACCTTTTTCGACGACCAGCACCCACTACAATACTACGAGGATTTCTATTTCGGCCAGCACAATGATGACATTTATTTTGTTTCCCTGCCCATCAACGAGGATGGCGCCGCATTTTCCGGCACAATCCGACTCGGGTATGACGAATCGCCACTCCAAGAACTGATTGTCACCTCGTATGTTCGAGGATTCGCGATTGCCGGGGTTTATACCGCAGCAATGTTGATTTTAGTGATCTGGTATGGTCGGCGCATAACGAAACCGATACAGAAAATTCAAGAAATGGCGCAACTCGTTGCCTCAGGTGGCGAACCCAACGATTTTCACGTCAATTCAAAAATCACAGAATTTAGAAATCTTTCCGGCGATCTTCATCGCATGAGCGTAGCACTGGTCGCAAAAACCCGTGAAGCCAATGAACGTGAAATTCGTCTTCGAACCATTATGGATCATGCCGCGGAAGGAATTGTCGTCCTTAATGATCGATTATGTATTGAGTCCTGCAACCCTGCAGTGGAACGTGATTTCGGCTACCCTGCAAATGAATTGGTCGGGCACCCGATCACCCGTTTAGTCCCGGAACTGGAAGCCGAAGCCGGTAGTCGGGGCTTGACACTTCATCAAAAACCCCTCTCCGAAACAGAACAGTCATTAGCCCATGAAGCCACCGGATCTCGAAAAAACGGAACGAATTTCCGTCTGGAAATCACCATCGGTTACGCTGATGCAGGTGATAACCGGCTGTTTACGCTAATTATCCAGGATATAACCGAACGCAAACGTTTAGACGAAAAAAACAGTGTTTCAGAAAAAATGGAAGCGGTCGGGCGACTCGCGGCAGGCATCGCTCATGAAATCAACACGCCGACTCAATATGTACGCGATAATACCAATTTTACCAAAGAATCTGTGGCAACGCTGTTTCAGCTTATAGATGGTTACCGGGAATTGACCCAGTCTGCCGCTATCGAGCCGCTGACAAGTGATCAGATTAACCAGGCGAAAGTAGGATTGCAAGAAGCTGAATTTGATTATCTGAAAGATGAATTACCCTCGGCCCTGGACCAGTCCTTAGACGGTTTGCAACAAATTTCCGAGATTGTCCGGGCAATAAAGGAGTTTTCCCATCCGGGACAGATCGACAGACAGGTAGTGGATATCAATCGCGTCGTAGAAAACGCCGTCAAAGTTTGCAAAAGCGAGTGGAAATATACTGCAGAGATGCAACTCAATCTTGATTCCGGTTTACCGGACATAGAATGCTATCCCTCGATGATTGGACAATCCATCATCAACCTGGTGATCAACGCCGCCCATGCGATCGAAGAACAGGGTACAGACACCAGCGATCCGGGACTGATTAAAGTGAGCACCCGTAAGGCTGGCGACCGAATCAGCATCGAAGTCGCTGATAATGGCGCTGGCATCAACGCCTCCGATCAGAAAAAGATTTTTGATCCGTTCTATACAACTAAAGCGCCTGGAAAAGGAACCGGGCAAGGCTTATCTTTAGTACGAACCATCGTAGTCGATCGACATGGGGGCGATCTTAAAGTTGAATCCGAGATTGCAAAAGGAACGCGCATTTTAATCGAAATCGATCAGACACCGCTCCGACAAGAAAAGGCCTGAGTACCGCAATGAAAACTATACTCTTTGTCGACGATGAGCCCAATGTATTACAGGGAATCCGGAGAATGTTCAGATCCGAAGGCAATGAATGGCGTGCGCATTACTGCAACGACCCGCATCAGGCTCTGAAGCTGCTTGATAAAGAGCAGTTTGACATTATTTTCTCAGATATACGGATGCCCTCGATGAACGGCATCGAATTGCTTACCCAAGTCAAAATCCGCCATCCGGATGTCGCCCGCATCGTGCTATCTGGCTATGCCGACCGCAGCATATTGCTCAAATCAACAATGGTTTGCCATCAGTATCTAAGCAAACCCTGTGATATCGGTCAGATCGTAGCCACCGTTTCCCAGGTGTGTGCAATGCAAAACCTGGTACGCGATCCGGACCTGCGTATATTGGTTTCCGGAATCGGCAATCTGCCGAGCCTACCGGCTCTGTACCTTGAAATATTGGACGAAATTTCTTCTGATGATGGATCGATTCACGGGGCCGGCAAAATAATCGCCAAGGACGTCAATATGAGCGCCAAAATTCTGCAACTGGTCAATTCGTCTTTTTTTGGATTTCCTCGAAAAATCGATTCGATCCTCGAAGCGGTCAACTTTTTAGGCTTCGATCTGATTCGTTCGCTCGTCTTGGGCGATAAAATATTTGCCTGTTTCGATAGCGGCCCGTCGATGATTGCTGACATAGAAAAAATATGGAGCGCAAGCATCAGGAGTAGTCACCTCGCCAACCAGCTTGCCCGCGAAGCCGGCCTGGATGATGCCGGTTGCAGCGCCACGCTCCTCGCGGGCATGCTTCAGGATATCGGAATTTCAATTCTGGCGAGTAACCGGCCTGAAAAATATTCCTCGATCACGCAAAACATCGATGATGAAGACAAGCCCCGCTGGCAGCGCGAACAGGCTGTATTTGGCCATTCGCATGCGGAAGTCGGCGCGTATCTATTAGCCTTATGGGGCTTTCCGGTTGAAATTGTCAACACCGTGAATTTCCATCATAGGCCATCGTCCGCTCCGGAGCCCGATCAATTCACTGCGCTTTCGGCAGTCTATATCGCCAACCTATTGTTGGCCGAATCGGCCATACCATTAGCCGAATATGAGATTCCCGACTATGATTATTTGAATAGTATTGGTGCCCTAGACTACTATTCCGAATGGAAAAAGAGCTTTCAGGAAGGCAAAGCAACGACAGAATCCGGACAACCCAAATGAACGATAAAATTCTCCTGGTAGACGATGAGCGGCGTGTTCTTGATGCCTTAACCCGGCGACTGCGAAAAAAGTTCGACATTCATACGGCATCTTCCGGTCCAACCGCTTTGTCGATGATATCAAACGAAGGTCCTTTCGCCATCGTCGTATCGGATATGAGAATGCCGGAGTTGGATGGCATGGAACTCTTGATCAAAATAAAAGAGACGGCTCCACAAACCATACGGATTATGTTAACCGGAAATTCCGATCAGGAAACAGCTGTCCGGGCAGTAAACTGTGGACAAATCTACCAGTTTCTCAAGAAACCCGTTGAAGAAGGTGTGTTGGAATCTGTTTTAAGCGATGGCCTGCAAGAATATCGGTCGGCGAAGCAGAAGTTCAAGAAAATAGAAAATGCCGAAATGCAATTAGGTGAACTCTCACAACAACTCAATCACCAAAATTTTCATGATCGACTGACCGGGCTTTTAAACCGGGAAGCGCTTATAGAAGCCATCACCGCATTATGCGATGAACCCCACGGAAGCGATTCAACACTACTTTATATCAGTATCGAACCGGTAAATTTTATTGATATCCAGTCCGGTTCTGATGGAAAAAAAACCTTGTTGATTCAGATCGCCGATTTATTAGGCCAGCATCACCGTGAAACCGACCTATTAGCGAAAGTGGCTGAAGAGGATTTTGCAATATTCCTAAAAAACTGCTCTACGGTCGATGGCATGGTAGCGTCCGAAATCATTCTCGACGCTATTCGGGAATTCCAGTTTTACTGGAAAAGACAACGCTATTTTATCGACGCCTGGATAGGTTTCGCGGCAATGGCGCCCAACGAAACCGCGAAATCATTACTATCAAAAGGAGAATTGGCTTGTAGAGTCGCCCGGGGGAAATCAGAAAGTCGCGTGCAAAAATATCAGGATGACGACATTGACGTAGCTCGATACAATAATGAAGCCCATATCTTGAGAACGATTTACACCGCGTTGGAACACAATAATTTAGAATTGTATTATCAGACGATAATGCACCGGGATGAAAGGCGATCTAAAAATTCGTGCTATGAAATTCTACTCAGAATGAATAATGCGGACGGCGACAACCTATCACCTGGCATTTTTTTCCCGGTCGCCGAAAAATTCAATTTGTCCACACGTTTGGATCTCTGGGTGGTCGAAACAAGCCTACAATGGCTTGCCACGAATCCTGGCCACCTCGAGGCGTTAGAACGGTGCAGTATCAATCTATCCGGTCCGTCCCTGGCCAACCCGAGCATAATAAACTGTATTATCGATAAGATTGCGGAACTGCAAATCCCGGCAGAAAAACTTTGCTTCGAAGTCACCGAAACGGCCGTTATTGAGAATCTATCCGAGGCAATCACGAACATCAGCAAACTTAGGAGCCTCGGCTGCCAAATTGCCCTAGACGATTTTGGTACCGGATTATCGTCTTTTGCTTATATCCAACAAATACCCGCGGATATTTTGAAAATCGACGGTACTTTTATAAAAAATTTGGATACAAGCCACATCAATGCCGCAATCGTAAAATGCATTAACGATCTAGCCCATTACTTGGGCATGAAAACAGTTGCTGAATTTGTGGAGAACGACTCAATCAAAGAAAAACTCAGCGAACTGGGTATCGACTACATGCAAGGTTATGGCGTTGCCAAGCCGCAATCGATCCAACTTTTGGCCATTGAGACCAATGAATCTCTCGCTTCAATAACTTGATTTTTCGATCGAAGGTTTAACCACACTAAAAGGTATAAATAGAGTCCGCTCAGTAAGTCAGAGCGATGCTGAATAGAGCATGGCGGTTGGTAGGAGGTTTTGTCAACGAACAGTCCTTTCTGGCGCCACTCGATGATTTGCTGACAAGCGCTCTCAATAACCCAATTGCCAATCGGAATAATCAAATGTGATTCTTCTGCATGGCAAATAAATTTATCTGGTGGCACTAGACCCAATTCTGGGTGTCGCCAACGGATTAACGCCTCGAACCCTAAAATCTTATTCTCGGTCAGCGAAATTAATGGTTGATAAGTAAGCGTCCAGCGCAACCACCTAGATTTTATTATGGTTGATCTGATTGATGT
>CAZUGA010000076.1:0-7195 GCA_964619885.1 uncultured Methylococcaceae bacterium
ACATCAATCAGATCAACCATAATAAAATCTAGGTGGTTGCGCTGGACGCTTACGGCAAATTAACCGTCGATGTCCAAAATGCTCGCATTTACACTGTTCCAGATGGCATTTTTCTTGTCAGCCCAGCCATCTTCAAAAAGTTCGTCGAGAATATCGGCGCTAAATCGAGTTGGGAACACGTGCAAAAGCGGTTCCTGAAGTTAAAACTCCACACCAAAACTCCAGATGGTTTCAACGTTCACAAACTTGAAGCGAACGGTTCTGTTCTTCATGGAATCATAGTAGCTAAGCTGACCGGTGGCATCATCAAAACGACGTTATAGAATAGACGGTCGCCCATTGAGAGCTGTATTCCAGGTTGTGCTCAAATACCACCCGTACCGACGTTCCAGATTTTAGGAGAATACCGATTTGCCTGGTTCATCTCTCTATCCTCTTGGAAATTGGAGTTTCCGAAAACCCGGGGATGGTTAAGCTTCGTCATTGTCTTATATATTCAGTCATCTGTGCGGTTATCGCCAAAATTAACCTTACATGAGGAGTAACTGGAAAAGTACCCTTATTTGACTATCGATGAGTATCGGTTGGTTATCATCCATAATGCGATGCAAAGTCCCGAATCGGATGCTGTTTTTTTGAAAAAACTGGTAATTTTTACAAGCTGATTGACAGATCCCCACCAACTGAGTCTGTCGGCGAATCGAAAGCCGGTGCTTGCGGTCAATCATCGCTTTTCGCTCAGCCATCCCGCCTTGCTGAGCGCACCTTCTAAAAAATCAATTTCCAGCGCCTGCTGGCCAATTTTCGCGTGCAATTGCTTGAGGTCAATTTCCGGTTTTTGATGAGCTTCGCCACCGAATACCGAATCCGTATTTCCCAGCAATTGTTTCCGCCATTCCGTAATTTGATTCGGATGAACGCCGAACTGCCGCGACAGTTCGGCCAACGTTTTGTCGCCCTGGATTGCGGCCAGCGCCACTTTTGCCTTAAAGACCGGTGAATGTTTTCTGCGAGGTCGTCTGCTCATTATCCTCTCTTATCTCTGGCGTTTCCCACGCCAAATGGGAGCAGTCTATCACTTATCTCGGTGTTCAGATTCTTGGGACCACCTCTTAAAGTCAAGATTCGACCCGTTAATTTTTAACCCTTAAGAATAGAAGCCTTCCCCTGCGGGATGAAATTGTCTGAGTTATTTTTTACACATTTATCAGCCAAAAAATAGAAGCTAATGTTATTTAAGCGACATTATTCGCCGCATGTAACCCGTATCATTTCGGCATCAACTTATATTCCAATAGCTTAAATTTAACAAATGAGGCCATCCTTTGCTATGTCGATTCACTTAAACAAACCAAAAAACCAATTTCTGAAACACCCTTGTTCCGATCTGGCTGCTATTTGGGGATTGAGAATCTTGTTAGATTTAAATGGCTGGAAATCCTTAAGCACTGGCTACATTTCATTAACCAGTGATGGTGATCTGCTGAGAACCATTGGGTTAGGACATCTTGAAGATAAAAAAATGAAGAAGAAGGATTTTTTAATCGAATTGAGAAGGCGCCAATTGGCTTGCGAACAAAGCAAGATCAACACATGCCCCAAATATCGAAAGAATCTGAATCGCTTCAGAAAATTACTCAGTTTATCAAAAGAAGAAACTAAAATTTTAAGTTTTGCGGTAGTGTTACACAGCCATTCCGGATTAACTAATATCGCTAATACACTTGACAACATCACCCCAAATGCACTGATTTCCGTATTTTCCAGTATTTTAGATCTTCCTGGAAAAAAGATTCAAGCCGCCTTATCGCATAAGGGCATTCTCGCACGTTCCGGTATTCTACGATTCTCCAGAAGCAAATTGGATAAAATGTGTGGCCAATTGGATATTATGGACGAACTGATTAGTTTGTTGTTTTCTCCAATGTCTTCCGAGATGCTGCAACAATTTTTCCATACTGCCCAACGCTCAAAGTTGTGCCCCAATGATTATCAGTACATACAAACTGACTATCAACTTATTCGACGTTATTTACAAAAAAGTTCAAAACGCGGCTTAAAAGGCATCAATATATTGCTGCATGGAACACCTGGAACTGGAAAAACTGAATTGGCTCGTACACTCAGTGAAGATTTAGGATTGGAGTCATTTGAAATCAGCACTACCAATCTGGATGGAGAAGCTTTAGAAGGTAAAAGCCGCTTTACTGCGTATCAACTCAGCCAACAAGTATTAGCCAAAAGGGAAAACACATTGATCATCTTCGATGAAATTGAAGATGTTTTTCCTGCAACAGATCCTTTTTTCGGAAAAATTCCCGTCGAAGAAAAACGCAAAGCATGGGTCAATCAGCTTCTGGAAGAAAACAGTGTTCCCGCCATTTGGATCAGTAATGATATTGAGCAAATTGACAATGCTTACATCCGAAGGTTTGACTTTGTACTAAAGCTTGAAGCCCCTCCCAGAAAAGTGAGAACTGCCATGTTTGAAACTTACCTTGCAGGATTGTCTGTGTCTAAACAATGGATACAACAAGCCGCAGCCAATAAAAATCTGGCGCCTGCTTTAATATCCCGTGCAGCAAAAGTCGTTGCAACTATTCATGATGAGAGCGTATCTGCAGAGCAAGACTTGGAACACATATTAGGTAATTCTCTTGCAGCGATGGGCTTATCTGAGCAGCTCATGACACAGGGGCATACGGCGAGCACGCCATACTGTCTGAATGCCTTGAATGCTGACTATGATATGAAACAATTACTACAAGGGTTAAAAGCCCATCCCCAGGGTAGGCTCTGCCTTTATGGTCCTCCTGGTACTGGAAAAACAGAATTTGGAAAATTCATTGCCCAGCAGTTAGATCAACCCTTATTGGTTAAGCGTGCTTCTGACATTCTTAATGCTTATGTAGGTGGAACCGAAAAACTGATTGCAACCATGTTTAAACAGGCTCGACATGATCATTCTGTTTTATTACTGGATGAAGCGGACAGTTTTCTGCAAAACAGAAGCAAAGCCCGGTACAGTTGGCAAATCTCTCATGTCAACGAACTGCTCACCCAAATGGAAGAATTCGAGGGTTTGTTCATCTGCTCCACGAATCTGGTGGATTCCCTGGATTTCGCTTCTATCCGTCGTTTTGATGTCAAAATTAAATTTGACTACCTCTTACCTGAACAAGCCTGGCATTTGTTCCAACAAGTATTGAAAGAGATGCAAGTTACTGTCAAAAACAAAAAGCGCTGGCAAGCTGAGCTTGGAAACCTTCAGCAAATAACACCGGGAGACTTCGCTACTGTGATACGAAAAAACCGCTTAAAAAGTGCAAAACTGAATGCAGAAACTTTGATGCAAGGTTTGTCTTTAGAACATAGCTTCAAGCCACAGTCTCAATCACGAGGGATTGGGTTTCTTGCTGAAATTTGACTACCCTGAAAATAGAGTAATAGTATATGAAAGATGCATTTATGCGATGGTTATTAACCCATAGCCAGCGCTTTCATCAACCGCCTTGTAACATCCAGGTTAGTAATCACGTCATCTCATTTAACCTGACTGGTATCACGCCGGTACTGGCATGGGAGATATACGATTATCATGCTATGTTAATCGTATATTATCAAATTGGCCCTGATGATGACGATACGTTTTGGGATGGGCTGGTAGATTTTGATATCGCCACAATACAATCGGCTACCGGTAAATACTACTGTGATTTATGTGAGGAACAACATAGAGATTATTACCCAACACGATTGGCGCTTTGGGAATCACATTGTTTTGAAAACATCTTGAACTGGAGCAACCAGCATATCACACTCAACAAGGTTCTAGTCTTATTCACACTGAAAGGCAGAGGGTGTACTTGGGCGAAATTAATCGACCCAACCAAACCGGAGTCGAAAGCACAAATACAAAAAGAACATGTTTGCAAAGTGATTCCTGTGCTGGCAAACCCGCCAGGAACAAATCCATGACAAAAACAACACAACACATCGTTGTTTTTACCGGCGCAGGCATAAGTGCTGAAAGCGGTTTGCAAACGTTCCGGGATAGCGGCGGGTTGTGGAATCAATACCCTGTGGAAGAAGTAGCTACTCTGACTGCATGGAAAAAGGATCGTCAAAAGGTACTGCATTTCTATAATCTGCGCAGACAACAAGTGAGACAAGCCAAACCTAACGCAGCACATCTTTCGTTGGTGCATTTGCAGGAACATTTTCAGGTTACCATTATTACTCAGAATATTGATGATTTACATGAACGTGCAGGTTCCTGCAATGTTTTACATTTGCATGGCGAAATCATGAAAGCGCGTAGTTCAGCAAATGAGCATTTGTTGTATGAGTTAGGTGACAGAGACATTCAATTGGGTGATAAATGTGAAAAAGGTAGTCAGCTTAGGCCACATGTAGTCTGGTTTGGCGAAAGCGTACCAAAGTTTAATTATGCATGTAAAATTGCAAAACAGGCTGATTTATTGCTTGTGATTGGTACCTCTTTGCAGGTTTATCCAGCTGCATCTTTACTGCAATATATTATTCGTGGCACAACTATCGTGGTTGTCGCTCCGGAATTGGAAAATCCACCACCAGACACTGTTTGGTACCAGGAAAAGGCTGTTATCAAAATTCCAGAATTGGTGGATGACTGGGTTACGAATGGGTTGCGGAAAAGAGCTTAATTGCCCAAATCAAATATTTTCGCCTACTATTAAGAACTTATCTATACAGAAAGAAGGACATCACTGTCCAATCAGATCTAAATTGGTCCTGAATATATGTTACGCCAGAACAATTGTGGCATCAGCACTTACTTTTATCTACATGATTTTTTATATCTTCAACAATTTTACGGAAATCCTTTCCAATAAATGACTTCCATTTTTCATCTATCTCTTTATAAATGAGTTCTATTTCACCTTTTAATATGGACTCAGTAACAATGTCGTTTTTATATATTGATGTGAATTTCGGAGTGTTTCTGATAGGGTTATAATTTATATCATTATTACGATTTTCTCTTATGCTCTCAATTATTTGATTTCTTATATCCTTGTTTTCAGTAGGGCCTACTACCAAGTGTAACGATAATCCATTTACGGTGTTTCTAAATTCAAACAATAATAATTTTTTGGTACTTGTCCAGCCATGTCCTTCTTTCTGTATATCTAAATCCTTCCAAGCTACTGGTGAAAACCTAATATAGCTTTTTACGCAGTCATCTTTTTCAATATATTTTTTTTCTTCGCCTATCTTGTTTAGTAAGTAATCCCTTATTTCTGCTTGTTTATCTGGCTTATGTTCAATTATCAAGTCAACTGCATGTTTATGTTTTTTATAAATTTCTTGACAAAGATTTGCTATTTCGCCATTAGTCATAATATGCCTTTTAATAATTTCAAGATAGTTTTTAAGTAGTATGCGAATGTCTTCAGATATCCTTGATTCAAACTTCATCAATGTTGATTTTAAAATATTTGATACATCAAAATATGAAAATGTAATCCAGTTTCTTTCTGTGGCTTCAATGCCATCAGGAGTCAAAAAAACATATAGCTTATTAAATTTTTCATAATCCTTTTTTACTCTATCAGAATATTTTAATAACTGTCCTTTCGACTCAGCTGAATCAACTTTATTTTCGATAACAACAACTAAATTATTGTGAGTACTAACCAATAAAATATCTATATTATTTTTTTCTCTGTAAACTTCAACACCATTAAAATCATTTATATCAATTTCTATTAGACTAATATCGCTAACATCATCACTATTACTTAATATTGTTTTTAAAACCTTCTTTAAGAAATAGTCGCCTAACCCATGAGCTTCAGCCGGATTTAGCAAAAATGCTAAAATATTTGAATGTCTCAATTCAGACCTTATTCCACCAATTGCGTCAAATATATTAAATTCTGATAATTTATCTTCTAATTTTTCAATATTCTTATCTAAAATAAAATATTCGAGTTGTTTTTTCTCGGTATTATTTGTCATAGTCAACCATTGAGAATTCACCATTGAGATTAATTAAAAACTGAATCGTTTATTGATTCGCGGATAAAATAATATTAGCTATATTTTCTCTATTATCAAGAGATCGATTCGGTACTAAATAAACCATGAGTTTTTTAATCGACAATAAGAACCAACCTTCTTCATCTGCTCCAACCCGTTCACGTGACAATTCTCCAACCCCTCATTCGCAACAATGATAGCCAATGCTTTTGCTCTTGAAACTGCAACATTCAACCGATTAATATCAAAAACAAAATCCAGCCCTCGCGCTGATTCCTCTACATCACTAACAGCGATGGAGATAATTACTACCGGTGCTTCCTGGCCCTGGAATTTGTCAATCGTGCCGATTTTGACGTTGCCGTTGATTTTTTCTTTTAACAGATTAACCTGCATGTTGTACGGCGCAATCACTAATATGTCTTGATCATTAATCGGGTTTTTCTGGCCTTCTTTATTGGTAAATGACCCTGTTTTTAATTCATCGATTAACTGTTGAACTATGATAGCTTCTTCATTACTACATTGGGTATTGCCTTCGTGTTGAACGGGAATGGATAAAATACCGTTTGCTTGATTGATTAAGTTTGATGAAGGTATATCTACAACCTGATTAATATTGTCGGCATCTGCTTGCAACTTTCCTTCATAGACAATGTCCGACAATGGCTGACAAATCGCTGGATGCATTCGATACGTCCGCTCCAGAAAAATGCCTTTATCTTCGGGTATAACTGCATGGTCTTTGAGCATGAATTCCAGAGCGGAGGAACCTGCCTGACCAGGATGAGATCCTTGAATCGGTTGCTCTAACTGCATCTGGTCGCCCATCAATATAATATTTCGAGTTGCGCCGGACGCCGCTACCAGATTGGCTAAGGCAACCTGGCTTGCTTCGTCTACAAATAGATAGTCTAAAGGCTCTTCATAAGCAATATCACTAACAAACCCGTAGACCGTTGCACCAATCACGGCATAACGTTCATACGGTTGGCTGTTGGTGAATTTGAATCCAGGTCTGTAGTTGAGGTTTGGATATATTTGTTCGGGGTATTGTTCTCTGAATTGACCTTGATTGCTTCCCAGCCCACCGATTTTAACAACAAGCTCTTCTCTTAACCTGAATCCGTGACTTCGACATACTGGGAAGCCTATATAGCGAGAAGGCATC
>CAZUGA010000077.1:0-7147 GCA_964619885.1 uncultured Methylococcaceae bacterium
CTTATTTTTATTTGCGCTCACTTGAAAGCCGAGTGTTTTGCAAGAGGCTCATAAGTTTAGATAATCCAATGGATAGAAAATCTGCACTAGTGACTGGTTCAACCAGTGGCATCGGTCGGGCTATCGCCGAAGCTTTGGCAAAAAACGGGTGTAACGTGGTACTCAATGGATTCGGAGATAGTGAAACCATTGAAGAAATCAGATCAAACTTGGAAAAGCAATATGGGGTGCAGGTCATCTATTCCAGTGCTGATATGAGTGAATCGATTCAAATCGAACAGATGGCTGAACAAGCTACAGACGTATTTGGTGGGATAGATATTCTGGTTAATAATGCCGGAATTCAATACGTAGCGCCTATTGAGGATTTTCCAACGTCAAAGTGGGACGCGATACTAGCGATTAATCTGTCATCAGCATTCCATACGATCAGAACATTGCTGCCGGGCATGAAATCCAGGCAATGGGGTCGAATAATCAATATTGCCTCTGCCCACGCTACGGTTGCTTCACCGTTTAAGTCGGCTTATGTGGCGGCCAAGCATGGTCTTTTGGGTTTGACCAAAACAGTTGCGCTGGAAGCAGCGGAAAGTGGCGTAACCTGTAATGCGATATGCCCAGGTTATGTATTTACCCCGTTGGTTGAAGGTCAAATTGAGGATACTGCCTCGGCGCGTGGCATAGACCGTCAAACGGTTATTCGTGACGTTCTGCTTGCCGCCCAGCCGACCAAGCAGTTCGTGCAAACCGAAGATCTGGCGGCGTTGGTGCTTTTTTTGATCGGCGAAAGCGCCAAAGCTATCAACGGTGCTTCCCTTCCGATCGACGGTGGCTGGACGGCGCAATGAGCAATACCAAGACATGCGCCGATGATGCCGTTCAACGTAAAATACAAAAACGCCAACCTAAAGCAAAATATAAATCGGTAAATTTGGCTTTGCAAGGTGGTGGTTCCCACGGTGCATTTACCTGGGGCGTACTGGATAGATTGTTGGAAGATGGCCGTATCAATATAGAATCCATCAGCGGGACCAGCGCCGGTGCAATGAATGCCGTGGTGCTTGCAGATGGCCTTGTCCGTGCAGGGCGTGATGGCGCCAGAGAAGCCTTGAAGGATTTTTGGTCCGCAGTGTCGACATCTGCGGCGGTCAGTCCTATTCAGCGTTCGGTTTGGGACATGATGTGTGGACAATGGAGTTTGGATGCGTCGCCGAGCTATTTGTATTTCGATGTTTTGAGCCGGATCGCATCACCTTACGAATTGAACCCGTTAAATCTAAATCCGTTACGCAATCTATTGACCGAGCAAGTTGATTTTGATCGGGTAAAACGGTGTAACGAGATTAAGTTATTTATTTCCGCCACGCAAGTTCGTACCGGTCGGGTCAAAGTGTTCGAAAACGACAGAATTTCTGCGGATACGGTTATGGCCTCTGCCTGCATTCCGACAATTTTCCAAGCCGTGGAAATTGACGGAGAAGCCTACTGGGACGGCGCATTTATGGGGAACCCGGTGTTGTTCCCGTTTATATACAAATGCGAATCGCTAGATATATTGATTGTCCAAATCAATCCGGTGGAGCGTGAAGAGACGCCCACTAACGCTCGCGATATTCTTGAGCGTATGAATGAAATAACTTTCAACGCGAGCTTAATGAAAGAATTTCGCGCTATTGATTTTGTGCGCCGTCTGATCGATGAAGGAAGTTTGGACAAGAAACGTTATAAACGTTTGCTGATTCATATCATCCACGCCGAAGACAAGCTCGCGCCAATGGGTGCGTCCAGCAAACTTAATGCCGAGTGGCAATTTTTGACTCATTTAAAAGAGATTGGCCGAGATCGCGCCAGCGAATGGCTGGTTGTCAATTTCGATCGTTTGGGAAAAACTTCAAGTGTAGACCTGCAACCACTTTATACCACTCCAATGATGGATGGTTGATGATGTCACAAGGTTTGGTTTGAAAAAGGCTAAATACTAAAACATAAATGGCAATCGTTGTAGCAGATCCCAAAGCATAATTTCGATATTGAATCTTAAGAATCAATATTGAAATCTCTTACCGAAGTGGCGGAGCTGGTGGTGTCAATATCGTTGAGGCGGGTGTTGGGCATGGCCGATTTGCCCACCGAATTCAACGGTACGCTATTGCAAAGTCGAAGGTTCTCGGGGGAACCGCGTTCGTTAAGATTTGGATTGGAAGGAATCGTATCGGTCATAGTTAACGTCAGCCTTTGTGCTGAACACAACGAGGGACCTAATTGTATTAGGGATATTCTGAAATATTTAGTTTTTGTATGTAATTTGGGGGCGTTCTTGAGATACGATACAGGCAAATTGCAATCAGACTAACGGAAGAATTATGAAACGAATTCATACTTTCTTAATGATCGTTGCTTTGCTGTTATCTAATCAACTTCAAGCAAAAACGTTGGCGCCGGAATCGGTGCCGGAACCATTGCAGCCATGGACAGACTGGGTATTACAGGGTGAATCCGATTATGGCTGCCCTTTCCTCTACAACAGCTTTGAGCAGAAACGTTGCGCTTGGCCAAGTCGATTGATATTAAACCTGAATGATCAGTCAGCCGATTTTTCGTTGCACTGGAAAGTTTTCGCCGAAAGTTGGGTGCAGTTGCCGGGTGATACTAGATATTGGCCGCTGAACGTAGCAGTTAACCAAAAAGCAGCCGTGGTTACGGAAAGACAGGGTAAGCCGGCGATCAAACTCCCGCCAGGAAACTTTAAAGTCAGCGGCCGTTTTTTTTGGAATTCAATACCAGACAATCTACAGATTCCTGCCGATACCGGACTGATATCGGTGAACATACGAGGTAAGGGCATCGAAACTCCCACCATAAAGCGAGGCCAATTGTGGCTGAACGGTGGCGACATTAAGCCAAACACAGCTCAAAGCATACAAGATAAACTTGATTTACAGGTATTTCGTCGTATTGATGATGATGTTCCATTGCAGATGGTAACTCGACTGGAACTGCAAGTTGCGGGCGAGCAGCGGGAAATTAAGTTGCTGCTTCCAATGCTGGAAAATTTTATTCCAATGCGATTGCAGAGTTCGTTACCGGCGCGTATTGAGCCGGATGGTAGTTTGTTGCTGCAGTTGCGTCCCGGCAGCTGGCAGATCGACTTGATTACCAGGCACGTAGAACAGGTCTCACAACTAAGTTTTCACAGCCGCGACAAAAACTGGCCGGCGCTGGAAATCTGGACATTTGCTGCCCGCCCGCACTTGCGCTTGGTTGAAATCGAAAACGCAAGCGCTATTGGTTCGCAGCTAACCAATTTACCCGATGCCTGGAAAAAATTGCCGGCCTATAGGATGAAAAATGGGGATACGATGCGATTCAAAGTGATTCGCCGCGGTGATCCTGACCCGGAACCCGATAAATTGACCCTGGAACGGAGATTGTGGCTCGATTTTGATGGCAGCGGTTATAGCGTGCACGACAAAATCAGCGGCAGGATGACCCACTCGTGGCGTTTGAATGCGTCACCGCGTACACAATTGGGCAAGGCGAGTCTTGACGGTAAAAATCAATTGATAACACGTTTATCGGGTTCGAAAAAGGAAGGCATTGAAGTGCGCAAAGGCCAGATAAATTTGAGCGCTGACAGCCGTATTCCCGGTCCGGTAAACCAAGTCGACGCACTCGGTTGGGAGCAAAATTTTCATCAGGTTCGGGCGCTGTTGAATTTACCCCCGGGATGGCGTTTGATCGGCGCAACCGGTATCGACAATGTCCCGGACAGTTGGATCTCCAGTTGGACGTTGCTTGATCTGTTTTTGGTGTTGATAGCGTCTCTGGCGATCGGTCGTTTATGGAATTTTTATTGGGGCGCTTTCGCGTTAGTTGTTCTGGCTTTGATCTGGCATGAAGCGGAAGCGCCTCGTTTTGTTTGGCTCAACATTCTGGCAGCGCTCGCATTATTGCGTGTCTTGCCGCCAGGCCGTCTCTATCGCCTGATAAAATTTTATCGCAATGCCAGTTGGCTGGCGTTGTTGCTTTTGTTGATTCCGTTTATGGTTAGCCAAGTCCGTACCGGACTTTATCCGCAATTGGAAATGCCGTGGAGGTCGATCGGCCCAAGCATGACTCAAAGTGTAGGGCAGGTATCAAAAATGGTTGCGTCACCGCAAGCCGTTGAAGAAAAAGAAATGCGAAGGTCGGTTGCAAAAGGCAGAAGTATGGACGATTCGATTAGGCCGCAGAGTATGGTGCCCGACAGACAGTCGAATTATAACCGTATCGATCCTAAAGCGCATGTACAGACGGGTCTGGGACTACCGCAATGGCAATGGGTTGAAGTCGATTTGTCATGGAATGGCTCGGTAGACGCTGCCCAACAGATGCGTTTTTGGTATCTGACGCCGGGTATGACGAAGTTGCTTAATTTTCTTCGTGCGTTGCTGGTTGCGGTATTGGCACTGTTGTTATTAGGCGTACTGAAAGGTCAATTCAAGTTTGGCTTAAACAATGTTTTACCCGGACTCTTGATGTTGCCGTTACTATCGATACCGGTACAGGAGGCCCACGCTGATTTCCCGGATCGGGCATTACTCGATGAGCTAAAGAGTCGACTGCTGAGGGCACCAGATTGTTTACCTTCGTGCGCGCAAATTCCGCAAATTCAATTGAGCATTAATCCGCAACAAATGGATATCAAACTACAGGTGGAGTTACAGCAAAGGGTCGCTGTACCTCTGCCGGGGAAGGTCAAGCAATGGCTTCCACGGAGTGTGTCGATAGACGGTAAAATCGCGGAGGCGCTCTATCGCGACCGAGACGGTGTTCTATGGATAAATCTCGAGCCTGGCAAGCATACTCTATTGTTGCAGGGCATAGCTCCGCCGAGGAATCAATTTTTCCTGCCGCTGCCGCTCAATCCGCACCATGTTACTACCACTGTTGAGGGGTGGCTGATCGAAGGACTTCATGAAAATAGAAGCCCGGGAGGACAGCTGCAATTCACCCGGCAACGTGGCGATGGTGGTCGAGACGGCGAATCCGCATTGGAGTCAGGTGTATTGCCGACATTTGTTCAAGTGGAGCGGACGCTGCAACTCGGTTTGGACTGGCAGGTTGAGACGCGGGTTATCCGTGTCACACCGCCAGGAACTGCGATTGTTTTAAAAATTCCGTTGTTGGATACCGAGTCGGTAACTACCGCGGGTATTCGGGTCGAAAACGGCAAAGTACTAGTGAATATGTCAGCCAATCAGCGGGTAATGCATTGGCGTTCGGTGCTGGATAAAACAGCGGAAATAAAGTTAGCTGCAGCACAGACCGACCAATGGACTGAAGTCTGGCGTGCTGATATCAGCCCTATCTGGCATATGCAAAATGACGGTATTGCCGTGGTCCATCATCAGGATAAACAAGGACGTTGGTTGCCGGAATGGCGGCCCTGGCCTGGTGAAATGGTTGTCCTATCGATTAGCCGGCCCAATGCGGTAGCCGGACAAACCTTGACCATAGACAAAAGCCAGTTGGAGACAACACCCGGCAAACGCAGCCGGGAAGTGGCTTTGCATGTCACATTGCGCAGTTCACAAGCTACTCAGCATATTTTCACTTTACCAATGCATGCGGTGTTGCAGTCGGTCAGTATAGATCAGCGCAGTCAACCAATTCGACAGCAGGGTCAACAAATCACCTTGCCGATCAGGCCGGGAAGCCAAAATATTGCAATTCTCTGGAGAGAAATGAAGCCGATCGCTACGCTGTTAACGACACCGGACCTAAATCTTGGAATCGAAAGCGTTAATACAACTTTGAATGTAAATTTGGGTCAGGATCGCTGGATTTTACTGACCTATGGCCCAGCTTTCGGTCCAGCCGTACTGTTTTGGGGCGTTTTGCTAGTCATTTCTCTAATAGCCTATGCTCTGGGAAGAATTTCGATCACGCCATTAAATCACTGGCATTGGTTACTACTGCTGATTGGTTTGAGTCAAATTCCAGTGGAAGCGGCTCTTCTGGTTGTAGCTTGGTTGATTATTCTTGGATATCGCGGTAAAACTTCACTACCAAATCGGGCCTATTTTAACGCCCTACAAATTGCTATTGCTTTGCTGACTGTTATTTCGCTGGGGTTGTTGTTTTTCGCAATCAATCAAGGTTTGTTGGGTTCTCCGGAGATGCAGATTAGCGGTAACCAGTCGACAGCCTATCGGTTAAATTGGTACCAGGATCGCAGCGCGCCAATTTTACCTCAGGCTACGCTAATTTCTATTCCGTTGACAGTCTATCGACTACTGATGCTAGCTTGGTCTCTTTGGCTGGCTGTGTCCCTGTTGAACTGGCTGAAATGGGGGTGGTCCTGTTTTTCCAGCGGAGGTCTTTGGATCAAAGGCAAAGCGAAGAAAATTTCTGTGGCCAACGCGCAGACCGAAGAAAAAAATTAAAGTTACCGCGATTCAATATGATGACTTTGCGATAGTAAAATCTAAAGTCCGAGCTCTAAAAAAATCTCAACGACGTCATGGCGTTTTTAATACTATTTTCTCGCAGATACTCAGATAATCAATCTGATTGCAGGACGTTTTTCCGATAATGGAAGGTGAGGATTCCGAATCGTCTATCCCTTGCAGTTCGTGGTTTCGGCAATTATAGGACGTAGGTCTTTAATAACACGTGCCGGCACGCCGGCAACGATGGTGTATTCATCTACAGGCTTATTAACAACGGCGCCTGCCGCGACAAGCGCACCACGGCCAATTCGTGCGCCAGCTAATAGCACGCTTTGGGCACCTAACCAAGCGCCTTGACCAACTATGATTTCACCTGCAATTGGCCTACCATTACGATAAGAACCTTCTTTTAGAGTATGGTTTTCTGGATTAATGGTAACACTAGGACCGAGCAAGGCGCCGTCTTCGATCTGTATCGTACCTGCGCCTAATGTACAGTAATTACTGATCAAAACGTTATTACCGATAGAAATTTTATCTAACGTCAGAAAGTAAGCCCCCTTCTTGATTTGTAAATTAACTCCACAACTGGCAAATAAAGGCGCCATAATTCGTCCGCGCAGGGAGTCTCCAAACGCACCGACTGGATAAAGAATACCACCTGAATCCGTGACTTCGACATACTGGGAAGCCTATATAGCGAGAAGGCATCG
>CAZUGA010000078.1:0-6340 GCA_964619885.1 uncultured Methylococcaceae bacterium
GGTTGCGTTCGGTGCGACGACGTCGAACGTTACCGTGACCGCAACGGACAATGGCACCCCTAGGTTGAATAGTACGGTAAGTTTCAATTGGACTATAGCTACAGCAAATCAAGCTCCGATCATAAAGACGCTACCGATTCAGCATGCTATCGAAAACCAATTGTTCCAACTATTGGTAACTGCGGTGGATCCTAATGGAAATAATTTAACTTTGACCGTATCGAATTTACCAAGCAGATCCAATTTTATTGATAACCGAGATGGGACTGGTAATTTTACGTGGATTCCAAACTCCACTGATATTGGATCCCATATCTTAAGGTTTGTTGTCCAAGACGACGGAACGCCATCGCTGTATAGTTTCAAGGATGTAACAATAATTGTTAACCCAACCGATGGTGATACATTTAATTTTGATATCAAGACATTGAATTGGAATCGGGAGCAATACAGATTGAATTTACAAGGGAAAAATGCAAGGCCCGGTGTACCTGTCTTAATTCGCGATGAATTTGAAAAACTCATTGGCGAAACGCGTGTCATGCAGAATGGAGAATTTACATTCTCCGAGCAATTGATTACAGGACCTTGCATGGTGGATGTCGAAATTGACGGCAACCATATTCGACGCATTGTGAAAAATCCTGCACGGCACTGTTCTGGATCCGAGGTAGACTTCGTGATAGACGAGATGAAACAAGCCGGATCGATGTTGCACGTACACGGCAAAGAAGCATTTCCACTTTCTGATATCCTTATATTTAATACATTTAACAAATTATTGAGCCAAGGGCGAGCAAATTCGAATGGCGAATTCGAATTTGCAAGTAAGATCGAAGATTCTGTCTGTCATGTATTGATTAGGATACGCGACCAAGAATTGCTACAAAAAGTTTCAAATTCATCTAGTGTTTGTAAACAAGCGCTACGTGATTAGGGCCACGAAGCGGCAATATAGCGGATTTACCACAGGACTTGTGATTAACTCGGAATTTCTGAAGCACAGGAAAGTGCCTGTATGACCAATCAAACCTGATTACTGAGAATTTGTGAACCTGCAGAAATCACGTTCGCTCGACGGACTCTTGATGTTATGAATGAATTATACCAAGATTCTAGAATAAACATGGAACACTTTTGAAGACAACAGCGGTGATCTGAACTACGATGCTGCGATTTATGAATTGTTGAAAATTCGTAGAATACATTATTTATGAACAGATTATTTTACTCGACTAGACATAATTCTGTACTAATTCGAATCAGTGTCGTTCTAATACTCTTGTTAGCGTGTTGTTCGATGCTCTATGCGGCGCCAAACCTTACTAAACGGGCTGCTGCACCACAACAACCTGCATCAAAAAAGCATTACAAGAGGTCCATTGAGTCCTACCAAATTCCCAAAATAGAATTGATTGACCTTAACGGTCGCGCCGTTGATCTATCCTCAATATTAAATGGCGATCGCCCTGTATTGCTGAATTTTATATTTACGACTTGTCCGTCGTTCTGCCCTATATTAAGCGCTACGTTCAGCCAGATCCAAAATGAGTTGGCCGATGATATTCGCAACCCTCAACTGGTTTCAATCTCCATCGATCCGGAACATGATACACCGGAGAGATTGAAGGACTACGCCGGAAAATTCAAGGCTGGTCCCGATTGGATCTTTTTAACGGGAAGTTATGTCGCGATTCTCGAAATTCAACAGAGATTTGGTGCCTACAAAGGGGAAAAAATGAACCATGCGCCTTTGACCTTCCTGCATCAACCAGGATCGAAGAATTGGTTGCGGCTAGAGGGATTCACTAGCGGTAAAGACTTATTGAGCGAATATCGTAAATTTGCAACAGTTGGTGCCAAATAACCGACATTACATGCCTATTTGGATCTCTCTAGACAAGCAATCCTGCACTAAATCTATATTTTCATAAAGACATCTATCCTCCAAAATAAAATCTGCAATATGACCGAACAATGCTAGACAGATATAAATATTCAGGATCCTTTGGATCGAGTTTAGTTATCGGCTGTATTTTTTTCCTAATATTGGGGTACGGTGTTATTTGTAATGCAGATCAGTCTTCGCTTCTCCCTACCGACGATCAAAAAATATTACAAGACGGTGAACGTATTTACCGTTTCGGAATTCTGCCGTCCGGCGAAAATGTCAGTGCTACGGCAGAGGCCGATATTGAATTGAACGGTAGCCAGGCAGCTTGCGCGAACTGCCACAGGCGCAGTGGAATGGGTACCAACGAAGGACAACTTGTCATTCCACCCGTAACCCGAGATTTTTTATTTAAAGCTAAAACTCTGGGACGTAAGGACCAGTTTGCATACAAAACAACGGGAGCCGGTACCCGTCCCGCATACAGTGACCTCTCATTAAAGCAAGCAATTAGCAAAGGCATAGACCCAACCAGTCGACCCTTTAAGCCTATGATGCCTCGATTCAATTTTTCGTCCGGCGAAATGGAGGCACTCATTGCCTATCTGAAAACCTTGCAATCCAGTGGTGCACCGGGAGTAGATGAGACCACGATGCATTTCGCAACGATTGTGACAGACCGGGTAAACAGCGACAAAAAGAAAGCTATGCTCGATGTATTGAATACCTTTTTCAAAGAGAAAAACGCGGGCACACGAAGCGAAACCCGCCGGTCAAAATATGCCCCCTGGCATAGAGACTGGAAATACCAGTCGTATCGAAAATGGAAATTGCATGTGTGGGAGTTAAAGGGGCCTGCTAGCACATGGATTGATCAGATTGCAGATTACTACCAGCGTCAACCTGTATTTGCCCTGATCAGCGGATTGGCCGAAGGTCCATGGGACCCAATACATTTTTTCTGTGAACAACATCAAATACCCTGCTTATTTCCGAACACCGACCAACCCGTCAACTCCGAATCTGATTACTACACGTTTTATTTTTCACGTGGCGTCGAACTTGAGGCGGATCTCGTGATTAAATTTTTGGATACTCAAACTGAACGCGCGTCAAGAAAAAAGATTGTACAAGTCTATCGACCGGGAACCAAAGGTAACACTGCGGCTCTTCGGTTGCGTCAGTTGTTGAATGACCGAAAAGGCAATACTGTAGTAGATTTCCGCTTGGAAAACGCTACGCCACTCAACGGAGAATTTTGGCAATCCATGTACCGTCAAAATAATCAGGCAGATTGGGTTCTTTGGTTAGAATCTAAAGACCTCGCTCATTTAGATCAATTTTCGCATCCACAAAACGGATCCTCCCGAATATTTTTATCTAGTACGCTCGCGCCGGATTGGAACACACGGATACCGCAACCCCTGATCAAATATGTTTACGCTGTGCACCCATACGAGAAATCCTCTGCAATGAGGATGCATTTAATACGTAGTAATAGTTGGTTGGCAACACGAAAAATTGCCACTGACAAGGTGAAGATCCAGGCCAACGCATATTTCGCGCTGCGATCCACAGGCAGAGCGATCATGCATCTTAGAGACAAGTTTTCGAGGGACTATTTTATCGAACTCATAGAACATACCGCCGAAAAACTGTTTGTATCCTCAGTATACCCTCGGTTAACTTTGGCGCCCGGCCAGCGTTATGCATCGAAAGGGGGTTATATATTACAAGTTACTACCGAAAATCAAAACGTACCCGTTCCAGTGAGTAAATGGCTAATCCCTTAATCCAATAATAAGACAGCCCTATTTATGCTAGGAGGTGCCGGCAGGGCCTCCGACAGTTATTGAGTTGCTTTTTTTTGAGTCCAATACCAATAAGACCGATCCCCAGCAGGATAAGAACCGAAGGTTCAGGTACGGATATATTGACATTATCCAGAGCGATGGCTTGGTATTGCCCAAATGAATCGATATTAAAAATATGAGCCGCTACACGAATTGACGAAAATCCCAAGGTATCCATCCAACCCACAGTAGATCCTTTGTTAACGGTAAGATCACCAAAACCCGTAGAGGTCGTGCCCTGAAAAGTTTCCCAAACAAGATTGGTCGTTGTTGTACCACGCCAGCCATCACCGATCATAAAATCAAGAGCATATATTGAACTCCCGTCAGCCATGGAAATGGTAACCCAACTAGTATTCCCACCAGAGCCATAATGAAATGCCGTCTGGTTTCCGGTATTGAATGGATTGAACCCTACGTAACTATGATCCGGGACACTAACTATAATTCCGTTTTCAGTATATCCATTAAGATTGATATTCCTCGAAGTAATAGAATCAAATGTCGCGGAATTAGTTGGGCTGGCTACAACCGCCGAATTAGCGAATATCGGCGTAGCATAAACATTTACCATCGAGATAAGGCCTAGACTGATTAAAGTCAATTTTACAATATTGGTATTGAAATTCATTTCGCTTTCCCATCTATTCGTTTTTGAAACGTGCTGTCATAAGAATTTTGTTACAAACCTAAAATGCAAGAAGCCAGCCATTCTGTTTCCCTGAAACACTTATCATTAAAATTCAGTGTGTTAAAAATATTTCATGGAAATTGAACAAACGAAAATGAATCATACTGTATAGTTTTTCGACAACAACGGCGGATCGCAGTCGAGAAAGAAGTAACCCGCTAATTTTGGGAATTCTGGTTACTAAAAAACCTGGGAGTACCTAGGTAGTACGCATTTGTACTGTCCGCCGTAATGGAATATCACGGAAGAACATTTATTTTAAGAATTTAAGTTGGGTAAAATCAAAGATCGCAGCAAGACTCCATGGCACCGAGATTACGCTAAACAGTTGTAGGATACCCTTCTCGAGTCCCTCAGCTTAAGATAACGAGAAATTTGGTTTTCAATAACTTGCCGGTAATGCGGAACCGAATTAGAGTGATTCTATTCTTAGGGCTGATAACCACAATGCCGGCTGTTTGTATAATATCCGCCCATTTTCAAACAAACCTCAAAATCTGCCTCATTGCGCAGTTGTAACTCACAGTTTTCCCACGCCGTTTTAGCTAGATCACAAAAATAATCTTCTTTCATTGTCTGATACTGATAGTCGTCTACCCCCAATACACGAGCTGCTTTATTAGAAGTAGATGGGTCCCCCATGGCCTCAATCGAGGGAGGCTTAGCTTTTCCGGAATCCGGTTTTTTTGGCGTCTTTTTATCCTGACGAGCACTTTGCACGGTTCCACCGTCATTTGTTTCTGTGTGAATAGGATTCGAATCACTCTGATTCGGCTCGGAAGTGCGGTCAATGTACGTATAAGCGAGTAAACCGACGGATAGTAAAACAAATAATCTCACCAAAGAGAATTCTCTAAGGAAACTAACCATAACTTGAACCCTTTAAACTTGGTCAGGCTAATGCCTGGGGAATACTATCAATCAAACGCGGTACCTATTTAATCAGGACAAATATCGCGTTGACAAGACCATTTTTGAAATTCAATATCCAAAAATGAATTCTATGAATTGGCGATTAAAGTCTAACGCTGGGAAAGCGTTACCCTTGAGTTTCTTCGAGAATCGGGACGGGAAACCAAGAAAATAGGCAACCTCTTACGTCCCTAATTTTTTAAGACTAGAGCCGCGCACCTCCTCTACCCCAAGCTCCGTCGAGTCTATACCCGGACACCTGGATTTGATAAACTCAGCAATGCCGTTCATATTCACCGCCGCATGGCAAACAAAATAATCAGCATGGTTTACCGTTGCGGCGTCAATGTACTCTGAAAAATCGAACAAGGATAAAATAACACATCCTATTTCGGGATGCATATTTTTGATCTTGCTTGTCAATTGAAGACCGCTGCAGTCGCAAAGACGAATATTGGTAAATACCAAATTGGTCGGATTACTGTTAATACGTTCAACTGCCTTGGCACCCGTCTCGGCCACAACAACCGCGGTCCAAGGGAACAATTCCGAAAGAAACTCAACGAATACTTCCCTGAAGATCGAATCTTCATCTACAACCAAGATGCTATACATCAATATTCAGCTCGATGACCATCACAAAAAAACACCGTTAATCTATCCAAATCGGACCATTACTGTTTATTCTTGCCATTTTATGGCCCTACGAGACTCATTTTCCACAATCGGATGACGGCATATACCTGACCGATTCTTTTAAAATCCCTCAAGCGGCCAAAAGCCAGCAATTAACTACCATTTACCGAACTTACCAGCTTATTTCAACGCAACTGAATGCGTATCAACGACCGGGATAATCGATAATTCTAAGGGAAATCAAAAAATTACAGATGATTCGACCCTTTGTTCCCATTTAGGTTCAATAATAGCAAACTTAAACCGTAAGCGTCCAGCGCAACCACCTAGATTTTATTATGGTTGATCTGATTGATG
>CAZUGA010000079.1:0-6335 GCA_964619885.1 uncultured Methylococcaceae bacterium
GCTATTCAAGCTACTAAGTCCACTCGCTTTGATGAGTTTTGCAAGTGGCTCTTATAATAAAAATTAGCTATAAAGCCAATCGCTAACCACGCCAATTTGTTCATCCGACATCAACGCCGGGGCATGCCCGATCCCAGTAAATTCAATAACTGAAGTGTTTGGACCACGCCGCTCCATACCGGCTACAGTTGCCGTTGTTAGCAGGTCTGAATCGGCACCGCGCAGCAGCAGTACCGGACAGTTGACAAAATCCCAAACCGGCCAAAGATCAATCGGCGTGACTCCCGTTTGCTTGAATGCATCGGCAATACCAGGATCATAATGCAAAGCGTATTCATTTTCGGTTAATTTTTTAGCGCTGTGTTTAGCCAAGTGCCGCCATTGCGAATCCGTCAATGCCCCAAACGGCGCATGGATGCGCCTAATATAATCTTCCAAGGCCACCATATTTGAAAATCGCGGATCGGTCCCGACGTATTGTGCAATTCGGCGCTTAGACTCATCGCTAATGCACGGACCGATATCGTTCATAATCAGGTTGTTTATTGGTGTATTGGATTGCGCGGCAAGCAACATCCCAATCAACCCGCCCATGGATGTGCCCAGCCAATCAATCTTTTCAACGCCAACCCTGGCGAGCAATGTCACAACATCCGCCATGTATACATTGAGATTGTAATCTGATCGATCAGATAGCCAATCACTGCGACCGCGACCGGGCATATCCGGGCAAATGACCCGATAACGCTGGGCAAGCTTAGCCGCGATGATGTCGAAATCTCTACAATTTCTTGTTAAACCATGGACGCAAAAGATTACATTGGGATTATCCCGGTCACCCCAATCGGTATAGTGCAAACGATGAAAACCATGAGGCCCGAAACAAAGAAGAAATTCTGAGCGCATATGTTGAATATAGATTGACGATCATTTTAGAAACTCCGTATAACGGCTGCATTTAATGATGTCATGAATCGTAGGTTAGGTCACTTTGTTATTCCGACCCCAATGCATCGTTCAATCAAGTGCCTACCGAGTGCGAAGAAACATAGAGGACCAATTTCAACCGGCTTCCTGGCCATTTCCATTTAATTGGCGATACCAGATAGGTCCACCGCGTTCGATGAGCACTACTAAAACAAGTCCTTCATCGTCCGGTCAATTTGGTCGAAAAAATCTTTCCACGGCGCCCTGCCCGAAACCGTCCCCGAGCGCGTTCGCCGCAGGTACATTTTGTTCTTAAGCTTTTTCAAACGCTTATTTTCCGGATCGATTTTCAAGCCTAACTCAACATACTTTCTCGCGCGCCGGTAATTACCCTCGTAAATTTGGCGCATCGCAAGATGGGCATACCTGTCAGCTATCTCGGTCAATCCGTGTTCCGCATCTGGATTTCCGGGATCTAGTTCGAGTAATCGCTCATAATAATACAACGCATTTACGTTGGCCGGAGTTGTTAATCTATACGCGACAAGCGCATCATTGGCCATACCGAGCAATTTCTGAATTTCCTGCTGTTTTGGTTTAACCCACACATCATCCGTTTCTATATTCTGCTGCTGCGCCTTATTGGTTTTTTTATCGTCTATCGGTCCCATCGATACTGCATTGGAAAGTTTAATTGGTTCGGATGATTGATCCGGGAACGATCCGATAAAACCCGCCGCCGAGATAATCAATACCAACAAGCCGCTGGAAACCAACACGTGATTTTTGGCAAACAACGGCTGAGGTAGGTCTCCTCGCAGAAAGCGAGAAACCCATCTACGGCTGTATCTTCTGAATATCGAAAATTTTCTGGTTAATTCTGCCCAAAATTGATGGACATTATCACCACGCAACCTTTTTATACTATCGATAAGCTCACCGGTCCCGGCAAACCATTGTTCAGGCTCTCTCGCTGACCTTAGGTCAAGCGGCCGCTCGGTCGATTCACGCAAAGCCTTGACAAAATCTACCAGCTGGGCGGCATTGTCGAAACGCTGATCCAATTCCCTCGCTGTCATACGGTCTAATAGTATTTGGTAGCGATGATAAGCGGGCGGAAGTCTTGGAAAAGGATCCTGTATATGTTTAACCACAGTTGCAATGTCCGTATCTCCCTGGTGAGGTTTTTCTCCCGTCAGCATTTCGTACAGCGTTATACCCAAGCTATAAATATCAGTGCGCGAATCCGCAGCTGTCCCTACCGCTTGCTCTGGGCTGATGTAGTAGGGGCTACCCAATGCGATACGGGTCTTGGTCAGGTCACTGTTGCTGCGTAGTTGCTTGGCAATACCGAAATCGTTAATTACTGGTGTACCGTCACCTCGAAAAAGTATATTGGTGGGTTTAATGTCTCGGTGAATGACTCCTTTTTGGTGTGCAAAATGTAAACAATGGCCAATCGTCTCAATGAGTGCCAGGGCGTCACCCGCCTTTATACCTTCAGAAATGCGTTTGGTCAGGTCACCGCCCGAAACATATTCCATTAGGATATAGGGCAATCCATCGGCTGCGCCTACGTCATAAATGGTGATAATATTGCTATGCGTCAGCCCCGCGATAATTCGCCCTTCATTGACAAACCGCTCGGATAACTCCGGAGAATCAACATCCTTCAGTATCTTTATCGCTACCGGGCGAGCCAAGGATTTTTGCGTCGCAAGATAAACCGACGCCATCCCTCCCTTCCCAATCAGTTCTTCGATCACATAGCCTGGGATCGCATCGTGTCTCAACAGATTTTACCTATATCAACGGATCAATCGAAGAACATTAATCAAATTGACGGAACCTGGGCATTGAAAACCCATTCTAGCTCCATTACGAAATTGTGAAGGTGCATTATTCAGACTGCTCATCATTTTCTTTCTTGACCAGCTCCCAGGTTTCATTGGGATTATAAACATCAATTCCACCCGCGATCAATTCGGTATTTTCGCCCAAATCGGCTTGAAAAACCTTGCCCTGATGGTTACACACAAAGCTCATAATCCCCGAATTGGCATAGTCAGCAGGATAAGAAATTAACCCAAAACCGGCAATCATGTTACCGTTGATAATATAATCATAACGCCCTCCAGGTTGGTGTTTGCCCTGACGCGTCAATATTTTAAAATAATAGCCCTTGTACGGATCTCCCGGTTTTCTACCCTGCAAATAGCCTCTTGCATCGGCTACCAATGGTCCGAACGGACTCACACTCTGGCCCTTTTCGCTGCTCCAATACAAACCGTTTTTCTGTCCAGGCGAACTAGTGATTTGCTGGGCATACTCCAGCACTCCGTCACCATCACGATCTTTACGCGCGTACTCGAGCTGCGCGTCGAGGTATTCACCACACATTTTTATCGCATTAAGTTCATTTTCCCCAATATGTCGTTCAATCACTTCTTCGATACCACTCGCGGTATCGAACCGCCATCGATTTCCAGTTCTTACCAGCGGGAATGGGAACGGCCAAGCGTTAGGGCCAATGATCAAAACTTTACGGTCTTCGCCATCGTCACGTAATTTCCAAGTATCCTGCATCGCGGTTAACACTTGTTGCCGCTCATGCCGAGAAACCGCAGGGTCCCCCCCGGTCAGTTCCTGTTTATATTTTGGATTAAAGATTTTTAGAAGCGCTTTGATATTATCTTGTTCTAGTGCGGTCTGAAGCGCTTCCACGGCGGCTTTTGGAGACTCGAAATCGCTTTGATTCGAAAGCGGTGTTGCCATTAACTCCAACGCCATGAAAACCATAAAACCAGCCAGTACCAGTTTAATTGAAAACATTCTTATAGCATTTGCTTGGCTGGAAAACACAAATCGACTGGATGTAATGCACATGTTGAACTTCTCCTGCATGCTAAAAGCTTTAATCAATTCGCATGATTGACACTGATGCCCACGTTTGACGATACCTCGGCTAACGCCGCCGTCCACCGCCTCCGCGGCGCCCCCCTCCGAAGCTACGCGAACCACCCCCGGAAAAACTTGACCTGGATCTGCTGGAATGGCCACGCTGACTATTTCGATAACTATCCTGTCCCCGCTTGTATCCACCAAATGAGCTACTGCCGTAGTTACTACGACTGCTGGACCGCGAAGCTTTAGTTGATCTATCACGCTGCGTTCCACCAAGATTACCACTTTGTTTTCTAGATCCGCTATTAGCGGGTCGAGCTTTCGGTTTACCCGCTGAACCACCCGGGCGATCGCCTGGCCTCGTTCCAGGTCGATTCGCTGGCCGGCTGCTTCCTGGCCGATTAACCGGCTTGGCCCCGGGTCTGGGGCTTGGTCTGCCTACCGAACTGCCGGGTTTTCTGCTTGGCTGCCAAGCCGAGCTTCCTCGATTGACGTTCCGATTCCTGTTGGCATTGATATTGGTGTTTGTATTTCTATTAACGTTGATATTATTATGATTTACCGTGACGTGACCACGGCCATAATATCCACCATATCGGTTCCAACTTAGGCCATAGCTGACCGCCGCACCGACAAACATCCCCGTCCAAAATGCCGCTGCCGGTCGATAATAATAAGGGTATGGTGCAGAGTAATAATAAGGGTACGGAGAAGTTTGGTGTACCACGACAGTCGTAGGGTTATAACTTGGTACATAAATAACTTCCGGACTCGCCGATTGTATGACAATAATTTCTTTTTTCTCTTCGACTACAAGTTTGTCATTGGACGAAAGGTTTCCGGCAGCATAGGCTCTATTGCGAAACTGTTGAATAGCTTCCATTACATCTTCCTGCTGGTTTACAACGGCATCGCCTAATTCCGATGTCCATTCCAGATCCGCGTTCATTTTGTCCACGACTTCAGGATAATTGAGTAAACCCAAAATACTGGTATCCCAACTTTTGTCGGGCTCAAGTTTTGGATCAGATTTACGCTTTTTCAAAAACCGTGCAGCCTGCACAATTTGTATGGGGTAGGTTGAGGCCGGTAAAACGATTGCCACCAAATCGTCGGGATACAACGCGATTGGCGCAACTAATTTTTCCAGCTTTTCAGTAGACAACAACTGGACTGATGGGGTGCTGTCATCCTTTGCATCGGGGGCAGCCGTGACCTGGGCGCAACCCAATAATACAAATAAGGCCAATCCAAAAGATAGACATTTGATATTTTGAGAAAAGACCGCGTCCAACATACCTGCTCCTCCAACCAAAATTTGAACTCATGGGTCAGGATATACGGATCCCGAAATTCGTGCCCAAAAGGATACTATCATATTAACCCAAAGTACTGGGTTAGTTAGGGCTAGAACAAAATCGGAAATCGTATTAGTTGGCTAACGAAACGATGTTCAAATGAATTAATCTATGCCCTACATTAAAAATGACGCTCTGTGTAGCAATTCAAATCCACCTAATCTTTCAAATTTTGAATCGAAAATACACCGTTGGCCATTTATTCGCGCGCACAATAAAAGCATCAAGCAGATTTTGGTTGCCATTCCGGTGCAGAAAAAAAGATTGACTGCCTCATACATTCGGAAAAGAAAAACGCAAAATTGCATTCGCCTCCATACGGATTGGGCGAATCGGCGTATTGGCGATTCGTATGGCACCGATATTGCCCTCGCGACAAGAAAAGCTGAAGGTAACCTACATGAATAGCATTCATCGACCAATATACGAGTACAAATCCATAAATGCTTGGATCTTTGCAGTATCTTTGATCGGCAACGGTTTGCTTAGCTCAGCCACCGCTGATTCTACTACCGACTCGATCGCGGATTCCCTCAAAGGAGATTGGGGTCAAATCAAATTAAATCTCAATTGGCGCTATGAAAATGTCGACCAACAAGGCTTGGGTATCTAACACCAACATTATGGGATTTGCAAGCGTTCATCGAATTTGAAGGCAACACACCGGTTTTCGTTGAAGACTATAACAGCGTGCGAAATGGAAAACATCAGTTTCCAGTTATCGCTGATCCACAAGCGGCTGAGCTAAATCAGGGCTGGGTATCTTTTTCGGCAATTGCTAACACTTCAATAACAGTCGGGCTGCAGGAGATCAAGTACGATAACCAGCGCTTCGTCGGCACAGTTCCGTGGCGCCAGCTAGAACAAACCTTTGATTCGGCTACCTTGTTAAATAAATCAATCGATAATTTAGAATTTAAAACGGCCTATATTTGGAATGTAAAGACCATTGTTTCCAGGGACGTAAACATGTCTTCACCCGTATTCAACCTGACCTATACGATTCCTTTGGTCGGGAAAGTGATAGGCTATGCCTACCTATTGGACTATAGCGGGTCCAATTCTGGGACTTTACGGTTCTCCACCCAAAGTCGGTAGATTTCAAGGTAGTTGTCGCATCAATAAAAAGATTAATGAATCGGTTGA
>CAZUGA010000080.1:0-5402 GCA_964619885.1 uncultured Methylococcaceae bacterium
TTCCAGGTGTTCACGTTCAACCAGAATCGCTGTTCAGCTTCGCCGGAATATGCACCCCATAGCTTGCGCCCATAATTTAGCAGTTTCTTTGTCACCCGCTACAGGTACAAGTGATAAATCCAGATTATCAATTATAGAAAAACAGGTTTCATTAATTTCCTTAGTGGTATCAAAAACATACCACCCAACTATTTTTGTTGTAGTTGCTAAAATATAAGATGCCATTTTTTCACTCCGCTATTTTGTTTCACTTTTTACCCAATTAGCGACTCTTAGCCCTTCAACACGCTTAAATTCTCTGGTGTTGTTGGTGATAAGCGTCAAACCAAGACTTCTTGCATGAGCTGCAATCATAAAATCGTAAGGCCCAATTTCCTTACCTTTTAATTCTCGTCTTAGTTGACCAAAATGATAGGCAGCTGATTCATCATAACTAATCACTTCAAGGCGACCTGCAAACCCTTCTAGCGATTCCAAGTTAAATCGCTGGTTATCTGATTTTTCAACACCATGAACAAGCTCTCCAAGCGTCACGGTTGAAATACAAATTGTGCCTGAATGAATGTTAAACATTCTCTTAACTTCCAAAGGCTTGCGCTTCATGGTGTAAATACATATGTCCGTATCGAGCATGTACTTAATCATCAAATGATTCACGCTCTTGTAGTTCTGGTTGCTCCCTATTAGCCATAAAGTCACTCGATACAGGCGGTGTATCAAACCAACTATCCCAGCTTTTATTTTTTGGAGTAATTACTCTGCTGTCACCAATGACAACAATTTCTACTTCCTTAACTCCTGCTGGAAAAGATACGGCTTTTGGAAGTCTCACTGCTTGACTTTGGTTAGATTTAAAAATCTTTGTTTGAATCATACACTACCCTCTCTATAGAGATATATCCATAGTGTATATCCCACGAATAGATATGTCAAAAGGTCTATGCGTTTATTATCCAGTCCTGAAATTTGTTCTATCTCAACTTGAAGTGGCTACACTTTTCCGGACACAAAATTAAGTAATATTTTGTTGTTTCTCGTAATCTACCGGTATTGAACTCGGTTGTTGGGCTCATGTGCGCCGTAAATTCTTCGATTTACATCAAGCCAACGCCAGTCCGATGGCACTGGAAGCCTTAACGCGCATCGGCAAACTTTACACCATTGAACATCAGGGACAAGCGCTGACGGTAGGACAGCGCCAACAGTTGCGCGCCGAAAACAGCCTACCCACACTCAATGCATTGCATGCCTGGCTGCAAGCCACCCGCGCACAGACTGTTTCCGGCGGTGCTTCCGCCAAAGCCCTAAATTATGCCTTGAAGCGCTGGCCCAGTCTGATTCGCTATGCGCATACCGGGTATCTGCCGATCGACAATAACCCAGTCGAAAACGTCATCCGTCCCATTGCCTTAGGTAAAAAGAATTGGCTCTTTACTGGCTCCGAACGTGCCGGTCAACGGGCTGCTGCCATTCAATCCCTGTTCGGCACCGCCAAACTCAATGGCCTGGATCCTGCTGCGTGGCTTCAAGTAACTTTGGAAAAACTCCCCACCTGGCCCAATCGCAGGATTGATGAACTCCTACCATTGGCACCCGAATACATCAATCAGATCAACCATAAAAAAATCTAGGTGGTTGCGCTGGACGCTTACACTTAATTTATGATCTTTTTGGTCTAGACAATGGGGTCCACTTTAAACAGAGGCAATTGGAATTGGAATCGGATTAAAGTTTAACGATCACCGATACATTCAGACTTAGCAAATGGGCGCGGCGTGCTTGGAATTTCAGTATCGGACTCAAAATTTTTGTCGGAGGCTACAAGCATCACGTCTATACCAGGCGTCGAACGCTACGGCCGGCCAAAGTCGCACTTTGGGATTGGCTGCTGGTTGCCACATTGACCGGACTGATTATTGGATTCCTGATTGGCAATGAAAATTGCGGCCAAGAACTGGTCAACAATGCGTTCTACATTCCATTCCTACGTGTATCGTTTTATTCATAAACCCGGTTAATGGGTATCATACACTGCTAAATTGAGATTTTTGATAATCAATTATGCTGAATTCCGGCACGACTATTCCGTGAAGAGCAACACCGTTCACCACTCGTTTGTGAACATTGAGACCATCTGGAGTTTTGATGTGGAGTTTTAACTTTAGGAACCGTTTTTGCGCATACTCCCAGCTAGATTGGGAGCCCATATTCTCGATGAATTCTTTAAAAATAGCCGGGCTAACCAGAAAGAATCCTTCCGGAACGGTGTAAATCCTAGAGTTTGGGGCGTCGATGGGTAGTTTGTCATTCTGAATATTCTTTTGTACCCACCTCAAAAACTGTTTGCCAGGATCAGCCTGTCGAGTATCGCCGCCCGTTATTGTTGGATCAGCGACTCCCTCGTCAAGGGATTGTGGCAGTAGCTCCTGCAGATCACAGTTCAAATCAGCACGATCAAAGCTTTTATTTTCGATAACGGATTGATCCTTTTTTGTATCTGGTGGATCGGTCTCCGATTCAGTAATAGACTGGTTTTGTTCATCGGGAATAATTTCCCCGGAGAATGATTCCGGCCGGGTTTCCGGATCGCTCCAAATATTGCTTGCCGGCAGCCGAATGAGCGTCAACTCGTGGTCCCAATTGTCGCCCCTGACATTCGCGTGCCAGATCGCCCGGTCGTCGCAAGGAATCAGGAGACCTCGTTGCTGTAACTCATCGAATATTCGATCATTCCGATTTGGGATGCCTGAATGTCCCTCAGCAAGCAGGTGACCACGGAGCGTATCGATCACGCGTTTACTGACTAGCCAAATATCATCACCAATCAGCCACCCAGCTGAACCATTGCGGTTAAGCGGGAGTTCGCCGTTCGTTAAAAGATAACGTAAACCGGTCAACAGTTTTTCGTGTAGCGGCTTGTTCGTTAAACCGGGAGTAAGTGCTTGGGGTTCTGCGCCGAGGTTTCTCGCGACAGACTCACTGTCCGCGCGGCTGACTATTTCCCCGATCGGCCTGGATTCGCTGACATCGCCACCGATACATGCCACCCATTTTGAAAACAAACTCAAATCGCCGCTGAGCCAATCGAGTCCTTCCTTCGGCAATATTTGACCCACCAGTAACAACGCGGACTTTTCATGAAGGCGGTGTACGCGATCTCTCCTAAATTTTGTTCGGTACCATTTAACCGATTCCGGCATGGGCCCGGACCATGGCAGCCATTGCCGTTCATTGCCTTGGGCATCGTACAGGGTGACCGATTGATCGACGGCTGGCTTTGCGATGTCGTGACACAGCGCTGCGGAAAAGATGGCATAAGTCCATAGATCCTGCTTTTTTAGAATCACCTCGGGTGTGGCTCCGGATGGCAGGAGATAAGCGCGGCGCAATTTTAAAGCAATCATGGCCACTTCCAAACCGTGCCGGAGAATTCCACCCATAATTGCATGGTGATGGGACTCGGAGGCAGGTAGTTGCTGTACGAAATCGGCATAATGATAAAGAGCCGGTTCGTAGTAGCAACGATAAAAGTCAAGGGGCAGGCCTGCAAGCGCCTCGACCTTATTCAGGACAGAGGTATGGTCGGCAAGCAATTCTTTACCGGTAAGCCGGGGTAACGCGTTGGTAACGGGTGGAATGCTGGGAGCCGTTAATTCGAGATCTCTTCTGAATAGGCTTTTCAGCATAAGATTATGGCGATGTCCCGGCAGTACGGACATAGTTGTAAAGGGTCGGTTTAAAGATGCCCATCATTCCGCCAGTTTGTTTCATTTCAAATAAATTCCCACACCAGATTTTCTTGCAGCCTTCAAAAGATTTTTATCTAAGGCGGCGAGTGGTATTCCTTCTCGAATTGCTAACTCAAGATAAGCGGCATCATAACTACTCAGATTGTAGGCTCTTCCTAAGGCCAAGATTCTACTAAAAGATTGATGTGCTGTTAAAGAGTCCACTTGTATCGGAAGGTTTTCTAATTGGGAGATAAATCCTTCAATTTCTCCAGTGTTAATTTCAGAGCGTTTTTCTGCGCCAAGTAGAACATTAGCGGCTTCTTAAGTGCCATAAGTTAGGAACAAGCGCCTCCTCGGTAGAAAAGCTTTTGAGCACCTTTTCTGCATAATCTTGATTAGATACCTTACCGCTCTCAAGCATCCAGCGCATAGCCACAGAATTATCGAGAACAAAACCGGTCATTTACGGCCACTTTCTTTGAGACCGTTCAAAACTTCATTTGAGACCTTATGCTTTTTAGCTTTTAGAAGATTGTTAATTGCAGCCTCTGTTTTCAAGTACTTGGAAGAACGACTAGGGATAAGGTCTGCAATAGGTTTTCCATGATTTGTAATCGTGAAAGCTTCGCCCATTTCAACACGGCGAAGGATTTCAGGTAATTTGGTCTTAGCGTCGTAAGAACCGATTTTTTCCAACATGTCTTAGTTCCTATACCAGCATTTAGACCATAATACCGGTCTATTAGGAAAAAAATCAACCGTTAAGACTAGGTTAATGGTCTACTAAATACTCATTCGCAATGATTAGTTTATTTGATCTCACGTGCCACTCAACGTCGAAAAATATCCAAGCAACACAGCGAAACTAGATAAATTTAATTTTTCTAGGGATTTCGCCTTGTAACCTGCCGATATTATCTCATTTCGAGGATCCGATCACACATTGCAAAACCGCTGTTAAATAGAATACGATTGCAGCACGCCAGAGAGTTTTCCACCGTTAATGGCGGTTGGAACGTACTCATCGTATGGCGTGGTTCTGTAGCAGAGCCGTATCGCCTACAGAATACAGAGGTAACCGAAATGGAAAAAGAATGTGAATCGAATTTATGGACCCCAATTCAGTTAGCTGAACAATACGTTGCCGACAATATTTTGCAGCCCGACAGCATCCGCAACTATCGTCTCGCAGCGCATGTTTTTGAAAAAAACATGGGTAGGAGACACATCTATGATATTAATCCAGACTGTGTATTAAAGTGGCGTACTCTTGTTTTGAACCGCGCACAACCCACAACCTGGAACACCTACCGGTCGCATCTCATCGTGATTTGGAACTTTGCTTTGCGCAATCAGTGGGTCGATGTAAATCCATTTAGTGAAATTCGACCCGCGCCGGTACTGAAAAAGGGGAAAAAGACGGTGTCCGATGATCTGTTGGCCGCAACAATTGACCTTCTTCATAATACGGAAAAAGCTCCCCGCCCGGCTTGGTTTTGGCTAACTGCATTCAAATTATTGTATTTTACCGGGATGCGCCGACGACAACTGACGTCATTGCGTTGGAATGATATTAACTTTAAGGAAATGACAATATTGCTGACCGCCGAAGGATGTAACCTGAATCCGTGACTTCAACCCCGGACAAAGGGTCTAAAGCACTGAAAAAGA
>CAZUGA010000081.1:0-5394 GCA_964619885.1 uncultured Methylococcaceae bacterium
TTTTTCAGTGCTTTAGACCCTTTGTCCGGGGTTGAAGTCACGGATTCAGGTTAATTCCTGAGATAGGGGTTTAATCAAATTTATAATAGCGGCATGACTATTGGACATGACGCCCACACGCATACCGTGTTTTGCCAATGCAGAGATAACATGCTTGGCAGTGTATGTTTTACCGGCACCGGGCGGGCCTTGAATACATAAACTACTGTTATCCATTCCCTGAACTGCTGTAATTATTGCCTTGAGATACGCATCGTTATCCTGAAAACGCTGGCGGGTAACCGGTAAATATTCTTGCTTATTTTTAAATTTTGGCCCAGCTTGATTCAAGATGATTTCAAGCGCCGGTGATAATTGCCGATTGGCAAAATATCGTTCCGATATTTCGCATAAACGCTGTTCCAGTTTTTCGGTGTTAATATAAGGTTCATCTCCATATAGAGTGATGACTGCGTTTTCTATGAGCCCCGCCTGCTGTGCATTAACTTCGAAGTCAATTTTTCCTTCATGACCGTTGACTTCATTGAATTGAATATTTTTAACTTTTAATTCTGAATCTTGAATCGTTCCCGTGAAAAATTTATCTTTGCGGATTTGCTGATTGGCATCATAAGTTCCTGAATATTGTATCCAACAACCCTGTTCTTGCAGGCTGTTAATCACTACATTACAAATTACCGTATCATCCTCGAATAATTCCTCTTCGCTTTTTTCCAACCGCTCAAAATAGGCCCATGCTTTGGGTTTATTTTCTCGGTTGTGGAATCCTAATAATGACTCTAACAATCCGGCTATTGAGTCTTGTTTGAGTGTCTCGTCCTGAGCGTACACTTGATGTAATCGTTGTTGTCTGTCTAATAATGCCTGCCTTCTTTCTGCATTGGCAACTTGTCTATCCGTTTTTTCGATTTCTTCCTCTTCGTCATTAACGATTGGAGAATAGACTATATTCGCGCTTTGTTGCTGCTCTCTTAACCAATCCACCAATTCCAAAGTCGATTCACAATCATCTATGTTGTAATCACGTATATCTTTTAATTCCGGCCATAGCGTCCAATCAAATGTATCGGGGTGTTCCCGCCAATAGCTATAACCCTTTTCCTCCTGACACCAGCGCTCCAGGCCACCCTGTTCCCGCCAGTTTTCATAAAACACCATGGACTCACCACCGCTGGCAACATCAGTATTCCGTTTGCCGCGATAAAGGTGTTCTACATTTTTTGTCGAATATTTGGGTTCTCCAATCAGCAACCCGTTTTTAACCAGTTTGTACAAATCGATCAACACACCATTACTAAGCAATTCCAAGACTATGTCCTGCCTGGTTTCGTAGCGGCTAGACAATTTGCGCATGGCAGTTACTTCATAGCTGGCATAATGGTAGATATGCATAGCAGGATCTTGTTGCCAGCGCTGATAAGCCCAATCAACAAAATCTTCGAAAGCGGTTTTTTCCTGTGCAGGGTCATTCCCCCACCAGTCTTTGAACGCATAGCTTTTTCCTTGTGGCGCATCCTCTTGTTTGTAACTGGCTCCCCACAAATATTCCAGCCCCCCCTCTAAAATAGAATGTCCTTCGATATCAAAGTAGATGTCAAGTTCCGCAGCTGGTGGCAACGCTGACAAGCCCTTGCTGTTGTCTTCTTTCAGTACTTCAAAAACAGGGATCTCTTGACCTCTGGAGCGTTGCTGAATATCAGCCTGAGCTTTGAGTTTATTGAATGTTTCTGCAGCAATACCATTGACGTTGGATATCTCAGTCTGCGCTAATTCTCCAAACGAATGGATACCGGCATCGCGCAGTTTCTTGATCTGAGATTTCCTAATATTGGCAATCAATGTAAGGCTGTCCGATGTGTCCAGTATGTGTTCAGCATAACTTGCCCAGCGACCATGGTTACTTTCAAGAGCGGGGTCAGGCATGTGACTTAAATCGCCGTTAAAATCCTGCTGAATTTTCAAGAATTGTGTTTTAAGATTTTCAAAGTAACTGTAGTATGCTGCAATGCGGTAACGATCATGAACTTGATTACCTAATACGACTACTGCTTCTTCCGGCATTTTGCCCTGAATTTTTTCCAGCATCCAGCTGTAACAGCACAGTTGTACTAGAAAATAAGGACGAGTTGTTCGGGATAATTTAGTATCACAGGCTTCATAATAATAATCACCCAGATTTGAACTGCCTTTGCGTCTTACAATAAAATCAGCAAAACCGGCAAATCCATCACGTTGTAAATAAGCCTGGAAAATAACCTGATAGCCTTGCTTCATTGCATTATTGGTTTCTTTACCATCTTTATCACGATCATTGCTGCTGATTTCAGCCACATTTTCGGCGCCGTGTTCAGCTTTCAACTGCTCCAGAAAATCGATCTCATGATCATGCCCTTTTTTTGCCAATAGCGTCATCATGGCATCTTGGTCGGTTTTAATTTTCGCTACTGCTTCCGGCTTTTCAATAGCCAGGCGTTCCATCCATGAACCAAAGGATGAACGCATATAGAGAATAAGATCAGACGCTGAATAAACCAATTGTCCAGTTAATGTCTTGTACATTTCTGGTTTCCCTATCAATGAATGGGTTTCTGCAAAATAGTTATTAAAGTTTAGTTAATTAATGCGATTGTATAAGTCGCCTATGCTTAATATCATGCATTATTCTTTATCAGGATTTCGTTAGCATGAGCCGCTCAGTTGAAACTTTGTATCGTCAATGGATGATGTTATCGAAAATTCCTCGGTTTCCACGCAAAATTTCTGCGCCAGAATTAAATTTAATCCTTGCTGGTGAAGGATACGAAGTGACTATTCGAACGATTCAACGTGACCTGGAGAAACTGTCTACACATTTTCCGTTAAATTTTGATACTGAAGGTCGCACCAATTTTTGGTTCTGGATTGAAAATGCTACTGCGTTTGACCTACCAGGCATGGAGCCAGTGACAGCGTTGGCATTTCAAATGGCGGAATCTTATTTAATTCCATTATTACCGAAATCAACACTGGATCTGTTGATACCCTATTTCAGTAGAGCAAAAGAGGTTTTAGAAGTAACCACGCGCCAATCACATTTAAGCACTTGGCCAAATAAAGTTGCCGTATTGGGCAGAGGGCCGGTACTCAAAAGCCCTAACATTTTGCCGCAGGTGCAACAAAATATTTATCAGGCAATTCTGGAAGCAAAACAACTTTCTGCCAGCTACCGGTCTCGAGGAGCCGATAAGCCAACGGAATATACGCTTCATCCATTCGGTATCGTTAGTCGTCAGGCCAGCATCTATTTAGTTTGTACGTTATGGCATTATCCCAATATAAAGCAACTGGCACTGCATCGTTTTGAATCCGCTCTAAAAGTCGATAACCCCTGTAACATTCCCGACGGATTTGACCTTTCCGTATATACTCGAGAGCAGCAACATTTTGCCTATCCGTTAAGTGATGAAAAAATCTCCATTAAAGTATATTTTGAAGCCCGTGTTGCAGAGCATCTTTATGAAACGCCATTAAGCGAAGAACAACAGCTTACCATACAGCCTGATGATAGAATCTTGCTTGAGGCTACTGTAAAGGATACCTGGGAATTAAGATGGTGGCTCCAAGGGTTTGGCTGTAATGTGGAAGTATTGGAGCCGACTGCTTTACGGCGGTATTTTGTAGATTTAGCCCAGAAATTAGGTAATTTATATTTAACTACTCAGCGAGTAAAAAAACACCCGTAACTGCTCAGATTGCCCTCAAATTTGTTCGAGTACAAGGAGAAAACGCGCAGTGTACGTGGGTACATGAGCATTTTCGACGCCGTAATTGGGCAAATTTGAGGGTAAGTAGTTACATTTATATTTAACTTAAAGGGGTCGTTGACTGGAAGGGGTTCGGTGAGCAGATTGCGCGGAAAACGGCGGCCTATTGGGTAGACCCGAATCCGTCTTGCTCTTTGACGAAAGCGACTTTGAAAAAAAGGCCAGGCTTCGACAGGTGTGGCTCGACAGTGGAATGGCCAGCTGGGTAAGGCGGATAACGGCCAAGTCGGCGTCTTTACCGCCTTGTATCAGGGTGAACCCGCCAGTTTGATTCATTCTTTCAACCTGAATAATTTTGGTTCGAAATAATAGTCAACCGCATATTGGCGTCCTGCCCTAGCAACCACAGCTTACCTCCCTTCTGTTTTTGGCGCTGTCACGTTGAATAGCGTACTTTGGGTTCTGGCTATCTGGAAATATTATCTGTTGCCAATTCGTGATTCGAACGTCTATTTTCATCTCCCCCTGCCGTAGCTGACCAAGCCTCTTCCCTACTAAAGAAAGACCGACATTTTTCCTCAGTATAAAGTTGAGCTGAGAATGAAACGGTCCGGGATTGGGACTCGATGGAGGCAGATTCTCCAAAGCCGATCCAATACCGATAAAGCCATTCGGCTGTTTCCGGGCAGTGCTTTCGCATAAGCCGTTGAAGTGATCGGTCAATAACAAATTTAGCCATCGCGACCGCTTCTTCCTCAGTCTGATATTGGCACAATTGGAAACCTTCTCCCAACGAATAATCAAAAACAAAAAGTTTATAGGACATACAGGACTCCCGAAAATATATTGCTATTAAATACAGATCTACACACCGAGCTTGCGAGATTTTGAAAACCGGTATCCGGTCGAGGATATCGTTCAAGTCGTTGTATCGACCTCTATATCACTTGGGAATCGAGTATAAATACTGATACGATAAATGGCGTCGCATGAGCAATTCGCTATTAACTGAGAATCATTTCCTTCGGCTTTTGGTTTGGATTGAAGCTAATTCCGCGATGGAGTTCTATGGTGGATGGCCTCGTCAGTGCGCGGTCAACAAAAAGGGCTTTCGTTATTTACACGAGAATAAATAGGAGGGGCAATAAATAGTAGGATCTACCATCGAATTTAAGGAATTAAAAACCTTATGGCACGGCTATATAACGTCAGTGAAGCCACGATTTCTCGTGTCGTTGCCCTCGACAAGCAGTTGTTTCGGACTTGATCTTACAGAACAGGTGGAAACTTTTCGACGCTGATTGACAAATCTCGGTGCTGAATTCAGTACACTGTCTTCCCAATTTAGCACCATACCATTACATGAAAAGCTATTGACTGGATTGCGCCAGCTTGTGAAAGAAGGCGAACTTCCCCTAAATCGCAACGGTGCAGCCGGATGGCTGGTCGAAGATGACCTTTAGTTGGTTAGCAAACGCGTTATCGATACCCTACGTACCCACCTGATTGCAGAAGGACATTCCGGTATTCCGAGCCGAAATGACCGAATATTTATAGTGGACCCCAAAAACTAGACCAAAAAATAAGTAAAATACATTGGTCAGTGAAAAAGAGGGTAACGCAATGAAAGCGAAGAGAAAACGTCATTCAG
>CAZUGA010000082.1:0-4908 GCA_964619885.1 uncultured Methylococcaceae bacterium
CTTATTTTTATTTGCGCTCACTTGAAAGCCGAGTGTTTTGCAAGAGGCTCATAAGATTTAAACTTTGAAGCCTTTAATCATCGTTTTGACTCTTGTGGTCGCGGTTGTCGCATCGGTCTGGTATTTCACGCGACCGGATCCGATTACGGTCAAGCTTCATACAGTGGATGTTGGTACCGTCAAATCAACCGTATCCAATACCCGGGTAGGTACGGTTAAAGCATGCCGCCGGGCTTACTTAGCGCCGGCCACCGGTGGCCAGGTGGCAAAATTGGCGGTTAAGGAAGGCAGCCTGGTTCGTCAAGGGCAGATCCTGATGGAGGTATGGAATAAAGACTTACGCGCACAAATCGATTTGGCAAACGCCGATGCGCAATCCAGCGAAGCTAAAGCGGATCAAGCCTGTGCCATTGCGGCGGGGGCTAAACGTGATGCGGACCGCTTGCTTAGATTACGCAAACACAAACAAATTGTGTCTGAAGAGAGTGTAGATACCGCCGTTACCGAATCTAAATCCAGACAGGCAGCCTGCAAAGCGGCTAAAGCTTCCATCTCGGTCAATCGCGCTCAAATCGAAGCGGCCGAAGCTGCAATGGAACGAACCGCCGTCATAGCGCCGTTCGACGGAGTTGTAGCCGAGGTTAATGCCGAGCTTGGTGAATTCGTGACACCGTCCCCGCCGGGAATCGCGACACTGCCGGCAATTGATTTGCTGGACATTAGTTGCTTGTACGTCACCGCGCCGATTGACGAAGTGGATGCGCCAGCGATAAAGAACGGTATGCGAGCTTGCGTATCTCTAGATGCCTTTCCCGAAAAGCGTTGTTCTGGCACGGTTCGCAGAATAGCGCCCTATGTACTGGACCGTGAAAAGCAGGCGCGTACTGTGGAGGTGGAAGTTCAGATCTCCGACGCCAAAGATTTAGAAGGTTTGTTGCCAGGCTATAGTGCGGATATCGAGATTTTGCTCGATTCCAAAGAAAACGTAGTGCGTATTCCCACAGAAACCATACTTGAGGGCAATCGGGTTCTGATATATCAGGACGGAGAAACTTTATTAGAACGAAGCTTCAAACCTGGTTTGTCGAATTGGGATTTTACTCAGATTGTTTCCGGCATTGAGCGAGGTGAGACAATTGTCGTATCCATTGGTAAGGAAGGTGTGGAAGCCGGTGCTGACGTAATGCCCGAAGCAAGCGAAAATCCCGATTAATCGATGGCGATAATCGATTTGCGTGGGATCAACCGGGATTTTAGCGTAGGCGATCAGACAGTTCGCGCGCTCAAGAATGTGGATTTGATAATCGAGTCTGGTGAATACTTGTCGGTCATGGGTCCGTCGGGTTCGGGAAAGTCAACTTTATTGAATACCATTTCGCTGCTCGATCGACCCAGTTCTGGTATTTACAAGTTGAATGGCAGCGACGTCACCGATCTTTCCGACGAAGCGTTGGCCAAGGTCCGGCGTGAGAATATCGGATTCGTATTCCAGTTTTTTCATTTGGTGGCGCGCATGACAGCGGCGGAGAATATCGAAATGCCGCTGATTTTGGCGGGCATTGATAAAGATATGCGTCAACGGCGTGTGGCGCAAGCGGTGACCGCTGTTGGTCTGGGCGACCGTGCCGATCATCGTCCGGATCAGCTCTCTGGCGGTCAGAGACAACGTGTTGCGATTGCACGTGCGACTATTATGAGTCCCGGCATAATTTTGGCCGATGAACCCACCGGAAACCTGGACCAGAAATCGGGAATCGAAATTATAGATTTGTTGGAGAATCTAAATAAACAGGGTGTGACTCTATTGGTGGTTACCCACGATAGTTCGTTAGGCCAGCGAGCCAGACGACAGATCAAACTGGTCGATGGTTCAATTGTATCTGATTCGACATCAAGCGATTAATGTATAGCTCGGATGTATTTGCATTGGCCGCAAAATCGATTTTGTCGCAGCGCCTGCGTTCATTGTTAATTTTGACAGCAATGTCTATTGGTGTGGCTGCGGTAATTGTGCTTATAGCGCTGGGTGAGAGCGCTCGCCGCTACGTCACCGGCGAGTTTTCCGCATTGGGGACGAACTTATTGATCGTTCTTCCTGGCCGATCCGAAACCACTGGTGGTCAGCCGCCGTTGCTCGGGGAAACACCGCGGGATCTAACGTTAGACGATGCATTGGCGCTGCTAAAAAGCCGTTATGTAGCGAAAATTGCACCGCTTGCGATCGGCTCAGCCCCTATTTCGAGAGGACAGCGCGAACGGGATGCGACCATAATGGGCTCCAATGCCGACTTGCGTACGGTTCGTCACTTGAATTTGGGGCAGGGTCGGTTTTTGCCGAATATCTCGTTGCAACGCGCGCTTTCGGTTTGCGTAATCGGTCACAAAATCCGCGATGAACTTTTCGGCTCCAGTTCAGCGTTAGGACAGTGGTTGCGAATTGGTGATCGCCGCTTCCGGGTCATTGGCGTACTCGCATTCGAAGGACAATCTGTCGGCGTGGATTTTGACGAAATCGCGATTATACCGGTCGCGTCAGCGCAGGCTTTGTTCGATTCACCCTCGCTTTTTCGAATCCTGGCCGAAGCAAAAAGCAGGGATGTCAGCGCGGCGGCCATTGATGATATTACGCGTATCATCAAAGCTCGCCACGAAGGCGAAGACGATGTTACTGTCATAGCTCAAGATAGTGTGGTCAATACTTTTGATGAGATTTTGACCGCGTTAACGTTGGGTGTATCGGGAATCGCCGCAATCAGTTTGGCGGTTGCGGGTATTTTGATCATGAACGTCATGTTGGTCAGTGTGTCCCAACGCACCGCAGAAATCGGTCTGCTTAAAGCCCTTGGTGCAGCATCCTTGCAGCTGAAAATAATGTTCATCACCGAAGCCGCACTGTTGTCTTTGACAGGTGCGGTTGCCGGATTGATTTTGGGTTATGCATGCATATTGTCGGCCGATAGGCTTTATTCCACCTTTCCGATCGTTGTTCCTTTTTGGGCGCCGCTTCTAGCGTTGACAGTGGCCCTTGTTACCGGTTTGTTATCCGGTGTTTTGCCCGCCGCGCGGGCAGCGCAACTGGATCCGGTCGAGGCGTTGTCCAAACGATAGCGATGAAGATGCCGGATCTAATTTTGTTTGCATTAAGGTCCATTAGTACACACCGGGTTCGATCCGGCTTAACCGTGTTGGGGATCTTGATCGGAATAACCGCTGTTGTGCTGTTGACATCGATCGGCGAGGGAATTCACCGCTATGTCTTGGCCGAGTTTACCCAGTTTGGTACTAATCTTATCGCGATTACACCGGGTAAGACTGAAACATTCGGAATTTCTGGCGCGACAATCAGTAATGTTCGCCCATTGTCCCTGAACGATACCGATGCAATAGAGCGCCAAGACCACATAATTGCCGTGGTTCCGATCATTCAAGGTAATGCCCGAGTCGAGTATGGCAAAAAGAGTCGCCGTACAACCGTATTGGGCGTCGGATCTGCCGTACCACAAGTTTGGAAGATGGATGTCGCCTCTGGCCGTTTTCTACCGAACGACGATCAGCGTATGGCTCGGCCTTATGCGGTGCTTGGCAGTAAAATGCGTACCGAGTTGTTTGGCGAGCGTAATCCATTGGGAGAGCGTATTCGGGTCGGTGGTGACCGCTATAGAATCATTGGAGTTATGCAGAGCAAGGGACAAATGTTGGGTTTTGATATGGATGATACGGTGTATATTCCGGTGGGCCGGTCTATGCAATTGTTCAATCGGGAAAGCTTGATGGAACTAGATGTACTTTACGAAGCGGATGTTTCTGCCGGTCGCGCCGCCGATTCGATCAAGCGGTTATTAACCAGCCGTCATGGCAGCGAGGATTTTACTCTGATTACCCAAAAGCAGATGCTCGAAGTTCTCGACTCGATACTCAATATACTGACTCTCGCAATCGGCGCGTTGGGCAGTATTTCACTGCTGGTGGGAAGCGTTGGTATCTTAACAATCATGACTATTTCGGTTTCTGAACGGGTCGCAGAAATCGGTTTATTTCGTGCGATTGGGGCCGAACGTAGCCATATATTGGGAATGTTTTTGGGCGAAGCGATAGCGCTAAGCGCTGTTGGCGGTATATTGGGCGTATTATTTGGAATTGGGCTCGTCGAAATAGTTCAGTGGTGGGTTCCGGAGTTACCGGTCACTCTGGCATGGACTTATATTTTTTTCGCGTTTGGGTTGTCGGTCGTGATTGGCATCATTGCCGGAGTGGCACCCGCCTTGAAGGCGGCGAAGCTCGATCCATTGGAGGCACTCAGGGCCGAATAATCTAAAGATTATTATAAGATTAGGAATAACCGCGCATCGTGGCTTCATCATCGATGCAAAATGCTCACCTACGTCAGTGTGTTTAATTTCTGCGTATATTGATCGAATACCACGACGTTAGAATTGGGTGTTTAGCCAGTCAATGGGGTATTTGACTAATTTTTGTTTCCCGCTCGTCGGGTTCCGCTAAGTTTTATTCTATCGATAGGCTGCTTCGATCTACCGGCAATTAGAATAAATCGTATACAAAACAGCATTATATAGCCCAATCATTGTGCCTTATTGAAAATAATTTTGGGAAGGGTGAAAGGTGGCACAGAAGCTGCTTTGAATTAAACCATTGATATCTGTTCGGCAGGAAACGCAGACATTGGTGCGGCAACGGCCAACCCGGAGTTTGCACTTGCAAACCAACGCGAACATTTGTTTTTTGAGCATATTATTCACGCGTCCTCCAAAGACCAGACCCTAGCGGGTACCTTCTGAAACGGGCTACCAAGCCCGTTTTTTTTTGCCTGTAACAGACGAGTAATTCTGAAACTAATGAGCCTCTTGCAAAACACTCGGCTTTCAAGTGAGCGCAAATAAAAATAAGACG
>CAZUGA010000083.1:0-4811 GCA_964619885.1 uncultured Methylococcaceae bacterium
GCGTCTTATTTTTATTTGCGCTCACTTGAAAGCCGAGTGTTTTGCAAGAGGCTCGATCGGAATGGTATTAATAATAGTGTGGGGACACAATCTGGTGCCGCACCGGGGACACCGGGGAGCAGTCCGATTCCGGTATCCGTGGCTGCAACCTTTGTCGCATCACCTCGGTTTCCAGAATACGATCCACCCGATTTTAACGATACGTTAATATGGATTTCTCCGACCGATTTTGACCGGGTATATGCTCGGATGCAGTCCTGGGTAGGCGATCAGGTGCGCGCTTGTCTACAGTCTTATGCGCTTGCAAATGGGGGAATCTATCCCTGGCCTGCGGTATTGAATGGCGCATCGTCACCTGATTATCAGGATGATACTGGGGAAAGATTTGGCCGGATTCCCTCTGATTTGAGCAATACGGCCGCGCTGGGTTTCAGCCCAACTTGGCCAACGTCTTGTTTTTCCTGGTCTTGGTGGAATGATTGGCGTGAACAAATATTCTATGCGGTAGATCAATCAGCAGCGCCGTCAGTAACCGGCGGTGGTTCGGTAACCGTTGACGGTATCGCGTCTCCGATCGCATTGATGCTTGCTGGCAGAAGAAGTGCGTTGCAAACGAGATCCAGCAATACTGAAAAAGGTCGCATCAGCAACTATTTAGAATCGGCCAATATCCCTGGTTCGGGTGCTGGGCAAATCCCTGCCGGTGATGAGGCCTTCCAAACGACAACATTAACTCAAGCTATAGATGACTATGTCTGTACAGCGGCGGCGTGCCCCTAACGCAATGTTTTCTAACACAAGAATATTACAAGGCGGTTTCAGCTTGATTGAAATTGCGATCGTATTGGTTATCCTGGGATTGGTTTTAGGCGGCGTACTCGCACCGCTTTCCACGCAATATGAAAATGGCCGGAGGAATGAAACAACCAATATTTTGGATAAAGTACTGGAAGCTTCTTACGGCTATGCCATCGTGAATGGCCAGTTTCCCTGTCCGGATACCAGCGGTGACGGATTAGAAAATCGTGTCGGTGTGAATTGCGTGAGCCCGACTGGCGGATTACCGTGGGTCACATTGGGTGTTGGACAAAATGATGCGTGGGGTCAGCCGTTTGGCTATCAGGTCACAGCAGTTTTTGCTGATTCCAGCGATGGGACCGGATGTGGGTCTGCGACGCCGGGAGTTTCTTTTGAATTGTGTTCCAATGGGGATATTACCGTACGTGATAGCTCAGGAGGTGGTTTGGTCGCTCAAAATGTCCCGGCTCTTATCTGGTCCATGGGCAAAAATTGGGCAATTTCAACATCGCCGGATGAAGGTGAGAATTCAGATGGCGACGCGGTATTCGTCTCGAAAATCTATAGCGGTCTTAGCGGTTCTGAATTTGATGATCTGATAGTTTGGGTCACGCCGGCGATACTCAAAACCCGAATGGTCAACGCTGGCCGGTTGCCCTAAATATTTTCTAGCAATTTTATTTCCGCGATGCATCAAACAAACCTCAATCGTGTGTTTCAGCAAATTCAAACATTATCGCTGAGCACGTTGTACGAAGCCTATTCGGGAAAAATGCTTAGTGCGATAGCAGGCGTGTTGGCATTAGGTTTTACATTGGCGATGTTTTTGGGAGACGTTGCGATAACAGAAACTGCCCAGGTACAACAAGCGTTGTTGGCCGGATTTCTTCGAGTCGGTTTGGTATTCGTACTTGCGGTATTTGTAGTGAATAGCTCCGTTCGCGAAATGCAGGAACGGTCTTTGTTGCTATTACTATCGATGCCCATTTCCCGAACAGCTTTGTTTTTCGGTAAATTCACGGCATATATGGTGATTGCCTGCATCGTTGTGGTTCTGGCCTGTTTGGAGTTATCCGTGTTTGCGCCGCTTGAGCACACCGTGACCTGGGGCGTCACGCTTTGGTTGGAATCAATGTTGGTCGTAACCTTTGCATTGGTTTGCGCATTTAGTTTTGGCCAGGTGCCACTTGCAATTACCGCTGTGGTTGGTTTTTACTTGCTATCTCGGAGTATGATCGCCGTGCAATTGATTGCGCATTATCCACTTATTCAATCGGGTTCGTTGGGACAGGCAGTATTGACCTTTGTTGCCGATGCGATGACCTATTTGTTACCGGATCTTGATAAATTCGCTCGTGCTGAATATTTGGTTTACGGTGCGGGCTCGGAAATTCAAATGATTCCAATGCTGCTGCATGGCGTTATGTATATTGCGCTGCTTGCCAGTATTGCGTTGTTCGATTTGTACCGTAAGAATTTTTGAGCTATTCAATGCGTGTCTCAGAGCGTCCTTTGTCGACGGTGCCGGCCTGGATAGTTATTGGGCTTATTGTGCTGGCCAGTGCTCAATTTATCCAGCGCAAGGTTTCGTACCAACCGGTGGAATTGCACGTGGCTGAGTTAGCGGCGCCGCCTTCGGCAAATTTGCTGCGATTAATTGCCGCGGGTGAACCGGAAGTTTTGTCAAAGTTGGCAATGTTGTGGTTGCAGTCCTTCGATAATCAACCCGGTATCAGTATCCCATTTAATGAACTCGATTATGGCCGTGTAATCCAGTGGCTTGAAGCCAGTTTGATTCTTTCTCCACGGTCTCAATATCCATTGTTTATGGCGAGTCATTTATACAGTCGTGTCAACAATGCCGATAAGCAAAGAATGATTATCGAATTCATTTATAAACAATTTTTAAAGGATCCGAACCGGCGTTGGCGTTGGCTAGCACACGCCGTCATTATTGCCCAACATCGACTGAACGATATGGCCTTGGCACGGCGGTTGGCCAAAGTACTGCGGGAGTCTGCGACCGGTGAAGACATACCACATTGGGCGCAACAAATGGAATTGGGAATCTTGGAAGCACAAGGCGAGTATCAAAGCGCGGCCATGTTGATAGGTGGATTACTGGAAAATGGGCAGATCACCGATCCACATGAATTACTTTTTTTGAATCTACGATTAAAAGAGCTAAAGAATAAGATTCCTGATGCCGCTTTAAACAGTATGAGGAATTCTGCGCGATAGCCATTTTGTGAATTTCGTCTATCATTTTATAGGTCTACACCAATTTAACCGTCCATATTGAGGATAAAGGCATGAACAAGCAATCAGGGTTTACATTGATCGAAATTGCGATCGTATTAGTCATTATCGGCTTACTGACCGGTGGGGTTTTGAAAGGGCAAGAATTGATTGCCAACGCCAAAGTACGCAATTCGATCAAACAAATGGAAGAACTCAAAGCAGCCGTGTTTGGCTTCCAGGATCGCTTTCGTGCATTACCGGGTGACATGAGCAACGCTGCTACAGTGGTGGGTAATAACGCCGTTAATTGTACGAACGCTTGTGATAACGGGTTAATCCAGCCATGGCGTAATACGTCTTTGGTGACCAACCAATTATCTTCTGCTGGATTTTATGCAGGTGCTTACAATACTGCAGAGGTCAATTCTGCGCCAACGGCACAAAATGCTCCGGCCAATCCCTGGGGAGGCCCAATGTTTGTGGCCTACTGGAATCAATACAATGCGGTTGGGCCAAGACCTGCTAAAACAGGCGTTTACACGGGGCGTTCCATCCCATCGACTATCATGGCGGAAATTGATCGTAAAATTGACGATGGGACCCCGCAGACGGGCTCTTTTAGATCAGCTTGGCCTACTCGAACCTCAGCATCTTGCGTAAGCGGTAATGCGTGGGTTATCAATAATGGCGGATCAGACTGCGCTGGCGTCCAATTCTTTTGAGAATTTGTTGGCATTCTAGAGACCTCGCGTATGTGGCCGCCTCTGCCCAATACTGAAGAAGAAATATTAGCTACACCTCTGAATTTCAGAGGTGTAGCTAAGAATTATGGTAGCGTAGCCGCCTTCAGTGGGTTGAATCTAATGATTGAGGCGGGTACGACAGTTGGTTTGGTCGGCACCAATGGTGCTGGCAAAACGACGTTGATCAAATGTTTGCTCGACTTTTGCCATTTGGATCACGGTACTATTGAAATCTTCGGTGTCGACCACCAGAAGACCTCAGCCAGAGAAAACCTGGCTTATCTCCCAGAGTTATTTCAGGCACCTGCCTTTTTGAGCGGTGAGCGTTTTCTGCGTTCGCTATTACAATTACACGGACGAGCCTATGACGAAGTTGCCGTGTTAGATATGTTGGATCGACTCGATTTTAAGCAGGATGCTTTACAGTACCGAGTGCGCACCTATTCCAAAGGAATGTCGCAAAAATTGGGCTTAGCGCTTTGCCTGCTCGCCGATAAACCGTTACTTGTCCTTGATGAACCGATGAGCGGGTTGGATCCTAAAGCGCGGTACTTATTTAAGCTACAACTGATCGAACAAAAACGGTCAGGGCGCACTATATTTTTTACTAGTCATATGTTGAGCGATGTAGAAAGTTTGTGTGACACTATAGCGATCCTGGATCGTGGGCAATTGCGATATGTTGGTTCGCCCGCAAAGTGTTGCGAAAAATATAATGCTGGCGATCTAGAAACCGCTTATATGAATTGTATCGACAAACAATCTCAATCTGAGAGTTCCGTGCGGCAGAAATCCTTGCAATCGGTTGCTTGAACAGATTTCAAATCTTTCTTTTATACTGAACCTACGTTTTATCTTACCAATCACGCTGAGTCTGATTGGTTAGCGTAGAATCTAAGTATCTTCAATTTAATTTCCCAATTACAACCGGGCTTTTTCGGTATTTTCGTGGGAATCAGGCAAATCCAGTTTCTAAGTAAGCGTCCGTCCGTACCATCTATAGAAATAGTTGTGAACTGATATTCTCCG
>CAZUGA010000084.1:0-4067 GCA_964619885.1 uncultured Methylococcaceae bacterium
ATCGCTGTTCACGTTGCGCCAGAATCAGTGTTCAGATTGGGCCAGAATATGCATTCGTCTCATTACCAGCTATGACGACGATACTGACGTTCAAAAGATGTCGGAAAATTTGAGTGAGCTAAAACAAAGCCTGCTGGAAATGGATATCGAGCTGGAGTTGAAGGTCAATGAACATATGCACGACCGCGAAATTCGGATTGATAACGGCTGGACTGTAAAAATAGGTCGTGGTCTGGATTTCTTCCAGAAGCCCGATAGTTGGTTTGGCGTTGGTGCAAATGATTTGAATCTGAGGAAGTGCCTAGAGACAAAGGTGGATATCTTCAGACGCTGAGTTAGTGCTGTGTCAGCGTCTGGGATAACACGGATAAGAACATATACGGAAGAACGGGTAGCTGATGCAGCAATTCATACACTTTATATTGGTCCCAGACGGTAGTGCTGCTCGCAGGCTCCGTCGAACCATCGCGACACAATCACCCTGTCAGGGCATCCTTGTCGGTACCTGGCCGGAACTGATAGAGCAGGCCAAAAGTGTCAATCAGCTTGTAAAAATTGCCAGTTTTTTCAAAAAAACAGCATCCTCTTTTACCAGTACAATTTTGTAGGTCATTGTTTACTATAACTTAATCTCTATCAATATTAATGCTGATACTGGAAAAAATTGTAAGCTGATTTCCATCCATAATATATGGACCTATTATTCAAGCCGGTAGTATGAACGATCGCTGGCCAAGTTGACAGAACTGTCCTGTTTCCCAATATTTTACCCCCTCCGTCCAGTTGCGTTTAATTGAGCTTGCAATATATCATAATTGATATATTATGCCGTTAGTAGTATATTGGAGATATGAATGGCTTGGACGGTTGAAACGCTGAATGAAAATGTCGATGAGGAATTGGAGAGCCTCCCCGCCGAAATGCTGGCACGATTTGTTCACATCACACGGTTGCTTGTAGAATTCGGGCCAATGGAAGTTCATGAGCCACATGTCAAGCATATCCGGGGGAAACTATACGAAATGCGTATGCGGGGAAAACTTGGAATTGCGCGTGCACTTTACGTCATATCGAAAAACAAACGGATTGTGGTGGTCCGGGCATTCGTGAAGAAAACGCAGAAAACACCGAACCGGGAAATTATGCTAGCGCTAAAACGAGCCAAGGAGATTGAACAATGACCAAAGTCAACAAACTGCACAAGAAATGGGTAAAGAACCCAGAGTATCGCCGTGCCTATGAAGAGCTGGAAACGGAATTCGAGTTGGCCAGAACGTTGATTGATGCGCGTGTAGCAGCGGGTCTAACGCAAGTGCAAGTCGCCCAACGGATGAAAACCTCACAGGCCGCTATCGCGCGCATGGAAGGAGGTAAAGTTAAACCCTCGGCAGGGTCATTGGAAAAGTACGCGAAAGCGATTGGTAAACGCCTACGAATTTCATTTGAGCCACTGAATTCAATTCAACAAACCGATTAATGGCCCTTTTCTGCATCTCGAGAAATTCAGCCGAACGACCGATTTACTCTTAAGCCGTCATTCAGACCGTCTAAGTGAAAGACAAATACTGACCCTTTCCGGTCAGACTGTTAATCAGCGTTGAAAATTTACCACTTTCAGTTAAATCTCATCTCATAATGCATAAAAATTCACTGCTGTCCCGTTAACTTTCAGAACAAAGCCATTTGATAATCAACAGATGGTTTGTTACAAACGGAATCACCTCGTAGCAGGGCCATCAGGTCTCGTTTTTCAAACAGATTGAGCTGCAATAGCTGTAAATTAGCATCCAATTTTTTCCAGTATCAGCATTAATATTGATAGAGATTAAGTTATAGTAAACAATGACCTACAAAATTGTACTGGTAAAAGAGGATGCTGTTTTTTTGAAAAAACTGGCAATTTTTACAAGCTGATTGACAGCCTTATTCGCCCTTCGCTTTAAGCATCGAAGGGATTAATGATCGTCAATCCGCTGCATTCAAAATCGCGAATATTTCGAGTGGCAACTCCACAACCATTGGCTCGGGCTATGGCAATGATCTGCCCGTCTAAACTAGCCAGAGGGCGGCCCATCTCTTTGCGGTTTCCCATGACATCACCATATCGACGCGCCGCGGCTTCATCAAAATCCAGAATTCGGAATTCGAATGCGGCTTTCAGCAGAGCTTCGAAACCTTCTGTCAGTAACCGACGACGCTTGCCATCAGGTAATGCCCGAATACCATAGCCAATTTCTCCGATGGTAATCGTCGTCAGATACAATGACACGGCTGCCTGTTCGTTAAACCAATCCAATACCGCTGTTAAGGGTGAAGGTTTCATCATTTCTGAGATGACATTGGTATCGATAATTATCATTACGAGAGATCTAACGGTTCATGCGGTTCCCGGGGTGGAAGCTCCAATTCTACACCGTTGGTAGGACCAAAATACTTCAGGAATAAGTCCCCAATTCGTTCTGGGGCAGCCGTTGCCCGCTTCAAGATACGACGGGCTTCCTCTTCCATTGAGACTCCATGTTGCGAAGCACGAATCCGCAGGCGTTCATAAGTATTGTCATCTAGCTTTCTAACACTTAAATTTGCCATGGTTTGATCCCTATAAAGTTAATACAATCGTAAGAATGCTAGCATACGCTAGCAATGTCAGCAAGTAATCAGGCCAGAGAATGGGGCCTCCCATTTTCTGTTACCCAGGTAAGCAGTTTTCTCCTCATGTTGAATATTATTTTTGTCGAGACGCATGCGTTTTCGGTTTATTTACAGGATCCAATCGGAAGGGTCCACTTCTCCTGGTAAATTTCCAACGCTGATTTACATCGCATACACCATTTTCAGTTATGCTTCATCTCGTAATGCGTAAAAAATCTGTGATTTAAAAACCCTTCAACAATCTTAGGAGGGTTTGTCGTTGAATCTAGTGCTGCGTTTCGGCATACTCGGCACCAACTCAATTTCCGGGAGCGTTTATGATGAATCCAAACCCACTCTTTTAGCCAGTGTCACCCTTGCCGGTTACGCCCACAATCCGATCCAACATAATCCGTAATTGGGGATTCGATATTTGAATCACATTGGTGTCGGTGCTGAAGTCCAGATATCGGCACGACACTTGGCGGAGGGACCCAGAAGTCAGCAATTGCTGAAAAACCCACTCCCCACGATGTGGTATTCGAAATCCGAAACCGGAAAAACCAAACGGTGCCACACACTGCAATCGTTTCCACAACGCGTGTTCTAGCAATTGTTACACATCGATCATTCGTACCAACATGTGCAACGGGTGATTCGTAACGAGAGCCAGCTGTAATAGTATGGCAAATCGCTTATCGAGTGCGGTATTTGGCTGATTTTATGGGCGAACTATTAAAGAAGATTTTTGTAACCGGTCAAAATTTCGTTGTCTCGCAAGGTTTCCAAAACTGGTAAGTGATTCGCATGTTGCGACTAGGTAACCAAATGGATTACGATTGAATCACGCCAGGGAATCGATCGCCGTCTTTGACGGGCGAAATGTATCGGATATTTGGCGTGGTTCTGTAGCAGAGCCTTTTCGCCTACAGAATCGAGAGGTAGTTAACGTGGAAAAAGAACACGATTTTGCTTCCTGGACGCCGAGCCAGTTGGTCGAACGATACGTCGCAGAAAATATCTTGCGGCCCGATTCCATCCGAAATTATCGGCTTGCGGCGCACGTTTTCGAAAAAGATACGGGCATTCAGCAGATTTCTGACATTAATCTTGATTGTGTATTAAAGTGGCGCGGAATCATATTAAACCGCGCCAAAGCCACCACCTGGAACAATTACCGGTTGCACCTCTGCGTGATGTGGAACTACGCTGTTCGTCGACATTGGGTCGAAGTAAATCCGTTTGCGGAAATTCGTCCCGCGCCGGTTTTAAAAAAGGAAAAAAAGACAATCTCGAACGATCTATTAGCCGCAACGATTGATCTCCTGCGAAATCCAGACAAAGCACCCAAACCCGCTTGGTTTTGGTTAATTGCTGTTCGATTGAGCCTCTTGCAAAACACTCGGCTTTCAAGTGAGCGCAAATAAAAATAAGAC
>CAZUGA010000085.1:0-3578 GCA_964619885.1 uncultured Methylococcaceae bacterium
TTCCAGGTGTTCACGTTCAACCAGAATCGCTGTTCAGCTTCGCCGGAATATGCATCCATTGCCTGTGCTTTTGAATCACAATGGACAACACTATCATCCGCATATCGTTCAAATGGATTTGATGGGTAATCGCTTTGCATCCATTGGTCGAATGCGTAGTGTAAAAATAAGTTTGCGAGCAATGGACTGAGGACTCCCCGAACGCAAAAGGTAACTTTGAGTTTGAGCGTGAACTAAAGTATCGGTAAAGGGATTTAATACTTGCATTATGTCATTTATAGTTGTATTAATATGACGCATGGCAAGATCCAGCGATTCCGTTCGGGCCGAACGTGTCAACGCCGCGTTAAAACTGTTGGAAGATCACCACGCGCTGTCAGAGGCCGCCACGATATTGGTCAAGAGGTATGGTCTGTCGAAACGTCAAGCCTACCGGTATTTGGAAGTGGCCCAGAAACGCAAAGAACCGATTCCCATTCCCGATCAAAAGATCGCGTTTACCGTGAAACTATCGATCGGGCTGATTCAGGACATCCGGCAACATGCTCGGCAAACCGGGCTAACCCTCAGCGAACTTGTGAAGCAGGCATTGGAGGCCTTTCTTCGCAAGGGTCGGGATCGTGGCTAACAAGGCGCCACCCCAGCAAGCGATTCAATTGGAATACACCTTTGACCGATTATTGGGTACAAAATTGGCGCAAGTGTATGAAGTGTTGGTGCCGGATAAAGCCTGGTCAACGAATGAAGAGCAATCCGATACGGAGGGGAGGCAACTGAATGAAAGCGGCAGCGATCTATGCACGGGTCTCATCGGACCGGCAGAAAGAAGCGAACACCATCGCGAGCCAGACGGCGGGGTTGATCGAGCGGGCGAAAACGATGGGCTGTACGATTCCACCGGAATGGGTCTTCGAAGACGAAGGCTATAGTGGTGCCGTACTGGTTAGGCCGGGACTCGAACAGTTACGTGATTTGGCGGCGACCGGTCAAATCGAAACGATACTGATTTATTCACCGGACCGGTTGAGCCGAAAATATGCTTATCAAGTTTTACTCGTGGAAGAGTTTGCACGGTACGGTGTGGAGGTTACTTTCATCCGATCCGCGAAAGCCGAGACGCCCGAAGACCAATTATTGTTACAATTCCAGGGGATGATTGCGGAATATGAACGCGCCCAGATTGCTGAGCGAACCCGGCGAGGAAAACGACACCGCGCGAAAGGCGGATCGGTGAATGTGCTTTCGGGTGCGCCGTATGGTTACCAGTATGTCAAAAAGACCGAAAGTACGGACGCCTATTATGAAATTTTAAGGCATGAAGCGGAGGTTGTGCAGCAGGTTTTCGGTCTGTATACGGAAAGTGGCCTGAGCATTAATGCCATTGCGCGTTGGTTGAATGAACAACAGATCGCGACGCGAACAGGGCGATCGCAATGGTGCCGTTCAACGGTGTGGGCGATGCTCCGCAACCCGGCGTATCAAGGGACGGCCTGTTTCGGCAAAACCGAGCAAGCAGACCGGCAAAAAATCACTCGACCGTTGCGTCAACGCGGCGGATATTCACCCCGTTGTAGCGCCAACCGGGAACGTCCTCGCGAAGACTGGATTGAAATTCCGGTCCCGGCATTAATCAATGAACAAACGTTTGCGTTGGCGCAGGAACACTTGGAAAAAAACAAACAATTTGCGACTCGGCGGACCCGTGAGGCGACGTTGCTACAAAATTTATTAGTTTGCAAACACTGTGGTTATGCCTATTATCGAACGTCCACCCGGACATCGAAACGAAAAATATACTATTATCGTTGCCTCGGTTCGGATGACTACCGGTATCCTAACGGACGTGTGTGCACGAGTCGACCGGTCCGTCAGGATCATTTAGATGCGGTGGTCTGGAACGAAATGATCCGATTGCTTGAAGAACCTGGCTTGATTCAGGCAGAAATCAATCGCCGGCTTCAAGCGATTCAAAATGCTGCACCCACAAAACGTCGAAAAGAAACGCTTCAGAAAGAGTGTACGCGGGTTCGCAACGGCATAGACCGCTTACTGGATGCCTATCAGGAAACGCTGGTACCCCTTGATGAGCTGCGCAAGCGCATGCCTGAATTACGCAAGCGCGAACAGACTTTACAATCGGAATTACAAACCCTGGAAACGGAGGACGTCAATCAGCAAAACTACTTGCGTATTGCCGATTCACTGGGTATATTTTTATCACAGTTACGTACTCGAGCCGAAACGTTAAATGTTTCGGAACGGCAAAAGGTTATACGTCTTTTAGTCAAAGAGATTCTGGTCGACCAAGATTCGATTACCATCCGGCACTCAATTCCTATGGGAGACACTGGACCGATATCGGGGCCACCGAAAGCCAACAAACCCCCAGATTACCTTTTGCGTTCGGGGAGTCATCACCCCACCCTGGGGAGTACCCATTGTGCGCGCCTCAATTTCACCGTTCATTAACTGAACGGGGGCTTTTAACCATCTTTCTACATAGAGCAATACCCACGCTTCCTTGGTATGTTTCCTAACCGCTCTCATCATCAGGTCATGCGGGATGTTGTCAAAGAATCCTTTGATGTCCATGTCGATCACCCAATCATGTTTCCAGCAACGCTGCCGCGCAAGCGATACGGCTTGCCTGGCTGACCGTTTGGGTCGATAGCCATAGGAGTCGGGGTGGAATATTGACTCCAATTCCGGCTCTAGTTGGCTCTTGACCACCATCTGGGCAATTCGATCTGCAACCGTTGGAATTCCCAACGCCCGCATTTTCCCGTCACCTTTGGGTATTTCCACTCGCAGTACAGGCGGCGGAAAATAGCTCCCTGATGACATCCGGTTCCATATCTTATACAGATTATTTTTAAGATCTTTCTCAAATACTGCGATCGAGCAATGATCTACCCCGGCGGCACCCTGGTTACTCTTTACCTTCTGATAACTCTCCCAAACAGTTTGCTTTGAAATATCAAATGACTTCATTTTACTTTATGTGATCCTCCGGACTAAACGCCCGTTGTCAAATCAGTAAAAAAGAATGATTTGTCCCCTTCGCTCCAGACCCATTACAGGACTTTCATCACTACTACAGGACAATCCGCCCCTGTGCCTGGTATTGGTACTCTCACTTGTTTTACAAGCTTCTCCCTTAACACCCAAACGACAGGTTCCCACGTTCCATATATAAGCCTGTACTCAATTCGCGCCATCTCTATACCGGTCGCCGCAGGGTCAGTAATCGGTTATCCACCCTGCTTTTCCCGGGAAAGTCCAAGATCCCCGGTTTTGACAACATCTGTCGGTTTTTCGATACCTCATCAATGGTTCACTTACGTTCGCCTCTTGAACACTTACCTGACATGTTAATCATGCCTTTTCTGAATCGCTCACTACCTCAACTCTTTATCAAAGCAGCATTCAGTGGTTTGAAATCCGCTTCCGAAAGCCGATTTCGAAGGGCCTGCCTTCATCTTATATACAGCTCCAAATCCTGCCGGATTTGTTCGTGGCACACTTGGACGAAGCCGCTGCGCGGAGAATCATATCTGGACACCGGATTAACATTAAAA
>CAZUGA010000086.1:0-3243 GCA_964619885.1 uncultured Methylococcaceae bacterium
CAACTTTCGCCGCATCGAGCCCAGCTATTATACAGCCTCACTCTTTTTCGTCAATCGGAATTAGAAATTCAATTCATAGGCACATTAAACGCTATATTCACCAAACCGCAACACTAAAAATGCCATATCTATAATAATTCGATTTTCGCTATTTTTCGTTTCCCGACTTGATATATATGTGTTACACCAGAAGAAACGATCAGCTTCGGGTCAGAAATCTTTTCGCCATCAATTCGGACCGCACCTTGTTTGAGCATCCGGTAGGATTCGGATGTACTTGATGTCAAGCCAGAATCCTTCAGCAAATTTGCGATCGGGTATCCACCAGGACTAGCATGCATTTGCTGCACCTCAATATCAGAAGGGATCTCGCCACGCTTAAATTGGGATTCGAATGATTCCTGAGCAAGAACCGCAGCCGCTTCACTGTGAAATCGCTCAACAATTTCTCGCCCAAGCAACACCTTATAATCTCGTGGATTAGCCCCTTGCTGACAAAGTCGCTTCCATTCATCGATTTCAACCATCGGTCTGAAACTTAATAATTCAAAATACCGCCACATGAGTTGATCTGAAATGGACATAATCTTGCCAAACATTTGATCCGCTGGGTCTGCGATACCAATATAATTGTTAAGCGATTTTGACATCTTCTGAATACCATCCAACCCCTCCAATATCGGCATAGTCATCACAACCTGGGGTACTTGCCCGTATGATTCCTGGAGCTGCCGCCCCACCAACAAATTAAACTTCTGATCTGTGCCACCAAGTTCAATATCGGCTCGCAAAGCTACCGAATCGTAACCCTGCACCAATGGATACAAAAACTCATGTATCGCGATCGGTTGACCTGACTTATACCTCTTAGAAAAATCCTCTCTCTCCAGCATTCGAGCCACCGTATGCCGCGCGGCCAATTCAATCATCTGCTCCGCACCAAATTGGTGCATCCAGCTGGAGTTGAATACGACTTCGGTTTTTTCCGGATCAAGAACTTTAAATATCTGCTGCTCGTACGTTTTGGCGTTTTGCAGCACTTCTTCCTTCGATAGAGGCTTCCGAGTAATATTCTTACCCGTAGGATCACCGATCATACCGGTAAAATCACCAATCAAAAAAAACGTTTTGTGCCCTAGCTCTTGAAATTGCTTCATCTTATTCAATAGCACCGTATGACCCAAATGTAGATCAGGCGCGGTAGGATCAAACCCAGCCTTAACTCTCAAGGGTTTGCCGGTGGCCAATTTCTTCTTTAACCCCCCCTCAACCAATACTTCTTCGACACCACGACAGATCTCCGTTATTGACTGCGATTGGAACATTGAACCTCACCCTGTTAAAAGAACCGGGCGCAAACAATACAAGATTGAGATCTAAAATCAATCCCATTGAGGCCCAAGCAACCCAATTACACATATTTGACGTAGCACCACACTAATGGCCCATTATTTGCTTTATTTTTATGGGGCAGCCCGCCCAATAAAAAGGCGCAACTTAAAATATTAAGATTGATTTACCAAACGGTAGAATATTTAGTGAATCGACAACATAATAATTTTCATATTTCTTATCTACTAGCACCCGAGCTAATACCCTTCAATGAACCTCTTTCGACGCACTCACATTTATTCATTCAAGACTCCATTGGCCGATGAATTCAATTCGCCTATACTTGAAAGGTTTTATTCAATTTTAATGACGCCAAATTGACATGTACTCTGCAATAAAAACGAAACGTTATATTTTAACAATCGCCATCATCACTATGATTGCCGCGATCAGCAGTTGTGCGCTTATCGATATGAATACAAATAAGCAACAAGCTCGGGCTAGAATCAGAGTACATCAAACATTGTCACTACCGGAAGTCGCGCCTCAACCAAACACCCTACCAACTGAACCAATACAGCAGAACTGGCTCACCCATAAGGTCGCATCTGGCGAAAATCTTTCCACTATCTTTTCTAAATATGGGCTTAGCAAAAAGACACTTCATCAAATCATCTCAACCAGTAAATTTTCTAAAGAGATTAACAGTCTACACCCAGGCAATATATTCGAAATATCAATAGATGATTCAGGCGAACTCAATACACTACGGTATTACCCGAACAAGTTAGTAACCCTGGAAATAAAACAAACGGCCAAAGGACTAGAATCTATAAAATCGGTAAAGAAAGTAGAAAAACAGATAGTAAATGCTCACGCGCAAATTAATTCGTCTCTATTTAGCGACGCGAAGGCGACTGGGTTGTCCGATAAACTAGTCATGGAAATAGCTCAAATATTCGCCTGGGATATCGATTTTGCGTTAGATTTGCAACGCGGTGACGAATTCACCGTAATTTATGAACAGCTGGTTCTTAATGGAGAAAAAATCGGCACAGGCTCTATTCTTGCGGCAGAATTCGTTAATAGGGGCCGATCTCATATTGCGGTCCGTTACGAAGACTCTAACGGTAAAGCTAGCTATTTCACACCCGAAGGCAAAAGCTTGAAAAAGGCATTTTTGCGTACGCCTGTACAATTTGCTCGAATAAGCTCGCGTTTCAACTTACAACGGCGCCATCCTGTACTAAACAAAATAAGAGCACACAAAGGCGTTGATTATGCTGCTCCAATAGGCACACCAATAAGAGCGACCGGAAATGGCAAAATAGTTTTTAAAGGTCGAAAGGGTGGTTATGGGCGTGTCGTTATTTTGCAACATGGGGAAAAATACAGCACACTCTATGCTCACCTTTCTCGCTTCCATAAAAACATCGGCAAAGGCGCAAAAGTTGTGCAAGGCCAGACGCTTGGGTACGTCGGAAAATCGGGTCTAGCAACAGGACCACATTTACATTATGAATTTCGTGTAAACGGTCAGCATAAGAACCCATTAACGGTTAAGCTGCCCATATCGGTTCCTATTGATCAAGAAAACCTTATCGCATTCAAAACCAGCACTGGTCCAATTCTTAACCAACTGGCAACACTAAAATCCAATTTGCTGGCTAAAATCGAGCCGACTACGACCAACAAAACCAGTCGTTTCTAATTAGCGACATTTCTATCTGGTCCGCAATCAGCCTAGAAACATAACTAGCTCAATAACGCCCAAGATATCAAAGTAGCGGGTGAACAATCAAGAGTCACAACCCAATTTCGAATACCTCTGACCGCAGTTGATTTGATCGTTCATGCGAGCCACTTGCAAAACTCATCAAAGCGAGTGGACTTAGTAGCTTGAATAGCTAA
>CAZUGA010000087.1:0-3214 GCA_964619885.1 uncultured Methylococcaceae bacterium
CATCAATCAGATCAACCATAATAAAATCTAGGTGGTTGCGCTGGACGCTTACACTGCACCGTCGGAAATCGGTCGATATCACCGACTTCATATAGAATCGTCAACGCTAATACGGGACCGATACCGGGGACCGTTTGCAATCGGTAGAAAGTACGTGGATCGAAAGCCTTGGTTTTTCGAATAATATAATTTTCCAGCTGCACGATTTCCGCGTGTAGATGATCGGCTACCGACACGTCCAATTCAATGTTCTTTCGAATTGTCGGATCCGAAAATTGCTCGGCAATGCCTTCTCGGTTGCCCTTTTTATTGATGTTTTTCTGAAAAAATTCGGCATTGTATTGATAATGGGTTAACTTGATATGCGCGAGCATTTCGCTGCGCATCCGGACTAACGTACGCCGGCGGCGCAGTAGATCCCGAGTGGGCCGTAATCCAGGGGGATACACGTAGGCCAACGGAAACGTTCCGCCTTTGATCAAACGGGCAATTTTTTCCGAATCGATCTTGTCGCTCTTGGCTTTACCGCCATGAATTGCTTTCATGTATAAGGCATGCCCGAGAATAAACTTAATTTCTTCCTGAATGCAAAGATCGGCTAACCAATACCACGAGAACATACATTCGACACCAATGACCAGATCATCCCGAAACGGCTTAATCACCTTTAAAAACGGTTTCGGCCGTGCTGGAATATTGGTATGAAGGATAATCTCACCGGACGAATTTAAAATACACAGATAGATGGTTTTGGTATGCAAATCAATTCCGCAGAAATGTTGATGTGTTTCGGTGTAAAATTTCATTTGACCGTCTCCTCTGCTGATGCATTGACATCGTTCGCTTCGAATCGAAGCTTGGATAGTGGATTTTCCACTAAGCCCGTTTAACAGGGGAGGCGGTCATAAACAAGTATCAAAGCGATCGGTGAGACACACCGGCGATACACACGAATGATCAACTTTCGTGAAAACTGGCGGGGCTATTTATGGCAAGGGCGGTTCAGCTCGTTCCCAATGGATGAAAATTGGTTGTTGCGGGCAGCAGCGTACGTTGAATTGAATCCCGTGAAAGCGGGGATTGTGGCCGCTCAACCTCTACTAGACCTTGTTGGAGACTGGAAGAATTATCTGAAAGAGATGCGATCAATCGATCTGCAAGAGATGGAGCGTCATGAAAGGACGGGGAGACCTTTAGGTAATGAGAGATTTGTTGAGTTAGCGGAAAGACTTCTGGGACGAGATTTAAAGAAAAAGAAACCGGGACCGAAGGCAATAAATGATAATTAAATATTATGTCCCCAGAATTCAAATATTATGTCCCCAGAATTCCCCCCCAGAATTCCCCCAAAATTCCCAGAATTCAGAAATCCAATGTTCTTATACATCGGTTGCGAATATTAGGGGCGCCGGTAGCGCGGCGCCCCCTGCACAAATCCCACGAATTACATCAATGCGGGGACGCCGTTTAACTCCAATTCACGATCACTTTTTAACTCTTGATAGATTGATCGAATTCGTGAACGTACCTATGAGCCTGCCGGGCTTACCGGTATTATCTTCAAAGAGTTGATACGCCAATATGTAGGCGGCTATGTTCTTATCGAGCGTATCCACATGGGCCAATGATTCTCCGGGATAGATGGCTTTAGGAGTTCTATCAAGTTGTTTACCGGAGAGGTGCAAACGATCGTACACTGCAAGATCTTTGAGCGAAATTGCCTCTTTCGATGTATTGATACGCCGCAGTGCCCAACGTATTTTTTCGGAGGAATTCACTAAAGTCATCTTCAATTGTCTCAAACCGCGGCGCCCGTCGACCACCTTAAATTCAGCAGGTACTATCTCAAAGCCGGGCGATAGCGGAATTAGAAGCCCATTATTATTTTCTAACCACTCAGCGTATCCACCCACCACTGGTTTCGAAGAAACGAAACTGAAAGACGCTGAATCGCCCGGATTTGTTGATGATCCAAACCACCAAACATTTAGAGGATTAAATATATCACCAATCCAGCCAATTTCACTCTCGGGATAGTAGCCTGGAGTCGCACCCGTATGAACTGCCACAATGTCTTCCGGAGTCATTTGATCCAGTCTATAAATGAACCCTTCGGCGGTTACTCCTGTGCTGTTCTGAAGCGTTGCACCATAGGAGTAAGTCTCGATACCGGGATCTATACCGGCCAATACAATATTCACTGACAACGCCATTGTTAACAAAAAAGCCAACCGCACTGGCGAACGATGTCGCTTTAGAATTCCCTTTCTTACAATAGTCATAATATATTTCCTGTGGTTATTACGTTGAATTCAGAGTACATTTTGTGCTCTGAGTCCACTAAGGTAATGGAAGTGAATCGGAATGTATGCGAAATATTCCCGTTCATTTGCGATTCAATGAAATATCTGCTTCGGCCAATTAGGTACGAAAATGATGAAAATAATGGGGTCTACCATCGAATTTAAGCAGAGATCAGAGAGATCAGGGGAGGAGATCAGGGGACACAATATATATTTGTGCGAATAATATCAATCAAACGTTGTGTTTCTGAAATTGCTAGGGAAGCACAAAAATTGAAAAATTCGATACGCTATTTATTGCTTCAGATCGATAAACCAATACAAAACGCCATATGTCAGTAGAGGGTCGGGTGCTGCCTGTCGCGATTCTATCCAGTGACCGTCCACTATTTGTTTAAAGCGGTCTTTCATTTTTCCAACGCGGATCTTATTGGTTGCTTCCATAAATATCAGCTGCTGGCGCATTAAAACCAGTCGCAGCCCCAGTTTTTCGATCGATTGAACGTTCGCTACCAGCGCAACCGGCTGAATCAACGCTGACACTGTCTGCCAGATCGGCCTGAATTATTACTAATTTAAGCGTATATCGAAGCAATAATACTCGGATACATTGGAAACAATTTGATAGTGACATGCAGCAATTAGGGGTAACTGTCAAGTTGATTGGTACGGAAAAACCGAGTGCTTCGATAAATTTATTTACCCCGGTTTGTTTTTTAACGCTTACGCCGGAATCGAGCGATTTGAACGCGATTTGGTCACCCAATTTCCGAGAGAGCAAAAAGCAATATCGGAATATTTAAGCGATGTTGCCAACACCGCGCGCTGGTTCGGAAGACTCATGTTTGCCAAGCTATCCCTATATGTCAGGCTAGTTGTCGCTTTTTCTTTTTCCCCCATGGGGGAAATTT
>CAZUGA010000088.1:0-2470 GCA_964619885.1 uncultured Methylococcaceae bacterium
CCAGGTGTTCACGTTCAACCAGAATCGCTGTTCAGCTTCGCCGGAATATGCACTTAGCCAAGCTTCAACAAACGATACACTTACAGCGATTTTCTCGACACGCTGTTTCATGTCTAACTGGTCGGTTCTTAAATCCTCTAACACGGCCATTAATTTATCGAGTCGTAGGTCTGTCACATCCGTTAGATTTTCGATCAATTTTTGAATATCAAACATTGCAACCCTAGGAACTTTTAAAACACTGTTGCCCACATCAGATCGCTGATCCTGACAAGCCACAATAAAAATTACCAAAATCGACGCTATGCAAATAGTATGAAATTGTTGAAATCTTTTTTTTATAACCATTTATTTTGCCACTAGAGAACACACCTAGGACCAAGGCAGGAAATGTACCAGAAGGAATTTCATTTTATATTTCATGTATATACGGTATTTTCTATCTGGCGAGATTAGTATTTGTAAAAATAATCGACTAATTGTTGAATCATGTCGCTGCGCAATATTTCTATAATTTAAACATAATAATAAGGCTATTGAGCCTAGAGGGTATTAACTACTTTTTTCACGAAAGCATTTTGATACTGCGTCGCCGATCAAGGCAGCTTTGTAACCCTCAACCCTCAGAGGCTTAATACTCGTTCTAGTAAACCGGGCGTCGGACAATCAGACGGCCTAAGACTACGATAGTCTGCCGGCGAAAAATTTTTTTTGCGTGGGAGTTCGAACGTCAAATCAAAAGAAAAGACATTCCTGAAAACTAAAACAAACACGATCGGCGCTAAAGCGCTATAGGCCCGGTTAGCGATACCTTTTTTGCGAGATCGTAAATATCGAATTTACTAGTGAATACACATTTGTCTTGCTTTAGATTTCGACCTAAGTGAAATAAATTGCCTCGACCGAAGGTCAATTTGGTTAGTCAAGCATTGACGATAACAAGGAGGGAATCGCATTTCTGTGTTTTACCGAATGCCGGAGATGCAATTTGGATCACACATTCAATTAAACTAGTAGGAGCAACAATCATGAAATTAAATAAAGCAACAGGTATTGGCCTGGCGGTTGCAGCTGCCAGCCTATTCGCCACCGCGCCCGCGTTCGCCGAAAGTAGCGAGGAAGCTCAGATTCACTGCTACGGTGTAAACGGTTGCAAAGGCCAAAATGACTGCAAAACAGCGGAAAACGCCTGCAAAGGGCAAGCTGTGTGTAAGGGACATGGATTCTTGGCCATGACCGAAAAAGAATGCTCAGAGAAAGGTGGTACGGTCGGCGAATAAGGATCTACTATCGTGATCAAGGATGGGGCCCCATCCTTGATCCCTTCAAAACTAATAATATGAACCCTAATTTTGCGTTAAATCATAAACGTCCTTTCCTTGGATATGGGCTCGGTCTGCGACCGGATTATTACGAAACTATATTGTCTGAAAAACCAGAGATCGACTGGTTCGAGATTATCTCTGAAAACTACATGGTGGAGGGTGGAAAAGCACTCTACTATTTGGACAAAATACGAGCGGATTATCCGGTTGTAATGCACGGCGTATCACTTTCTATCGGGGGGACGGATCCGCTGGATCAGGAATATTTACGGCGATTGAAACAACTTGCCGCGACGACAGAACCGGAATGGATATCGGATCACCTTTGCTGGACCCAACATAGTAGTCACAATTTCCATGACCTGCTGCCCCTACCGTACACAGAAGAAGCGATCAATCACGTCGCAACCCGGATACAACAGGTACAAGACTATCTGGGTCGGCAGATCCTATTGGAAAATGTTTCCAGTTATTTGAATTACATTGATTCTGAATTGACTGAATGGGACTTCTTCAGCGCGGTCGTAGAAAAGGCCGATTGCTTGATGTTATTTGATGTCAATAACGTGTATGTCAGCGCAGTCAATCATGGCTTTGACCCATTGGAATATTTGAATAGCGTACCGAGCGAGCGTGTCCGGCAATTTCACCTGGCGGGGCACAAAAATTATGGTCACTATGTTATCGACACGCATGACCATCCAGTAGTCGAGCCAGTATGGGATCTGTACGAAAAAGCACTGGCGCGATTCGGCCCAGTCTCGACACTAATAGAACGGGACGATCGAATGCCACCATTAGCCGAACTAATGGCCGAATTGCAACGTGCCCGGGCTACTGGAAATCAATCAGTAGAAATGGCATGAGTAATTTACAGAATCTTCAGGCTGCTTTTAAACGCTATTTATTTGAGCAGGACAATAGCATCTCATCACATATCATCGGCACGGAAAAACTCCACAAAAGTGACCGTTTGGCGATCTACGGCAATGCCTACCGCACTCGCCTGACTGAGGCGCTGGAAAACGATTATCCTGCGTTGAAATACTTGCTTGGTGAAGATGATTTCCGAATTTTAAGTTTGTCTTATACCTGAATCCGTGACTTTGCCCGACTCGAAAGAAAATATGTCGGCAAGGCGGCGT
>CAZUGA010000089.1:0-1964 GCA_964619885.1 uncultured Methylococcaceae bacterium
TTCTTTTTCAGTGCTTTAGACCCTTTGTCCGGGGTTGAAGTCACGGATTCAGGTGATAATTAGTAGCGAGTTAGAAAATGTTGGATTAGTAGGGCGGGCTGTTAATAAACTATGTTCAGACTTGTTTTTGGAAACGGAAATATGGAACATAGAATTGGCGGTTGTTGAGGCAGTTACTAACGTGATTAAGCACTCTTATTCTAAAAAGCCAAACGGTACGGTCAAAATAATATTGAAACTCGGGCATGAAATCGTCCAGATTACAATTCAAGACTCGGGTGTATCGCTCGATACAGGTCTAATCGATTTAACCGGAGGAAACGTAATAGAATTCGACCCTAAGGATAGAGCAAATTTGCCAGAAGGTGGTATGGGATTGTATTTGATACATAAGACAATGGATAAAGTAAATTACTTATCAAAAAATGGCGTAAATACGTTAACGCTTATAAAACAACGGCTCGTACCGGTACAATGATTAATTGGGATATCAATTAATCGTTTTGGCAACGTTGGACTCAAATGTGAAATATAATTAATGAGTTGGTTTTCAAAAATCGTTTCCGCTAAAGCGCACCACGAACAAAATGATTTAGCATTGGACGTTCCGCTATTTTTGGAGCAAATTCGTAAAGATGAGCCCCTTTCCATTGAACGACAAGTATTGGAAGGGGATAAACTCAAAGCATTTGTGCCGCTCCGCAATTTAAATAATTAGAATGCAGGGCTGATATCTCATGCTATTGCTACTTATTCTCCTAATTCGACGATATTCGTTTTTGGTACAGACGCTGATTCCGTTTACTATTTATTCGAAGGGGAAATCCAAATTTACCCTAACGTAGACAATAGTTACGTAATTGTGGCGGGGACGAATTCGTCATTTTTACCACTTAACGCCAGAAAACAGTTTGGCTCTACCGCAATCGCTTCAAAGGAAGTAAAAATCCTCCAAGTTTTTTGCTAATTTAGAAGCAATATGGGAGGAAAAAACGCAAGAAGCGGTGACCTGTTATGAGATTTGCGATATTAACCTATCTCATGAAATTTCTCACAATCGGTTTTTCGACAGTTTTACCGAAACCTACAGAGAGAATAAATTGCAGCTTCCTTCCTTACTCAGTGTTCTTTTAAAACTTCAAGAAGCAATGAAACAAGATATTGGAGTTGTCGACGCAGCTGAAATACTTCAAACCGATGCGCCTATTGTTAGCAAATTGATGCAGGTGGCTAATAGTCCATTGTATTCAACGGGTCTACCAGTTTCTAATTGCATTGATGCGATCAACCGATTAGGTTTAGAGGCAACACGTAATCTGACGGTTGGCATTAGTCTAAAGGAAGCCTTTCTCTGCAAAGACGTACGACTAAAGAAATATATGCAATCGTTATGGAAAAATAGTCTGGAGGTCTCTTGTCTTAGTTTTGTTCTCGCAGAGCAGAGTGGAAAGGTCAATCCGGATACCGCATTGCTTGCCGGATTAATCTGTGATATTGGCATAATTCCGCTGCTGGGCTTTGCTGATCGGTATCCTGATCAGTATCCAGAATACGAACTTCTAGAATAAGCAATCCCTTATCTTCGTGGACCAGTAGTGACTCTGGTAACGCATACGTTGGGCTTTTCTGAGGAGCTATCCAAAGTTCCTGAATTTGCCGAGAATTGGTATTATGAAATTGGAAATCAGTTGACGTTGATTGATATTGTTATTCTGGCAAAATTACATAGTTATATCAGCCGTAAGAAAACGAAAGGGTTACCTTATATTAACGCTATTCCCGCATACTCAAAACTGTCTGGCGATAAGCTTGATGCCGATTTTTCACTAAATGTTCTTGGTCGGGCGCAGCAACGAGTAAAGGCATCGATGAGCCTCTTGTCTTAACGAGTAATGCCGATCATTCTGTATAACCTGAATCCGTGACTTCGACATACTGGGAAGCCTATATAGCGAGAAGGCATC
>CAZUGA010000090.1:0-1816 GCA_964619885.1 uncultured Methylococcaceae bacterium
AGCTATTCAAGCTACTAAGTCCACTCGCTTTGATGAGTTTTGCAAGTGGCTCATAGCTATTGGATTTGCCCATCACGTTGATAACAGCATTAACCAAAAGAAAACGAAATTCCTTGTTTCTGTACAGAATCTAAAGAATCAACTCCAGCGGCGAGTCGATGAACATCGAATTGTGAAAGAGAAGAAACAGGTATTTCTCAGTTTGTTGGCCGATAGAAGATTCGAGCCGGCGGACCGCATGGGTTGGATTGACGCGGCCAAATTCCGTTCCCGGGAAATGAAGTTACCGTCGTTAAAATATACGCTCAATTCTCGAGAAAATTTTACGGATGACGCGTTGCCGCAACTGGATGATTTTGCCATTTATGTAACGCCAATCAATATACAACTTGGGATGGTTCACGAGGAAGATTTGATCAGTATGCTGGATTATCTGGAGCGGGTTTCTTCGGGGCGTATAAGCGCAGAAAAATGTCATATACGACAGGTAGCGGAATCTGGTGCGTTTTTGCCAACGGAAGCCAATCTTCAAGCTTCATGTTCGTTGAGCTGGTTCAATTTCGACAAGTTGTTGGTGGAAGATTCTTCTGAATTCGCGATGGTGCCATAGTGAATCTGACACGGACAATACTTTTTTCGTTCAGCGTGAATTTGATGTTAAACGCTCCCAATGTTTTTGCATTGGAGCGTTTATTCACGACACCTGCTGAACGCGCAAATTTGGATTCGGATCGACTTCGGGTAGAACAAGTAGACTCAAACAAGCGAGTGGATACTCCACAAACGCTTACTGTGAATGGAATCGTGCTTCCCCGCAATGGAAAAAACCAAGTCTGGGTCAATGGCACCAACCCACAGGTAAATAGCGATCCCGTAGGATTTACCGTACATGCCAATAAAACTAGATACAACCGAGTACCTCTACATTTGATAGGGCAATCGACCAATATTGTTTTGCGACCCGGTGAAACATACTTTGTTGAAAATGGCAGCAAAAAAGATGTCTACGAATGGGTGCAAGAAAGCGAAGAAAATGAACAAATTGTCGAAGAAACAAATGATGCGGAAACCGGAATCGCTGCAAATTTAGAATCTAATAAAGTGATGGAGGCATCGCCAAGCCCATGATCAAAATTTTTGCGCATAGACAATTGTCAGGTTTGTCTGCACAAAGCGGAGCTGCACTGTTACTTACCGTGTTGATCATGACGGTCAGCCTGACTGCATTGCTATTGGCGGGATTAAACAGTTCTCGATCGGGTTCTGCGCAGGCAGAGAATCTAAAAGTGTTGCAAACCGCGCACGAGGCGTTGGTTGGTTATGCGTTGAGTTATGCTGATATACATGCCAATCGATTACCCGGATATTTGCCGTGTCCTGATATAGACGGTGACGGTCTTGCCGATATGCCCTGCGGTGTCGCGGGGGAATCTGCGATTGGTCGATTACCCTGGCAAACTTTGGGGCTACCTCCGCTGAGAGATATAGCCGGTGAATGTCTTTGGTATGTGGTTGCCGGGTCCTACAAAGAAGATCCTGCGATGGGATTATCGGTAGATGCAGATGGCCAATTTCTGATTTATGACGCAAATGGGGCCGTAAGACTGGGCAGTATGCCTGCGGGGCAAGCAATTGCTGTTGTGTTCGCACCGGGAAAGGTTGTTCAATCTCAGATTCGTAGTTTAACGCCAAATAATCGTACTGAATGCGGCAGTACCCGAATTTCAGACGGTGTAAGCCGGGTTGCTAATTATTTGGAAGATCGAGCCACTTGCAAAACTCATCAAAGCGAGTGGACTTAGTAGCTTGAATAGCT